>NZ_JAAMNS010000002.1:0-668993 GCF_011066175.1 Paenibacillus sp. EKM211P
ACAAACGGCGTCTGCTCAAAAGGAATGTTCGGATTCAGTTCCTGGGCATGCAGACTGGGAACCAGTGTCCGGTTTTTCATCTGCAGGACAATTTTCCCAATCCCTGCGATGCCCGCTGCCGCCTCCAAATGTCCGATGTTGGACTTCACAGAGCCCACGGCGCAAAATCCCTTGTCTGCCGTGTCCTTTCTGAAGGCCTGGGTCAGACCGGTTACTTCAATCGGATCTCCCAGTTCTGTGCCAGTTCCGTGAGCTTCGATATAGCTAATGGTCCGGGCATGTACCCCGGCTCGTTCCAAAGCCGACCGGATTAGCTCCCCTTGAGCAGTCGGGTTAGGCACGGTATACCCGTTGGTCTTGCCTCCATGGTTGATGCTCGTTCCCCGGATGACCGCATGGATTGGGTCCCCATCTGCTATCGCCTTCGACAACGGCTTCAATAGCACGACCCCCACACCTTCTCCTGGGACAAAGCCGTTGCCTCCCTTTCCGAAGCTCTTGCACTGTCCGTCTACGGACAGCATCTGATTCGCACAAAGTCCGACATAACTCAGCGGATGCAGATATAGGTTCACTCCTCCTGCCATGGCCAACTCGCATTCTCCGCGGTACAGATGCTCACACGCTTCATGAATCGCAGTCAACGAGGACGAACACATCGTATCCACCGGCATGCTCGGCCCCTGCAAATTAAACAGGTACGAAATCCGGTTGGCTACCGAGCTAAAGGATATTTGGGGGAATATTTTGGCCCCCATCTTCCATAATTCCGGCCCATAAAGCTCGTAGCCCGTTTTGGTAATTCCCGCAAACACACCTACACGGCTGTTATGTCGTACCGCAAGCTGTTCTCTGGTGTAGCCTGCGTCCTCCATCGCTTCCCAGCAAGCTTCAATAAACAGCCTTTCCTGAGGATCCATGCTGAGGGCTTCTCGCGGTGCAATATTGAAAAACAATGGGTCGAATTCCGCAAAGCCTTCGATAAAGCCGCCCCACTTGCTGTAGCTTTTCCCATCAGCCACCGCTTCCTGTTTGTCAGGCTGGAAGAATTCTTCCAGTTTCCAGCGTTCCTGCGGGATTTCGCTGACACAATCCTTTCCTGCCTTGAGATTTTCCCAATATTCGTTCATGTCCCTCGAACCTGGATACTTTCCTGCCATGCCAATGATGGCGATCGGTTCTCGTGTTTCCTCTGCGCCAAGTTCCGCGTAGCTTCGAATCGGCTCCACGTAGCTTCGGCTGGACTTCGCTGCCGCCTCTTCCGCTATCGTCTGCCCCGCAATTTGCGTGCTTTCTTCTTCAGCGTACTGGGCTGTCGCAGCCGTTTCCTCTACCCGTTCCTTGTCCGTGCTCATTCCAACCCATTGCATGCACTCCGGTGCATATTCCGCCACTAAATGTTCTGCCAGGGCACGCAGGGTCTGGTACTCATAAAATAGCGTCTTGGATAGCTCGCCAAAAGACTCTGCCAGCTTGGCATTGAGCTGGGTAATCATAATCGAATCAATCCCATAACGCTCTAGCGGTTCTTGGGCTTCAATGCTACCGACGCTCAGCCGGGTCACCTCTCCCAATAGCGCCTTGAGATGATACAAGGTTTTATCGTACAGTAAACCCGCATCCAGCTTCAATCCAGCTGCCTCTACCGCTCGAACATCGGTCTGCGAGACGGCTTTCGCCAGATAGGCCTTGATTTTCTTGGGCTCTCCTTCCAGGATCATCACCTGATCCTTGCTTGAGGTCAGGCATTGGTACAACGCCTGAATGCCCGACTCGGTCTGTAGAGGCGTGATGCCCATATTTTGTCTCATGAGCTTTTCCGTGTCCGCATCGATCCGCATTCCGCCTTCTTTCCACAGCGGCCAGCGGATGGATAGCGTCCGGCCCCGCCGTTGCTGGGCTTCCACCAGGGTATTCCGATATGCTGCGTACGCATCCATAAAGGCGTTGGCGGTGGCATAATCGGCCTGTCCCGGATTTCCCAGACTGCCCGAGATGGAGGAAAAGAGCATGAAGAAGTCCAGATCCTGGCCGCTGCTTGCCTCATCCAGATGGACCAGCCCTTGGACCTTCGGCCCCAGCACCTCGATAAATTCTTCCCTGCTTTTCTTGAGAATGAAGTTATCGTGAATGACCCCAGCACAGTGGATAATCCCGTGAACACGCCCGAATTCTTCCTGGATGCTTTCCAGCAAGCTGGTAACCGTGTTCCTGTCGGTGATATCCCCCTGCTTATACACCACTCTGGCCCCTAAGGACTCCAGCTCCTTCAGCCGGGTTTGTATGTTGCCGTCCAGTGTCGACCGCCCTGTCAGGATCAAGGTCGCTGTTCGGGTGTGTCGAACCAGTTCTTCGGCAACAAGCAGCCCCAGGCCGCCAGAGCCGCCGGTGATGAGATACACGCCCCCATCTCTCCATGGCAGCTCCTCATCTGACCGAGATGGCTCCAACCTGTTCCAGCAAGCGGTTTTGCGTTGACTGCCCTCATAGCGAATCCATCCATCCAACGGACTGCGGCTGTTTTCCTCCAGCTTCGCCAGCAGGCTTTCCGCAAGTTCTCCCTGTTCCACTTCGATCAATTGCCCGATGAGTTTTGGATTTTCCAGTCGGGCGGTCTTCAGCAGACCCGAAAGCCCTGAAAAGAGCTGTCCTTCTCCAGCCGCCGTCACGACAAGCTGAACCAGCACCCTTCCGGCAGGCTTGTCTTTGAGTAGGCTTTGGATGCTCTCAAAGGCCTGAACTGCATAGGTCTGAAACCGCTCATCCACCCGGCTCTTCCCAGATGAGAAGGCCAAGACCTGTGCCGCTCCGTTCACTCGCGCTTCAAGCCGTTCAGGTAAGGCCTCGTCCGGCTCACACAGTAAGATGATACGGCGGTCGTAGGCAAGGGCTTCGACCTCCGGCGCTACGTCCTGCTCCTTCCAGACTGGCTCAAACATCAGAGTTTGGCTGGCTGCAGTCGCAGGTGCTTCCGCCACTGCTCTGACCCTTGCTGCTCCAGCCTCAACCTCAGGAGCCCAACAGCGTTGCTGAGCAAAAGGATACGTAGGCAGACTGATTCTTTTCGGTTGGATATCGTAATACAGCAACTTCCAATCGATATAGAAGCCTTTGGCCCATAGCTCTGCCAGCTTGTTCATTTCACGATTTGAGATCCATTTGCTCACTAATTCCTTGAACACTTCTTCCTGTTCAAACCATTGCATTGAATCTTGCTGGTTATTTTCTCCCCTCCAGCAATTCTCGATATGTTCTTGTCCATTCGCGAACGAATCCAATTTTTGCACCAGCTCGCTCGTATTCCTGACGATAAACGCTACCCGACTTTTCATTGCCATTCGTCCTGTTTGAAGCGTAAAAGATACATCCGACAAATTGATTTCTTGAGAAGCTGTCAAGAAATCCGAGAGGTCCCCAGCATATGCCTTAAGGCGCTGATCATTTTTGGCAGACAAAGGAATAAGATACTCAGCAGCATCGTTCACCAAACTGGATTTAGAACGTTCGGGTTCATCATTAGCTACAAATTGTTCGAAAATAGCATGAGCATTCGTTCCGCCTATGCCAAAAGAGCTCAGCGCCGCTCGATGGGGAGCCGACGCTTGTTCCCATTTCCGCAGTTTATCAACAACATAAAAAGGCGATTCAGACAAATGGATATCGGTATTGGGTGTATCATAATTAAGCGTAGGAGGAATCTCATTATGGTATAAGCTTAAAGCGACTTTAATACACCCCGCCAAACCTGCTGCAGTGTCCAAATGTCCGATATTGGTTTTGACCGATCCAATACCACAAAACTGTTTTTTGGCTGTATACTGCCTGAATGTATCATTCAAGGCAGCAAATTCAACCGGATCGCCCAATTTGGTTCCGGTTCCATGTGTCTCAATATAACTGATCGTTTCGGGATGAATTCCGGTTGATTCGATCGTCTTCTGAATAACTTCAGATTGACCCTTAACACTTGGAGCATAAAACCCTAGTTTGTCAGTCCCATCGTTGTTCACGCTAACCCCTCGTAAAATCGTATAAATATGGTC
The DNA here is from genome assembly GCF_011066175.1 of Paenibacillus sp. EKM211P. NCBI lineage: Bacteria > Bacillati > Bacillota > Bacilli > Caryophanales > Paenibacillaceae > Paenibacillus > Paenibacillus sp. EKM211P. The sequence continues at coordinate 4,044 of NZ_JAAMNS010000002.1, forward strand.
ACCGTCTCTAATGGCATCCAGCGTTTTTTTCAGTAGAACAACTCCAACCCCTTCTCCGCCAATCATTCCGTCTGCCGAATCGTCAAAAGCTCTAATATGGCCATCACTAGAAAAGTTCAAGCCAGGCTGATACACATAACCTAAGCTGTTGAAAGGAAAGATTGTTGACGCTCCAACCAAGGCGTATTTTGCTTCACCAGACAACAGGCTTTGCGAAGCTAGACGAAGTCCGACTAACGAAGAAGAACAGTTGGAATGCACAAATAAGCTAGGACCTTTAAATCCTAATTTATGAGAGATCATAGTAGGAATGGTCCCGCCTTGTGCCAAAATCCAGGTTACATATTCATCCGCATTCCTCAGGACATTAGGTGATTGCGATGCCAAATTAGGAATAAAGGCTTGATAAAAGCTGCTGCTCGCCGACATATACACACTGGTCTCAGGAATTTCCTTGGAGACATAACCAGCATCTTCGACAGCCTTCCATGCATGCTGTAGCAGTAATTTCATCTGAGGGTCCATAAATTCTGCATTTTTCTGGGATAAATTAAAAAACTCAGGGTCGAAATACTCTTTCCCCTCAATCGTGCATTGTCCGGGCACAAAGTGTGGATGCTCGACAATCTCTCTCTCCAGCCCTAACTGGGCTAGTTCTTCCTCAGAAAAGTACCGGACACTTTCCACCCCTGCCCTCAAATTGCTCCAAAACTCAACGTGGTTTTTCGCACCCGGAAAATGGGATGAAATTCCTATGATTGCGATACTATCCTCATAATAATCAGGGTAGGATGGTTTATGTTCATCTTCCTCCGAGTCTAATCCCTGTGAAATGGTATTTTTAGCGGTATCTGTTTGTTCTGTTGCAGAAGCTGGTGCCTCGCCTTTTACTTTCGTAATATAGGCACTAAGTTCCCTAACCGTTGGATACTTGAACAATGCTGTCACCGAAATATCACATTCCAGCTTGTCCTTGATCCTTCTAATCATCTCTGCGGCTGAAAAAGAATTTCCGCCCACGTCGAAAAAAGCATCATCCGTACTTAGATGATCGATATCCAGAAGCTTTTTCCATATTGTTAAAACTTGTTGTTCAACATCCGATTGCGGCAAATGGATTTTTCTTGTTGCTGTCGCCAGCTTGACCCTACGACCCATTAATTCCTTCCGATCTATTTTGCCATTCGGGGTCAATGGCAGCTTGTCCAGTTCGATAAAGAATGCTGGAATCATATAATAAGGCAAGAATGCTTTTAAATAATTTCGTACTTCTTTCGGATCAAGTGAGGATTCCCCGAACTGAGAGTTGTTGCGTAAATAGTAGGCGACAAGCTGCTTATCCCCTCCTTGTTCCTTGGCGATCACGACACATTCATCAATTCCCGGATATGTTCTGACCTGACCTTCAACTTCACTTAGCTCAATTCGAAACCCGCGGATTTTCACTTGATAATCCATCCGACCCAAATATTCAATGGAACCGTCAGAAAGCCACTTGCATAAATCTCCGGTTCTATAGAGCTTAGTTCCGGGCTTGAATGGGTTGTCAATAAACTTTTCATCCGTAAGCACCGGCTGATTCAGATAGCCTCTGGCCAAGCCATTGCCCGAAATGAAAAGTTCACCCGGAAATCCGATAGGTACAGGTCTAAGGAGCTGATCCAAAATATAAATCTGGGTGTTGGCAATAGGCTTACCGATCGAAATCGGCTTGTCGGCGGTAATCGTTTGAATTGTAGACCAAATCGTCGTCTCAGTCGGACCGAACATATTCCATGCGTCACCGTTGTTATGCACAAAATAAGATTTCAATGTTTCCGAAAGTGCTTCTCCGCCACAGAGCATTTTCATGTTCTCTTCGTTCTTCCAGCCAGCTTGAAAAAGCATGGTCCAGGTCACAGGCGTTGCCTGCATCATTGTCGGTTTTATTTTTTGAATCTCCTGCTTGAGTCTTTCGGCATCCTTAGCCTTTTCAGAACTGCAAACATAGCATTGAGCGCCTTTAATCAAAGGCAGATATAATTCCAGCCCCGCGATGTCAAAGCAATACGTTGTCACTGCAAGCAATTTATCCTGCTCTGTTATGCCTGGCTTTTCTCCCATGGAAAGAAGAAAGTTGGTCAACGCTTTGTGCGGGATCATGACCCCTTTGGGTTTCCCTGTACTTCCAGAGGTATATATCACATATGCCAAATGGCTAGGCTGCACTTCCCGTTTGAGTGTCTTTCTCCCCTTTATACTACTTGTCAGAAGATCCCATTCGTTATCAAGAACAATGCAGTTCACATGACTCCCTGCCAGCCGAGATACTTTTTCCAGCAATTCCGATTGCGTAATGACAAGGGAAGTATTGGAGTCCTGCAGCATGTATTCCAATCTGTCCTCTGGATAGTCCGGATCAAGCGGCACATAGGCTCCTCCCGCCAGAAGGATTCCCAACAGCCCAATGACCATTTCTAAAGACCGTTCCATGCAAATTCCTACCAGCGTATCAGGGGTAACGCCCTGATTTTGCAAATATAGAGCGAGCAATGTGCTCTTTTCTTTTAATTCCCTATAGGTAAGTGATTGTTCTTCATACACGACTGCAATAGCGTCAGGCGTTTTCCTTGCCTGTTTAATGAATAATTCAGGGAAGCATTTATCTGGATAACTTATTTCGGTCGCATTCCAGTCATAAAGGACGCTGTTCTTTTCCTCTTGCAAAAGTAATGAATAGTCCTGCAGGGCAGCCGTAGGATTGCTCATAAGTGCTTCCGCTAATCCGATGTAACGCTCAGCCATCTGTACGATGGTTGATTCATCGAACAAACCGGAACGGTATTTGATATTTAATGTCAGCTCTTCTTCCTGCTCCAGCAGCTCCAATACCAGCTCATATTCACCTTCCTGGTGAATTTCCTCTACCAACTCAACGGTAAAGCTATCGCTATACGGCGCACAAAGCTGCTGCAAGCTTGAAGTTTGCAGAAAATTTTGGTAAGAAAAAACTGCCTGAAAAACAGGCGAGCTCGCCTGCAAACGTGGCACATTTAATGCTCGAACCAGAGCCGGAAAAGGATAAGGAGCATGATCCATCCCATTGACTACGGTGATTTGCAATTTTTTCATAAAATCCAGGAATGTCTCTGTTTCGGACACTTGGCTGCGTATTGGAAGCATATTGACAAAATATCCGATTAATTGGTCAAAACGCTCCTCTGGTCGTATCATAACTGGCATTCCAACGATGATGTCTTCCTGTTTCGAATACTGGTTAAGCAATATCACATACATACCTAACAAGACGGTAGACAAGCTCATATATTGCGTACGGGCGAAAGATTTTACCCGATTGACCCAATCAACTGGAAGCCGCTTGGTGTATGTTTGTCCTTCCATGCTCGGAGTCAGAAAACCTGAGCGGTTATATGGAAGCTCTAGAGTCGGTAAAGCATCCGACAGTTGTTGCTTCCAATAGGAAAAATGCTTTTCCCCTTCTGCACTCGCCAGCATCGTTTGTTCCCATTCCACAAAATCGCTATAGCTCGCGGCAGGTGGTAAAACGACTGGTCTCTTTCCTTGTCCCAAGTCCTTATATGCATCTAAAAAGCTTTGAATAAAAAGGATGAAAGAACTACCATCAAAAATAATATGATGGATGACCACCAGTATGAAATGTTCTTGTTCGGACCTGGACATCAGATAAACACGCATCAAAGGGTCCTGTTCCAGCGCGAATGGCTGCTTTGCCTTGCTCCGAATAAAGGGAATGATTTCATCCGCTTTCAAGCTTGAAATATCCTCTATCTGCATATTGAACGGCTGAGCAGACTCCAGCTTTTGATAAGGTGTCCCGTTATCCTCTTCAATCACACTTTTTAGAATAGGATATTGCTCTAAAACGGTGTGGAAAGCCTGTTTAACGTTCTCTATCTCAACTTTCGTATTAAATCGGAGACATATTGGTACATTGTAAGCATTTATTTCAGGAGACATTTTATGTAATAGCCACAACCCTTTTTGAACTTCAGAAAGTGGAGTCCGTTGCAAACCATGCAGGATTGTTTCGGTCTTGATCTCTACAACCGGTTTATCTTTTTCAATCTTTTTGGCTAAATAAGCCGATAGTAGTTGAATCGTTGGGTACTCTAGAATTTCTCTTGCATTAACCTTGATCGGATAAGATTTTTCAATGCCGCGTATGAGCTTCATGATAAGCATGGAATCGATGCCATAACCGTGAATATTTTTATTCAAATCCATTGCCTCGGACTCCAAATTCAGTTCCTGTTGCAAAAATTGCACCATATATTCCTGAATCTTCAGCTGTATCAACGAAACAGCGTCTACAGTAGCATCCGTTTCTCCAATACCCGAATGCGCTGTTGAGAATGCACTCCGATATTGATAAAGTGCCCTAAGCTCTTGTTTGATGTAAGCATTACGGCAAACCTTTCTTTGAATTTTCCCGCTCCCCGTTTTGGGAATACTACCTTTTGGCAGCAAATATATATCATAAATCTCAAGTTGATGTGTCCCAGATACGGCATTTAACATCTTTTCGACCAGTCGTTTATATTCCTGCTCATGAAGGGACGTTTCAATCTCTTGTACGACGATTACCTTTTCCTGGCCTTTGACTTCAGAGGCAAATACAGCGATAGGCAAGGTCAACTCCGGCATATTCTTTTGGATGGTCCATTCAATATCGACAGGATGATGATTTTTGCCGTGAACGATAATGACTTCCTTCTCTCTGCCGATGACATAAATATGATTGTCTGCAATAAAGCCAAGGTCACCTGTACGGAAAAAACCGCCTTCTTGTGTACTGGAAAGTACCGCCTCAAAAGTGCTGTCCGTTTCTTGCTTCCTATTTAAATAACCCTCTGCCATCCGATCGGATTTAATCCAAATCTCGCCGATTTCCTCTGGCAGGCATAGCATATGACTTTCAGGATGAACAATCCGTATTTCTGTCGGAGCTTCGATCTCCCCGCAACTGACAACGGACTTCGATGGGTTCTTCTCATCTGTGTATTGGACTCTTCTTTGCTCCAAGCTAGGAATATCCAAATTAAGAAATCTCATCGACTGGCCCGGTTTTACACTGGTAACAGGACACAGCTCAGATAAGCCAAGAAGAGGACAAAATATATCTTCTTTAAGCCCCAATGCCCGGAAATGATGGACAAAATTTTCGTAACTTTCCTTCCGAATGGGCTCACCTGCACATATAATAGCTTGAAGATGGTGCAAAGAATATTCCTGTAGTGAAGCTACGTCCAAGGTGGAGCAGCAGTAATCGAATGCAAAGTTTGGCGCAGCCGTATGGGTAGCCTGATACTTGTCAATCATCTGAATCCAGTGCTCCGGATTTTTAGCAAAGCTTTCTGGCGGGAGAATAATGCTTGAGGCGCCATTCAATAGCGGTACCAAAATATTGTTTTGCAGTCCAAAAGCATGGAATTGCGGCATCCAGGAAACGATACGGCTATTTTGTTCAATTCTCCATTGCTCAGCCTTAACCTGATTCATCAAACATCTATGGCTGAGAATTACACCTTTAGGCAGTGAAGTAGAGCCTGATGTGTATAGCAAAAGGGCCATATCTTCAGGTGCTGGCATTCTCATCTTTATATCTACGTGGGCGGCGCTCTCTTGAAGAATCTCATCAATATTTAGGATACGAAACGTTCTATACTCCGGTTGTGTTTGGAGAAAAGCTTTGAAGGCAGTATTGGTTATGATACATACAGCCCCGGAATCCGTTTGAATAGGCTTTATTTTCTCAAGCATTTTTTCATCTGGCTCTGCTGGTGTAATGGGTGTAGGGATGGCTACGATGTTTGCATAAAAACATGCCAGCATGCTGCTGATATATCCCAGACCCTGAGGAAATACAAGGAGCGCTCTTTCCTGCGCAGCCAGTTCTTTCATTAGAATGTTGCCCAAAGTTTGCACTTGCAGCAAAAGCGTGGTCCCCGTAAGAACGTGAGGATGCTCTCCTTCATTCTCAAAAGTAAACAACTCTGTTTCAGGAAATTGCCGGCAAGTTTCCATAAAAGAAAGGATCGGGATATTAAAGTCTGATCTTTGATCATGTTTACGTGTCATTCATCCACCAACTCCTCAAACACAAAATTTAAATACAACATGAGCCAAATGCTTATCACGATGTCTATTTTGAGCTACTGTTTCACGCTTGAAGCGTTGCCTAACGAAAGTAGCAAAGAAAAAACGAGTGATGAGAAAGGCTATGCGCCCCTTTCACACTCGTTTCCAGATTCCCATGAAAAACCGTAAAAGCGTCCAACAAATATAAATAAATAAGGATGTGAAAAAGTTATTATTTTCCAAACAGGTTGATGATTCGTTCTTTAACCTCGGCTTGGTGAAAGGTCTTCTCATGCATAATCAGCTCTTGTTCTACGATTTTGGGAAGCTGAGCACGGAGTGGAGCAACCAGATGATCCTTTAATGTGATTAATGAAAATCTGGGTTTCTCGGCCAGCTGTCTAGCAAGATCCAATCCATAGCTCATCACTTCTTTGCGAGGCAAAACTGGAAACGGCACTCCTCGCTTCTCCAGTTCTGCGCCTCGGTAATTCCCCCCATTTAACAATAATTCTTCTCCCAGGCTGAACCCGAGTTTTTGGGGAAGAATGAACGTCGCACCCATTCCTGGTGTAAATCCGTATCTCATAAAATTAGTCGTGTACATACTTTCCTTACTCAGGATTACGAAATCAGAAAATAGCCCCATGACAAAGCCCCCACCAACCGCATGGCCCTGCATAGCAGCTATCACTGGAACTTTGCAGTTCAATGCTAGAGAGTAAATATTTTCATCAGTAAACTTTGATGTTCCTTCATGTATAGCCAATAGTCCTTCTTGCGTCCCACCCGTGGCAAAGTAGTTGTCATACCCTGTTATAATTACGACTTTGCAGGTCGAGTCATCCTGGATCGTACGGAACGCTTCTCTAAGTCCATGAGTCATTTCAAGTGTAAATGTATTTTTATGAACTCTATCTTGCATTGTTACTTGAATAATCCCTCGCTCGATCTCAAGTAACTCAACCACAGATTGTGACATGATGATCTACTTCCCCCTCAGCATCCCGTCTTGTGGCAAACGCCCATCAGTCCATCCACGGAAATTGACCTGTTTCGACATATCGGAAAATGCCCTTCAGATTTTGAGCGTCTGAAAACACCTCTTGATTGGACGCCAGCGCCAGTGATTTATACTGACGCAAATCGCTGAGTTCGTCCATAAAGCGTTTGTAGCGTAAAATACCCGTTTTGGACAATCGTCTGAGGCGTAATAAATGCTTGCGCAGCACCGTATCACTCTGGGCATCATATGCATCGACTAGTCCCCATGTAAGAGCCTGCTCAACCATAATCGGCTGTGTCATTAATGTCAAATAATTCGCTTTTTGGAATCCAATTCTGCGTACTAAAAAGGGCAAAACACAAGCAGGGAAAAGCCCAAACAACAATTCCGACAGACTGAACTGTGCTGTCTGATCTGCTATCACAATGTCGCTGGCAGCAATAAATCCAATGCCGCCAGCGTTTGCCTTTCCTCGCACATGAGAAATCGTGATATAGGGCCCTGTCGCCAGTTTTAACCACAGATCATATAGTGGTTCTGGATTCTGTGCATGCTCATGTTCATTTGCCATTTTTTCGTACATTCCTTGAAAATCCGCTCCAAGACAGAACACCTCCGGCAGGCCTTCCAAAACAACGATCGTAACCGACTCCTCACACAGTGCAAGCACATGCATGCATTCCTCAATGAGGGTGTTATTAATCGTGTTATTTGCCTCTGGTCGGTAAAACCGTAAATAACAAATCGATTCTTGAAACCGAACCTGAATTGTTTGATAATTCATGATTCCCACCGATATTTGCGGTGGAATTCATAGATTTCCTCCAGATATAATCGCTGTCTCCCTTTCCCGGAATCGATCACTCCAGGAACCAATTGAAAATCAAGTTTGGTGTTGCGGGTTCCAAAACGTACAGCGCCACTGCCTTTCAGCAAGGATTCATATTCATCCATGGATAATTGATACCGATCATTCAAATTACGCTCGATCTCAAAACGACGCAGATATTCCTGGCTTTGCGGCATCACTACCCCGCTATAAAATTCCGAGCAGCAGCCTGATCCATAGGAAAAGCAACCAATCCGCTTCGGAGAATCAAATGTGCCCTTATCAATCGTGCCTGCCAAGGACAGGTACAAGGTCGCACCCATAATATTGCCGACTCGTTGGCAATACTCCAATCCTGGCTTGACACGTTGTACATAATCCGCCTCAATCTCATTGGGCTTGGCCTGAGTAATCCTTCGCATCATCGTGCGATGCGCTCCTTTTACCATTCCACCGAATGGAGTATGGAAGGAAAGATACTGGAAGGTATCTTTATAATCCACTCCTTGTACCCGTTTCTGGTATTCCAAAAATGCTTGCTCGCAGCAGTCCAGATAGGACATTAAAGACAAGTCCGCATCTCCGGCCTCGCTATCTGGTATCGGCCGGCAAGTATCCATCACCTCATAGCCATAATATCCATTAGCGCCCGCATCGACTTGGAATATATGAGGATTTTCACTAATGAGCATGGCCACAGCCCCTGCCCCTCCGCTTGGTTCAGCGTAAGACCAATCCTCACTCAAAACATCCCCGCCTTCAGCGGCAATAAATCGTGAGATATCACTGGCAATAACAAGCGCTTTGGCCCCTGGCGAGACTTGGGATAAAATAAAATTCACCGCCATTTGGAGTCCGGCAGTACCTGAATAGCAGGCTTGCTTGAGTTCAAATAGCCTGCAATTCCGATTCAGTCCCAAATAGTGGTGAATATATGTACTGATTGATTTTCCAAAATCAATTCCTGATTCTGTACAGGTGATGAGCATTTCGATGCGGTTTTTTTCCGCTTCAGAGAGGGCGTCCACCAGCGGTTTTGCCGCATTGACTCCAAAGGTAACCGGATCTTCATAGGGTAGGGCAACAGCCTTTTCTTTCATTAATAAATTTTCAAATCTCGCAGGGTCCAACTGTCTGTGCTGCGCTAATTGCATGACATCTAGATAGGCTGAGCCCCCAAAAACATTCATTGCTTCTATTCCTACCAATACCATAATGCTCCCCCTTTCTTAAATGCCCGACTCATACTTTTGCATACAGATGGCCGTATTGATCCCGCCAAATCCCATGCTCAAATTCATAGTATTGTGAATAACCGCTGGGATGGACTCGTTTTTCACCCAGTTGCAATCCACTCTGATCGGCTCCTCCAAATTGCGGGTAGGATGAAGTTTCGACTCTTTCATTTGTAGAAGAGTAGCAATAATTTCAACCGTCCCGGCTGCGCTCAGACCATGCCCGATAATGGATTTGGTTGCATTGATGTAAGCATGTGATAATTGGCAATCCTGTATTGCCTTTATTTCGATCTCGTCCCCAATTACAGAGCCTGTCCCATGGGGATTAATATAATCAATTTTTTCCGGCGACAGTTTCGCTTTCTCCAAGGCCCTTTTAATCACTCGAACCTCGCCATCATAAGAAGGATTGGGGTTCCGGTTCCGATCCATCCCCATATCCCAGCCTGCAAGCTTTGCATAAGGTTTCCCCTGCCGCTTCATTGCAAAATCCGACCGCTCTATGACGATAACTCCGCAAGATTCCCCGTATATAAATCCATCGTGCATCTTATCAAAGGGGCGACACGCTATTGCTGGTTGGTCGGCATATCGGTCGCTTCCCATGGCTCCCAAGGATCGCAATGCCTGGCATTCCAAATACGAAATATCCATCAACGCCCCCATCGCAATGCACACATCAACCCGATTTGCTTGAATTGCCTCAATCGCTTGAATGATGGCGACTTGTCCGCTCGCGGAAGCCCCGCCGACAGTATACGCTAACCCTTGAATACCGAATTGCTCAGTGCATAATCCGCACAAATCAGTATCCATAAAGGACAGCCCATAGGTCGGAGATACAAAGTGCATTTTTTCCCGATAAGCCTCATAGGTTTGAAATAATTCCCGTTGCTGAAAATTGGAGCCTCCAATCACCAATCCTATGCGGCTAGGGTCGACGTCATCCAATTGAGCATCATCCCAGGCCTCTTGAAGGGTAACCATTGCCACCTGTCCTGAAAATGATGCGGTTCGTAACATTCGTTTGGAAATGGTCTCCGGATAAGACAGAGATGGCAGCTCCGCACCTATAAATGAAGCTTCTCCCTTTCTGCCTGGACGTTGCATAACTCCAAATGCATGTTGCCCTTTGAACAGCGCCGAAGCAAAGGCAGTCTTCCCTTGCCCAATCGACGAAGTAACACCAACTCCCGTAATAACTAACTCAGGCTCTTTATAATTTGGCATAAAGCGCATCTGCCAACTCTCCTACATTTTTAACGCCAGATAACTCAACGCGCGGAATATTAAGAGATAATGCTTCCATAGACTTCATTACAATATCGGCTCGATCTACCGAATCCGCACCCAAATCTACCAAGCGATCGTCATACTGAAACTGGTGATCGTTTAATTCTGGTAGAACTTCACAAATACAACCTTTAACGATTTCGAATACTTCTTCTTTACGCATGTATATCCTCCTAAAATTGGGTTATTTACAAACAGCTTGGATGGAAAATCGGATTAAATTGCTCATACAATTGAGACATATTGATACTCCATTCCGTCTTCCTTGGCGCTGCAATAGTAAAGATGTAGTTACCCAACCGATACGACTGGGCGGCATATTGCGGAAAATGCGAAAATGTACTCCGAAAGCATCCACTATTAAATCTGATCTCGTTAATTTCAAGCACTTGCAATGATGCGGTAAAGCCTGTGCGCAATATTTTCGAAATCGCCTCCTTTACCGTCCAAGAAACCGTCAATAAAACAGAGTATTCCTCTACTCCTCGCACGGCTGCGATTCTTTCCCTTTCTTCCGTCGTCAATTGGCTTTCCATGGTCTTATTTCGGTTAGGACTTATCCTCTCAATATCAATCCCCATAGGATGCGCTTCTGGAAAAACAACAGCGGTCCCGATATCATCACAGTGGGCAATGCTCACTTGGTAACCAGGGACTCCGGTAGTTCGAAGCAAGGGCTGGCCGAAAACACCTGTCTCCACGCTTATGTTGCGTAGGTTCTGCTCCCTTAACAGCACGGATGCTGCTTGTTTTGCACTTAGCCTGCCAAGCAGAAAGTTGGATTTTCGGCGCTGGAATAGCAGGCTCTCAAAGTAGCTACACTCATCTGAATGAAAAATCTCCGGATCGAGAGCAGCATCGTCACGGCAAACTGCATGTACAAAACTAACAGCCGCCTTCATCACGATATCTTCCCGCTTCAACATGAGCTGTTCCGTATACATGGTCACATGCATATCCCCCTATGAATAGGCAAGCACAAACCAAAAAAACCTTCAAATGCCTTAAGGGCTCTGAAAGCTTCCAAATGGAGAAGATATCCCCACGATTATTCTATTTAAACTTTACTAATAATTTCTAAAGCTACGTTCACTAGTCTGATATCACCCATAAATTCTAGCTGAATAACCGCCTGTCTTTTATGTCTGTCTATCTTCTTAACTATGCTGCTTCTTCCTTTAAGCGGCCCTTCTATGATACGTATATTGTCTCCTTCAATAATTCCAGTTGAGCATTCTATACAATATCTATCATTGCATAAACTCTCTAAAACTTGTCTCTCGCAATCTCGCATAGAAGCTTCTAACTTCGAATATCTCAATAAACGAATGATATCGCTGGAAGTATAAATCATTGAATTTGTACTTGTTACGAACTGCAAGTCAGGTAAGTTGGACTCAATAAACACATAACTGGGGAACAAAGGCGCTAATTCTTTCTTGACTGTTCCTGCTACTTTAAAAAGCCTCTCCTGGAGCGGTATAAATGGTTTGTAAACTTCAGAATCAAACCACTTATTAAAAAGTTGTTTAACCCTTTCTTCCCTACCCGTTCGCACAAAAAGCACGTACCAATTCACTCCGCTCATCTCCTAACAAAACATACTGCCAAAATCAACCCCTATAATGTCTGCTGCCAGTGTATGCATAGCTTCGCCCTTTCACTTATCCTGCTTGATAAGCTACAATCTCTCACGATATGTCCCTCATCAGTGGTTAACGTGACCCGCCAGCGATTAACCGCAAACAAGTTCCTTTATTTTTCATATAATCATATAATTGGAATAGTATATTTCCATTATAATCCTCTGCTCAAACAGTGTCAATTGCCATTTTGGCAACAACCCGGTCTATATTTAAGGGGGTAGAGGCCCCATCACCCTTTAGAACTGCCCCCTTTTACCAACTCATTTAAAATTGAATAAACCTTTTTGGTTGGGGCGCATTCTGAAATTAATAAACGGCTTCATGCTCGTAAATTGAAAATAAATATTTTCATCCATAAGGTGACTGAGTGGGAACCCAGGTGCTTTACCATATGAATGAGCAGGATAAATTTGAATGGAGCTATCAACCTCTCGCTTTATTTTTTGAACGCTATGATATAAGTCTTTCGGATCTCCTCCATTCGGATCACAAAAGCCACAACCTTCAATGAAAATGGTATCCCCCGTAAACAAGTGATTGGATAAAAGATAGCATACACTTCCCACGGTATGTCCTGGGGTCAAAAGACTTCTAATTTCTGTTTCTCCAAGTTTGATAATATCCCCATCTTTAACGGGATGTAAATTTTCACATCTAAAATGGTAATAATCGATTTCTTGTATTGACATGAATACGTGCGGTCTATACTTTTCCAGGAGCGGATTTACCAAATTAACATGATCTAAATGTGAATGGGTTAATAGTATGGCTCTGAGATTACCATTCAACTGTCGAAGATATAACTCTATTTTCGATAAATCCCATGACGGATCGACAATAGCAATGTCTCCTGTTTTCTTATCCATTACAATATATACATAGTTAATAAAATTCATAAAACAGACTCTTAACTGTTCCATATGGTATGTCAGACTCATATCAGCTTCACTGAACCCACCTTCCCATGGCCAAATCCAAATTTGTGCGTCAAATTCACAGTTCAAATGCGGCTGAATTGATCTACATCACTATGCGTTTGCTATGTTGTAGTCTTTGCTAAGAGTTCCTGAATAACAAGCATTTCTGCGCTTTTCGGGATAATTCTCGTCTCCGATGTCTTTCTGTCAAAAGTTGCTGTACCAATGATTATACCAACTTATGCAATAGAAAGGCTTCGGCCCTCTGTTACAAGATTTTGCTCTATAAAGTCGTAAAACTCTTTCTCGCTGTAATTACGTAACTAAAAAAAATACCGCCATACGGCGGTATTTTTGGTTTCTCTTAATATGAACACTATTATTCACACTTTCATAAACTACTAATACAAAATACATTTTTTACTGAAAGAGAGTTGGCTGAGATGAAACCTAAAAAAACTGGAAAAAGTACAGCTACTGTCCGTAGAGGGATGAATAGATCCCCTATACAATCTCAACCTCACGCATTGAAGAAGAAAAGAATATTGCCTACTCAGGCTGTTGTTAGAAACGGCGGCTTTGAAGATCAGGATTTGACACCTTGGATTGCAAACGTCAGCAACGTGACAGGTCAAATCTTTATTACCAGAACCAACCCGCACAGTGGCAATCAAGCCGTCAGAATCTCAGCTAACCCGGGGCACAGCGTCTCGCTTAGACAAACGATTTCCGATCTGAGAAGAGGAAGAAGATACCGTGTGACCTTCTGGGTACGTAATTTGATCAGTCCTTTCGGTGGTCGGCTTCAAATTAGTTTAGGAGAGCAAACCTACACGATCCAGCTTAACTCGCTACCTTCATCACAATATGAGAGAGTCTCCCGTACCTTCTCAATCTCAGGGAATTCGGGGACAGTCTCCAGAGATTTAGTGTTCCGCGTTACAGCACAGGATACTTTTGCAACCATTCTTTTGGATGATGTATCTATATCCAGATTAAGATAATAAATCATTTGGTAGCAGAATTATCATTACAAAACACAAAACTAAACTGAATTTTATAGCATGTAATTTTTCCAAAATTAAAGTGCCTCCTCCGCAAATTAACGGTAAGGCGCTTCGTTGGTCCTGTGTACCTGCGAATACTGTAATCTATATAAAATACCAGAGTCTGTCCCCAATTCGTCTTTGTTCTCCTAACTAAAAGTGAAAATCTTAAAAAGATAATTATACTTTCACGTCAAAAGTAAAATTCTCCACCTCTTCTTCGGCTTCACGCATTAAATCCAACAAACGATCGGCGTATTCTCCAAGGGATTTCCTGCTTGCGTGAAAATCAAGCCATTGAATTGTAAGTGGCATCGGGATGGAGCCAGTTAAGCAATCCCATAATGCATCCAAATTTCGACCGTAAGTTTGGTCTAATCCAAGCTGGGCTTGAAGTGTGTCATGTAATTCTTCTTTTCCATGAATGTTATTTCCATTTATAATTACAACCATCATAAAGCCTCCTTCATTCTTTTAGTTGCTCAAACGTACGGTAATGATCAGTTGTTTTATAGATTAAGCCATCATTGGAGTAGAGAATTCGATCGCTCCCCCTAGTTCCGCCTGAGTAATTAATGTCTGCTTCGTACCAAATTCTCCCTTTTTTCTCAGGCAACAAGCCTTCTCGATTTCGAAATACATCACCGCCTATGCTTTTGCCTGGGGCTACTTTTTCCAAATTTCCTTCACTAGGCTCCCAGCCTAATTTTCTGGCCTCTTTCTTGGTTATATAATTCCCGGGAAGATCATTATGCTCCGAAATATATTTAGCGACTTCATCAAATTGCGTTAAAACAGAACTGCTGTGTGTCGAGTCCTTTAATGAGACCGTTTGGAGCGAACAGCCTGTAAACAGGATGGTCACTAAAATAAAAAGCAAGACACCTAAATATTTTTTAACATTCATTACATTTAATCTCCTTTGATAGTTACATCCTATGTTCAAAACTTATCAATCTCATTGATTTCTTTTATTCATTATTTTTTCTTTTGGTGTATAATAGTCACCTGTGAAAGTAAATCCAAATTGTTTATATAATTGAATTGCATGGATATTATTTTCATAAACACTTAAATAAATATGGTGGCCAGGGTACTCATTTTCTAAAAATGAAATAAGCTTTTCCATAAAATATTTGCCCAAGCCCATTCCCTGAAATCGCTCATCTATTAGAAACCGATCGAACCAGACTTCGTCTTCAAATTTACCGTACATAGCAAAACCCACTGGTATAGCATTTTTATACAGACCTACTGGTACAAAACGAGTATCCTCCCTAGCCTCTTGTAAACACTGTGAGATGGATTCTACAAACTGTCGCTGATCCTTAGCTATGCTTAAGGAAAGTACTTCTTTTTCATTCGAGCTCGTTACAACCCGAATTTCGCTAAACATAATAACAAAACCTTTCCATTTAGTTTGTTTACAAAACGATCATATGGTATATAGTAACTATACAGTCAAGGGAGGCACTCAAAAATGAATGAAAAGTACTTTACTCCGAGGGAATTTTCCGATCTATGTAAAGTTAATAAGCAGACATTACTCTATTACGATCAAATTGGCCTTTTTTCTCCGATTTACAAAAACGATAAAGGATATCGTTTTTATTCTATTCGTCAATTAGAATGGTTCAACGTGATTGAATTGTTAAAAGATCTTGGAATGTCACTCAAAGAAATCCAGCAGTATATGAAACACAAATCACCTGCCAGCTTTTTATCTTTAATGCACCAACAGAAAGAGAACATTGTTAAAAAAAGAAAAGAAATTGAAATGACGGAAAGGATCATTGACGCAAAAATAGAACTCATGGAAGAGGCATTGCGGTTAGATTTTCATCAGATTTCTCTTGAAGAACACGCAGAAGCAACACTTTATCTTAGTAAAAATATAAAAAATATTTCGGAAGAAGATTTTGTGAGAGTGGTTTCAGAATTTGTTGACGAATTATATGTATCATTTCTCGATACAGGATATCCTATTGGGGGTATTACAAAAAAAGAGCAAGTATTGAAGGGTGAATATACGAACTACAGTTATCTGTACATAAAGCAACCTAATCCTCGGGAGGACTATCCTTATTTGAAAACTAAGAAAGGATATTTTCTAACGGGCTACCATATTGGTGAAGAAAAGAGCATTCATGAAACCTATGATCGACTTTTTTCGGAAATGGATCGACTAAACTTATCTTTAGGAGATTATGTTTATGAAGAATATATATATGATGCCGTGGTAAAATACCGGGAAAAAGATTATATTACCAAAATTATGATGGAAGTCATATTAGAATAAGGGTAGGCTCCTACTTTACCTCAATCTCTCCTTCATCAGGCTACGAAAAGAACTGAAAAACTATTTTGAGGAAGAAGAAGCAGCCGAGGTTATTGAATCGTTAATTAAGAATGACTCAGTTTGGAGATTTTACTTTCTCGGGGCAATAGGGGGTTACAGACACGGGGAACTGATTGCTTTGGACGAAGATGATTGCGACTTTGTAAATAATCGGTTGCGTATCGAAGAAAACATTTCACACACTGAAAATAGACAGGCAGACATAACCGACACAAAAAATGAAACCTCCGAGGAATACGTGGATATGCCAATATGGCATATAGAGGAACTATCCACCCTTGTCAAAGCTAACACAAAGGCTCGCAACATGAGTACGCAGATAACCGCAGAGGACCACGCACTCGTCCGTACATACTTATTATTACCGCAGGCACTTACCGCTTTTGAACGCGACAAACGTATACTTTCAGAATCAGCCGGATTACGCACGCAGGCCCCAATGCAGAAGTTGTCGAGCGGGCGATGAACGCAGTAAGCGCGAACTAAAGGACATACGAGCCACTATGTGCAGACGTGGCGTTAAAAAGTATACGAAGAAACGCAGGATTCCGTTCAAGTCGTCGCGCTATATCAATGTCGAGGTTACCACGGACGCTTTATGATGCTCAACTCGTTCGTTGCAGCAGAACCTAGAATACTAATGCGAAAATACCTCGGGCAGGATACTCGTAAAGTAGCACCGCTCTAAATACGCTACGTCTATAAACGAAAAAAAAGCGCCTGCCTCCGAAGAGACAAGCGCTTAGTTTATCGTTATGTTAAATACGAGACCATAACGTAATAGTCCGTACAGGAACCACAGGATGATTCCTCCGATGATTAAACCGGAAATTATCCTCGCTGCCTGTTTATCTACCGGAAACATATCCCAAAAACTCGGATCGTTATCGACTTCTTCAGTTGCCTTCGTTGCTACTGCGGATTCTTGATCTTTCACTCTGAATCTCCTCCGTATCTAGCCACATTCCCCTAAATAATACCACTGAAATTGACTACTGTCACTAATAGAAGAACGGACTATTCGTTAGATTTATTACTTTTCCCCGACAAGTTTAAACTCACCGTCAGCGTAACTACCGATATCATAGTTTTGAACGGACAAATTGACTGCTGTGGATTCCGTCCATTTCGGCATTCCCGGCGCATCACTATAGTACTTCTTGACCGCCGCTATAAGACTATCAGCCTTTGCTCTCAACTCGCGGTCTCCAACATTGTATGCACCTTTTCCTTTATACGCAAGCTCCATCGTTGGTTGATTAGTAACGTCCATAGTCACGCTATCAAGATTACCCCCATCTTGGCTGAAGTATATCCGATCCACTACGAAATCATCGGTGACTACTGAACCCTCGATAACGTGGGCTGCTTCCGTCATATACGCGACTGACTTATATGTAGCTATTTCTTGCGCGCTAGTATCCTGCGCTGCCTTAACGTCATCCACCGACTTCGCTAGGGCTGCGTTTTCCGCTTTTAGCGACGATACCTGCGCCTTTAGACTGTGGTTCACAACTAACAGTACGATCGAAGCAATAATTGCAACGCCTGCTAGTATCGTCGCGACTAATGCGAGTTTATTTAGTGGCGCTGTCTGTTTTGTCTCTACAACTTCATAACTACTTAATTCCTCCATAAAATACATCCTCTCGACTAATATAGACACATTTTACTATGTATCCAGCTCGCAATCTAGTATATTTTTCCTATATCTATAAAGAAAAAACGGACCCACCTACGCACTATCGCGCGAATGAGTCCGTTAAGCCCGTTACTTCATACCTTCCGCCTTTTGTTCCGACTTGAACGTAGAGTACACGCCTGTCTCGATCAACGCGTACGACACAATGTCTACTCCGATTTGCCACGTTCCGAAATCGGGCGCGGCTCCGTACTTACGTGAGACCGACGACTGCTGCGATGAATAGCGGATTAGTCTTCATTAGTTAACTTTTTATATTAGCTAAATAATCTTTTTTACTATCTAACTAACTAATTAATTAGATAATGAGTAATGACAATTGGGATGAAATTGTGTAAACTAAAGATGTAACGTATTACAAAAAGAAAAAGGTCGCTAATATCGCAAGACATAGCGCGGCCCTATTTAATCCCATCTTATTTTACGAAAAATAGCCGTTATCTTTGGTCGGAAGCGGGCTATTTTTCGCGTCTTATTACAATGACGAGAGCAGCAAACATTATCATTAAAGACAATGATTCATATACGGTCATAAGCGGTCACCTCCTGGGTAGCCGCTTTTTGCTATGCCTTGCTTGCCTAATTATACAACACATCCCCTCTCACTGCCTACTAGTTTATACTCTCCTAGAAAATAACGCCCACCTCCGAAGAGATGAGCGTTACGCACATACGTTTTATATTTTCGTATTACGTTTTGCCTACGTACTCTTAACTAGCCGATCGACCGGACTGGCCTTCTCGTGCTCCGCTTTAAATCGCTGTTTACAATCGCCACGTAACGCTGTGTCATTTCCATAGTAGCGTGGCCAAGAGTCCGCTGAGTAGCGAAGGCGTTCGCACCATTACGTAGGAACTCTAACGCAAACACATGCCGCAAATCATACGGTCGGATATGTGTTCCGATCTTTTTGCAGTATATTTCTATCCGGTCGCCCCACGTATGGCGATTAAGCGGCCGCCCTTCGTACGAACAAAATATCGGAACGTCATCGCCACATTCAGGTGCGCGTACCGATATCAGTGCGCCTTCGTTGTAGTCTCCGATATAGAAAGCGTCCGTGCCACACGACCTTTCGCCACCTTCGCCGGTACGTAAATCTCCCGCAAAGATGCGTTAAAATCCTGCGGTATTAGCTTCGTACCCTCCGACGGGCGGATGCCTGTATCAAGCGTTAAAAGGATGAGCGTATAGTCGCGTAAACCGACAAATGTGTTTTGGTTAGGCGCGGCCAACAACGCATTAAGTACGTCTACCTCGATAGAGACCGCCCGGTCTTCTGTCTCCCGTTTCTTCATAGTTGCGAGTGGGTTCGTGGATAATTCGCCTCACTTATGCAGTAGTTAAAGAACGTACGCAAGTAAACGAGTCGATTGTTAAACGTTGGTGGTGCGATGTCTTGCGCTAAATGCTCCATTACTGCGTCCCTCAAAGCTTGCTCCGAGTCCCACGCGTTAGGAAACCGCTTGAATAGCAGATTAACGGTTCGATCGTAGTCGTCCAACGTATACTGACCGACTCCGTCCTCCAGCTTCTTGTACGACAGGAACTCCGTGAGAAGCTGACGCCAGTCCGTTCGGTTGCCCGCCGTAGGTTTTATACTTCGTAATCTTGCCAAAACAAAAACGCCTCCTCCGCATGTTAACGGTGAGGCGTTTCCTTGGTCCTGTGTAGTTATAACGGAGTAGTCCGCAGGTACACAGGAACTCGCGTTATTTTCGTCCATTTAACGCTAATGTGATCGGGATAAAACGTTGATATGCCGAGGACCGGGATCGAACCGGTACGGTAGTCACCTACCGCAGGATTTTAAGTCCTGTGCGTCTGCCAATTCCGCCACCCCGGCAAGCATTTAGGAACGCTATTTTACACTTACTTGTTCT
Source organism: Paenibacillus sp. EKM211P (assembly GCF_011066175.1). NCBI lineage: Bacteria > Bacillati > Bacillota > Bacilli > Caryophanales > Paenibacillaceae > Paenibacillus > Paenibacillus sp. EKM211P. The sequence continues at coordinate 24,063 of NZ_JAAMNS010000002.1, forward strand.
TGTCTTACAAGTATCTGAGAAGCTTACTTACTAAGAAGTGTTCTCGTTATGTAAATGTCGTTCATCTGGGCACCAACTTATAATACGATATTTTTATCAAATTGTAAAGTGTTTTTTTAAAAAATAATAAAATTTCTCTTTTTGTATAACTTGTGCACATTTGAACTACACTAATAAACGTCTTTCCAAACCACCAGAAGGGGTGTTACGAATGCGTGAAGGTATGATTCCAGCTGTTCTTGGGACGGTAGTATCGGCTTCAGGCGCTGTGTTGCTGAGCAGTAAGTACAAACTTGCAGCTACAGGCATTCTCGGTTTCGGACTGGCTCATGTTGTTCTGGGAGCGATTGATTTGATTGAGCATCGCTAGTTGTTTGGAAAGTACCGGGCGGGATTTATCCTTCCCGGTTTATTTTATAAGCGTTTAATATGGAGCATAAGCGTTTATGTAAAGTGTAGAACTGACCATGCCTAAGAAGGAGCGTGTAATGTGCTATGAAAAAACATAATTCAAAAAAAAAGAGTCTTACTGACGATCAAATCGAATATAAACAATCTCTGGATAAGCGTGAACCAGGATTTGATCGGATTCCTGACCCTGGTGCCGATTCACCTGCAGCTACCGATATGATTGATGAAGCCGTAGGCCGTGGAATAGACAAACTACGTAATGATTTTACAAAATAAAGCATGAATTATAAGTCACAGGTTTTTGTTAAGCATCACTTGAAGATAAGCATGATCCAACCAATAATTGAGATCCACAGCACAATGCTGATGGAGAGTCCACACAAGAGACCAAAAGAGAAATTACCTTCACTCTTCGGCATAGCACTGCCAAATTTCAATCTAAGCTTCATTTGATTCCAGTTCATAGAACCCCCTCCTTAAGTTCTATTTCGGAATATGAAGCTTATTTTTGTAGACCTATAGTCATGTTTTTAAAAATAAAAAAGGGGTTTTTGTCCTATCAACCTGAGCGCGGCAACAGAATTACAGCTATGCCTACTAAACAAATCAATCCACCAATGAAATCGTACAAGTCAGGTGTCTTTTTATCAATCCACCAGCCCCATGCAATGGAAAGAACAATAAAGACACCTCCGTATGCTGCATATACACGCCCAAAGGAGGAGAAAACCTGGAAGGTGGCAATGACTCCATAGACAGCTAAAATCACTCCGCCGCAAAGTCCGACATACCATGTCTTGCCTTCTCGCAGCCACTGCCAGATCAAATATCCACCTCCGATTTCGGCGATGCCAGCCAAAATAAAAAGTAAAGCTGCCTTTAACACTCCATTTCACATCCCTAATCTTTTTGACTTTTCAGTCATCTCATTAAAGTAATCGGCCTATAATAATAATCAATGCAATTACGCCAACCAGAATAAGCAGATTACTGACCTGACGCCAAAGGCTTGAAGCTCCCTCGGAGTGAAGCTTCCGCTGATTGGCATCAAAGTTTGCTTTGGTTCCCTCAGCATCTGCTGGACTAGAAAATGGTCTGTTTTCTTCATTCATATGAAAACCTCCTTTGCAATCCACTTTAATCATACCAAACTTTTCCGTCGATTTCGCGTTGCATTTATGCTTATACTTTACCACCATTTCCAAACGGAGCTTCATATGTACGTAGTGTACAAACCATATGTCGATATTTCACTGAATATAAAGTATGATGGCGAATCAAGGTAGAGTGGGTATTTAGACGCCTTTCATTGCAGGACGGTAGTTATGGTATAATTTAGTCAACTTGTTCAAGATCATAACCAGAGCACAACAGTTACTCACCCTGTCCTAAAACTTGCATCTAAGAATCCACATCTGCGGTTACAACCTGCATATTCTGTTTGTAGACCTAGGAGGAGGATACGGATGTCCCCTATTTTTATAGCTAGTTTAATGATAATGGGTATATTTTTATTTCAGGCAGCCATCATTTTGGGCATCATACATTGGGTTTCTAAACGTACCAAGCGTCCAGCACAAACCAAAATGTACCTTATAGTGGGTTTGCTTGTTTTTATATCAGGCTTCCTTGTGTGGGACAATTGGATACAATCGCAGGAACTCAATGGGTGGACTATGATTAGTCTGATAATGATCATGATTAGCGCCTACATACAACTTAGAAAACACAAAGAAAAACACTAATCCCATTACCAGCATCAAAGGAGGAGCGCCATGAAATCTCACTCAACACGCTTTTGGTTACAGAGGGTGCTACTGCTAATGCTTGTTTTACTCTTTAGCGGCTCTCAACAATCGTTCATTGTTGCCGATGCCGCCCCGCCAATTAATGCTCATGCCTCTGCCAAAGCCAGGCAATTACTTGCCTATTTAACTAATGTACCGGATGGTATGCTAATTTCTGGACAGCATGATTATTTAGAGGCACCGGATGAACAAAATAACAAGCTGCAACAAATCAGCGGACAATTCGCAGGACTTCACGGCTATGAGTTTGGTGGGTTGGCTAATCAGTCCCGTACTGCTTTACGAGAGCAACGTCAGCGCGTTGTGAATAGTGCTATTGAATGGAGCCAGGACGGCGGAATCGTAGCTATCACCTTTCATCAGGCGTTACCGGGCAAGCCAAAAACGTGGAAAAACGTACAAGCAAAAATTACTCAAGCTGAATTTAATCGTTACATCACGCCGGGTACCCCGCAATATAAGCAGCTCATCGCTGATTTGGACGAGGCGGCTCTGTCCCTTAAGACCTTACGGGATGCGGATGTACCAGTTTTATGGAGACCCTATCATGAAATGAACGGCAACTGGTTTTGGTGGGGGAACAAACAAAATTACGCTAAGCTGTGGGATCTAATGTATGATCGGTTCGTACATGTCCATCATTTAGATAACCTATTGTGGGTCTGGAGTCCCAATGCCCCGAACGCATACAGCACGCCCTATAATCTGTCCTTTCCAGGCATTAACCGGGTAGATGTGCTTGCAGCCGATATCTATAATAATGATTACAAATCCTCCTACTACACTGAATTGCTAAAGCTTGCACAAGGCAAGCCTATGGGAATCGGAGAAAGCGATATTCTGCCAAGTGCGAAGGTGCTACAGAATCAGCCAGCCTGGGCTTATGCTATGACATGGGGAAAGGAACTGTCGGCAACTAATTCGCAGGCAACCATTAGACATTTTATGAACCAAAATAATATTATCACACGAGATCTTCTCCATGAGTCCCTCCGCTGAAAGAAAAAAGCTTGTACTTTGCTCCTAGAGCGAAATACAAGCTTTTTTCATACCCAGTCAAAAGAAACTCTCTAACTATTTCTGATTACCTCTTCAAGATCAAGATCGGCATACGCCTCTTCACCAAGATGTACGGATACAATGGTGTAGATCCGCTTGGTTAATCTAGACATCAGCCGATCACCTGGTGCTACGGAATATTCTTCCCGAAAATCCCCAATCTTGTGAAAACCGCTGGACATGTGGATGTACAAGTTGCCCCTACGTGTTTTACCATGTACCAACATCAAATCTCCTCCTGCTGTGTGACCAACCTAATTTCCCTGTTATATCTATATCGGTCAGAACAAGATAGGATATAAGTCCCTGGTCCCTTCTTTCGTTTCACTCGTTAGTGCACATAAACGAAACGGGCCTGTCAGTGTTATGACAGACCCGTCTTTGTAAAGTTCACTTTTCTAATTAGAAAGAAACTATTATTGATAGGATTCTGCAATCGCATTGGCTGCGATGATTGCATTATACACATCATCAGGACTAACCGGGAACGGCATGTTGATCATCGTATCATTTGCCGCACAAGCAGCTTCAGCCACCTGGCGCCATTCAGCCTCAACAAATTCCTCTACACCCAGGTCACGAAGAGTTAATGGAAGCCCTACATCCTTAACCAGCTTAATCACAGTCTCCAGCTCTTCTTTTGGCGCGTTTTCCAGCACCAGCTGAGTTAACAAGCCAAAAGTAACTTTCTCACCATGCTGTGCTTTGTGGAGCGAAGGAACAGCCGTCATACCATTATGAATAGCATGTGCCGCTGCCAATCCACCTGATTCTGCTCCCACACCACTCAGATAAATAGTCGCTTCAATCGTATCCTCAACCGCACGAGTATACACTTTACGATCCACTGCGCGTTTGGCCTTCACAGCATTTTCCAGCAATGTATCATAACAAAGGCGAGCAAGTCCCAGACCTGTAGTGGAAGGCTTGTTCAGCACCAGATTGTCCCCGTTGGCCTGATAGCAGGCACGAGCTTCAAAATAAGTTGCCAGTGCATCACCAATTCCTGCTGCAAAGAAACGTGCAGGCGCCGCTGCCAAAATACCTGTATCCGCAAGTACTACATCTGGATTCGTAGGCAGGAACAAATATTCATCAAAAGAGCCATCCTTCTTGTAAATAACCGCAAGCGCGGTACAAGGAGCATCTGTAGAAGCAATCGTTGGAAAAATAACAACAGGCAGCTTTTCATAATATGCTGTTGCCTTGGCGGTATCCAGCGTTTTTCCCCCGCCAATCCCTATAATGATGTTCGAACCATGTTTACGTACTAATTCACGGTTACGATCAATCTCTTCTTTTGTACATTCATATTGGAATTTCTCGAAGACCACTTGGTTACCAGCTGCTTCAATCGAAGCACCTGCCTCCTTTTGGGCTCTTTCAAGTATAAACTCATCGCAAATAACATAGGCTTTATCGCCATAATCCTTGATGTAGTCATTTAACGACGAGAGCAGATTTTGTCCAGAAATAAATTTCTTGGGTGAAGTGACGGACCTTACAACATTTGTCATGTAAATTCCTCCTCAGCTTTGACTCATACTCAAATTAATAATGATTTGGGCATGTGACCCCTTAACTATAAACCTCTTTCCACATTATTAAAAGGCTTATTATGGAATATTTTATGAACAAATTGTGTATCTATTATTCTTGAAGAGTCGAAATCCATTCAGAGTACAGGATGCCCATCATAATACGATCATAGCTGTTGCCATCACGGAGAACAGCGGAACGAACTCTACCCTCCAGCTGGAACCCTGCCTTTTCATAGGTACGGATCGCTTGTGTATTGTACTCAATCACATCCAAGCCGACCCGATTAAGATTCAGCTCATAAAACGCATAACGAAGAATGAGACGTATAGCTTCCGCTCCAAACCCCTTGCCACGGTAGTCTGTATTACCTATACCTACTGCCAGCTGCCCGCAGCGATTATTCCACTCAATCCCATGAATAGCAACAAATCCGATCAAGACATCGTCTGCCAATGTTCTTAACCGAAAATAGATCTCGTTAGAGCTAGGAGATCCTTCCGATTCCATCTGTTTCAACGTGTAGGGGAGTGCCAAATCCGTATCTACATTTCGCAAATACTTCGCATCCTCGCCCCATTTGAACATCAGTTCAGCATCTTCTTCCCTAACTGCCGCCAGTTTTATTCGTTCCCCGTAAAACAAATTTTCGATTTTAATAACCCTTCAGCTCCTATTATGAATTGTGTACGATGTTTTCCGTCATCATTGTCATGTTATCCAATGTCCGCAATATGAGCTCTCCCTTATGAATTCAATGTTTAAATTTTACAAAATAATCACCCCTAACACAACCAAATCATTACAATTATCATGGTGGGAAATACAAAAAGACCTTGCAGCTGCAAGGTCTTCGTATTCCTAATATTTGAACAACATAGCAACCAGTTGATATCCAGCTCCGATCGTCCAGAATAGCACATGATCGCCACGCCGGATACGACCTGATCCAATACCTTCATATAGAGCAATGAACGGGCTGCTGGTACCTGTATAACCATAACGATCACCCACATAAATCATCTGATCATCCTCTAGCTCCAAATGATCCTGGATCTTCAACACATTGGCCAATGAAAACTGCGACAGACAATAAGCCCGCACATCCTGAGGCGTCAGCCCATTCTTTTTTATAATGCGTTCAAGCAGCTCAAATGTTGGAGGCAGGGCCATATTGGCGTCGAACGGAAGCCATTGAATATATTTTCCGGGCGCGTTCCTTTGAAGTGTCGCCGCTAACCCCTGAGCTGGGTACAAAATTTTATCTATATTGACGGGGTCCGTAAAATACAGGGAATCTATGAATCCAGTTTCCTCTTCAGTACGCTCCAAAATAACTGCGCACGCAGCATCCCCATAGTTCGCATAAGTAATCTCATCCGCAGGATCGGAAATGAGCGAATTATAATCTGAGCCGATAATAAGCGCTGTCCGTACATCGGGATTAGATAACATCGACCGACTGGCTTGATCGACAGCTACTGTCATCCCTGCACAATTCGCATTGGAATCCATCACTGCCACATCATGTCTGGCCCCAATCGCCTGGTGAACAAACAAGGCATTCATCGGAAACAGCGACTCAGGAACTTGAGTGGAGAACACGATCATATCCACATCACGACCTGTCATACCAGCTTGCTCCAATGCTTTTTGCGCAGCTGCTATCCCCATAGTTAGACCGTTTTCGTTGGGGTCATCAATGATATAGCGGTGTTTTCTTCCCATATGCTCCATGAAGCGCCGGATATCTTTTCCCCGCTCGTCAAAATGGCGAATATAATATTCGTTATTCAACGAGTGGGACGGATGATACGCTCCCAGTGCTTTTATTCTGATATGGCTCATCAGGTTTCCCCCTTACTCATACGTCAGCGCATTATTGTACTACAATATCTACGTTGTTTAATCCTGCTTCACGTGCTACGCGACCAAGCTGCATTTTAATAATCGTTTGCTGGAGGCTGATAACAAAAATTATTTTGGCAAATCCAGTTTCTTTATAACGTGCAAAAGAACCCTTCAGTTTCTCTACTTCACCTGGTCCCAAAAGTGCCATTTGGGTGCAGTCTACCTTGAGTGTAAAGCTCGATGCCTGAATAGATGAAGTTTTGGCGATATAATCCTTTACAAAGCTGTCGTACTCCTCTTGGCTAAAAACTCCATTCACTGCCATATGTACCGTTTTAATGACTTGATCCACTTCGATGGTATAAGGATGTTGACTCATTTTAGAAAGACTCCTTTGATTTCATTTTTTGTCTATTAAGAGTATCGGAATAATAGGTAGAATTTTTAATATAAAACGAGATACATCACCCCTAATATATTACAAAATTGTGAATACACAAAAAGCCGTCACCACTTCTAGAAGAAGCTACTGACGGCTGAAAAAATTACAAATGCTCATATGGAATTAATTCGTAAATGTATGACGACCAAGTGAGATGACAGCCGGACGGCTTTTACTCCATTTGGCTGTGGCAATCGCTGGGTTGTAATAAAACAAGGACCCATTGGTCGGATCAGCCCCATTAAGTGCCTGTCTGGCTGCTCGGTACGCAGTCTTGTTGGGCTTCAGGCGGTATTGACCATCCTGTACAGCGGTGAATTGACCCGGCTGTAAAATAACGTCGGGAATCGAGCTTGGAAACTCGCCGGACTGCACACGGTTTAATACGACAGCGCCAACAGCTACTTGTCCTTCAAACGATTCCCCACGCGCCTCGGAATAAATGATCCGTGCCAGTTGATCCAACGCGGTTACGCGGACCTTTCCGAACGAATCCAGCTTGGCCTGTGTTGCCGCTCCCGCTATACCATCAGGCGTCAGACCGTTATCCCGCTGAAAACGAGCCACCGCTTTGCTGGTCAAAGAGCCATAGTATCCCGTAAAACCAGCTTTGAAGTAACCGAGTGAATGAAGCTGCTGTTGAAGCTCCAGCACCCGTTCGCTTTGAATCCCTTTCTTTAAAGCTGACGATTGTGCCTGTGCTTGTCCTGGTGCGACTGATAATACTGTACCTAACATGCATGCGCAGGACAGGATTAAAATAGATAATTTTTTCATATTCCAGACAACCTCCTCTTTCATGTTCTGTCCGGTGCAACCATTCCGGCCTGTACAACTCAGGGACGTTTATCCGATGATGCTTCTTTTGCCATAACTTATGACTAGCTGCGGAAATGACGCGTGGCTATATATGGAATCGGATATTGATGCATTCACACGTCCGTTGCAGTATACCACAAGCCGCATTTACGTATCATCCGGCTCTGGTCCTAAGAATAACTAAGCTAATAAAACACCATTCCTAAGGGGCTGACGTGTATGAGAGGGCAATAGACCACATTTCGACTACACTTGAATACGTGACTTTTTTCGCTATTTTTCGATTCAATCTACCCAGGACCTGAATCTGACATTTGCTTTTTCAAACCACATTTTGTGCACATAAATATAGGCGAATGCATAGGGTAGCGTACGATCATTCATTTCGAGTAACAGAAAGGCAGGAAAGGACACGTGAATTCATATATGGATTACACCTCTCCCACTGTACAGTTCACCTATGATTTAAGCGACAATATTTTGTTTCAGAAAGATGCTCAGAACTCAGTCAACGAGCTGTCGATCCAGCAGCTGAATACATTAGCAAATGTATCGCTACTGGATATCCGTCTCAGCACTGCTAATGTTGTAGAGCCTCACTACCATCAAAATGCCACAGAACTAATATACTGTATTTCTGGAGCAGTGACCGTGTCACTGATTAATCCCTTTACTCGCGAGTTACGACATTTTCCGATTACACCTGGACAGGTGGCTAACGTCCCTCAGGGATGGTGGCATTATCTAGTCGCCACGGTGGACAACACTCACTTGTTGGCGATTTTTAACGCTCCAGTCCCTGAATTCATTTTAGGCTCCGATGTTTTGCGGCTAACGCCGAGTAACATTATGGCTCATACTTACTGCCTGGATGAGAAAAAGGTTCAGGAAGCGCTCGCCCCTATTAAAAAACCTGTCATCATCGGTCCTCCCAATGACTGCAAGCAGCAGCCACCTCGAAAACCAGGGATTCATGTAAGGCTAAACGATACTTCATCACATCGTCAGATCGCCCCCCAAAGAGGTTACACCTATACTCATGGATACCCTGGCTTTTCCTTTAATCCCTATCAAGAGCAAGATTAACCCTAGTCAGACCTGAAGTACGCCGGAATCCCCCTTCCCTGTATGTTCGCCGTTACCATAAGACTTTCCCTCTCATAAAATGCCAATGTGTATAAGAGGGGGTGATTGAATGGACGCTTACTACAACTGTTTGAACTGTATGAATAAAAAGGTGCGTATTCTCACCATTGACGGAAAACAGTACGAAGGAACCATTACGGATGTGGATCGTAAAAATGTGTACTTAAAAACCGAGCGGAACGGACGTGTACAAACGTCTGCCTTTTATCCTTACGGGTATGGTGATCAAATCTTAACTTTGAGCCTATTTACCCTATTAGCGATTGCTTTAATTTAATCCTCATCCATCTCCCGTTTCGGCTTATTGATGCCAAAACACCCCATTTGACAGCTCCCCAGCCCTGCACAGTTGTGTTGGGCTTGTGCGCTGTTATTTGGGGTGTTTTATCATACAATCCATTCTCTAAAGCACTTAACCCCCCACCGGTAATATACCAATGAGGGGTTAAGCTACTCAATTGAATTTAGATCCAGAAAGACTTTGTAATGATAACGAGCAGAATGAACAATACCAGAATAGCTCCTGTCGATGTCCAAACGCCTGGGTAGCCCCCTACCGAACCGCCACCGCAACCTCTTTCACATTCACTCATGGATCATTGCCTCCTTTAATTCAAGGTACAACATAGCTTATGTATGGAGCTTTCCTATGGACCGGGCTTTTTGGCAATGTTATGAATATTTTCACGGATGGGCATTAGCCTACACCTTTCCTAGGCAGGAGCATAGGATATCACAACTAATCCTGAAGGAGTGAAGCAATTGAATTCAAATCAAATGTTTAATTATAACGTTAACCAACCTTTTCCTCACCATCCTACCTCCCACCATGTCGTGGTACACCCCGTAGATCCATATGTCGTAGAGACATTAAAATCAATGATCGGCAAGTACGTTGTACTTGAAACAACACGTGGCAGAATTGATGGATGCGTAGTAGATAGTAAGCCTGACCATGTCATCTTGGATGTATACGGAAAAAAATTCTTTGTTCGAATCAGCGAAATCGTATGGATCATGCCCAGCTAAACAAATCAGACATTAAAAATCCTCGCAGATCCTATCCGGATTCGCGAGGATTAATCATGACATGAACCTTCTAATCAAGCGAGCCTGCCAATGAAGCACGAAGTTCATCTATCGTTCCATTGTACTCATCTAGATCGACTTGGCCGCTAATACCTGGAACACTGCCTGTGCTACTGTATTGCCAAGCCCACCAGCTATTCCAAGCTGGAACTGCGGTCGGCTTTTGCGTAGTGCTGTATCGCGCTACCCACAATTTATACATAGAAAACGTAGGATCAAACTTGGAAGCAAAGACATTTCCCGTGTATACGATCGGCTCACGTCCGGTAAGCTTCTCCATTTCATCCAAAAATGCATGAGCCACTTCACTGATCTGTGCGGAAGTAAGACCTTTAGGATTATTTTCGTAATCCATCACAGGGGGCAGATCCAGCCTTCCTCCTGCTGAATCTAGAGCCCTGGCGAAATTAGCTGCTTCCTGGCGAGCTCCATCTACGGTAGTTGCGTTTAAAAAGTGATAAGCGCCAACCAGGATGTTAGCATCTCTGGCCCCCTGAACATTTGCTAAAAATTGATTATCTTGATACTTGGTGCCCTCTGTAGCTTTAATAAAAGCAAATGTCTTGCCTGCTGCCGCCACCTGCTGCCAATCAATATTGCCATTATGGTGCGAGACGTCAATCCCCTGCGCGTGTCCGTCAGAAGAAATCGTAGGCTCAACAGGTATAGTAGATATAACAGTATCGGTAGATGCTGACTCCTCCGAAGCCTGATCCAACGCTATGACAACTTTACCATCATCTGCATTAATAAGATGAAAGGGTGTGCTGTGATCAAGATCAACCACAATACGTGCCGAGGCTGGGTTTGTGCTAAACATGGAGTATCTTACCTTGGAAGCATCTAGATCTTCTGTGACTAGAAAGCTTCCTTGTCCACCATTGTTAATAGATTGCGAAGCTGGAAATTCCTCGCCAAACTTCGAATCAGGTATATCTATAACAATACGATCTGGTTGAGTCAATGTGGTTACTTTGGGGCTTACCTTTCCATCCACCGTTATCATCAATTCGTGATTGTTGAAGTTAATTTGGTGTATAGCTGTACGCTCACTCTCTGTAGCATCACTTGCAGCTTGAGTAGCAGAGTGATCATGGGTGGTCACGCTGTTTCCGCTTGAAGCAGACGGAGTCGTCAAAAATACGGTTTTAAGTTCGTTGTTCCAGACCACTTCAACTCCTGTCTGTTCAGATACAAAACGAAGTGGAACATAAGTCGTCCCCCCGTTCAGCAAAGGAGCTACAGCCAGCCCCATCGGTTGATCATTAACTGAGGCAATGGGATTGTTGACCTGAAGGCTCAGGTTGAGATTTTGTTTATGTATAGTTATGGTACCTGTCTTGGATTCCCAATTCACACTATAACCCAATTCCTCTACAATAAGACGGAGTGGAACCAGCACATTGCCCTTTACTTCCTGAATCTGCGCACCCTTGCTGACACTTATATCTTTACCGTCCAGCTGAATATGTGAATTTGAAGACGCAGCGTGACTTTCTCCTGGAAATGCTAATAGAAACAGAAACAAAAAAGCAAATAAACTAATTTTCTTCATATGTACCCTACCAATCTCTAATTTTTCACTATGTAAATTTTACATTCTATGCACCTCTGAAGCCTCCATTTTGATAGACGCGACTCCTATGTAAAAAGTTACGATTCATTCATTATATATTTCAGCCTTGTAATACGAAAGCACTAAAAAGCTCCGCCAGCTATACGCAAGCAGAGCTCTTTCCAGTTTTACTAATCTCATTTGCTACAATCTCATCACAAGCACATACTTCCAATTTATACAGTTACAAACGTTAGCCCTACAAGAATGATCGAAGTAACAGACAGTACAAGTAAGGGCAGCATTGCTTTCTCTCTTAAAGTCTTAAAGCTCACATTCAGCCCCATGCCTACCATAGCCATCGTTAACATAAAGGTAGTAAGCTGAGAAAGTTCGTTCATTAGATTAGGTGGAACTAAAATATATTTTCCAAAAACATAACTTCCCAAAATACTTGCCGCAATAAAGCCAATGAGGAACCAGGGGAACTCCACTTTAGTACCTGTACGAATCTTTCCGGTTCGTTTCATCCAATACATTAAAATAAAGCTAAGCGGTATGAGTAAGAAGACACGCCCCAGTTTGGCTAATAAACCCATGGCAAGAGCATCCTGTCCGGCAGGCGCTGCTGCTAAGGCCACATGTGCAATTTCATGTAAGCTGATGCCCGACCAGATTCCATATTGCATATCCGTCAGAGGAAGCCAAGGTCGAAGCACTGTAAACAAAATAGCAAATACCGTTCCGACCAAGGCAATGAGTCCAACTCCTATGGCTGTATCCTCATCGTCCGACTTTAACAAGGGAGATACAGCTGCTATTGCTGCTGCACCGCAAACTCCTGTTCCAATCCCTAGAAGTAGAGAAAGCGAAGCATCTGCCTTACATCGTTTGGCCAGCCAAACCGTAAAAAAAATGGCGAACACCACAGTGCCTACATCACGTAAAAGCAACCCCAGCCCCTGATGAATAACAACATCCATATTCAGCTTCAGTCCATACAACACAATAGCTCCGCGCAGTATTTTCTTAGCTGAAAATTCAATTCCTGAGCGTACAGCTTCAGGATATCCCCACAACTGTCGGTATAGTATAGCGAGAAACATCGCACATGCCAATGGACCTACATAATGAAAGCCTGGTACTTCATTCAGGACGTATCCCGCCAGTGCGAAGATCATCGTTAGCACAATGCCGAATAAAAACCGAAACAATCGACCTTTGTTCAATAAAAGTTTGCTGTGTTGAATATGACTTTTCATGCTGATTCCCTCCAATTCTACATGCATACAGCTTAATATGTATTTTGTCATAAGAAAAATAAATCATTACAATAATGATAATAAGTAAATAGCATGATTAAATTGGAGGAATAAGCTTTGGATCAATCTTTAGTCGTTTTTGTTAAGGTTGCGGAGAAACAAAACTTCACACGAGCTGCTGAGGCACTACATATGACCCAACCTGCGGTAAGTCAATATATTCAAACATTGGAACGCAGTGTAGGAACCCGGCTCTTGGAGCGAAGTAATAAATATGTGCGCTTAACTAAAGCAGGTGAAATTGTGTATCATCATGCCCAGGAGATTATCCGACTCCATACACGTATGCAGTACTTGGTGGATGAGCTAATGCATACGGCAAAGGGTAACCTGTCTATTGGTGCAAGCTACACGTATGGTGAATATGTATTACCACATGTAATTGCGCAAATGAGAATTCAGTACCCACTCATTCAGCCCTCCATTACCATCGGCAATACATTGGAAATTGAAAAGCTCGTGATCCATAATCAACTGGATGTGGGCATTATCGAAGGAGAATTTCAGCATGACCATTTGCACATTGAATCCTTCGCCGATGATGAAATGGTTATTGTCGTTCCGCAAAATCATCGTTTGGCCGGTAAATCTCAAGTGGATATAAATGAGCTGCATGAGGACATCTGGATTCTGCGGGAAGAAGGCTCTGGAACCCGGGAGGCGGCTGAAAAGATGTTTGCACAGCTTCGATTTTATCCTTCTCATATGATGAATTTTGGCAGTACACAGATCATCAAAGAGTCGGTAGAAGCAGGCTTGGGGATTTCTTTGCTGTCCCAATGGGTAATTCAAAAGGAACTTGCTTTGGGAACATTAGAAGTATTGGATATTCTCAATCTCCCGTTCATTCGGAAATTTTCTTTTCTGACCCCTTCTGCGATATTTGAGACGAAAGCAACCACTGCTTTTTTGGAGATTTTGCGAGATTATAATGTGAAAAGGTAATCTGCGAAAGAAAAAAAGCACCCATTAAGGTGCTTGCAGTATAGTCAGTATTATATTTTTATGAGGAGAGATGGTCCTTACCATGGTATAAGAAGTGGGAGAAATCAGCATGGCTTCCTTGGAATTGTTGCATATCATGAGCTGCAATACCTACAAAATTCCCTGTAAATCCTCCAGACAAAAAGCTGATATCCTGTATTTCAAAAAGTCGCGTCCAGGAAGGTTCATCTCCGACTCCATAATAAAATTGTGCATGGGATGCATGAACCTCTACAGCCAAATGTACAGGAAGATCATTCTGAAGGGCAATCACTTGCGGAATTAGCGTAAATGAATTAGCTTCACAGCGCATCATGCGCAGCACTTTTCCCACTCCCTCTTCATAGCTAACATACGCATACAAATAGTCTTCTTCATTGAGATACAGCAAAAGTCCCGCCATTTGCAAATAGCTGGTTGGCTGATACTCCAGTGCTGTTTCTACCCGGAAATGATGATCCGTTTGCCGAATGGCAAGCACGTGATGCTGGAACAGACTTTGTATGGATTCTCCAGCATGGATTCGAAGATAGCCTGGGCGTTGACTTAATGAACACCAGCTATCGTCCGCCAGGATACGCAATGTGTTCCACGTTTTGTCAAGTGTGGGGCCCTCGAAAAAGTCTTCGAAAATATACTTCTGCTGCTCTTGCTGACCCAAGATTGTCCCTTGAGGCGCAGGCACCTCCAATTGGGGTGTATGGCCCCCGGCGGTTAATCGCAGCCAGCCTTCATCATTCCAATATACTTGCTGTAACGCTGTCTCGCGCCCTAAAATGGCGTATTTCCCCTCCACTGGACGTGTACATAAATGAGCCATATACCATTCTCCGTCCGGTGTTTCCACAAGACTGCCATGTCCTGCGCATTGTAAAGGGAAATTCAGCAGATCACGAGACGTAAGCATCGGGTTATGCGGGTCCACTTCATACGGGCCGGTTATCTGCTTGGAGCGTGCTACGGTAACTGCATGCCCCGTACCCGTTCCACCTTCCGCTGTAACAAGATAATAATAACCGTTCTGCCTGTAGATGTGGGGCGCTTCTGTCTTCTTCAATGGAGTGCAATCAAAAATTTTAATAGGCTCGCCAACAAGCCGCTGTTGACTGCTGTCATACTCCTGCATGACAATACCCGATGACTTATTGCTTTCCAACATGCGGTAATCCCACAACGCGTTCAGCAGCCATTTGCGTCCATCCTCATCATGAAATAAAGATGGATCAAATCCACTACTATTCAGATAAACGGGTTCCGACCACGGTCCGTTGATCGTGGGTGCCGTTATCACAAAATTATGAACGTCCTTGAACGGACGCTTGGTGCTTTTCACATCCGTATAGAGCAGATAAAAAAGGTTATCCGCATAGCTTAATTGCGGTGCCCAAATGCTGCAATTTTTCGGGTTCCCTCTCAAATTAACCTGGTCAGTCAAAATATCCGTGCAGTGCTCCCAATGAGCCAAATCTTTGGACTGATACACCCGTACTCCAGGCAGCCACTCAAATGATGACACTACAATATAGTAAGTATCTTCGACTCGCGTAATACACGGATCGGGATTAAAGCCTTTTAATATAGGGTTTTGGATCAACATGAGACATCACTTCTCCTTACTTTCCAAAATGTGACTCCCTCAAAAACCTGCTTCTTGCTCCATGCTTCTGTCCTCGCTTCAAAGCAATCCGCCCACGGAACACGCTGCTTACGTAATAAAGCTATTTCATCAGATCCGCCATATTCCTGATAGCAGACGGTTTTCTCATTCGCGACATTGTCCCAATTGTCCCAGCCGCGCGGGTCGATATGGTCGCCCATTTTACAATCGACAAATACGGTTTTGGCATATTCCCGCCATGGACGGCCCAAAAAAACAGGAGTAATATCAGGCTCTGCGGTTAAATAGCAATGATCGAATACATAGCCGTACGTTTGTCCTTGCGGTGTAGAGGCGGCTGTAACGTAGCTTGTATGGTTCTTATGATGACGCAAACTACGAATCTCACAATCTTCAAAGTAAGCGGTAGCCCCGCCAAAAATGAAATCTATCGTACCCTCGATGTAACAATGCTGATAAAGCTGGCGATAGTGTGCATGGTGTTCTTTCAAAGGAATTCCACCAAACTTTAATCGTTCTTTGGGTGCAGGAGGCAGAGGGCCTGTAAATAACGTGTCCTGGTACCCTTTAAAGGTGCAGTTTCTAAAGACGGTTTGATCACAATGAGCGTATACCGCAACGGCCTGCCCAATGTGTTCTCCCTGTCCGGCCGTGTTGGAAATGATGAGATTTTCCAAGATCAGATGGCTGCCGCCTATAAATAAAGTCGGTGTCGCAAAGGTTCCTATTTCCTCACCTGCTTCATTCCGCTCCTTGGCATACCGGTCCATACGAATCTCTACCTGCCCGATGCCTATGATATGTAGATTTGAACGGTAAATCCGCACTTCTTCCTCATAGGTACCCGATAAAATAGTTAGCGTTTCCATTTCGTTGGAAGGCGATTGCTCCAATACATGAATCGCCTCCTGAATAGTGTGGAAATCACAAAAGGATTCTTTTCCGACTAGCATGGTTACCCCAATCCTTTCATTTGATTTACAAGTGTTCAGCTAAAAATGACTGCCAAGCCGTTCGCATTTCCAATGTCTCCATATGGCCACCGCCCGCAATCACAGGCTGCCAATGCTCAGGGTGACCTGCTTTCTGATAAGCTTCCAACAACCCCTTGGCCAAATGCTCGACTCCTTCTATAGGACACATCCGATCATTTTGACCTGTTATACTCATCCGTGGACGAGGTGCGATCCGCTTTTGAATATCCAGCGTGGTGAAATGCTTCAACAAGCCGGGGACATAGGAATAGAAGCCATGATGATCCAATCCCCTTTTAGCGATCAGCGTATGGGCATCTACCTGTCCGCAGATATCCACCGTGACCTGTATTCGTTCATCTAAAGCAGCCATCCACCATGCCATAAGTCCACCCATCGACATACCGATCGTTGCGATACGGGAAGCATCAATGTCCTCACGCTGACACATATAATCTACCAAACGACGGTTATCATACAGCATCATGCCCCACAGCACCTGACCCTGCCAGAGCATTTCTTTTACCAGCTCGCTCTCGGTTTTGCCTCCACGCTCATTGAAGCCCCACATGTCGATACAGCACACGCAATACCCCATGTCTGTCAGAGCTGTAGCAAACGAGGGCTGCTGTAGGTAAGAACTGCTATGAAGCAGTTCCTTACGTCCATTCGTATAGTTGCCTCCATGCGAATGGTTAAATACGACCAATGGGAACGGACCGTCCCCATGTAAGGGTGTAGCTACATAAGCGGGTACAGACTCGATCCCGTTCAAGTCCAGCAGGAGACACTCCAGTTGATAACCCTCCCGCTCTTCTTGATTCAGTAGAGTCGCCGTTATAGGGCGATCTGCCGGAAGGTCTCCCAACAATGCTTGCAACTTATCCACGTTTTATGCTCCTTTCATCCCCTCCTATTTCACAACATTTTGTTCAGAAGGTTGTATCGTTACTTGTTCTATCAGCTTTTCAGGCTGAGCTGTATTCTTCGAATGACAACGATTGATTTCAACATCTTCCCCATTTTCAATGTAAAAGGCAGGACCTTCATGATTTTCAATCGTAACCTGTTGAAAACGAATATCCCTCACATTACCTAGATAAAAACCACGGTTATTCATATCTTCAATCCCTGTCATCATGGCCGGACGACCGGGAATCGCATTTTTAGCCATAGATATATCAATATTGGAAAATGTAATTTCAGCAATATATTGTTCTGCAAGTCCGTATAAGAAACCAGCCGCCGCATGAACCTGACGTGCCGTGATATTGGAAAAATGGATTCTTCTAAAGCACGGAGTTTCATCAGTAATTGGATAGGGATTTTTATCCCACACATATTTGTCCTTGCCCCGAGGTCCGCAGAAATAATACAGGTTTAGAATAAATGGACAAATGACCTCCTCCATCACAATGTTGCTGATACGAATATCCTCGATGATTCCACCGCGTCCCCGTCTTGATTTCAGACGTATGCCCCGATCCGTTTGCTTGAACACGCAATTGCTGATCGTAACATTACGAATATCTCCGCTCATTTCGCTTCCCAGTACGACAGCACCATGACCATGCACCATTGTACAGTTGGTAATCGTAATATTTTCACAAGGAATCCGCTCATGGGTATCTTCGGTTCCTGCTTTGATCGCAATACAATCATCACCTACATCAATATTGCAGTTGCTAATACGAACATTGGAACAGGATTCGGGATTAATGCCATCCGTATTGGGAGAGTCAGCCGGGTTAAGAATGGACAAATTGTCAATCGTAACGTTATAGCAAGCAATGGGGTTTACAGTCCAACTGGGGGAATTTTTTAACATGAGGTCTTTAATGGTGACCCGTTGACAGCGGTCAAAGCTGATTAATTTGGGTCTTGGATACTGCAACTCTTCAGGGTGATTCCGATGCTTTTCCCACCACGGTTGACCATTTCCGTCCAATGTTCCGCTGCCTGTAATCGAAATATTCTCAAGGTTCTCTCCATAAATGCACGATGCATGTACTTCCCGCTGAACGCCTTCCCATCTGGATTCTACTACAGGGTAATCTGCCAGTTCCGTACTGAAGGAAAGAATTGCGCCGGGGCTTAAATGCAGCTCAATGTTACTTTTCAGAATAATAGCACCCGTCAGGTATGTTCCAGACGGAACAAAAACGGTGCCTCCACCAGCATTACTTGCTGCTTCAATGGCAGCCGCAATCGCCTCTGTCGCCATCGTCGTACCATCCTGAACTGCTCCATAATCTACAATGTTATATAATTGCATTTCGTTCTCTCCTGTCTTTATTTTAAGTGAATAAAACGCAGTAGGCGGAATGGTGCTGGACAAGTGTCAGCGATGTTAAGCACCATCCGCCTGCGTAGTGACAATTCATGTACACTAATGTTCAGCCTATATCTTTATTTTTTCGTTTTCTTATACGCTTCTTCATACTCAGTGGTAATTCGTGCTCCGCCTGACTTTTTCCAGTTTTCTACAGCTGCTTTAAATCCGGCTTCATCAATTTCACCCATAATAAATTTGAAGGAGGCGTCGGTAATGATTTTCTCCAGCTCTGTTCCTTGTTCATTAGCGGTGGCTGAATCCAGTGGCACTGTCGGGTCCAGAACAGCAAATTTATTATTTTCTCGCACTAATTCATTAGCCATTTCCTTTTCCGGATTGGCATCCTTTAAGTTATAGGTCACTTCACTTGGTCTGGAGCTTGAAAATGGCTGAACGTCTGCTTGCCACAAATCTGTATTCGTAATTTTAAAGGAACCATCCTTTTCGATTTTATAATGAGTACCTTCAATACCACCGGTCATGTACATATATACATCTTTGTCAATTAAATCATCTACAAATTGCAGCAGTCTCTTCAACTCAGCTTCTGTCTTTACTTCAGATTTCGGAAATGCCAGCAAGCCTCCTACCCCGCTTCCTTCAGACCATACGTGATATTGGCCATCTCCATTAGAAATCTTGTTAACAGGTACCAGCTTCAGCCCTTTTTGTAAGCCTTGAGACAAGGTTCTAAGGTTAGAGATATCAATCATGCCTGTATAAATCCCTGCTTTACCTTGTGCAAATTGTTGTTGCTGGTCCGTTTTAGCGGTTACGGCAAAGTCTTTGGAGAGGTATCCGTTTTTGTATAATTTATTGGAATACTTTAAGGTCTCCAAATATTGAGGAGTATCAAATTCCGGCGTAAACTTGCCGTTTTCATCTACTTTCCAGCCATTAGGTGTCCCAAAGTAGGAGCTTAATGTTTTGAAGCTGCTGTAACGCAGATCCGATCTGTCAACAAACCCAGTCGTATCATTTTTTCCATTGCCATCTGGATCATCTTCTGTAAACGCTCTCGCAACTTCATACAACTCATCCAGTGTGGTCGGCACTTTCAGTCCTAAGCGATCGAGCCAATCCTGACGAATGACCAGACCCGCCCGAGCCAGATTTTTCTGGAACGGAACACCATACAGTACCCCTTCAATAGAAGCAGCTTCGCGCACTTCAGGCGGGATCTTCTTCAAATTTTCATAATCATCCAAGTATTTGCCTACATCCCAGAATAATCCTGATTTCAATGAACTACGCACTGATGAATTTGTCATCATCGTCAAAGTCACCATGTCTGCCAATTCACCAGAAGCCAGTGCGGTGGTAATTCTCTCTTCCTTGGAAGCATCCGGCACCCAGTTGAACGTAATTTTGGAATTGGTGTATTCTTCGATTTTGCTTTTAATCGTTTCTGTAGGCGGAGAGGCTGTATGCAATACGTTTAGCCAGGTAAATTCCAGTTTGGATTTGGGATCATAGGTTTGGCTGGCTTGATCCTCAGTCCCCTTGTCACCACAAGCAGTTAGAAAAACACTCATGACCATAAGTCCGGCAAGAAGACCCGATACTCCCTTTTTCATCGCGTTTCTTTTCTTCATCGTGTTTGCTCCTTTTTCGTTTGTATATTCATGCCATATCTTCCTCTTTCACCAGAACCTCTCGTTCTATTTTGCTGAATACCTGATGCGTCATCCACATCACGAGATAACCGATGATGCTCGCTCCGGCAAAAGTTAGAATTCCTGGGTACAAGCCTAGAATCAATGCATAAAGCACGACAATAGCTACAAAAAGAACTAGTGTATATTGTAAATACGAAAATCCAATGACGATCGACATCTTGATCTTCAGCTTGATGCCTTTCCAATCATAGTGAGCCAGTAACGGAAAAATGTATGCCAAAGAGATCAGATACAAAAAGGCACCCATCAGTGTCACCACACGAACATACCAGGATGAGCTGTTGACGATATCCACGTAGAGCACGTAACCCACAAGGCTGTATAGCCCGCCAATGATGGCTGCTTCCTTAAAGCTTTCTTTAAAGTAACGTACAAACGTCGAGAAAATGGCGACTTCCTCATTGCCCCGAATCCACTGCCTTAAAATACTAAGCATAGCAACGGTTGCAGGCCCTACACCTATAAAACCCAAGCCCAGGATTGTCGCAATCGTCCACAGCAAGTTAAGGTAGACCAGGCGTAGCAGGCGCATGCACCATTTGTTCATGTTTTCTACAAATCGTACCATTTTGCATCCTTCCCGTCGTCATTAGTAAACGCCGTCCTCACCAAATTTCTTAGCGAGTCGATTGGAGAACATAATCAGAATTAAGCCTACTACACCTTTGAAAAGTCCTACCGTCGTACTGAAACTTAATTGTCCATTCTTTAAGCCCGCAGTATAAATATAGGTGTCAAAGATTTCGGCAACCTCGCGGTTTAATGAGTTCAATAGCAGATACATATGTTCAAAGCCCAAATCCAGCGTGCTACCGATTTTCAAAATTAACAAAGTAATAATAACCGGGCGGATCGCTGGCAACGTCACGTGCCATGTCTTTCTCAAACGTCCAGCACCGTCCATTTCTGCTGCCTCATACAATTGTGTATCCACCACTGTAATTGCAGATAAATAAATGATGGTAGACCAGCCAAGTTCCTTCCAAATCACTTGCCCGATATAGACCGTTCGCAGCCACTGCGGTGATGTTAAGAAGCTGATCTTCTCACCACCTAGTGCGGCAATCAGTTCATTCAGCACACCGCCGTCCACCGTCAGGAATACATAAGAAATCGAAACGATGATAACCCATGACATAAAGTGCGGAATGTAGATGATGGTTTGAATTATATTTTTGAAAAACATCTTCCTAACCTCGTTCAGCATGAGCGCCAATATAATGGGCAATGGAAAAAAGATTACAATATTCAGTGCAAATAAAACCAGCGTATTGCGAAGCAACATAAAAAACGTAGGCTCTGTAAACAAACGAATAAAATGCTTCATTCCTACCCATGGACTGCCTGTAATTCCCTGAAAGGCTTGATAATCCTGAAATGCAATTACCAATCCTCCCATAGGGAAGTACTTGAAAATAATGAAGTACACCAACCCGGGTAAAACCATCAGATAGAGCAGCTTGTGTTTCTGCATTCGTAAAAGGCTTTCCGTCGTTCTTTTGTTCTTTTTCATTTTCATCTTCATGTTTGGTGCGGGGACACTTGAAACTTTCATTAGTTCGACCTCCTTCAAACGTTCCTGTATACGCTTTCAAGAGTACGTTATTTTCGTCATTACGCATATAATCATCAAATGATAGCGTTTACAAAAATAGGCCAACAGCCTACTTTACAGCCTTTTCACCTTAGCTAATGATTACTACACAACTTAATGATCATCCTCTTTTTTCCACGCTTAGAGAACACCTCAAGATTTGATTATATACGGAATTCTTTGCTCTTGATAAGGTTTACATGTAAACGATTACAAGGAGGTCACCCACATTGGAACAACCATTAATCAAACCAAAATCACGAAAAAAAGAATCACTGGGCAGTCGTATTTTCAACATTGTAAACAGTACACTTTTGATTCTCATTGCCCTCACTTGTCTCTTACCTTTTTTGAATATCATCGCCAGCTCATTTGCTTCAACTGAGGAAGTAGTGGCCAAGAAGTTCATCTTATTCCCTGTAACTTTTTCACTGGATGCTTATCGCTATATCCTATCCACTCCAACGATTTTTAGAGGACTTGGGGTTTCGGTCGGAGTAACGATCGTGGGTACAGTTGTAAGTATGATTTTTACCGCTTTTATGGCTTATGGATTATCCCGAAAATATCTGCTTGGCCGCAATACGATTAACTTCATTGTCGTGTTTTCTATGTTGTTTAGCGGGGGGATGATTCCGACATTCCTCGTGGTCAAAAGCATGGGACTGATCAATTCGTATTGGTCCTTGATTCTGCCCGTAGCTATTAATGCATTTAACCTGATTATCATGCGTAACTTTTTTCAGGCATTGCCGGATGATTTGGAGGAATCGGCCAAGATGGACGGGTGCAACGATTTTGGTATCTTCTTTAAAATTATGTTGCCATTAGCCCTGCCTTCTATTGCAACCATTTCTTTATTCTACGCTGTTGCCTACTGGAATACGTATATGCACGCCATTCTCTATATCAATGACTCTGCCAAATGGCCAATTCAAGTCTTACTTCGCCAAATTGTTATCGTCTCCAGTGGTATGCAGGCAGAAGGAACTGCGGTAGATGTCATCCCGCCTGCGCAGACGATTAAGATGGCGGTCATTGTTATAGCGACCGTTCCGATGTTAATCGTGTATCCATTTGTGCAAAAGCACTTTGTCAAAGGAGCCTTACTGGGGGCGGTTAAAGGTTAATTGGCTTGCTTCATCTTTCGATAAGCCCCTGGTGTAACCTGTTCTTTTTTTCGAAAAGAGCGGATAAAGTTTTGCGAATTATGATATTGCAGCCGCTCGGCGATTTCTTTAATCGTCATATCTGTCTCAACGAGCCATTTCTTGCTCATTTGCAGGCGATAGCCCATCAGATATTCACTAAACGTCGTTCCGTATTCTTTTTTGAAAATACTGCTTAAATAATTTGGATTGTAATGCAGTCGATCTCCAATGAGTTCTAATGATAATTCCTGGTCATATTCAGCACGGATAATCGCGGCAATTTTCTCAGAGAGACAGCGGAATTGCTGGTTGGTCTTCTCCTTCATGCTTTTTACCATGGGGAAAATAACCTGTTCTAACAGCATGCGTTCTATCTCCTCCGGGTTACGGATATCCAGCAAACGGTGATACAAGGCATGATTGTCTTGCGTTAGCAGTACTTCAATCCCTAATAGCTGCTCTAATTGGATGAGGTTATTGACAAAGCGTACCAGCAGCACTTCAAAGTTCATGGAATGGTTGTTCTTTGTCATCATTTCCGCCAATAAAGAGTGCACGGTATGATATACCTGCTCTTCATCTCCTATGCGGATGGCATCAAACAGTTTGGATTCCAATTCCGCAGGATAATGCAGCAGCACCGGACCTGAAATGACCATGGAAATATCCTCATAAAAAATAATCGACTCTTTACCTAGGTTTAAACGGTGATGCAATGCTTGCTTGCTCATCTCACAAGCTTCTTTACTTTCTAATAAGTTATCATACGCTGTGCTAATACCGATGCTGATGGATACATTCAAATACTCTTTTACATTCTGAATCAAAAGGGTCGCATGATCCAGCACTTGCTTTCTCATTTCCTGTGCACTCTTACCTGCCAAAATTAATATGGTAGCCTGGGTGTTATCGTTCAAAATGATGGGAAGCATACGCTGCTGCTCAGGAATCGTTTCTTCTACGATTTTGTTAATAGCCAGCAGTAAAACATCTTTATCCGAAGGTTCTCGATCTCCCAGATTATCCAGTTGAACCAACAAGGTAATATACACTTGATTCTCGATCTGCGGGTAGCCCAAGCGTGGCATTTTTCGTGCCAATTCCTCTGCGGAAACACGTTTGCGAAACAGGTTGAGAATCAATTGCGTTTCCAACTGTGGCATTTCGGACTGAATGAGACTTTCCAAGCTTTCCTTCTCTGTTACAATGTTGTCGATGGAATTAATAATCCACTCAATTTCATTTTTAGAAGGTTCATTTTTGAAAGCGAAATTGGGATTTTTCGGTAAGCTGCGTTTTATTTGCTGGAATGGCTTGGTAAAGTAAATGGCAATGATGTATGCCACCACCACCATTAAAAGCGTTAATACAAGGCCCATCATGATAATCCCAAATTTGGTCGTTTGAAACGCGTTTGCAATCTCTTTTTTATCTAATACCGTTAAGTAAGTCCAATTGTTGTAAGCAGATTTAGCATAAATGATTTGCCGCGCTGGCTGATGCTCCGTTTTCTCCAATGTCAGCATGCCCGTGTTGTTTGATTTAGCAGTAACCTCTGAAATGTGCTGAAGCTGCTGAGTAGACAATAAGGGAGTAGCAGGCTCAGTTTCGTACATTAAGTCGCCTTTTTTATTCAAAATAAACACAGGCATATGATCCTCTGTTTGAATGGTATGGCTTAACGTCTGCGACGAAATATCAGATAGCGCGATGGCCTGTTTCTTTTTGGAAAACACAGGCAAGGTATTCACAAAACGGATTCCTTTATCTGTTTTAATCCAGAATAGTCCCTTATCCTGGTGGTCGATATAGGTACTAATCAGCTTTTCTCGTTCCGTTTTCGTCAAATAAGACAGGCTTCCATTGGAGATTCTCCAATTCTGATTTAGACTTATTAGTGAATACTCGGTTCCTTCTAATCCCATCGTAGCAATATAATTGAGCTGGGTATTTACATTCCGATACGCTACAAAATCTTTTTCTGTAATGGGATTTTTGACAACTTCATTAAAGGAACTGGTCGTGCTATACGTATTAAAAGCGTATTCAATGGTTTGGATTTTCTGTTCCAGGCTATTTCTGATCTGCGCCATGTAGCTTTGCTTGGTATTGGAAACTCTCTCCACAACGGAGCTAATTGTTGTAAAATAGATATAGCTGCCAAAGCTGGCCACCAATCCTATTCCCAAAACCAGAATCGTAATAAAAATAGTGTAGAACATTCTTCCTTTTTTCATTGCGCTCCCCCTTTGGTTCTTGGTATCACACCAAATTATAGCGCTTTCATAACAAGGTTTAAATCATTTTTTTCACGTGTGCATTATTTTTTACATCCGTATCATTCCAATTTAAGTTGATTTTATTTGGTTTGCGGCAGTTAAAAAGAAATTTGGAGGTCTCTTATGCTACATGTCGTTAGTTCTAAAGAACAGATTGTAAAAGAAGAATTTCCGTTAGACACTTCCTTTCTCTCCCTCTATCCCGTAGTGGCTCGTGAAGCTCGTCCTTTTGTATTGGTGTTACCTGGCGGTGGCTACGAGCATTTGGCCTCACATGAAGGAGAGCCAATCGCCCGGTGGTTAAATGATCTAGGTATTCATGCGGGCGTGCTGGAGTATCAGGTCGGTGATTTCGAGATTACCTCCTTGCTGGAGGATGTAGAACATGCCCTGCAATGGATTCGCCAAACACCGCATGACTGGCTAGTGATCCCTGATCAAGTGGGTCTCATCGGTTTTTCAGCAGGGGGTCACCTGGCCTCCATTGTCTCCACGATCGGAGCGGAAAAACCAAATCTTCTGATGTTGGGATACCCTGTCATTTCATTTCATGATCCTTATACGCATCTTGGAAGCCGTACGCACTTTTTAGGGGAACAGCCAACCCTGGAGCAGCTCCAAGCCTTTTCATCCGATCGGCAAGTGACTGCACAGACACCTCCGACTTTTATGTGGACAACGGCCAATGATGGCGCTGTACCGGTAGAAAATAGCCTGTTGTTCGCTTTCTCATTATCCAGAGAGCGTATTCCGTTTGAACTGCATGTATTTGAGGAAGGACGACACGGCTTGGGACTATCCGAGGACAACCTTGAATGCAGACAATGGCTCGACCTGGCGGAAACATGGCTACAAAAACATGGATATGCGCAGGCAAGACAACAGATGACAACTCGACTGTTTATCGCAGGGGACTCTACTGCAGCTCAAAAAGGAGCAACCGAAAAACCGATGACAGGCTGGGGCGAACATTTGCAAGCTCATTTGGACTCTACTGTTCATGTGGATAATCGTGCCGTCAACGGACGAAGCACCAAATCTTTTATAGCAGAAGGGCGATTAGCTGATATTGAAAAAGATATTCAAGCTGGCGATTATTTGTTTATTCAATTTGGACATAACGACGAGAAAAAAGAAGACCCTGCACGCTACACCGATCCTGATGGAGAGTACCGTCTAAACTTAATTCAATACATTCAGTCCGCTCGGGAACGTGGCGGAATTCCAGTGCTGTTAACCTCTGTAAGCCGCCGCCGCTTTACCGCAAACGGTGAACCTGATCCGCTGGCCGTAGGAGCCTATCCCGCTGCCATGAGACAAGTAGCCAAGGAAACCCAGACACCGTTGCTCGATATTTTCGAAGCATCACAGCAGCTTTATCGTTCCATGGGCGAAAAAGAGTCCCAGCTTCTATTTATGCATTTGCCTGAAAAAACGCACCCTAATTACCCAGCTGGTGTAGCAGATAATACCCATTTTTCTGACGAAGGAGCAAGGCAAATTGCCCAGCTGGTAGCAGAAGCGATTCGTCAAAATACGGAGCTGTCTGCATTAAAACAACGCATGGTCGAAAGAAATCTAGATAGTAGCAAGAAGCTTGCACATCAACTTGTCAACTGATATCAAGTGCCATACATGCACATACGAAAAACGGATCTCGGACGAATCACTCCGACGTCCGTTTTTATTTTGTTATGCAAAGATGGCCCAGCTATAGAGAATAGCTCAAAAATACAGTATATTAAATGAGTTTCTTTAATTGTCATATTTTAATTATTTTGTATCTTATAAGACTATAGAATCGTTTCATTGTATTATTTTTACAATATTTATCGAATGAAGTGAAAGCAACCATTTTACACGGTATATTTTAGGAGTTCATATCATACATAAGGAGGATTTTTTTATGAATACTAAGAAAATATTATTATCAACAGCTATCTCTTTGGGACTCATTGGGGGATTATTATCCCTAGCGTGTCCGCAGCAGTAGGCCCTTCTCCAGAAATTACACCTGTTGTACAAGTAAACGGAGTATCCTACAGAACGGCTACGTTGCAAAGTAATTATTCTTATGCGTTGTCAAATTACCCTGGAGATACTTATAAAGTGGCGAGCGGAAATGTCACCGTCTCCGCTTCCGGCGTAGTAACTACCACCACTGCAACGAATGCAAGAGTTGAGATTTACGCCGGTAACGGTAAATTGAGAATGGTGTATACCGTTAAGGTAAACTAAAAAAAGCGTTAAAAAAGCACTGTTCGTTTATTCGAGCAGTGCTTTCTTTGTTGGACCTATATTCCTACTAGCTATAGCGACGTTATCATGCTTCAAAGTTAATACACTCGGAGACTTATAAAAAACGGACGGGCTGAGGTTACCCCTCTCTTTGCTACTCAATAGGATTAAATGAGGATTAAATGAGGATTAAATGAGGATTAAAACAACAAAAAACCCTTGCTAAGCAAGGGTTTTTGAGGAAATGGGCCCTGAGGGACTCGAACCCCCGACCAATCGGTTATGAGCCGACCGCTCTAACCAACTGAGCTAAGGGCCCTCAAAAAAATATGTATATTCACGCTACATATTCGTAACAGCAACGTTAATTAATATACAACATTTTCTTGTGTTTCGTCAATAGTTTTTAGAAATTTTCTTTTTAAAAATTATTTTTGTAAACCTATGGAATAAATCGGACACCATAACGACCTTTGCGCGAGCGGTACACCTCCACTGCGCGGGGATCATTGTAGCCATACATCCAGCCATCATGCTCCAGCCTTTTTGCCAAACATCCTGCCTGAAATTTAGTCGTGTACAGTCTGCCATAGTAAACCCAATACATCCGAACTCCCTCTTTTCACATGTATAGTAGGAGTTAGTGTAACCGGATCGAATTCGATTTACACAGCTTGATTACTAACAATCTGCACTGGATGGCAATGAGTCTGTGGCGCACTACTTATTAGCTCCGTTGTCTCTCTAATACTCAGCCTTATTTGCCAAAAGAAGCCGGATCCTGACGCCAGGAACGCAGCAGTTCCATCTCTTCCTGCTGAATGGTTCCTTCACGCAAGGCAACCTCCATCAAGGCGGTGTAATTTGACAAGGTTTGCAGCTTCACACCTGCTTCTTCAAAAGCTTGAGTGGCTTTGTCCAGCTGGTAGCTGAAAATAGCCAATACAGCTAACGGCTGAGCTCCTGCTTGCTCTACAGCCTGTGCTGCTTTAATGGAGCTTCCCCCGGTAGAGATGAGGTCTTCGATAACCATAACCTTTTGTCCGGCGCTGATACGGCCTTCGATTTGGTTTTCCTTCCCGTGTCCTTTGGCTTTGTCTCTGACATAAGCCATTGGCAGATTTAGCTTTTGTGCCACCCAAGCGGCATGAGGAATCCCTGCTGTGGCTGTGCCGGCAATAACCTCGGTTTCAGGGTATTGTTCACGGATAAGAGCCGCAAAAGAGTCTGCGATTAGTTCACGCACCTCCGGGTAGGACATGGTCAGGCGATTGTCACAGTAGATAGGGGATTTAATACCGGATGTCCATGTAAAAGGCTGCTGTGGACGCAGTGCCACTGCCTGAATGCGTAACAGATGGGATGCAATTTGCTCTGGGATATTGTTTAATGTAGTCATACTTGTATCATCTCCTCAATAATATGTTTTGCTGCGGCGCGTGGGTCTGGTGCCGCCGTGATCGGCCGTCCAACGACAATGTAGCTGCTGCCCTGGGCAATGGCTTGTCCGGGTGTAAGCACACGCGACTGATCACCTGTAGCACTGCCTGCCGGGCGTATGCCAGGGGTTATAGTTTTAAAGTCAGATCCGCATACTGCACGAATCGCAGGCACTTCTAATGGGGATGCGACCACACCGTCCAGTCCAGCCTCACGCGTCAATTGTGCATAACGAACGACAGCATCCTGTACTGTGCCAGGAATGCCTAACTCCGTATTCATAGTCGTTTGATCCGTGCTGGTCAGCTGTGTAACTGCAATAATGAGCGGCATGGCAAGTGAGCTGTCTGCTGAAATCGCTGCCTCAGCTCCAGCTCTGGCGGCCGACATCATACTGCGGCCTCCAGCAGCGTGTACGTTAAACATATCCACCCCTAGACGGGTAATGCTCTCTGCCCCTCCCCGTACCGTGTTAGGGATATCGTGCATTTTCAAATCCAGAAATACGGAGTATCCTCTTGATTTTAATTGTTCTACAAAAGCTGGCCCTGCGCTATAAAACAGCTGCATCCCCACTTTTATATAACAAGGAATTCCCTCCAGCTGCCGAATTAACTGCTCTGCTTGTTGTGCATCCGGGTAATCTAGCGCAACCATCAGCCGTCCTGCCATCTGCTGAAATGCTTCGTTCACCGTTCTACCGCCCCTTTTCACATCAATTCGGGTATATTTGCCCGTGATAAAGGACATCCGTCAGCAAATGCTGATGAATGTCCTTCCCATTACCACTTATTTTGCTTATCTATTCATAAGGCGTTAGTTGCTCAGAACTGGCATCGATTCGGATGTGAAGTTAATCGTCTCCAGCATTTTTAACAGAGCGCGCACTGTATCCAGCGAGGTCATGCAAACAATGCCGTTTTCAACTGCTTCGCGGCGGATGCGGAATCCGTCACGCTCTGGCGTTTTGCCTTTGGTGAGCGTGTTGAAGACAAAGTTGGCTTCACCTGTACGGATCATATCCAGAATATTCGGATTGCCCTCACTTAGCTTATTAACAGTGTTCACTGGAATGTGGGCCTGTTCCAAGGCTGCTGCCGTTCCACCTGTAGCAATAATTTTGTAGCCCAGTCTATAAAAGCCCTGCATCAGCTCGACCGCTTCTTCCTTATCCTTATCCGCTACTGTAATGATGATCGCCCCAGTAGATGGAATTTTCATACCTGCGCCTACGAGTCCTTTGTACAATGCTTTCGCATACTGGATATCGCGTCCCATAACTTCACCTGTAGATTTCATTTCAGGCCCCAGTGTTGGCTCTACACGACGCAGCTTGGCAAAGGAGAATACAGGAACCTTAACCGAGACATAATTACTTTCAGGCCATAGCCCTTCTGTATAGCCTGCATCTTTAAGCTTACCGCCCAAAATGGCCTGTGTCGCCAGGTTAGCCATCGGAATATTCGTTACTTTGCTTAGGAAAGGAACCGTCCGTGAGGAACGAGGGTTAACCTCGATGACATACACCTCATCTTGATGAATGACGAACTGAATGTTTACCAGACCAATCGTTTTCAATTCCTTGGCGATGCTGATCGTAATGTCCACGACTTTTTGCTTCAGCTCGTCAGACAAGTGTTGTGGCGGATACACTGCGATCGAGTCACCCGAGTGAACCCCTGCCCGTTCCACATGTTCCATAATCCCAGGTACCAAGACCGTTTCACCGTCACAGATGGCGTCAACCTCAACTTCTTTGCCCAGCATATAACGGTCGATGAGCACAGGGTGTTCTGGATTGATTTTAACCGCTTCTTCCATGTACCGCAGCAATTCCGTATCTGAGTACACAATTTCCATAGCGCGTCCGCCCAGGACGTAGGATGGACGTACCAGAACCGGATACCCCAATGCTTGGGCAGTTCCTACCGCTTCATCTACCGACGTGACCGTATTGCCTTTAGGCTGGGCGATAGCAAGGCGAGACAGCAGCTGTTCGAACTTTTTCCGGTCTTCTGCTTCATCGATACTTTCCAGACTCGTACCCAGAATATTCACGCCTGCCGCACTAAGTGGAGCTGCAAGGTTAATCGCCGTTTGACCGCCGAACTGGACGATGACACCAATCGGTTTTTCCTGCTCAATGACATTCATTACATCTTCGAAGAAAAGTGGCTCAAAGTAGAGACGGTCCGACGTGTTGAAGTCTGTAGAGACGGTCTCCGGATTGTTATTGATAATTACCGCTTCGTAACCTGCTTTTTGGATAGCCCATACCGCGTGCACGGTGGAGTAGTCAAATTCAATCCCTTGACCGATCCGAATAGGTCCTGAGCCGAGTACGATAACTTTCTCTTTGTTAGATGGAATGACTTCGTTTTCCACCTCATAAGAGGAGTAGTAGTACGGAGTTGTGGCTTCAAACTCGGCTGCGCACGTATCTACCATTTTGTAGACAGGACGCAGGTTTTGATTTAGACGGAATTCACGAACCTCAAGCTCGGTTGTCATACTCTTCTGTTGACCCATACTGCGAATCTCGGCAATGGAGCGGTCGGTAAAACCTTTTCGTTTGGCCTGATAAAGTGTTTCCGAGGACAGCTCAGACTCTCCAGCGATAATGGATTCGAACTTAACAATTCCTTCTACCTTATCGAGGAACCACCAATCAATTTTGGTTACATCCTGAATGTCTTGTTGTTTCCAGCCACGACGGAATGCCTCGGCTACCAGGAACAAGCGCTCATCATCTGCTTTAGCCAGACGCTCTTTGAGTACCTCATCAGATAGTTGATCGGCGCCCTTTAGATGCAGGCGATGTACCCCAATTTCCAGAGAACGGACCGCTTTATGGATAGATTCTTCAAATGTACGTCCGATGGCCATGACTTCACCGGTTGCTTTCATTTGTGTGCCAAGCTTGCGGTTGGCAGAAATGAACTTGTCAAATGGCCAGCGTGGTATTTTACTCACGATGTAATCCAATGTCGGCTCAAAGCAAGCATACGTTTGTCCCGTTACTGGATTCACAATTTCATCCAGTGTGTAGCCTAGTGCAATTTTGGCCGCCATTTTGGCAATCGGATATCCTGTCGCCTTGGAAGCCAGTGCCGAGGAACGACTCACCCGTGGGTTGACCTCAATCACGTAGTATTGATAGCTGTGCGGATCCAGCGCAAACTGTACATTACAGCCGCCTTCGATATTGAGGGCGCGAATAATTTTCAGAGAAGCCGAGCGCAACATTTGGTACTCACGATCTGACAGTGTCTGGCTCGGTGCTACGACGATACTGTCGCCAGTGTGCACGCCGACCGGATCGAAGTTCTCCATATTACAGACAACGATGCAGTTGTCATTGCCGTCACGCATAACTTCATACTCGACTTCCTTCATACCTGCGATACTTTTTTCCACTAAGCATTGCCCGATTGGACTGTAGCGCAAGCCAGAGCTGACTGTTTCACGTAATTCTTCTTCTGTAGCGCAAATCCCACCGCCTGTACCTCCCAGCGTATAAGCCGGACGAACGATAATGGGGTAACCGATTTCGTTAGCAAATTCCAATGACTCTTCCAGTGTTGTTACAATTACGCTCTCCGGTACTGGCTGTTCCAACTCACGCATCAAGTCGCGGAACAAGTCCCGATCTTCAGCTTTTTCAATTGAATTCAGTTGAGTTCCCAGCAGCTTAACATTTTCGCGTTCCAACACTCCAGCGCGAGCCAGTTCCACTGCCATATTCAAACCTGTCTGTCCTCCCAGCGTAGGAAGGAGACCATCCGGACGCTCCTGGCGGATAATCTGTGTTACAAAATCAAGTGTAATCGGCTCGATGTATACTTTATCTGCCATATTGGTGTCTGTCATGATGGTTGCCGGGTTACTGTTGATCAGTACTACCTCGACGCCTTCTTCTTTGAGCGCTTGACAAGCTTGTGTACCAGCGTAATCGAATTCTGCTGCCTGACCAATGACGATAGGACCGGAACCGATCACGAGTATTTTTTTAAGTTCTGTATTTTTCGGCATATTAGCGCTCTCCTCTCACTGCGGCGGCGATAGCAGCCTGACGCGGTTGCTTTGGTTGATTTCTTTTGTGTTCACGGATCATTTCCAGGAAGCGGTCAAACAGGTAGCCATTATCGTAAGGACCAGGCGCAGCCTCTGGATGGTATTGCACCGAAAACGCGGGATACTTAGTATGTTTAAGACCCTCAATCGTTTTATCGTTGTTGTTAATATGCGTCACTTCAAGTTCTGTTCCTTGGATCGATTCCTCATTCACTGTGTAGCCATGATTTTGTGATGTGATGAAGCAGCGTCCGCTCTCCAGTTCTTTCACCGGATGGTTACCACCGCGATGTCCGAATTTCAGCTTTTCCGTATCTGCTCCCGAAGCCAAGGCGAACAACTGGTGTCCCAAGCAAATTCCGAAAATCGGGTATTCCCCTAGCAGTTCAGCCACCGTACGTACAGCATGCGGTACGTCTTTTGGATCTCCAGGACCGTTGGACAGCTGAATACCGTCCGGATCCAAGCGGCGAATTTCCTCGGCCGTCGTATCATGTGGAACGACAACCACATCACAGTCTCGTTTATTCAGTTCGCGCAGGATGCCGCTTTTAGCACCATAGTCAATCAATACAATCCGTTCTCCGTTGCCAGGGCTGCTGTACGGATGAGGAGTAGAAGTCAAAGGAACCTGATTACGCAGTTCTTCTATGGTCATGTCGGACATCATTTCTTTTAGTTCTTCCAACGGCTGGGAACCAGTCGTCAAAATGCCCTTCATTGTGCCGTGATGGCGAATAATCCGGGTGAGCATGCGGGTGTCGATGTCGCTAATACCAATGATGCCATATTCCTTCAGCAAATCGCCCACGCTGTATTGAGCACGCCAGTTACTTGGCGCCGGCTCGTAATGTCGAACAGCAAAGCCGTGTACATAAGGCCGTACTGATTCAAAATCATCACGAGTAATTCCGTAATTTCCAATTAGCGGGTAAGTCATGGTTACGATTTGTCCGCAATAAGAGGGATCCGTCAGCACCTCTTGATAGCCTGTAATCCCTGTGTTGAAAACGACTTCGCCTGTTTTTTCACCTTCCGCACCAAATGATGTGCCTGTAAACAGCGTGCCGTCCTGAAGTAACAATCTTGCCTGCATCCCGTCTCACTCCTCTATTTTGTTTCCTGCTATAAGGTTCTATTTTTTTAATTAGTTGTGTATTATTTTGCTTCGTCAGCAGACCATACCAGTTTGCCGTCTACCCAAGTTTTCACCGGCCAGCCTTTGAGCTTCCAGTCTGTAAAAGGAGTGTTGCGTCCTTTGCTGGCAAACGTTTGTGGATCAACTGCCTGCTCCTGCTCCAGATCAATCATGGTCAGGTCAGCGGGTGCTCCCTCTTCCAGACGTCCCGTATCAAGGCGGAAGACACGTGCTGGGTCAGCCGTCATACGGCGCACCAGAAAGTCCAGCGTCCATTGCCCGGTAGCTACGAATTTGGTGTACAGCAGCGGAAAGGCTGTTTCAAATCCAACGATTCCAAATGGCGCCAGCTCCATCCCTTTTGCCTTCTCTTCCTCACTGTGTGCTGCATGGTCCGTTACGATGATATCAATCGTTCCGTCCTCCAGCCCCTCGATGCATGCCTGTACATCACGCGGGGAGCGTAGTGGAGGATTCATTTTCCAGTTGGCATCCAGCCCAGGAATGTCCTCATCGGACAATACCAAGTGATGCGGGCATACCTCTGCAGTAACCTTGATGCCAAAAGATTTGGCATGGCGAATCAATCGCACCGATTGCTCTGTGCTGACATGGCATACATGATAATGTGCCCCAGTTGCTTCGGATAGCAGAATATCACGTCCAACATGGATTGCCTCGGATTCATTGGGGATACCTTTGAGTCCGTGACGCTTGGCAAATTCACCGTCCGTCACCGCTGCTCCTACAACAAGTGTGTTATCTTCACAGTGTGCAATGACTGGCATATCCAGCGCTTTAGCTCGTGACATGGCATCCTTCATCATTTGTGCACTCTGCACTCCGACTCCGTCATCAGTAAATCCGATGGCACCTGCTTCTTTGAGCGCTTCAAAATCTGTCAGCTCACGTCCCAGTTCGTTTTTCGTGATGGCTGCGTAAGGAAGTACTTTGGCGAGCCCAGCTTCCTGCCCCTTTTTCAGTACCAACTGAACCGTGTCTACATTGTCTGTCACCGGACGTGTGTTTGGCATGCAGGCAATCGTCGTAAATCCACCTTTCACCGCAGCGCGGCTGCCTGTTTCAATTGTTTCTTTATATTCAAAGCCAGGTTCTCTCAGATGCACATGCATGTCGATTAGACCGGGGATGACCAGCTTTCCCTGGGCGTCGATTTTTTCGACTTCGAGCTCTTGTCCAGATGCCCCTTCTTCCATAATGAGGCTAACTCCGGCTTCCGCATTTGCGATAGCCAAAATTTTTCCGTCAGCGATTAGGATGGATTTTAATTCCGTCTCGCCCTGCTCGTTCAATACGCTTGCATTCATAATTAATTGTTTCATCTGAAATATTCCTCCGCTCAGGTTTTTTGCAACTTTTTCCTACGATCCTACTGACAGCTGCTACAGCTTCATTGCCCGTTCCATAACCGCCATGCGGATCGGAACCCCGTTGGCCATTTGCGGAAAAATTCGTGATTGCTCGCTTTCCACAACTGCACTGTCGATCTCCACATTCCGATTCACTGGAGCCGGGTGCATGATAATTGTTCCGGACTTAAGGCTCGCTGCTCTTTCTTCTGTCAGACCGTACTGCTCTCGGTACTCATCCGCTGAGCGCAACATTCCTTCAGCATGCCGTTCAAGCTGGACTCGCAGCATCATGACCACGTCTGCCTGCAAAGCTTCTTGCATCGGCACATAAGGCGCGTACGTTGCAAGCTCAGGTGCCTGCATATTGTCCGGTGCACAGAAGCTAACCTTGGCTCCGAATTTTTGCAAGGCCCACAGATTCGAGCGAGCTACACGGCTGTGCAAAATGTCTCCTATGATGGATACTCTCAAGCCTTTAAGCTCACCGAAAGTTTTGCGCATGGTGTAGAGGTCCAGTAAAGCCTGCGTTGGATGCTCATTGTTGCCGTCTCCCGCATTAACCAGCGGAACACTAACCTTCTCAGCAAGCTCTTGCAGCACTCCGGCTGGCTTTAACCGGATGACTCCAGCATCAATGCCCATGGATTCGAGCGTACGTACAGTATCGTAAATGGACTCCCCTTTTTCCACACTGGAAGCCGCAGCGGAAAAGTTCAAAACCTGAGCGCCGAGCCGCTTCTCCGCCATTTCAAAAGAAAAGCGTGTGCGTGTACTATTTTCAAAAAACATGTTGGCCGCGAAGCGTGACTGTAGGACTGGAATCAGCTTTTGCGGCTGTGTTTCCCAATAATGAGCACGATCCAGAATCGACTCAATTTCATTTCGGCTAAGTTCTTTTAATCCGAGCAGGCTACGTTCTCTAAGTTGACTGGCTGTTGTGATCATACCTATTCCCCCCGGTTCTGAATGATCGTCACTTCGTCCTTACCGTCCGTCTCCTGAAGTGCAACTACGATTTCCTCAGATTTGGAGGTCGGGATGTTCTTGCCGATGTAATCCGGACGAATCGGAAGCTCACGGTGTCCGCGATCTGCTAGCACAGCCAGCTGGATCATTTGCGGTCGTCCGCAGTCCATCAATGCATCCATCGCCGCGCGAATAGTGCGGCCTGTGTACAGCACATCGTCAAAGAGAATGACTTTCTTATCATGAACCGATACGTCAGCGGGATTCATCAAAAGCTCTTTTCCATTTCCTTTAGCCTCGGCAACGCTGCTCCGGTCATCGCGGTAGGCTGTGACATCTAGCTCTCCCCATGGAATTGGTGCGCCTTCAATTTCAGCAATTTTTTCAGCCAAGCGCTGCGCCAGATGAACTCCGCGTGTTCGAATACCTACGAGTACGCAATCGTCAATACCCTTGTTTTTCTCCAAAATTTCATGTGCAATCCGCGTTAATGCCCGACGAATCGCAATTTCATCCATCAGTACATGTGTTTCAATACTCATGCTTCCAGCCTCCTCAGGTGATGTTCCCTTCAGACCTGGTCCCGTGTTCGGATACAAAAAAGACTCCTTGCCCAAGTTTGGCAAGGAGTCTCGTATGAACAGTCTTCCACTGTTCTCCGATCTGTCGGACACACTGAAGACATACCGCCGCAGCGGATGCACTGATCAGTGATCCATTCACGTTACCTTGCCAGCCTCACGGGACTGATTTAAAGGTGCTATTCAGGATTTCCTTTGTCCTGTTTCTCATAGTGTGAGATGGTTAACCATCTCTCGGACAAAGTCCATCGCAACTACAAGAAGTATGACAGATTGAAAATCTCGTGTCAACACCCGTTCAACCGGAACCACCGGAAGCACTTTAATAATTATACATCCTAATTGTATAATTATCCATAGTTGTTTTTACCCATTCCTATTCAGACAATAAAAAAACCGCCATTTAGGCGGTTATACTTAATAATTTATTCAAGTTTTTGAATAGGAAAGCAGAGCAAATCATCATTATTTTAGCGACTACGCAAGGACGTTAATACGTCCTCCATATCAGGAGGGATCGGTCTGCTAAATTCTAAGTACTCTCCAGTAGTTGGATGCTTAAATCCCAGAACCGCTGCATGCAGCGCTTGGCCATCCATACGAACCCCTTTACTGCGTCCATACATAGGGTCGCCAACCAATGGATGTCCAATGAATTTCATGTGAACACGAATTTGGTGTGTCCGTCCTGTCTCCAATTGAAGTTCAAGCAGGGTATAATCACCTAACCGTTCAATGACGAGAAAATGGGTAACTGCATGCTTGCTGTTGCGTTCCGTAACCGTGAACAATTTACGGTCACCTGAATCACGACCAATCGGGG
Organism: Paenibacillus sp. EKM211P; assembly: GCF_011066175.1. Taxonomy (NCBI): domain Bacteria; kingdom Bacillati; phylum Bacillota; class Bacilli; order Caryophanales; family Paenibacillaceae; genus Paenibacillus; species Paenibacillus sp. EKM211P. Next base: position 62,351 of record NZ_JAAMNS010000002.1, read on the forward strand.
CATCTACGGTTCCCTGATCGTGACTCAAATGACCGTGGACCAATGCTATATATTTCCGAGTCACGCTATGATCCTTCAGCTGTGCTGCAAGTGATGCGTGGGCCTGATCATTTTTAGCTGCCATCAGCAGTCCTGATGTATCCTTATCAATACGGTGAACAATACCAGGACGTAATTCCCCGTTAATGCCGGAAAGGTCATGGCAGTGGTACATCAGTGCGTTGACCAGTGTTCCCGAGGAGTGTCCTGGTGCAGGATGCACAACTAGACCACGTTGCTTGTTAATGACAATAACGTCCGAATCCTCGTATACGACATCTAGCGGAATATTTTCCGGCATAATATCTACACTTTCTGGTTCAGGTACCGATAGTACGATATGATCTCCTTCAGCCAGCTTGTAGTTCGCTTTGACCGCCGCACCGTTCACCAGTACCCGACCATTCCCGATCCACAGCTGGATCTGGGAACGAGACACTTCCTTCATTTCTTCGGCGATGTATTTATCTATACGTGTTTTGACATCCTCTGAATCCGCTGTCCATTCCAGAGATTCACCCTCCAGTTCGTCCTCATAAGACAGACCTATGGCTTCGCCGTTTTCATTCACTTCGTTCATGCTATGACTTCCCTTCAACGCTATCATTGCCATTCCCTTTTTCCCGACGCGATTCCAGCAATGTATCCAAAATAATCAGTGCAACACCGATGACAATTGCCGAGTCTGCCACATTAAAAATCGGGAATGTGTAGCTTCCAAAATTGAACTGTGCAAAATCAACTACTTCTCCAGAAATAGCTCGATCCAAAAAATTACCAACCGCTCCCCCAAGCACCAAACTTAGCGCAACAGGAAGTAGTTTTTGCCCAGCTCTGACCGTTTTTCTCAGGTACCATACGATACCGATCACAACTACAATTGTAATCACGATAAAAAGCCAGCGTTGCCCTTCCAAAATCCCAAAAGCGGCTCCGCGATTACGATGAGAGGTGATTAAAAAGAAATTGCCGATGACTGGTATTTGCTCGTACAATTCCATCCGCGTAGCCACCAAATATTTGACACCCTGATCAATCAAAAAAATAATTAGCGCAATACCAAAATAAATCACAGTCCTTCGTCACTCCGATCCGCTTATATCCGTTGTCGAACCCATTTATTGTAGCATAAGCCTTCTCAGATCGTCCACGAGTCCTGCAGGCTATCGAGCATAGTCCTTAAATGGAATGAACTCAATCACATTTGATTAGAATTTCCTATGTAAAAGAGGTCTTCCCGGTGCACACTACAAGGAGCATACCTGACACATTGCATGCATGTAAATCTAGAACAAGGAGAGGATTCCATGTCCCCATTGACGGAGCAACAATTGCAGGGCTTGCGTAACGAACTGCTGGAACGCAAAAAGGAAATTGAGCATCGTTTGCAAAACAACGACCATTATGGACTCGGCGATTCTCAACGCGACCAAACCGGTGAGCTTTCTCCCATCGATAACCATCCAGGCGATCTAGCTACCGAAACCTATGAGCGAGCCAAAGATATTTCCTTACTGGAGCATGACGAGTTTCAATTGGAACGTATCAAATCAGCCTTGATGGCTATGGATAAGGGAACCTATGGCATTTGCGCCGCCAGCGGCAAACCCATCCCCTATGAACGCCTGTTGGCTGTTCCCTATACCATTTATTGCAAAGAATACAGTCCTGAAACAGAAGTATCCAACAACCGTCCGGTGGAGGAAGAATTTCTCGCTCCCGCGTTCGGTAGAACAAGCCTGGATGAGCGTGAAGAACAAAACGGCTTTGACGGTGAAGATGCTTGGCAGATCGTTGAAAATTGGGGAACCTCTAACACCCCGGCCATGGCGGAAAGTGGTGAAATCCACCGCTATGATGATATGGAAATTGAAGCTGGCGATGATAATATGGGCTTCGTAGAGCCATATGAAAGCTTTGTCGCTACTGACATTTATGGCAGAAATGTATCCATTGTCCGCAGTTCTATTTATCAGCGTTATATAGAAGATGGCGAGGGTGAAGGTCTGCTGGAGCCGGATTTGCACGAGGACGAATCGGAAGCTTAAAAGTGAAACGCCCTAGTAGGTAGTAAGCTCTAATTGTCGCTGTACGATCCGTACAATATCAGCGATATAATCACCGATAATCGGCAAATTCAACGCTCCGAGCACTTGCAGCACATAAATTATGGTAGCGGCAAAAAAAGTAAATCCTAGCGCAATGCCGATTCCACGGGAAACACCTGATATTAGGTTTAGCCAAAGTAATCGCCAAGGCTTATTCAGCAGCAAAGCGTAATCTGCAATACGTGTTCGTTCCATCTGCTCTGATACAGCTTGCACCAGCTTTTCCACACGACTTAGTTTCTCTGCCTGGTCACCTGCTATTCCCTTATCTGAGGCTATGGCGGCCCCTTCTCCGTTCATCCCTCGGAGACTCCTTCCCAGTCTGCGCCTTGACCGTGCTGTCATATGCACAATCCCCCTTTTCCGATGGCTGCCCCGAAAGCAGCAAACGAGCCGAAGCACGTAACGGAGGAAACCCGTTTCCGATGCTTAGGCTCGTTTTTATATGCTGCCTGTTATTGTATTATGGGACAGGGGGCTTGTAATTATTCCCCAATATGAACGCCGATCGTTTTGCCATTCACTTCTACATGTTCCGCTGGTTCGGCTTGACCAAATGTCACCGTGGTTACCAATACGTTCTCACGCAACACAGAGTCGAAGCTTTCGATCGCCTGACGCAAATCGTTGTCTACATCCAACGTCAATGCTACATACTTTTCAATCGGCAGATCCAGCTTTTTGCGGTAGTCTTGTACCGCACGAACCACTTCACGTACCCAGCCCTCTTGCTCAAGCTCCGGTGTAATGTCTGTGTTCAACGCTACCGTTAAGCCATAGCCAGAAGCAGAAGCGAAGCCTTCTTTCGCTTTTTTCTCCACCAGCAATTCCTCAGCTGTAACTTGCAACTCTTCTCCTTCTGGAGAAGCCACGTTCAGTACCCCTTTTTCTACAACAGAACGAGTTTCTTCAGCAGACATTCCCTTGAAAAGATTTTGTAGGAATCCGACATTTTTGCCGTATTTCTTGCCTGCCACTTTCAAATTCAGCTTCAATGTAAAATCTACAAATCCGCTATCGTCCGTCTCAACATGAATATGCTTCACATTGATCTCATCTTTGATGATTTCCTCATAGCCACCCAGGTCAAAATCCTGATCCATAGACAGAATCAACTCAGACAACGGTTGACGTGTTTTCAAACCCGTTTCGTTACGGACATTACGTGCTAATTCAACGACGCGACGTGCCGTTTCCATATCTCGCTCCAGTTCCAGATCAATTAAGGATTCATTGGCAGACGGATAGTCATCCAGATGAACACTTTCCCCATTGCTCAGGTTGAGGTAAATATCCTCAGCAAGCAGCGGTGTGAACGGTGCAAGCAGCTTCGCCGTCGTTAACAGCACCTCCGTCAGTGTGCGGTACGCATCCAGTTTATCTTCTGTAAGCCCGTTACCCCAGAATCGATCACGTGAACGACGGATATACCAGTTACTCAGTTCATCCACAAACGACTCAATCGCTTTGGCAGAGTTCAGGAAGTCATTGACAGACAATGCTTTGTCCACAACCAAAATTAAGCTGTTCAGACGGGACAAAATCCAGCGATCCAATTTGTGTGCCGATGGCTTGAACGGATGCTGTGCCGGATCAAATCCGTCAATATCTGCATACAAGGTCAGAAATGCGTGTGTATTGACAAGCGTATCTACCAGCTTCGATTTAGCTTCGCCTACGATGCCTTTGGAAAAACGTTTGCTATTCCATGGTGCGCTATCGGAGAGCAATGCCCAGCGGAAAGCGTCTGTACCGTACTCGTCAATTACTTCCCACGGATCGATAACATTGCCCTTCGATTTGGACATTTTCTGACCCTGCTCATCCAGTACATGGCCTGTTGCCATGACAGCTTTGTAAGGAGCTTTGCCAGTCAGCATCGTCGAAACCGCAAGCAAGCTATAGAACCAGCCACGAGTCTGGTCAATCCCTTCACAGATCATATCTGCTGGAAATTGCTGCTCGAACGTTTCATTATTCTCAAAAGGATAATGATGCTGTGCAAACGGCATAGAACCGCTATCGAACCATACGTCGATGACTTCCGGTGTGCGAGTCATTTCGTATTTACCGCATTGGCTACGAACCTTGATATCATCTACATATGGTTTGTGTAGCTCGATATCCGCCGGCACGTCCCCAATCGCACGTTCTCTCAACTCAGCAATACTGTGGGGTGCGAACTGTTCTCCAGTTTCCTCACAAACCCAGATATTAAGCGGTGTACCCCAATAGCGATCACGACTGATGTTCCAGTCCACCAGTTCCTCCAAAAACTTGCCAAAGCGTCCTTCGCGTACATGACCTGGGTACCATTCAACTTCGCTGTTGTTGGCAATCAGTTGATCCTTGATCGCAGTTGTTTTGATAAACCAGCTGTCCATAGCATAGTACAGTAATGGAGTATCGCAGCGCCAGCAGAACGGATAGCTATGCTCGTATTTTTCCTTGCTGTACAGCAAACCTTTTTCGGATAGCATTTTCACAATATCTACATCGCAATCTTTCACAAAACGGCCTGCAAAATCAGTGATTTCAGCTACATAGTTACCTTGAAGATCCACTACGTTGATAAACCCAACACCATTTTCACGACATACGCGATAGTCATCCTCACCATGTGCCGGAGCCATATGAACGATACCTGTACCGCTGGAGTCTGTTACGAACTTCGCACCCAGAATTTGGTTACCCTTTTCCACCTGAAAATAAGTAAATGGCGGGGTATAGGTTTGGCCTACCAGTTCAGAACCCGATAGTGTGCCAATCACTTCATGATCACCTTTAATTACGGTCTCAACCAGATTTTTAGCAACGATGTATACACCATCTTCTTGCTTCACACGTGCGTATTCCAGCTCAGGGTTGACAGCGAGCGCCACGTGGCTCGGCAAGGTCCAAGGTGTTGTCGTCCAGGCCAGTACATATTCACCACTGCTATGCAGCTTGAATTTGGCCGTGGCACTCAGATCCTTTACATCTTTGTAGCCCTGTGCTACTTCATGGGAACTTAGCGTCGTCTGACAATCCGGGCAATACGGACTCACACGATGACCACGATACAGCAGGTCTTTCTCATGAATCGTCGCCAAAATGTTCCATACGCTCTCGATATAGTTATTGTCCAAGGTAATGTACGGGTGATCAAGGTCTGTCCAGTATCCGATCGCTTCGGTTAAATCGCGCCATTGCTGCTCGTATTCAAACACGCTCGCTTTACATTTTTTAATAAATTTCTCAACACCATATTCTTCAATTTCAGGTTTGTGGGAGATCCCCAGTTGCTTTTGCACACCCAGTTCCACCGGCAGGCCATGCGTATCCCAACCCGCCTTCCGTACGACACGATATCCCTTCATAGTCTGATAGCGGCCGACGAAATCCTTAATTACGCGACCCAGCACATGACCGATGTGTGGTTTGCCGTTAGCTGTTGGTGGGCCCTCATAAAACACAAAATTGGGCTTTCCTTCACGATTGGTAATGGATTTACGGAATGTGTCCTCCTGTTTCCATTTGCTCAGGATGCGTAGGTCACGTGACCGTGCTTTTTCTTTAACATCCACTCTGTTCATAACGTTATACTTCCTCTCTGCTCATCATTGATTGTTCTAGCGCACTTAAAAAAGCAACAAAAAAAGCCCCATCCCTGTAAAAGGGACGAGACTGTGCTCGCGTTACCACCCTGATTCCGTAAATAGACCAATCTAAAAAGACGATCTTGTCACGACTCTCTGAGCCCTACTCTACTTCAGCAGGGCGCCATTATAACGCATGGCAAACGGTGATCGCTTACACACGCCCCAAGTTTAAGCGCTTCAGCTCACTTCTCCGGGAGGATCTTCAGTCATGTTCTGAACGTTGGCTTGCACCGGTAGGCCAACTCTCTGAGGGACAAATCATGACGTACTCGTTCCCATCAACGAATTAAACATGTTAAATTCATCGAAATCTTAAATCAGCAACATCGTTGCCTTGAATAACAACCATCAACCGATAGACGGATAATCGTTGAATTCAGTATAGTATTTACAGTTATAGCCTGTTTAAAGATAAAAGTCAACCCTAACAAGACCGAATAAAAGCTTGTCAGAAATCAAAATTAGTAAATTTCTTTCATTTCACGCTCGCGCTCCAGCACTTCGCGTTCACGGTTTTCAAGTGCTTCCCAGCCATCTTGGCTTAACAAGTCGAGCTGCGCTTCCACCAATGTACGAAACCGTGCTCGGTAAATTGAAGCCTGTTTCTTCAGCTCTTCAACCTCCAACGCGATTTTACGGGATTTGGACAATGCTTCGTTCACAATACGATCCGCATTTTTTTCCGCTTCCTTCACGATCAGTTGAGATTCTTTCTTGGCGTTGTTGCGAACTTCATCAGCTGCTTCCTGCGCGACAATAATTGTCTTGCTCAGTGTATCCTCAATCGTCGCGAAATGATCGAGCTTCTCCTGTACGTTCAACAACTGGGTGCTCAATTCTTTATTTTCACGGATAACGCCCTCGTAGTCCTTGATCACCTGATCCAAAAATTCATTAACCTGATCCTCGTCATAACCGCGAAGCCGGCGGGCAAATTCCTTATTATGTATATCCAATGGCGTTAATGGCATGCCGTCCACCTCCTATAAGATTGACAAAAAATTCATTTTCCGCGTCACGACGCTCAATATCATCTATCGGTCATCATACCCCGTTTTGTGAATACTGTACAGAGCAAAATCGTTCCAGTTCAACGCTATAGGTTAATTCTTTCGACAGAAATCTCATGAATCCTGCCTTCAGCTATACAAACTTACCAATTTTGACACGGAATCTACCTTTTTTTGTCATCCCGTCTGTTTCAAGCACTTTAAAACGCCCAAATCCCTGCATGGAAATAACGTCCCCAACTTTAAGTGAAGTCGATGGATTCTCCTCCACCTTCCAGTTTACCCGACATCGTCCCGCTCGAATCGGTGTTAATATTTTACTGCGGCTCAATTTGTAGACGTCACTAGCAATCCCGTCCAGACGCAAAGAAGCCACCGTCAGATCCATCGCCTCTAATGCAACTTCCTTCGTTCGGAGACTTGCTACTGGCAACAGTTCTGTCCATACATGAACACGATGTACCTGCTGCAAATGCATAGTCATAAAATCTCCAATCTCTGACGCCACCAATACATGACACCCATCATCCAGCACGTGAATGTCGCCGATTTTGCCACGCTTGATTCCAAGCCCCAAAATGGCACCTAGATAATCACCGTGCTCAAGGGTATTGATTTTATGATCATCAGAAGTGATGGAAAGGACCTGAATTCCCATTTCCTTATCGTCCAAATACGAATAATCGGGCGCAATCAGCGCCCGCTTTCGTTCCGAAGCCATGTATCCGCCATCTACCCTAATCGTGACCTTGTCTTCCTTCGAAGCAAGTGTCTCCAATATGTACTGTTGCCGCGGATCCAAAAAATCAGTCAGCTTCTGCTCATGATAAGCTCCCGCATGACTGATCCATTCGGAAGCACGATCCACATAATCCCGTTCATCCGGGTGAAAATGCTCATAAATCTCAGTCCGCATAAATCCTCCTAGACGAAATTGCCGATTAAAGAAATCAAACCGTACGATGCAAAACGCAGAGCAATCAGCGCTACGATAGGTGAAATATCAATCATCCCGAAGATTGGCGGTATAAACCTGCGGAAAGGAGACAAATATGGCTCCACAAACCTGGCAAGTAAATCACCGATCACACTCTCTCTGGCATTAGGAAGCCATGACAGCAGGACATATGCAATGATCATGTACGAATAAATCTGAAATAGCCAGTAAATTACCTCGATCAAGAAAAGCTCACCTCATTCTGTTAAGTTCTTGTTCAGTGTCAGCCAGTATCTCCGTAATGGAGCCTTGAATTTCAACCGTATCCGGTGTGCACAGAAAAATATTGTTACCGACCTTCGAAATGCCGCCACTCAGTGCATACACAGTGCCACTCAAAAAATCAATGATGCGTAGCGCCTGATCCTTGCGAATTCGTTGCAAGTTAACCACGACGGTGCGGTGGGAACGGATATGGTCGGCGATTTCCTGTGCTTCATCGTAAGAACGCGGCTCATACAGAACAACTTTCACATTTTTTTGTGAATGGATGCTGACAACATTCGTGCCCTTCTGGTTCTTACGTTTATCAAAGCTTGGGGTTTCAATTTCTTGATCTTCCGGCGTATTCATAACCTCTCGCTCTATAACTTCCTCTTCTTCCTGAAGGCCCAGAAAGTTCATGAACTTATTCATTACGCCCACTGAAAATCCTCCTCTCGTCCGACCAGTACGGAACCAAGCCGCAACCAAGTCGCTCCTTCTTCAACCGCCACTTCAAAATCATTGGACATCCCCATAGACAAGTGAACGATAGGTTCTTTAGTCAAAGCTTGTCCATTTAACCGATCACGCAGTTCACGTAATCCCCGAAACACAGGTCGAGTATGTTCTGGGTTTTCCTCATGAGGAGCCATGGTCATCAGGCCGATTACATCCACATGTTCCAACTCGCGAATTTGTTCTAGGAAAGGGGCAACTGCCTCGGAGGATAAGCCGTATTTTGAAATTTCCCCAGAAATATTGACTTGCACAAAAGCTTTGACTCGCAGTCCCAAAGCGGCTGCCTTCTTGTCCAATTCCTGAGCAAGCGATAAGCGATCAAGCGAATGTATAAATTTAAATTTTCCAATTACATCTTTAACCTTATTCGTTTGGAGATGACCAATAAAATGCCACGTTCCCCGATCACCCAACTTGCTCCATTTATCCGCAGCATCCTGCCAGCGATTTTCGCCCACATGCTCCAAGTCGTTATCCAATACGGATGCCATTGCCGCCGCCGAAACATATTTCGTGACAGCGATCACATTTACTTCATCACGCGAACGTCCGCTACGGGCACATGCCGCTTCGATACGGGCGTTAACTTCTTTAATTCGTTCCTCCAAAGACACGGGAGGACTCACCTCTCTTCCAGACCAATCCAACTCGCCATTCTTCCTGTAACGCCGCCTTCCTTGCGATATGAAAAAAATAAATCGCTGCGGCTACTCGTGCACAAGGTAGTACATTCGATATGGCTCGGCAATATTCCTGCTTTCATCATAATGTGTCGATTGCATTGTTTCAAGTCGAGTAGTGTTTTTCCACCGGTTAAGGGGAAATAAACAGAACCTTCCCATTTATCATTACCCGGGCAATCATGCTCTAAAACCCGGATTTGGTTCATCACATGCTCATCTACCTCATAGGATTCAGGACCAATAGAAGGACCAATAGCTGCTAGTATATCGGACGGCTGAGATCCATATTCAGTTTGCATGGTCTGCACCATTTTCACCGCAATCTCCGCAACTGTTCCCTTCCAGCCTGCATGCGCCAATCCAATCACACGATGCACGGGATCACAAAAATATAAGGGTACACAGTCCGCATAAAAAGACGTCAGCAAAATGCCTGGTATATTCGTCACAAGTCCATCTGTGTCCTGAAAAGCTGAGGCACGATCCATAAAGCCTCGCCCACGATCGGTAGCCTGGACAGCAGCAACATGATTACCGTGGACCTGCTCGCCGCACGTCCACGCTTCAGCAGCAAAACCAAGCTGCTCAGCAATCAGTCGGCGATTGCGAATGACTTTCACGGGGTCATCGCCTACATGAAACGCACAGTTCAAACTGTCGTATGGCGCTTCGCTGACACCGCCATGACGCCCTGTAAACCCCACTGTTAATCCCTGAACCTGCCGCTCCCAAGATTGGATATATAACAACTCTGGCACGGGACGTCCGCCATCTTGCATGGGCGTAGTCCCTCTAGCCTCGGTATTCACTATAAACGGTTCCATTTCGTTCTCACCTCTACTGCCCAGTGTACCAAAAAGCCGCCGCTGTGTCTTCACAACATACTAAATTACGTGTACCTGCTGTTCAAAAGCCCCGTCGGTCATTCCGCTCCTGACGTTCGATATAAGACTTTTCCTCCCTCTCATCCGGCGGCTCATGCAATCCCTCCAGTCGAACAAGCACAACATCCGAACCAATTTTCACAATGTTGCGCCACGGAATAACCAATTCGCTTCCCCCTCCAAACCAACCCATGAATCGGCTGCTGCCCGGAACCACAATAGCTTCAATTTTCCCTTGTCGTACGTCAATCTCCAGATCACTGATTTGTCCTAGACGTCGTCCATCTACAATGTTAATGACATCCTTGGTTTGAAACTCGGAAATTTTCATGGCTCTTACTGATGTTTCCGGTGCATTCACACGCATCACATCCTTTATTTCACTATATGAGTGGGAGAGCCCAAAAAATGTCCTGCAAACGCAAAAACGATCCGCACGGGATCGTTTTTATCACTGAATCATTCAAGCATTCATTTCATTAGGACTTTACATGTTTTTGCATTTGCTGTATAGCCGACTTCTCTAATCTCGAAACCTGGGCTTGAGAGATACCGATTTCGTCGGCAACCTCCATTTGCGTCTTTCCTTCATAAAAACGCATAGACAATATCATCTTTTCACGCTGGCCCAGGCGATGCATCGCTTCCCGGAGAGCGATTTCCTCAATCCATGAGACGTCTTTATTTCTGTCATCACTGATCTGATCCATCACATAGATTGGGTCGCCCCCGTCGTGATATATCGGCTCGAACAGCGAAACTGGATCCTGAATCGCATCCAATGCGAACACAACATCTTCTTTAGGCACGTTCAGCACCTCTGATATTTCAAAAATCGTTGGTTCCCGCGAGTTCAGATTTGTCAGACTGTCCCGCACCTGAAGCGCCTTATATGCAATATCCCGCAACGAACGGGACACACGGATCGGATTGTTATCCCGCAAATAACGGCGGATCTCTCCGATGATCATCGGCACCGCATAAGTGGAGAACTTTACGTTTTGCGAAAGGTCAAAATTATCAATCGCCTTCATCAGGCCGATGCATCCTACCTGGAACAAATCGTCCACAAACTCCCCCCGATTGTTAAAACGCTGAATCACACTCAGGACGAGCCGGAGATTGCCGTTGACCAATTTTTCTCTGGCTGATCGTTCATTATTTTGCTGAAGTGATGTGAACAACTCGCGCATCTCTGCATTGGTTAATACCGGCAGTTTGGCGGTATCCACACCGCAAATTTCCACTTTGTTTCGGGTCATCGTGTCTTACCTCCCAAGGAGCAACATTAATGTACATTATCTCCTGAGGGCATTTTTTTATTCGCCGTTTCCATCGCTTCCGGATATCCCCAAGCATTATACCATTTTATTGAATTCTTTTCGTAAGCGATTTATAATTCGTTTTTCCAGACGCGAAATATACGATTGCGATATACCCAGCAGGTCAGCAACATCCTTCTGTGTCTTCTCTTCTCCGTCTTGTAAGCCGAAGCGCAGTTCCATAATCAAACGCTCTCGATCCGTCAACTTATCCAGTGCCTTATGCAATAATTTACGATCTACTTGCTCCTCAATATTACGGTAAATGGTATCATTTTCCGTGCCCATCACATCGGAAAGCAACAACTCATTACCATCCCAATCGATATTCAGAGGCTCATCAAAAGAAACTTCCGTTCTCGTTTTGCTATTACGACGCAAATACATTAAAATCTCATTTTCAATGCATCGAGATGCATAGGTGGCAAGTTTGATTTTCTTCTCTGGATCAAAAGTGTTCACCGCTTTGATCAGCCCAATAGCACCGATGGATACGAGATCCTCAATGTTGATTCCCGTATTTTCAAATTTACGGGCGATATACACGACTAACCGCAAGTTTCTCTCAATTAGCATCGACCTCACTGCTGCATCTCCAGAAGAAAGCTTTCCAAGCAAATACTCTTCCTCGTCTCTTGTTAATGGAGGGGGGAGCGCCTCGCTACCGCCAATATAATAAATTTCTTCACTTTTCAGCCCGAATAAAAATAAAATACGATAATATTGCAGTTGCCATGCTAGCCTAAATTTCATCTTTAAATTCATTTGTTCCCTCATATCATTCTCCCCCTTTTGGAAATAGTACAAGTCTTACTGGCTCCGTCCATTTCAGCATCGAATGTTTCTCCTCGTCTTTAAACCTTGTCCTGTACTCTTCTCCATTATCCTGATTCTGTAAAATGATCACTAGCATATGCTTCTCGTTTCAAGCTTGAATCAGCACCCCCCTCTTCGTGTGCCGTCACATCTGGATGGATGATGGCATGGTATTTGCCCTCTGCCGACAACTTTCCCCCGTCCAAGCCAATCAGCACTCGATGATGTACAAAATGAATCCCATTCATCACCACCTCTACTCGATCTGGTTTGAGTGCGAGCATAAAGGAATGACTTTTGTTAATTCCACGATAGGGAACGAGACGAACACGATCCTGCCAGTTGAACGGTTCCTCCCCCAGATCCATCACTAGTTGATCAGCATTACCCTCAGAACATTTTTGGAGCCAGGAAGCGGGTAAATACGATTCCCACAAAGCCGCCTCCATCACCATTACTGGGGTTCGGGTCAAAGGATCATGCAGTTGGTTACCTGTATCCAACAAGCCTGTACACTCAATATGATCCTGCCCAATCCACACCTGTACTTGCCCCAAAAAGCCACTCATCCTTTCTGTGCGCTGCTTCGAGGACTGCACAATACGAAAGAAAAGCATCACTCCGCCAAATGCGCATAAAATAAACCAGAATGCGATTTTCAATTCAAAAGACATTCCACCTGATGCGGTATACCAGATGCCATTAAACAATTCCCCCGTATTTTGGAGAAAATAATGCATCCCCAAAATGCCACCTGCTGCTACAAAATTGATCATGTAAAAGGCACCCATTGTACGAAGATACTTTTGCATGCTGCCAAAACCAAAGGCCACCAGCAGCATGATGACCGATAAGGCCAGCTTGATTAGAAACGTAAATAAAAATGACAGTTCCGGCACAAACATCATGACTACGTACATTGCGCCAATTCCAGCTGAAGTCATCAATCGCCACCACACTGGACGAATCTTTCTCATCCAGGCGGTGGCCATTAGCAACACAGCATCAATGAACAAATTGGCCAAGAAAATTAAATCGATATAAACAACCAAGGATTCACCCGCCCAGCATTTTGCAGGATAGGCTTAAGTATAGTAGTCATATGGTTCAAAGTCTGTCTAACGGTGGGGACGGTGTCCGACTAATTTTGTCGGAAAGAGGAGAAGCACTGGCCGTGCGGGATGCGGAGAAAACAGAAAGAAGCCCGCATCTCCAAAGAGGATGCGGGCTGTCTAGATATAAACTAGTTATCGTTATTATTATTGCGTGAACGGTTACGTAAGAATGTCGGAATATCCAATTGGTCACTGCTTTGAGTGTTACCGAATGGACGCAAGTTAGGAGAGGACTTTTCCGTTGCTTCGGAAGCCGCTGGGTTAGCTGCTGGTCTACGTCCCGGTGCTGGTTGGCTCGGCTTACCTTCAAAACCAGTGGCGATCACGGTAACCTTAATCTCTTCTTTCAAGTCTTCATCAATGATAGCACCGAAAATCATGTTCACTTCCGGATCGGAAGCTGATGTTACAATTTCAGCCGCCTCATTGACTTCGTATAGAGACAAATTGGTGCCGCCAGTGATGTTCATAATGACACCACGCGCACCTTCTATGGATGTCTCTAGCAACGGACTCATGATAGCCTTGCGCGCTGCCTCAGCCGCACGATTTTCACCCGTCGCTTCGCCAATCCCCATCAACGCGGAACCACGCTCCGTCATGATCGTTTTTACGTCAGCGAAGTCAAGATTGATCAGACCCGGTACAGCGATCAAATCCGAAATACCTTGTACGGCCTGACGTAGAACATTATCTGCTTCACGGAATGCTTCCAGCATCGGAGTTTTCTTGTCCACAATTTCAAGCAAGCGATCATTCGGGATTACAATCAAGGTATCTACTTTTTCTTTCAATCCCTCAATGCCAAGTTCAGCTTGATTGGAGCGTTTACGCCCTTCAAATGTGAATGGTCGGGTTACCACGCCTACAGTCAGCGCACCGCACTCCTTAGCAATTTCAGCAATGACAGGAGCCGCTCCGGTTCCTGTACCGCCACCCATTCCCGCAGTTACGAATACCATATCCGCGCCTTTGAGCGTATTCATAATGAGCTCACGCGACTCTTCAGCCGCTTTTTTACCCACGTCAGGGTTAGCCCCGGCACCCAAACCACGAGTCAGCTTATCGCCAATTTGAAGCTTATGCTCAGACTTCGCCAAGTGAAGCGCCTGGGCATCTGTATTGACAGTAATAAACTCTACACCCTGAACTCCATTTTCGATCATTCGGTTAACCGCATTGCTGCCGCCGCCTCCGACGCCGATCACTTTAATTTGAGCCAAGCTCTCCATTTCAAAATCAAATTCCAACATACTATTCCATCTCCCCCTCAATGTGCATGGATGGCCCGTCCATGATTGGCATAATTAGCAATGAACGTTATATAAATTCACTGAACATATTTTTTAAGCGTTCAATCAACCCCTGCTTCTGCTCGCCTTCCGTAACGGGACTGCTGCTCTTGGTTCGGTTAGTCGGCTTCTTGGTACTACCGCCACTGTTGCTAACACTAGTCGATCTCCCGCGATAGTAACGAATAGCATTATGCAAGATACCAACTCCGCTCGTGTATCCCGGATCCCTTACACCGATAAAATCAGGTACAGCGATCCTTACGGAAGCGGCCAGTTCGCTTTGTGCCACCTGAAGTACACCAGGCATGGAGACGGTGCCTCCGGTAAGTATATAACCCCCCGGAAGCTCTGTGTAACCCAAGCGCTTAACTTCCGCCTGAATGAGTTGAAAAATTTCCTGTACTCTCGGCTCAATAATAGCAGCCAAATCCTGTTGGTTGAACTCCTTATCTACATTACTGCCGATACGGGTCACTTTAAAGACGACATCGGCTGCTGCATCATCATACCAAGCGCAGCCGTATTTGAGTTTAACTTTTTCGGCTTGATCGGTAAGGGTTCTCAGTCCGTAGGCAATATCATTGGTTACAAATTCTCCGCCGATTGGGAGTGTTGATGTAGCAACAATCGTTCCTTCCTGGAAAATGGCCACATTCGTAGAACCTGCACCAATATCCACCAGCACGGAACCCATCACCTTTTCATCCTTCGAAAGAGACAACTGTCCAGCTCCGAGAGGCAACAAGACGAGATCTTTAATCCTCAGGCCAGCTTTCTCAACGCAGCGCAACAGATTATGTATCGGGGTTTTGCCTCCAGTAACAATCGTAGCCTCTACTTCGAGACGAACACCGATCATACCACGAGGGTCCTGAATTCCTTCAAGGCCATCCACGACATACTGCTTGGCTACCACGTCAATAATTTCTCTCTCCGGTGGTACGGCAATTACTTCTGCTGCCTTCAGTACACGTTCAATGTCCTCCTCACCGATTTCGCGGTCCTCGTTGGACACGGCTACTACGCCATGACTATTTTGCAGACCAATATGGTTGCCTGAGATCCCCACATACACTTCTGTTATTTGAATACCAACCATGCGTTCTGCGTGATCCACGGCGTTACGGATTGATTGCACGGTTTGATCAATGTCTACAATTGCACCTTTGCGAATCCCTTCCGAGTCGGCAGATCCAACTCCAATAATATTAAAGGTTCCATTATTCATTTCCCCAATAATAGCCCGAACTTTGGATGTACCGATGTCCAAACTAACAATGATGTCATTGTTGCTCAAGTCTGTGGCACCTCCTGACTCCAAAATGAATTTCGTTCTTTAAACACACTCTGTACATATTCAACATACTCCATGCTTTCCCTCTTTTTTCTACAAATTTTTTAGAAGCCAATTTATGGTTGCAGTCACATAAAAATTTGAAGAAAAAAGAAGGAGGCAAGTCTATTACCCATAAAATCAATTCTAGCATTTTTTCACATCACTGAGTAGTATCTTTTTCTTGGCCCTCTTCGCTCGTATCGGGTTTAAATGGAACGTAGGAATCCGCCTCCAGCATTGTGATCACACCAGGCTCTTCTGTTTCTAGCACCTGGTTCAGATAGCTGATTTTAGAGTTCAACAGTGAAACAGTTGTAATAACCTCAAACTGGGAACGCGTGTACATTTTTATACGGTCTGGAAAAGAAGGAATCGGCGCCGGAATGATTTCCGAAATATCAGCTGTCCATTCTCCCGGAATGCGTGATAAAGCATCACACAGCTTCGCTTTGTAGGGATCATCTGATTTCCATTTAGTCAAAATAGGCTTTTCAACCGCTATCCCACTGCTACCTACGCCCACGCTTGTCCCATTTGCTAGAATAGCACGCAGGCTACCGTCACTTTGTAACTCGTAAGCTACTGTAGCAAACTCCTTAATGTGAATCGTAATGATGCCCGGAAACTGCTTGTCCACTGTGACTTGCTGAATCGACTGAATTTCCCGCAGCTTCTCAGAGACGTCGGAAGCACTGACTCCGAAATATTGATCTCCGACAGCGAGACCACTTCGATTGAGAAGTTGCTCCCGGGTCGAAAATACATTACCATCAAAACGAATTTCAGAAACCTGACTCAACGAAGAACGGAAAAAGAGAACAGCGAGCAGTACAATAAACAACAAAATGAGAAGAATAGCAATCTTCCGGCTTGTTCTTTTTTTCGTTCTGTTCTTTTTAAGAACAGGTATTTGAGCATTTGGCATAGCTTCTCTCCACAAAAGCCCTTTGTCCCCCCGTTAACGGAGGGACATTATAGGCATTAATTTACGAAATCCAGCTGCTCGGGCACCGGAGACTGACGGCTCATTCGGGCACCCAATCCCTGGAAAAGACGTTCGATCCGGTCATATCCTCTGTCAATGTGATGAACCTGCTCGACAATGGTACGTCCCTGAGCGGCTAGACCGGCTATAACTAGTGCAGCCCCTGCCCGCAGATCGGTAGCCTCTACTGTAGCCCCGTACAGACGAGAAACCCCTCTTATAAAAGCAGCATTCGCATCGACCGTAATATCAGCACCCATTACATTCAGTTCATCTACATGTTTAAATCGGCTTTCGAAGACAGTCTCTTTCATGACACTGAAGCCGTCCGCCAAAGATAATAGAACCATGACCTGAGATTGCAAATCCGTCGGAAATGACGGATAAGGTGAGGTAACGATCCTCTCCACTGCTTTGGGACGACTCATACAACTTACGGTCATTATATCATTCAAGATGCCAATTTGAACACCAGCCCGCCTGAGGACGTGAATCAGAGCAGACAAGTGGGAAGGATTGCAGTGTGTCAACGACACACTACCTCGTGTAGCTGCCGCTGCAATCATAACCGTTCCAGCTACTATGCGGTCAGGAATGACCTCATACGTACAAGGATTGAGTTGACTGACCCCCGTGATTGTAATTGTGTCTGTTCCAGCACCGATAATATGGGCTCCCATGGCATTCAGAAAGTTTTGAAGATCCTGAATCTCTGGCTCTCTCGCTGCATTGGTAATCGTTGTTCGTCCTTCGGCCAGCGCGGCAGCCATCATAATATTTTCTGTTGCGCCTACGCTCGGAAAATCCATGTGGATGTCCGAGCCGATCAGCTTACGGGCTCGAAACGTAATTTGCTCGTCTTTCTCCTCGATCTCTGCGCCAAGAGCTTTTAAGCCCTCCAGGTGAAGATCAATTTTGCGCTCGCCTATGGCGCAGCCTCCGGGCTGATAAATGGAAACTTCTCCGTATCTAGCGAGCAACGGTCCCATTAGAAAGATAGATGACCGCATTTGCTTCATCAAATCCTCAGGAATTTGGAACGTTCGGACGGACGATGTATCCACATATACCGTTTCCTCTTCATGTCGGCATGTGCAACCAAGTCTTTCTAGGATGTGCAGCATGACCTTAATGTCTAAAAGATGGGGGACATTCCGAATTTCCACCTTACCTTGTGCAAGCAAACTTGCTGCAAGAATAGGTAGTGCCGCATTTTTTGCCCCATGGATACGTATGGTGCCTGACAGGGGACGGCCTCCCTCAATCACCAATTTGTCCAATGTATCACCTCCGAGTTTACCGCTCACCCACTACGAAAACCTCCGGAATTAGCTTGATGCCGGTTTGAGATGATATTGTACTTTGAATATGCTTCATTAGGGTAAGCACGTCCTCTGCTGTCGCTTGACCGGTATTTACAATGAAATTAGCATGCTGTACTGATACCTCAGCGCCTCCCGCCTTCAAACCTTTGAGACCTGCGCTTTCAATAAGCCGGGCAGCATAGTCTCCTGGTGGATTACGGAACACGCTTCCTGCACAAGCTAACTGTAGCGGCTGGGTCAGCCTACGGCGGTCTTTAAAAGCCGCTAGCGCTGTTGAGATTTCCTCTCGGTCCCCCCGCTTCATCTGGAACACTGCCTCTGTCACCATTCCACGTTGCTCATGCAGCACGGAGTGACGATAGCTAAAGTGCATATCCTCGGCATTGTACACAGCCAATTCCCCTGTATCCAGCACAATCTCAGCGGACTGGAATATTCGTGACACATCAGACCCGTGGGCACCGGCGTTCATGTAGACAGCCCCACCGACCGATCCTGGAATACCACCAGCAAACTCAAGGCCTGACAGACCCTGCTTGCTAGCCATAACACATAGTTTAACTAGTGAAACGCCTCCACCAGCAACGATCTGTTCATCCTCAAAACGAACATAATCAAATCCTGGTCCAAGCTTGATCACCAGTCCCCGAATCCCTTTGTCAGAGACGAGCATGTTGGAGCCCCGCCCCAACTGCATCCAGGGAATTCCGTGCTCGCTAGCCAGCTTCAAAATCCTTGCCAACTGCTCTTTGGTATCCGGGATCACAAGAGCATCGGCAGGGCCTCCGATCTTCCAGGTCGTATATTTGGACAGCGGCTCATGCTCCAGCACTTTTCCGATATCATGCTCCGCTAATAATGGCATCCATTGCTGCATTGTACTGAAACCTCCTTGTTGCTTGCCCCGCATCGTTATAAGGCTCTCACCTAACAACCGGCAGCCTGGGTGATGGTCACAATCTATAGGGTATCCTATGTAAATACCGTCCAGTGTGTGACAACCGCCCAAATCTGCGCTGCGGACTACCTATTATGGGCAAGACGCTCCATTTCTTTTACTAAAATATCTGCTGAGTCAGGCTTGCCAAGCGCAGATGCCAGCTCCGCCATTTGGCTCCGCCTTGCCTCATCCTTCATAATTTCCGCTATAGATTGAAACAGAGCCGGGCCACTTAATTCCTTTTCTGTGATCATGACAGAAGCCCCTGCCTTTTCAAGTGTACGAGCATTAGCCTCCTGATGGTTGTTCGTCACATTCGGTGATGGAATCAGAATGGACGGAATGCCGAGCGATGTAATCTCTGCCAAGAAGGAGGCACCTGCACGATTAACAATTAAAGAGGTACAAGCCAGCACCTCAGGCATATTGTGAATATAGGGGAGCACGTGTAGATGATTGGGCAATGAGCCGATCTGATTTCGTATGCTGTCCAGCGTTTGCTCATAATAAGATTCGCCGGTTACATATACAAAATGGACGTCTTTCAGTTGCGAAAGTTGCGGAACCATTGCAATCATGGCATCGTTAATGGCCTTTGCCCCTCTGCTGCCGCCAACCACCAGGACCACAGAGCTGTTCATCGGAACCCCTATAGTTGCAAATCCCCGATCCCGGTTAGCCAGACGAACTGTTGTAGCACGCGGGTTCCCAGTGTATAGTACATTTTTAGCTTTGGGAAAAGCTCCTTCCGAGCCTTCAAAGCTAACAGCCACTGTATCCACATAGCGACTCAAAAATGCATTAGTCAATCCAGGAATTGCATTTTGTTCATGAATAATGCTGGGGATTCCCAACTTGGAAGCTGCATAAACGACAGGGCCGCATACATATCCTCCGGTGCCAATCACGATATCTGGCTTAAATTTCTTTAATAATGCTTTGGACCTGCGAACTCCTTTGAAAAAGCGCATGATCGTTTTTATATTTTCCACAGACAAGCTGCGACGAAATCCTGTGATATCAATAGCCTCAAATGGAATTTTTTCCTGAGGAACCAATTTACTTTCAAGTCCTCGTTGACCGCCAATGTATAAAAATTCAGCGTCCGGATCTATTTCTTCGCACTGTCTGGCTACGGCCAGTGCTGGATATATATGTCCTCCAGTACCGCCGCCGCTCAACACGACGCGCATAAACGTTCACCTCGCATAACGTGATAAATTTAATAAAATACCCAGAGCAGTTAACATTAAGGTCAGTGAAGAACCTCCATAGCTGATTAAGGGCAGTGTTATTCCTGTCACTGGCATTAAACCGATAACAACACCAATATTAATAACGACCTGTACCGCCACCATTCCGACAATACCGACTGCAAGCAAACTGCCATAGGTATCCGGGATGGTAATAGCGACACGCATCCCTCTCCAAACAAGGACCAAAAAAAGCCCCAGTACCGTCATTCCACCGATAAAACCAAGCTCCTCCGCCAGTATAGAGAAGATAAAGTCCGTCTGTGGCTCAGGAACGTAGCTGTATTTTTGCCGACTCATGCCAAGCCCCAGGCCCGCCAATCCGCCAGGACCAATAGCATATAGCGATTGAATAATTTGATAACCCGCACCAAGCGGATCAGACCAAGGATCCAGAAATGCGGTAATACGCTGGAGTCGATAAGGAGCAGCTGCAATCAGTGCAGCAAACCCCGCTGCCCCCGACAAGGCCAGTAGACCCAGATGCTTCATACGCGCGCCTGCCGTAAATACGATCAGCATGGATGCTCCCATCATTACGGTGCCTGTGCCCAAATCGGGCTGGAGCATGATGAGCCCAAAGGCCAGTCCCATGAGCCCAAGCGGAGGCAACAGCCCGCGCGTAAAAGAGCTAATATCATAGTCAGGACGACTGAGCCATTGAGACAGAAAAAGAATCATGCCCAGCTTCATAAACTCGGAAGGCTGAATGCCAAAAGAGCTAATACCAAGCCAACTTCGTGCTCCACCTCTTACTACACCAATGCCAGGAATTAAAACAGCAACCAGTAGAGCCAAACAGATCAACAATACGACCTTGGCATATTTCTGCCAAATCCGATAGTCCGTTCTGGCCGTAAAGTACATGGCTACAAGGCCGAGCCCCGCAAACAACAATTGTCGTTTAACAAAATAGTAGGAGTCCCCGTACTCGTGAAAAGCGAGGACGGCGCCCGCGCTGTATACCATAACCATGCCGATGGCTAACAAGCTTACAATACAGACGAAAAGCCATATATCTGGCGCCGGACGAGATTGCTTCATCAGGAGGCCACCCCTTGCATAAAAGTAGGGGCTTATCCAACCCCCCTACTTACAATTTATGCGCCGCCTCTTTAAAAATACGTCCACGCTCTTCATAGGATTGGAACATATCCCAACTTGCACAGGCGGGTGAGAGTAATACCACATCTCCCGTCTCAGCAAATTCAGCTGCCTTGTTTACAGCCTCCACGAGCGTAGCGGCGGCATCCTCCCCATTATCGACGACCTTGACATGCTCTATTCCAGCCTGACGAGCCCGATCTGCCAGCTTATGCCGTGTCTCACCCAAGAGCACAACGGCTTTCACACCATCCTGCAAGGACGGTACAAGCTCCGCATAATCAGAGCCACGATCCAATCCTCCGGCAATGAGTACGATGGGTTGCTTAAAGGAAGATAAGGCCATCATGGTCGCTTTGGAGTTGGTTGCTTTGGAATTGTTGTAATAAGCTACTCCACCGTGTTCTAAAACATATTCAAGCCGATGTTCTACACCGCGAAAAGAGCTTAATGGTTCCACCAATTTTGCTGGTTCTGCGCCTGCGGCTATGGCGATTGCGCAAGCAGCTAGAGCATTTTCTACGTTAAAACGACCCGGAAGCCCAATATCGTTCACGCCTATAATGGGTTGCAGTACCCCATTTCCATCACGGTATACGATATTTCTTTCAATATCATCCGTTACATCCGGTATGTATGGCGGGTCAGCGAACACCCCTTCCTGCAAACGTTCCGTCATTGAGAAAGGAAGCTGCTTCGCTTGAATATAGGGCACAAGTTCCCGGCAGACGGGATCATCCCAGTTCACCACCGCGGTATCCGACGCTGTTTGATTGGCAAATAGACGTGCCTTGGATGCAACATAGTCCTCCATGCCTCCGTGGTAGTCCAAATGGGTCTCAGCTACATTGAGCAAGCAGGCTACAGCGGGCTTGAAATCCTTTGTTCCTTTTAACTGAAAGCTGCTCAGCTCCACAACCATCCACTCGTCCGACTTGGCGTCCACAGCCGCCTCGCATAACGGCGTACCTATATTACCAGCCACGATCGGATTCATGCCGGATGCCTCCAACAACTTGCCCACCCAAGTGGTCGTGGTCGTCTTTCCGTTGGAGCCAGTAATTCCGATAATCGGAGCTTTACATAGATGGTAGGCGACCTCAACCTCGGTCACGACCTCAATGCCGAGCTCGACAGCTTTCTGTACGGGAGGGGCCGCGTAAGGAATTCCTGGATTTTTGACAACCAGTTTCACTCCAGAATGAATCAGTCCTTCCGGGTGACCCCCGCATAAAACGGAAATTCCCAAAGCCTCTAATTCAGAAGCTTCGGGACATTGTTCCCTATCTTTTTTATCATTGACTGTGAGCTTTGCCCCGGCCTGATGTAGCACCTTGGCCACTTGTACGCCGCTTTTGGCCAGACCGATAATGACGACTTCCTGATCTCGGTATGCGTCTGGATGATTCATTTGTCTACAACCCCTTGTTGAGATAAAGTCCGAGTCCTGCCAACAGCAGTCCTACAGCCCAGAATGTGATAACTACGCGCCATTCGGACCAGCCGGACAGCTCGAAATGATGATGAATCGGGCTCATTTTGAAAATACGCTTGCCACGGGTTTTAAAGGAAGCTACCTGCAAGACCACGGACAGCATTTCAATCACGAATACACCACCGATGATGAGAAACAAAATTTCGCTTTTCGTAACAATGGCAATGGCACCAATGGCTCCGCCGATTCCCAGCGAGCCTGTGTCTCCCATAAATACCTTGGCAGGATGAGCATTATATACGAGAAAACCAAGTACAGCACCAATCATGGCCGCTGCGCAAACGGCAGCCGGAAGCGAGGTTGCTTGAATCGCCACAATGGCATAAGCAGCAAATGCAATCGCACTTGTACCGGACAGCAGCCCGTCCAGCCCATCTGTAAAATTGACAGCGTTGCTGATCGCCAACATCATGATAATAATGAACGGATAATAGAACCAGCCGCCCCAATCAAATGACCATGAGGTGCCTGGGATACCGATCGCCGTGCTGTGATCATTGCTAATCAGAAGCCAGCACATAATCGCGCCAAACAATAACTGCCCGAACAGCTTTTGACGCGCCGTCAGACCGAGCGAGCGTTTGAATACGATTTTAATATAGTCGTCCAAAAAGCCGATCAGCCCAAAACCGAGCGTAGCAACCAGTAGAACGTAAAAGTCCGTATTTTTGATAGCTGAAAACTTAAGAAAGGTCAGCGTAAAAGCCAGCAAGATTACGATACCGCCCATTGTAGGCGTACCAATCTTTTTAAGATGGCTTTGTGGCCCGTCATCCCGGACCTGCTGGCCGAATTTCATTCGCCGCAGCAGCGGAATGAGCAGTGGAGCGGCAATGACCGCCAGTATAAACGATACGACGATCGTCAGCAGTAATAATTGAATATCCATGGGAGTCTCCCTCTCGTCAACATCAGTTCTGTAGCGGACCGTTTTTCAGCGCATCCACAATTTCTTCTAATCGCATCCCTCTGGATGCCTTAACCAGCACAATATCATCGGCATGGAGATAAGACCGCAAATGCTGGATCAGCTTTTGCTTATCAGTATAAGCGTGTACGTTAGCAGTTGGCATTGTTCCTTGCGCACCCTGCGCAATCGAAGCGCCTAACGCACCATAGGTAAACAGTGCCTCTATGTTATGCTTTGCAGCAAAACGCCCAATTTCCTCATGAAATTGCGTTTCCTCAGCGCCCAGCTCCAGCATATCCCCAAGCACGGCAATTTTACGTCCACCCGTTTGATATGCAGACAACGTCTGAATTGCAGCCTTCATTGAAGCAGGACTGGCATTGTAAGCGTCATTTAGCACGGTAAGTCCATCCGAACACTTCACGACCTCAACGCGCATGCCCGTCAGCTTTAAAGACGACAATCCTTTACGTATATGGTCTACATCCACATTGAAATGACGTGCTACCGCCAGCGCTGCCAACCCGTTTACAACATTGTGCTGTCCAAGCAAGGGAAGCCGGAAAGCCTCTTGGCCGGAATGGGCTGTTATGAATGAGATACCTTCTTCATCCGAAGTGATTTCAATTGGATAATCATCATTGTCCGCAGCTAACCCGAACGTGAATAATTTTAATCCTTCAGGCTTGACCGTTTCAGGTTCTGCCAACACTTGTGGAAGTAGTGGTTCATCCCCATTATAAATAAGCAATCCACCAGGTTTAATCCCACTTGCAATTTCCAGCTTTGCACGAGCAATTTCAGTGCGAGAACCAAGCTGAAGTAAATGCGATTCGCCAATGTTAGTTATCACAGCTACATCTGGTTGGGCAATATTAGCCAACAGACGGATTTCCCCGCGTCCACTCATGCCCATCTCCAGAATCAGGATATCTGTATCCTGAGGCATGGACAGTACTGTTAAAGGCAACCCGATATGATTGTTATAATTTCCTTCGGTTTTGTGTACTTTAAAAGTCGTGCCCAATAGAGCATTTACAATATCTTTCGTCGTCGTCTTACCGTTGCTTCCCGTGATTCCGATGACAGAAACGTCAGTTTCGCGCAAGTATGCGGCCGCTAGATGCTGAAGGGCTTCTAACGTATCCTCGACCTCAATAGCATTGACGGACGGAGGTGTTCCATGATCCTTTTGCCATAAATACGCTGTTGCCCCTCCCTCGCTTACGATTTGCTGAACATAATGATGTCCATCAAATCGTTCACCCGCGAGTGGAACGAACAGTCCCAGACTCTGCGGCCTGCGTGAGTCTGTAAAAACGCCCTCAATCATCCGTTCAGCGTCCGCCTGTGCGTGAAGTGTTCCTCCACACATGGATGCAATCTGACCGATTGTTCTTTTCATCACTTGGATAAACCCCTTATCGCTTCTTTGGCTACGATGCGATCATCGAATTCATGCACCGTTTTCCCGATCAACTGGTAAGTCTCATGACCTTTTCCCGCAATCAATACTACATCGTCAGGGCTTGCCATTTCAACAGCTTTATAAATTGCAGTTCTGCGATCCACGATCAGTTCATAACGTTCGGCAGGTACACCTTCATCAATCAACCCTTGTTCGATGTCTTTCAAAATCAATATCGGGTCTTCTGTTCGCGGATTGTCGGAAGTAATAAACGAATGATCGCTATATCGTGCAGCAATTTTTCCCATCAACGGACGTTTCGTACGATCTCGATCTCCGCCGCATCCAAATACACACCATACTTTACCAGTCGCAAATTCCTTTACGGTACGAAGGACATTTTCCAATCCGTCTGGCGTATGGGCATAATCAACGATTACAGCAAAGGGTTGACCCGCATCAACAGGCTCTACGCGCCCATCTACGCCTGCGATAGATTCCAGACTCCGCTTGATATCCACCAACGAGATTCCTTCCAGCAGAGCAGCTGAAATGGCTGCTAGTGCGTTGTACACATTAAACTTGCCTACCATCCGAAGCTCAATATCGGTATCTCCTTTAAAAGTGGAGACATGGAAGGAGGTTCCCTTGGCACTTATAGTGATACGAGACGCTTGCACATCCGAATCCTTTTCTACACCGTAGGTAATCACTTGGGCCGCTGTTTGAGCCTGCAAATAGGAAGAGGCCGGATCGTCTGCATTCAGAACAGCATATTTACTATTGGATGCATCACGCGAGAAGGCATTTCCCAATCTGGAAAACAAAAGTCCCTTGGCAGCGCGGTACTCCTCCATCGTGTTGTGATAGTCCAGATGGTCCTGCGTTAGGTTTGTAAATATAGCGGTACGAAAATCTGTTCCTTTGACACGGCCCTGCTCCAAAGCATGTGAGGATACCTCCATGACACAGCAATGAACCCCCTGCTCTGCCATATTCCCGAGATAACGTTGCAGTTCTACTGCTTCGGGCGTAGTGCCGGACATAGGGTAAGACTGGCCGTTATAACGCATTTGAATCGTACCAATCAGCCCGGTGTTCACCCCGGCGTCCTTCATAATTTTTTCAAGCAGGTATGTTATCGTTGTTTTCCCGTTCGTTCCGGTTATGCCGATCATACGCATACGGCGGCTTGGCGAATCAAACATATAATCCGCCAAAACCGCCATGGCATGTCGCGCATCCTTGACAATAAGCTGCGGAACAGGCACATCCAGTTCCCTCTCTACGACCAAAGCCGCCGCCCCAGACGCAACGGCCTGCCCAGCATAATCATGTCCGTCCACTGTAAAACCAGGCAAGCATAGAAATAAGTCTCCTGGCTGGACACGACGTGAATCCGCCCCGATTCCTCGGCAATCCACTGTACCGTCACCCACCACTCGGGAAACGGCCAGCAGTGAAGCCAATTGTTGAAGCTGCATCTTACATTCCTCCATTGCTCTCTCGTTATTCATAGTATGGTATAAAAAGAACCTATCAATCCCCCATATATATACGGATCGTTGATCCTCGTTCCAATCGAGAGCCTGGCTTCGGTGCCTGACTTACGACCGTCTTGCCTGACCCAGATTTCACGAGCATAAAGTTCATATTCATATCTTCATATAAATCAGCTGCAGTGGCACCTACCAGATCAGGTACCGTTTCAATCGGATTTTCGCCATACTTGTACTCTTTGGCAATTTGATTGGTACGAGGTGGTATTTTCAAGGCAATCAGTGCATCCTTTAAAATATTTTGCACGATTGGCGCAGCAACCACACCGCCGAATTGAATCCCTTTCGGATTATCGACAGCAGTATAGACGACGATTTGCGGATCATCCGCCGGAGCAAAACCAATAAAGGATACAATATGCTCCGAGGAAGAATAACGTCCGTTAATCACCTTTTGTGCTGTCCCCGTTTTACCTCCAACCCGGTAACCCTCAATAAAGGCAGGGCGACCTGTACCTTTAGCGACGACACTTTCCAGCGCTTCCCTTACCTGTCGAGAGGTATCCTCTGAAACAACTCTACGCACCAGTTCCGGCTCCACTTTTTCGAGAACCTTTCCAGTTCCGGGCTGAATCCAGCCTTTTGTAATGTGAGGCTTATAAAGATTGCCGCCATTGATTGCTGCCGATACAGCCGTAACCTGCTGAATCGGAGTGACAGATACCCCTTGACCAAAGGCCGTAGTAGCCAGCTCTACAGGTCCGACCTGAGGTAGCTTGAACAAAATGCCATTGCCCTCACCAATCATGTCAATTCCTGTTTTGCTGCCGAAGCCGAAATTGCGAATGTACTTGAACAGTGTTTCTTTGCCCAGACGTTGTCCCAACGTTACAAAACCGGGATTGCATGAATTTTCCACCACTTGAAGAAAGGTTTGGCTGCCATGCCCGCCTTTTTTCCAACAACGCAGACGTGCTCCACCAACTTCAATATATCCCGGATCAAAGAAACGGTCATTTTTGAGATTGACCTTCTTTTCTTCCAAGGCAGCGGCAAGTGTAATAATTTTAAAAGTAGACCCAGGTTCATATGTCATCCAAATCGGCAGATTACGATTATAAATTTCAGGCGCATATTGCTTGTAAAGCGCTGGCTCATAGCTTGGCCGTCCAGCCATGCCTAATATTTCACCCGTCTTCGGGTTCATCGCAATAGACAGCGCGGACTTCGCCTGAAATTTGACCATGGCTTGGTCAAGCTCTCGTTCCATAATGGATTGCACCGATTTATCAATGGTTAATTGTAAATTCAGTCCATCCTTCGGTTCAATGTACTTTTCAGAAGAACCAGGCATCAGACGGCCACCTGCGTCTGATAAATACGCGATGCTTCCATCGATTCCCCGAAGCTTACTGTTTTGCTGCTTCTCTACGCCTGTCAGCCCTTGATTATCAATTCCGGTAAATCCAAGAATATGAGCCGCTAGATCACCATAAGGATAATAACGTTTGTTGTCTTCAGCAACAACGATACCCGGCAGCTTCAAATCACGAATTTTCTGGGCTTTCTCCATCGTAATTTTTCGTCCACCGGGCTGAAGTTTTTGGCTTGCTGTTCGTTTGGTAATCAGCTTGAGCACTTTATCCTCACTCATATCTAGCAATGGCGCCAGCCTGCGAGCCGTTTCTTCCGGCTCCTTAATCTGTACTGGTATCGCCATGACAGTCGGCGAACTGACATTATAGGTCAGCGCAGTACCCTGTCGATCCAAAATTTCGCCACGCTTGGCGGCAAAAGGAATATTGCGGCGCCACGAATCCTCAGCCTTGGCTGAGAGCTCGCCTCCTTTACCCAATTGAACATAGGCGAGCCGGATCGACAAGGCCGCAAACAGTATAAACAATCCCAGTAGCCCCCATACCAGCCTACGCCGCATGGTCACGTTAGATTTTTTCAAACGCGCCCCCTCCGTTCCTCAAATACTCATGACATGTCTTACCTCATGAATATTCAAAAGAACGGACATTAGAACAAGCTATCAGTTATCTTCGCCTTTAATCGCGGCAGCACTTTTCTCATCTGCTACAGCAGATATTCCTCCCTTTGGAGTTCCCGCATTTGTTTCAGTATTCGCAGTAGTATCGGCTTTGGTTTTAGTATCGGCTTCCGTTTTCGTTGCATTGCCTGTCTCGTTAGCTGCAACTCCAGTAGTCGAGTCCTGTGTTTCCTCCGGCTTCACTCCAGTCACTGTTTCTTTGGCCGGCTGAAGCGTCACACTGACGACCCGCTTGCCATTTACCATTTGTGCCTTTTGAGAGACAACATACCCTTCCCCGCTTACCTGAACACCAACCTTCATAAGCGTCAGAACTTGAAGTGTGTCACGCAACGAGACACCTGTAAAATCGGGAATCGTCATGTTGGCACTATCCTCAGTCAGCAAATAGATGCGCTGTCCCGGTTTCATTTTGACGCCTGCTTCAGGATACTGACGAACAATTTTGGAGCCTTTACCTACCGTTTCGTAAGCAATCCCCTGTTTGAGCAATGCGTTTTGCGCATCCTTCTTCACTTGGCCTGTTAATTGTGGTACCGTTGGCAAATTCACCGTTTTCGCTGCAGCCCCACCTGATTTATTCGTTTTGGTTCCCGTTTTGGGAACCCCCATATATTGCAGCGATTGGGACACGATTTTTTTAAACACAGGTGCTGCTGCTGTACCGCCGCCTACCGATTTGTTAGGTTCATCCATAACTACCAAGACAGCTATTTTCGGATCATTTACTGGTGCAAAACCAATAAAAGACACGACATCCTTCGAATGATCGTAAACTTTTCCGACGACTTTCGTCGCTGTCCCTGTTTTACCAGCAACACGATATCCGTCAATATAAGCTAGACGTCCCGTACCAATTTCCTGGTCAGACACGACCTGCTCCAGATAGCTGCTTGTCTGAGTTGCAGATTCCTGAGTAATCACTTGGCGGACTTCCTTCGGTTGAATCGTCTGCACTTCGCCTGTATCTGGGTTTATAATTTCCTTCACCAGATGAGGCTGCATCAACTTCCCACCGTTAGCAATCGCCGAGATCGCTGCCACCTGCTGAATTGGCGTTACCTGAACCCGTCCGTGTCCATATGAAGCCGTTGCGACTTCGGATTTGTACTGGGTATGGAATGTGATAGCACCGGTAGACTCACTCGGAAGATCAATGCCTGTTTTGACACCAAACCCAAAGTTATTGATATACTTCTTCAGTCTCTCGCCACCCAGCTTATCCAGCCCCAAATGGACAAAACCGACGTTACTTGAACGCTTGACCCCTTGAAGATAGGTTAATGTTCCCCAGCTACGGCTTACGTCACGAATATCCCAGCCTCCAACACGAATCATACCAGATTGGTAGGTCTCATTCGGATTAAATACCTTTTCTTGAACCGCAGCAGCCAAGGTTACTATCTTAAACGTGGAGCCTGGTTCGTAGATAGACTGAGTAGCATTATTACGGAAATTTTCCAAAGGAGTACTCCCATATGTATTGGGATTAAAATTCGGATAAGTCGCCAAACCGAGAACATCCATCGTTTTGGGATCAGCTGCTACGACAGTCATCGTTTTGGGATTATACTTTGCGATAGCTTCCTGCATGGCATCCTCTATATAATACTGAATCGTATCATCAATCGTCAGCTTTAAATTTTTACCATTTTGTGCCGGCTCATAGACACTTTCCGATCCCTGAAGAGGAACTCCCTTTCGGTCCCGCTGATATAGAAGCTTTCCAGCCGTGCCGGAGAGCTCTTTATTGTAATAAGCTTCCAACCCCATACCTGCTGTACCATCTTTTCGCAAATAGCCAAGGACATGAGAAGCCAGCTTATTTTCTGGATAATAGCGTTTGGATTCCTGAACAGTGTCCACAGCTCCAACTACCTCATACTTATCCTTCAAATACTCTTTGAATGTATCCACCTGTGCCTTCACCTCAGGGTCTACCTTCCAGCCTCCATTACGAATCTCACGGTTTTTTAAATAGTTACCCT
Source organism: Paenibacillus sp. EKM211P (assembly GCF_011066175.1). Taxonomy (NCBI): domain Bacteria; kingdom Bacillati; phylum Bacillota; class Bacilli; order Caryophanales; family Paenibacillaceae; genus Paenibacillus; species Paenibacillus sp. EKM211P. The sequence goes on from NZ_JAAMNS010000002.1 coordinate 93,283, forward strand.
TTTTATCCTTTGCAGATAGATGTCTTCTCAGTTCATCCTCAGGCGTTTTGAGAAGCTGATGCAGCTTGGCTACAACCTCATTCTCCAGATCATACTCCTGAATGATGCTAGGGTTGACAACCACCGTGTAAGCCGGTGCATCCGTAGCTAGTACATTCCCTTTACGGTCCATTATAGTTCCACGCTTGGGCTGAATCACCTGGTCTCTTTCTATCTGTGCAACTACCTGATTATGCCAGTATTCCCCACTCACAACTTGAATCCAAAATACTTTAAGTAGCAGAACAAGAAAAAAGAGGGTAATACATCCCCCTATCAGCAGTGTGCGAAGCTTTATTCTTTTGACCATAGCTCAAACCTCTCTGCAAAAAAAATATACGTCAGAGCATAGCTTGATGCTATGCTCTTAACTATTTGGCAGCCTGCTTTTCCACACGAATGGGCTCTCTTGTTGGTTCGATATATCCCTGTTCCTTTGCAGTAGGCACAATCTGATTCTCCAGACGTTCCTTCTGAATCTTCAATTGGGCGATATTGGTCTGTAATTTGGAAATGTCCTTGCTGGCTGTATTAATCGCATAATTAATTTGATAAATGTGCGCATATCTGCCAATCAACGTCCCCGCAATGACAATGCATGCTACAAGTGTCAATAGATACAGCAGCTTTTCTCGAATCGGCAGCTCTCTGCGGCGTGTAACGACTTTAGTGGTCTCACGATACCGTTGTTGCTGAACCTGTTCCTGACGGGCTCTTTCTTTTACAGCCAAATTACCGCGTGTATAAGCCATGTCGCCTCTCCTTCTCCATTAAATTTACAATTTTTCGGCAACTCTCAGCTTGGCTGACCGGGATCGTGGATTAAGCTCTAACTCTTCTTCTGATGCCACAATCGGCTTACGATTCACCAGCTTTAGATCGCCTACCATTTTGTCATCCAGAATCGGCAAGTCAGACGGATAGATGCTTTTCGCCAAATACTCCTTGAAAATATGCTTGCATATCCGATCCTCCAAGGAATGAAACGTAATAACCGAAATTCTGCCCCCTGGAGCCAGACATTTTACTGCCTGATGCAAAGTATCTTCCAGTGCACCCAGCTCATCATTCACAGCAATCCGCAAAGCCTGAAAACTGCGTTTAGCCGGATGTCCCCCGGTTCTGCGTGCCGCAGCCGGAATTCCTTCTTTGATAATATCGACAAGTTCCCCCGTTGTGTGAATAGGCTTGTTCATTCTACGTTCAACCATGATCTTCGCGATCCGCCTGGAGAACTTCTCTTCTCCATATTGAAACAGAATACGCGCAATCTCCGCTTCCGGCCATTCATTAACAATTTCATATGCCGTAAGCGAACTGCTCTGATCCATCCGCATATCTAACGGTGCATCATGATTGTAACTGAATCCCCGCTCCCCCTCATCGAACTGGGGCGAGGATACACCCAGGTCGAACAAAATACCCTGGACCTGCGGGACGCCGTCTTTTTCGGGCAATCCCAGTTCGGCCAGCTTGTCCTGCAAGTGGCGGAAGTTGGATTTCACTAATGAAATCTTTCCTTCATAGGCTGACAGCTTCTCTCGTGCATTGTTCAATGCCCAGTCGTCCTGATCAAAGGCAATAAGCCTCCCCTCAGGGCCAAGCTGTGATGCAATGACGGAACTGTGTCCTGCCCCTCCCAACGTGCAGTCCACATAAATCCCGTCCTGCCTGATGTTTAGTGCCTGTGTTGCTTCTTCCTTGAGTACGGTAATGTGGTGAAACAAACGGCTGACCTCCTAAATTACAATTCAAAGTTGAAATCAACCAATTTCTCAGCAATGTCGTTAAATGCTTCTTCTGATTGGTTGAAATATTGCTCCCAAGTGTGCTTACTCCAAATCTCTACCCGGGTGGACACTCCCAATACGACGCACTCTTTTGTAAGCTTGGCGTATTCGCACAAATTCCCCGGTAAATTTACCCTGCCCTGTTTGTCCAATTCGCATTCAGTCGCTCCCGAGAAAAAAAACCGGGTAAACGCACGCGCATCAGCCTTCATCAAAGGCAGTGCTTTAAGTTTTTTCTCCATGACAGCCCACTCATCCATAGGATACACGAAGAGGCATTGGTCCAGCCCGCGGGTAACCACGAACGAGGCACCGAGAAGTTCACGAAACTTGGCCGGGACAGTAAGCCGACCCTTCTCATCAATGCTATGTTGGAACTCCCCCATAAACATTGGTTTCGTCACCCCTTACCCCATTCTCCCACTTTGGCCCACTTTCCACCACCTAAGCATAATAGATTCGCTTTAAAAAATCAAAGACCTCTTTTTCATTACGAAAAAGTGATAAACCTAGAATTCGGGCATAATGTCTGTTATTGTTGCCCCGCGTCATAAGATGCCAAAAAGCCCCTTATCCCATGAAGTCGAACCCCCGACAATATGCATCAGGTTTCGAAACAACACGGAATAAAGGGCTTATTCTCTATCCATCATGTCAACCTATACAAGTACTTGCTTAAAAATGCACCATTTCTGCAGCGGACATCGTGACCGAAAATAGATTAGGCGTTCCAGCTGTCCAGATAGACCTTTTGGTCTTCTGTTAATGTATCAATCTTGATTCCCAGACTATCAAGCTTGAATCGAGCCACTTGCTCATCAATTTCATAAGGTACATTAATCACAGCTTTACCCAGTTCGTTGTAACGATCATTCACATATTTCAAGCCAAGTGCCTGAAGAGCAAATGTCGTATCCATAATCTCTGCTGGATGACCGTCAGCGGCAGCTAGATTCACGAGGCGCCCTTCTGCGAGCAAATACATTTTACGTCCATCTTTAAAGCGGTATTCTTCGATATTGCGACGCACTGTGCGAATGGATTCGGAGCGTTTAGCGAGCTCAGGCTTGCTAACCTCCACATCAAAATGCCCTGCGTTACACAGCACAGCTCCATCCTTCATAACATCAAAGTGTTCCCCTGTAATTACAGCTTTATTTCCAGTTACTGTAATGAAGAAGTCGCCCAGTTTGGCAGCTTCCACCATTGGCAATACATGAAAACCATCCATATGGGCTTCTACAGCCTTGATTGGATCAACTTCCGTTACAACCACGTTGGCTCCCAGCCCTTTCGCACGCATTGCAACCCCCTTGCCACACCATCCATAACCCACCACAACCACTGTACTTCCTGCCACAACCAGATTAGTAGTACGAATAATACCGTCGAAAGCTGACTGGCCTGTACCATAGCGATTGTCGAACAAATATTTACAGTAAGCATCATTTACAGCTACCATCGGAAAGTGAAGCTGCCCTTCTTTTTCCAAGGCCTTCAAACGAATAATCCCTGTAGTGGTCTCCTCTGCTCCTCCACGGATCGTAGAAATCAGATCAGGCCGTTCAGATTGCAACAGAGTAACCAGGTCACCACCGTCATCTATAATGAGATCTGGCTTAGTTTCCAGAGCCTTGATTTGCAAATTCTTGAATTCCTCTGGATCTGGATTGTATTTAGCTAATACCGTAACGCCATCTTCTACTAATGCGGCGCAAACATCATCTTGTGTCGACAAAGGATTACTACCCGTAATGGTGACCTGTGCTCCACCTGCTTGTACCACTTTAGCCAGGTAAGCCGTTTTGGCCTCCAGATGTAAACAAATCGTTACCTTCAGACCAGCAAAAGGCTGCTCTTGCTCGAATTGTTGACGTATACGGTTCAATACCGGCATATGGGCTTCTACCCAATCAATTTTCAAATGACCTTCAGGGGCCAAGTTAAGATCGTGAATAATGCTATTTTGCAGAGAATGGGAAGTCATACGTTATTTCCTCCTAAATATTAGTTAAATTCGTTTATGATCATTATACATAAATCACACGATGCGTCCCGGACAAATCCAATGGCACGTTCATAATCATATCCATCAGGTCGAGACCATAACGATTCAGAAAATGATAGATCGTATACGCACGCTCCTGCGGCTGTCCAAATGGGAAAAGCGACCATTCGATATGATCCCAATGGCGAAGTGCTGTTCCATTTTGCCGAAGCAGCGCTTCCTCCACCTTTGCCTCCAGATAGGCGATCTGCCCCAGAATTTTCTCGCAGTTGGTTTCTCCGAGCTGTAGCAAACCTTTCTCTATCATCCCTGTCTGCTGTATAAGCGGTTTATAGATGCGGACAAAAGCATCCTTAGCCTCGGAAAACTGATCCTGCATTCCAAGCTGATCTTGAGTGGCGATCCATTGCTTTTTTCGTTCCTCAAGCCCGTCTCTAACTTGGCCAAAAGTTAGTTCGTACTTAAGCATATGCTTTTCCACGCCCGGCTCCAGTAATGTAAAAGACATACGCGGCAGCAGTATCGGCATCTGCATCCCGAGCACTTCGAAAGCGTCCCGTGTAATTGCCCAGTAGGCAATTTCTCCTAGACCCAGCACAGACCCCAGTACCGGGAACAGCGAATCCTGCATGAGCGGACGAGTTAGTACATTGTTACTAAAACGTTCGGGGTGTCTATCTATCTCTTCAAGCAGTTCAACCGCTGTAAATGCCACCAAACCGCGTCGATCTGTGAATAATCCAGCTTTTTTGAAAAGCAGTAGGCGTTCCTCTTCATGAATGTAAAAAAGGTTCGCACCACCTTCATGCACATCCGCTTGTAAGTGATAACCATAGTCCACGATCCGCGTAGCGGTTGTCCTATACGCTGTCTCCAACTCATCATTGTGCTGAACCAACTGTCTAAAAACGGATGCCTCTAGCTTGCGCAGCAAAGGATCTGCAGAATCCATGAGCACCAATCCATAGGTACCAAACAAACGACCCATCAGCTTGGCAAAGGCATCACTTAGTCCATATGACTCTGTCAAACCCTGCTCAATCATGTGCATAATATCGGTCTTATGTTCTGAATCTGGCAAGCATTGCTCTATATCCGCCATCGCTTGCTTCCACTCAACCGTATCGACTTTAATAGCACTAACTGAAGAACGACGTTCAGGCTGCTTATTCAGCTTGATTTTAACTGCTTGCGGGTCTTTTGCCATTACGTATGTATGATTGACCTCGTCCCAGTCATGATCTTCACCAGCAATCCAGAAAATTGGAATAACCGGACGTCCAAGCCGTTCTTCAGCTTCTCTAGCTGCTTTAATAATCGTAGCGGCTTTATAAATGACCAGCATCGGGCCTGTGAACAGTCCACTTTGCTGTCCGCCAACTACTACTAAAGCATCTGGGCTTTCCAAACGGTCCAATGAAGTATGAACCGCCTCATGCGAATTGTGTTGCTCATTGTATATACGAAGACATGCTACGACATCCTTACGGTTTAATCGCAGATGCTCCGTCTTATCCAGCCACTTCGCCCGTTGGGCATAAGCATCGGCGTGCAGAATATCATATTCATACAAATCGCTTGCGCGTCCTGTACCCTGTATATAGTCTTCTGCCAAAGCCGACCCTCCGCGAAGCGTTTCCGGAACTATTTTCATGGGTCTGCCTCCTGTCTCCACCAAAACCTTACTGCTTGATTGTACCGAAAGCCCATGTCCACGTCAAAGCTTCCTACAAAAAAACCGCCGAATAACTCGGCGGTTGGTGTATAGAACAAAATCAAGCGTAAGGTTCAGCTACAAAATGTCCTTTAGACACTTCGATAAGCGTGGCATTTTCCAGATTATAAGCCCCTGCCTTATTATCGGACGCGTTATGAATCGGTCCGCCTTGATCATCAGGCATAATAATTCGCTTTTTGTTGGCTTCAACTTCCGGATCAGGAAGTGGAATCGCCGACAAAAGCATTTTCGTATACGGATGAATCGGATTGGCATATAATTCAGAGCTTTCAGCAAGCTCCACCATTCTGCCTCTATACATTACAGCTACCCGATCACTGATGTGCTTGACCATCGACAGATCATGCGCAATGAACAGGTACGTCAGACCAAGACGTTCTTGAAGCTCTTTCAACAGGTTGACAACTTGAGCCTGAATAGATACGTCAAGCGCTGAAATCGGCTCATCACAAATGATGAACTTAGGATTAACAGCCAATGCACGGGCAATACCAATCCGCTGACGTTGACCACCAGAAAACTCATGCGGATAGCGTGTTGCATGGTCAGGGTTCAAACCAACCAGATCGAGTAATTCCTCAATCCGTTTCTTACGTTCTGCACGGCTACCTGCCATATTGTGAATATCCAGTGCCTCACCAATAATATCAGACACGGTAAAACGTGGGTTCAATGATGCATACGGATCTTGAAAGATCATCTGCATATCACGACGCATTGCTTTCATTTTCCCCGGTGATAATTTGTAAATATCTGTGCCGTTAAAACGTACGCTACCTGCTGTAGGCTCATACAAGCGCAAAATAGTACGACCCGCTGTAGACTTACCACAACCGGATTCGCCAACCATACCCAGCGTTTCACCCTCACGAATATAGAAATTCAGGTTATCCACCGCTTTGAGCACACGGTTTTTGCCAACATTAAAATACTTTTTAAGGCCTTCAACTTCAATTAAATTGTTGCTACTCACCATGATCTCACCTCCTATTTCTTCAACTTCGGATCAAGCGCATCACGCAAGCCGTCGCCAAAAAGGTTGAACGCAAGCATAATCAAACTGATCAAACCTGCTGGGAAAAGCATCCGCCAAGGGTAATACATCCACCCTGTCAGAGCTGATTCAATCATTGAACCCAGCGATGCCTGAGGAGCCTGTACCCCTAATCCAAGGAAGCTCAGGAATGCCTCGGAGAAAATAGCACTTGGAACCGTCAAGGTCAATGTGACAATGATTGGTCCTACCGCGTTAGGCAACAAGTGACGGAACAACAAACGACCTGCACCAGCACCCATTGAACGGGAAGCAAGTACGAATTCTCGGTTTTTAAGTTGCAGCATTTCACCACGTACAATCCACGACATGTTAATCCACCCTGTTACACAGAGCGCAATAATAATGGTGGTGATACTTGGCTCCAGTACAACCAGCAACAGAATTGTAACAAGCAAGTAAGGAATGGAATACAAGATTTCAGAAAATTTATTCATGATTTCATCAACGCGGCCACCAAAGTAACCCATAATTCCACCATAAATTACACCAATCATCAAGTCAATCATTGCAGCAGCCAAACCAATAATCAATGAAATCCGAGCGCCCATCCAAGTACGTACAAACATATCACGCCCCAGATCATCTGTTCCGAACCAATGTTCCGCCGATGGAGGAAGATTGGTGCTCAACAAATCATTCGTGCGGTCATCGTATGGCGACAGCATCGGACCAATAATTGAAGCAAGCACTATGAGAACCAAAACGCTTAAGCTCGTCATAGCCAATTTATTTTTACGAAGACGCTCCCAAGCATCTCGCCAAGCGGATAAGCTTTCACGCTGAATAACTTCAGACTGCTTTTCATCCGCTCCGACCCTCTGGAAATCTTCCGGTTTCACCTGAAGTTTATCCAAGTTCACAGCATTATCTTTAACAGACATAAAGTTATCCCTCCTTCCCGCCAGTAAGCTTAATCCGCGGATCAATAAATCCATATGCAATATCCGTAATAAAACGTGCCACCATCAACAAGATACCGTAAAAAATAGTAACTCCCATAATCATCGTATAATCACGGGTTGTAATACTATCTACGAACACCTTACCGATACCGCCAATCCCGAAGATTCGTTCAATAACAACCGAACCCGTAATAATATTGGCTGTCATTGGTCCTACATAGGTAACAACCGGCAGAATGGCATTACGTATAACGTGTTTGAACATAATTGTAATAGATTTCAAACCTTTAGCCTTGGCAGTCTTAATGTAATCTGCATGAAGCACTTCCAGCATGCTGGAACGCGTTAGTCGAGCGATAAACGCAATCGGTGAAGCAGATAGAGCCGCAACGGGCAAGAAGTAATCCATCGGGCCTTCAAAGCCCATAACATTAAACCAGCCTAACTGTTGAGCAAAGAAAAATTGAATTAACGATGCCAGAACGAAGCTGGGAACCGCAATCCCCATGATAGCTAATACCATAGCGACGTTATCTATGAGCCTACGATGATACAAAGCTGCTAGCATTCCTAGCAAGATACCGACAATTATCGACACGATTATGGCAACAAAACCGAGTTTGAGGGAAACCGTAAACGTTTGTCCGATAATGTCAGTTACACTTTGATTCAGCTTTTTCATAGAAATACCAAAATCACCTGAAGCAATATCACCTAAGTATTTAAAATATTGGACATATACAGGCTTATCCAGCCCATATTGCTCCATTAACCGGGCTTGAATCTCAGGAGAAGTCGCTTTTTCACTCATGAAGGGGTTACCCGGAATTGCTTTCATGAGAAAAAACGTCGCAGAGATCAGAATGAACAAAGACAGCAACATATAGAAAAATTTACTGATCAAATAACGCGTCATTGCCCGTTTACACCCCCCATAAATTATTTTCGACACCATTCGATTTTATCGAAATAGAATTGGACTGTCCAATCTACTTATTTGCATGGTTACATGATGATGGAAAAGACTAGGACACACAAAAAAAACGGGATATATATGGTTCAATCCACATATATATCCCGAAGTAACTATCAAACTTCAGAATTAAGCTTCAGTTACTGTGTAATATACGCTCTTGTGAAATCAATTGCTCCACTAAAGTCAAGTCCAATGTCTTTAACATTCGGTTTCGTTAAAGAAACATTTGAATAGTAATAGATCGGAAGCATTACCATATCATCTTGAACCAAAATTTTCTCTGCTTTCGCAAAATCTTCCATGCGTTTAGCTGGATCAGTTTCTGTTTTAGCAGCTTTAATCAATTCATCATACGCAGGGTTAGCATAACCTGAGTTGTTGTTACCATTGCCTGTTGTCCACATATCCAGGAATGTCATTGGATCATTATAGTCAGCAGACCAACCACCACGAGCGATTTGGAAATTCAGCTTGTTACGTGTTTGGATAAATACGCCCCACTCTTGGTTTTGAGTTTTAACATCTACACCAAGATTTTTCTTCCACATATCAGCTACTGCCAAAGCAATCTTTTGGTGACTTTCACTGGAGTTGTACAGCATAGTTATTGTAGGAAGCGTAGTCATGCCTTCTTCTTTCATACCTTCTTGAAGCAATTTTTTCGCTTCAGTGAAATCTTCTTTGAAGAAATCATCTTTATGCTCACTACGGAATTCTTGAGAAACTCCTTTGATACCTGGAGGTACAAAGCCGTAAGCAGGAATTTGACCGCCCATTGTTACACGTTCAACGATCGGTTGGCGTTGAATAGCCATCGCAAACGCTTTACGGATTTTAGCATTGTTAAATGGTTTTTCTGTTACATTAAACAGATAGTAGTACGTACTTGCAATTCCTTTAGCCTTAAATTCATTAGGCAATTCGTTTTTCACAGCCGTAATTTGGTCAGTAGGAATTTCACCTGTTGGCATACCTGAATAATCAAGTTGTCCACTTCTGTAAGAAGCCAGTTCAGTTGCACCACTGTTTACAAGGGACATTGTGATTTTGCTCAACTTGATCTCGTCTTTACCCCAGTAGTTTTCGTTCTTGGAAACTTCGATCTTTTGACCGCTATCCCAAGCCGTTAATGTGAAAGGTCCGTTAGTAATCATGCTATCTTTCTGAACTGCCCACTTGTCATTACCTTTAATAGAAGGGTTTACAGGATAGAAAGTGTAGAAAGAAGTCAATCCCAAGAAGTAAGGAGTTGGGTGTTCCAGCTCTACTTGCAATGTATGGTCATCAACAGCTTTGACACCTACATCTTTAAAGTCTGTAATTTTTGTTCCTTTATAAGATTTCGAAGTGCTCAGGTTGTAGCCCTCAGCATTTTTGATATAGTACAATTGGTAAGCATATGGAGGTGCAGGAGCCGTTGAAGGATCCAATACCCGTTGCCAAGCGAATACGAAGTCACTTGCTTTGACTGGGTCGCCATTACTCCATTTTGCAGTATCACGAAGCTTGAACGTGTAGGTTTTGCCGTCATCGGAGATTTTCCAAGATTCAGCAACGCCAGGGATTTCTTTGCCGTCAGGACCCATACGTACGAGACCTTCATACAAAGTTTTCAGAACCGCGTTGGTTTGACTATCCTGAGCTTGTGCCGGATCGAAGGTTGGCGGCTCGGAAGAAAGGTTAACGCGCAAAATTTGCTTGTCGGCCGGGGCCGGCGTAGTCGAGGTGTTTTCTTGTGCGCCCTTACCATTGGTATCATTCTTGCCGCCGCAACCTGCGAGCAGTGCGCCAACTGCAAGAACGAGTGTCAAAAGGACTAAAAAGCTTTTCCTTTTCATCTAGCGTTTTCCCCCTAGTTCTAAAGTGGTATATGTTTATAGATTATACAACCAGCGGTCAAAAAAATCTACATTACATTTCTTCAAATTGAGCTTTTTTTTCAAAAAAACATGATTAATTCATATTTTTTCATCATTTCATGTCATATTTCATCACATAGAGTTGAATATATTTTTAAATATACCAACAACAGTCAACAAAGTATACGCTAATGTCATCGCCATAAAAGTTAATCTCCAGACCGCTCTACATAATCTTTTGCCATCAACCTTTCCTTTTATTCGGTTTTGAGCTCCTCCAATTAAACCCAATGCCAGTAACAAGAGCAGTAGAATCAAATAAAAACCGAATCGGGATGTAAATAGGACATTAAAGAGTGCTGCGACGGAAAATATCAGAAAAAAAGTGGTAATATCCATAGAAGTAAGCAATGATTTCTTCTTTTCCATTTTAAGAATGTAGCGACAAACCGCAAACACGATCAAAAACGGAAAAAAGGGAAGAATACTGAAAGTGATAATAGTACCTTGTATAAGACTCAACTGATCACCCCTCTTTTAGCCGCATTCCTTCAATTAATTGCCACAATACCTCATGAGTTGGCGCACTAATCCCAGCTCGCTTTGCCATCTGCACCAGTTGCCCGTTAATGGAAGCAACTTCGGTCATGGAATGTGCAAGTACATCAGCTAGCATAGACGAGTGATTCTCTGCCGTTGCCCGGCAAACATCCATAATTTGATCCCACCATGCGCTTTCCCAGCGGATACCATGAGCTTCATATACTTGAATGCCTTCATCATACAGCTTACGCATCATATGTATTCGAACAGGCTCCGATAGCAGCTCGCCATTCCGAACTCGCCATACGGCTGTCAGTGGATTGATCACAGCGTTAATCAACAACTTGCGATAAATCCCTTTCTCGATTTCTTTCGACAAGCAAACGTCAAATCCTGCTGCAAGCAGCCGATTTAACACATATTGTTTGAAATCAGTGTTGTGCTCTCCCTCTACTTCCTCCGAATATCCAATTTCAGTCACGCCCGATCCTGCATGCACAATGGATGCTGCGCCTTGTTTCTTGGCTCCTTCGGTTGTCACAGCAGGATATACTACAGCTTTAGGCCACGCCTGCCTGATGCGTTCTATATGACCGATTCCATTCTGCAAACAAATAATCCCTGTACCTGTTTCCGTTTGAGCTACAGGCTGGATCTGCTCCAATACTTCTTCTATCGCCCCCTGTTTGGTCAAAAACATGATCCACCGTGCCGAAGTCTGTGAATTTAACCGTTGCCAATCTGCCAATGGCGCTACCTTTAATTGGTCCCCCGATACATGAACAGCCACCTGTCCCTCCTTATCAAGCACAGTAATCCCTTCACGAGCAATGATGTGTGCCTGCTCAAGTGTTCGTGTCCACAGCCTTACTGTAGCACCCGAGGCCGATAATCTCCCGGCAAACAGTAATCCCAGCGAACCCGCTCCAATAATATCAATCACTTTGTATCGTCTCGCTTCCATCTTTTTTTCTACTATATCATATGCACTCCAATGTAATAACAAAAAAACGCCAACTACGGCCAAGCGATAGTTGACGTTTTATTTAGATAGCTATTGTAATCTTGCTACTCAATGCGCTCCAGATTCCCATTAGCGTCCATTTTGAACCTGGATTTAAGCTCTTCCTCATCTTCAGTGATTAAAGCCAAACGCCGGGCACGGTCCATAATCTGAATCAGAGCTTTATAATCATCATTTACAACACGATAGTCGGTCTGCACATCATTCACTTCTTTGGACAGCCGGTCATTAATGGAGCGAAGCTGATTTAATTCTTCTTCCTTTTCCCGCAAATCTTTCTCCAGCATCTTAATCTGCCGATTAGTCTCCTGCACAGATCCCTTCCATTGACGCAAGAAGCGAATTACAGCATCAATAGATAACGTATCTTCACTCGTGCCATCGGTTCTGTATCCCCCTTCGACTGTATCGAGCGTGGCAAAGGCCGCTACCTGCGATACACCTACTGGGCTCTGCTTGCGAATATAACTGCGCTTCTGGCGCTGCGCTTTGGCAATGCTAATCGCTTCATCGTAACGTTTGCGCACGCAGCTATTCCAACGAAAGCCGCATGCCGCAGAGGTTCTACCTATTTTTTGTCCAACCTCCTCAAACGCAGCGAGCTGTGTTCCACCTTCCCGGATATGCCGCAATGTCACCTCCGCCAATATCAAGTCATCTTCCGCACTCCATGCATCTTGTCTTATTGCAGTCATGCCTCTAGCCCTCCTAACAACATCCTGAAATAACCGTCTTCATGAACCGATCTTGCCGGTATTTGAATAGGGTATAAAAGCTGTTTATTCATTCCTATGCCTCTCGTAGAGTTCATAGAATCTATTTGATACTAAATTGTATTTCCATTTCTGCCAGAACTCATACGTGAAGTAAACAGTTTCGGGTTTCACGCATGCTCTGACTGCTGTACAATAAAATGAATGGTTAAAGAATAAAAAAGGATCATATACATTACCAATAGTCTTTTTCTGGAATACATAAAAGGGGAAACTAAATGAATAAACGAATAAAAATCGCGATCTGCACCCTGCTGGTCCTCATGATGATGCTGACTTCCATATATGTACGTCCTACTTTGGCCGCTCCCTCTCCTGAAGAAAAACAGATTTTACAAGATAGCCTGTCTATCGTGGAGATCGACCATGAAATCGAGCGGATTAGTCAGGAGCAGCAGGCTCTTTTACAGCGTCAGCAGGAACTGCGTAGTAGTCTAGCTGATCAACAGGAGCAAATAAATCTACAACGTAAGCGTGCAGGTTCTGTGCTGCGATCTTACTATATGGGAGAAAGGGACAAGCTGCTGAGTGTAGTGCTAGGGGCTAAAAGTATAAAGCAACTTCTCTCTTTGTACGATTATTACTTATTATTGATTAGTCACGATCAGGATGTGCTTCAGGAATACGAATCCAATTATCAATTTATGCGAAAAACAGAGCAGCAAGTCGCCCAAGCCACGACGGAATTGGGGACGGTTAAAACAAACCTACTGGCACAACGTAAACGGATTCTCCAACTCCAGTCGCGTGTAGATAACGGCGTTAACGCCAGCGATAACCCTGATACTCTACGCAAGTTAATTGGCGAAATGACAGCTTATTGGGAGAATGTAGGGGTATACGAGGTAAATAAACACTTTAAAGCATTAGCTCAAGCAATGCAGGATTTACCCCAATTCATTCAACAACAGCAAGGTGCTATGATTACAAATGGAAAAATCATTACTATAAGCATTCGTGAAGAAGAATTTAACCGTTTTTTAAAGTCAGAGAATGAATTGTTTAATCACTTCAACTTTTCCTTCGTGCAGAATCAGATTGTGGTAGAAGGTCAGCAAGGAACGATGAGATTGAGGGTAGAAGGTCACTATACAGTAGAGAATGAACCCAAAAATGCCATTCTATTTCATGTAGATCGACTGGTATTTAACGGACTGGAATTGCCGGACACGACTCGCAACAAACTGGAAGAAGATTTTGATCTCGGCTTCTATCCACAGCAGCTTATATCATACGTCAAAGCTACAGAAGTACATGCTTTAAAAGGTATTCTTGAAGTTAAGCTCGAATTAAGTTTTAAGTAAGTTTTTGCTCACCTACATTGTTCTGATTTTTGATATGAACAAAACAAAAGACCTCGGGATGTTCCCGAGGTCTTCATTATTTGTAATAACGATCAGGGGTTATAACAGATCAGCTGCCAACTGCGCGAGCTTGGAGCGTTCTCCTTTTTCCAACATAATATGTCCGCTAATCCCTTCTTGCTTAAACCGCTCCACCACATAGGTCAAGCCATTACTGGCTGCATCTAGGTAAGGATGATCAATTTGCTCCGGATCTCCCATCAGAATGATTTTACTTCCCTCACCTACCCGAGACACAATCGTTTTGATCTCATGTCGGGATAAATTTTGCGCCTCATCGATAATAATAAATTGCCCAGGTATCGAACGTCCGCGAATATAAGTGAGCGCCTCAACCTGAATACTGCCCAAGCCCATCAAAATTTTGTCGATATCCCCAGATTTTTTGGCATCAAACAGATACTCCAGATTGTCGTAGATTGGCTGCATCCAGGGGCGAAGCTTTTCTTCCTTTTCTCCCGGTAAATAACCGATATCCTTGCCCATAGGAACAACAGGCCGAGCAATTAACAGTTTCTTGAAGCGATGCTCATCCTCTACTTTAAGCAGCCCCGCCGCCAGTGCCAGTAGCGTTTTGCCTGTACCTGCTTTTCCAGTAATCGTCACAAGAGGGATATCATCATTAAGCAAAAGCTCCAATGCCATCCGTTGTTGAGCATTACGCGCGCTGATTCCCCACACCGATTCGTTACTTAAGTACAAAGGTTCTAATCGCTCTGCCTCCTGGTTTACTTTCAGCAATGCTGATTTTCCAGTGCCCATTTCATCTTTCAAAATAACAAATTCATGTGGATACAGTGTATAAGGTAGTTTCAGTGGTTTGATTGGTAAGAAACGGTTAGAGTAAAATTCATCTATGATGGACGGATGCACCTGTATCGCTGAGTATCCGGGGTACAACTCACTTGGATCGCCCGTTCTATCGGATAGGTAGTCTTCAGTCAGCAGCCCCAATACATCTGCCTTGATTCTGACTAATACGTCTTTACTAACCAACACCACCGAACGCGGATCAGATCGCTCCTGTTCTTCCAAATGATAATTTAAGGCAACTGCCAAAATCCGGTTATCGTTCGAAACCTCCCCGAACATCTCCTGAACTTTCAAAAAACTCCGGTGGTTTAACTCAACCTTAAGCCTTCCCCCTTGGGGAAGTGGAACGCCACTGTGAAGATGCCCCACTTCTCTCAACCCGTCCAACAATCGCGATACATTACGGGCATTCCGTCCAATCTCATCCGCGTTGCGTTTTTTGGAGTCGATTTCTTCCAGAACAACAGCTGGAATAACAACTTCATGTTCTTTGAAGGTAAAAATGGCTTTCGGATCATGCAGTAGCACATTCGTATCCAGCACAAAAATTTTCTTCATTAAATCCCCTCCAAAGCGGCGTGGACAATCTCATGTTTCATACCTATACCTATTCACTGGCTACCCAATACTTGCTGATTCCCTGAAAAAAGAACCCCAAAACAGCATAATGCAACGAAAAGTGTAGCTGAAGATAGCCTCAGAGCCTGTACATTTTTAAAATTAGACACAAAAGGCCCAGTGATTGCTCACTGGACCTAGACTGGGTTCACTTTAAATTTAGTCATACCTCAACCCCCTTATGCTATATAAGAGCTTTACTCGCTGCGAGTATAACATAAGCGGGGAAAAAGATACATACTCAGGAATTGGAAGAAGCTTCAGTGCTGTCGCTTGCTTTTTTGGCTAATTCCTCTTGTAGCGCTTGTTTGGCCAAATCGAGCTGTTGCTCATCAATGTACACATAAGGGCTACGCCACGTTCCTGATACAGGATTGTATTTTACATTTTGCTTGGAAATATTCCAATAGGTTTGTACGATATTTTTCATTTGCTGTGACTCGATATCAGTCATCATATTCTTATCAACCGATTTAATAATTGCACTAAACTTGGTCAAAGCATTAAAGGATTGCATTTGGTCAATTAGGGAATGAAGCACCTGATTTTGTCGACGATTGCGATCAAAGTCGTCAGATTCAGCCGTTCTCGGACGACAATTCGACTTGCGGTAGCGAACAAAATCAAGAGCTTGGTCACCGTTCAAATGCTTGGCCCCAGCTGTCAAGTTAATATCGGTGCCATCAGCACGGTCTCGATAACACATATTTTTGTCAACCGTTACATCTACGCCACCTAGATTATCTACAACATCTCTAAAGCCCTGGAAGTTAATAACCGTTACATAATCAATATTAATGTTTAAATATTTTCCGATCATCTTCTTCATTTGCTCTTCAGCAACTTCACCAGAGTCTTTCTCTCTAGCCTTAAACACCGGATAATACTCATTCAGCTTGCGTGGTTTATACCCATCCATTTCTAGACGCGTATCACGAGGCAAGGACACAATGGTAGACGATTTTGTACTAGGGTTCAATGTAGCTACCATAATAACATCTGACAAATACGTCGGATGGTCAGGGCGATAGTCGGTTCCAAGCAATAAAATAGTCAAAGGCTTAGCCTCAGCCAGTTGCGTTTTGGGCACTTCCTTGTTGATTCCAGTATCCAAAACTTCCTCTACCTGATTGTAAATATAGTAGGTATAACCACCTGCTGCCAAGATACCTATAATGAGTAGAAATAAGACAAACTTCATAAACGATCTGAAAAAGCTTTTTTTCTTTTTCGTTTTTTTCGGTTTGGCGGATTTTTTCCCGCTTTGTGTCCGGGGAGGCAATCCATTCGAAAGATTACTCATGCTTCAACACCTTTTCCTGCGTTTTGAGAAATATAGCTTTCTCCAAGTTTACAATCCTAAAACACATACAGCGGCGCATCCCATTTCCGGGCGTCGCCGCTGTGGCCAAAGACCAATCCTATGAATTAACTATTTGCTTGTGCTGTTTTACGTTGTTTCTCCGCACGCTCGCGCTCACCTTTGTTCAAGATCTTTTTACGCAAACGAATGGATTTAGGAGTGATTTCACAATACTCATCATCATTCAGGTATTCAAGCGCCTGCTCCAGAGAGAAGATAACAGGTGTTTTCAATTTAACTGTATCATCTTTTGTTGCGGAGCGAACGTTTGTCAATTGTTTTTCCTTACAGATGTTAACGACAATGTCGTTATCACGTGTGTGCTCACCAACGATCATACCCTCATAAATTTCAGTCCCTGGCTCCAAGAACAAAATACCACGATCTTCTACGCCCAGCATACCATAAAATGTAGAGGTGCCGTTTTCCGTGGATACGAGTACACCTTGATGACGTCCACCTACTTGACCGCCAACAAATGGTCCATAGCTGTCAAATGCATGGTTCATTACACCGTAGCCACGAGTCAAAGTAAGGAAGTTTGTAGTGTAACCGATCAAACCACGTGCAGGGATCAGGAATTCCAAGCGAACCTGTCCAGTACCGTTATTAATCATGTTGACCATTTCGGCTTTACGGGAGCCCAGGCTTTCCATAACTGCACCCATGCTTTCTTCCGGAATATCAATGAGGAGACGTTCGATTGGCTCCATTTTTTTACCGTCAATTTCCTTAACGATAACTTCCGGTTTGGACACTTGCAGTTCGTAACCTTCACGACGCATGTTTTCAATCAGGATTCCCAAATGCAATTCACCACGTCCAGATACAATAAAGGCATCCGGGCTATCGGTTTCATCAACACGCAAGCTGACATCTGTTTCGAGTTCTTTCAGAAGACGCTCACGCAATTTACGAGATGTTACCCACTTACCATCGCGACCTGCGAATGGACTGTTGTTAACCAAGAAGGTCATTTGCAGTGTAGGTTCATCAATTTTCAGTACAGGCAACGCTTCAGGATGATTTGGATCGGCAATGGTTTCACCAATGTTGATGTCCTTAATCCCCGCGATCGCCACAATGTCACCAGCGCCTGCTTGATCGGTTTCAATCCGTTTCAGTCCTTGGAAGCCGAACAACTTCTCAATACGCGCTGATTTACTGCTGCCATCACGTTGGATAACTGTGACCGCTTGTCCCTGCTTGATAATACCGCGGTTCACCCGACCTACTGCAATTCGGCCCAGGTATTCGTTATAGTCCATCAGTGTTACGAGGAATTGAAGAGGCTCATCTACTTTCTCAGTTGGAGATGGAATATGCTCTACCACTGTTTCGTACAATGCTTGCATGTTGTCATCTTGCTTTTCAGCATCCAAGCTGGAGGTTCCGTTCAGTGCCGAAGCGTACACAACAGGGAATTCTAATTGATCATCATTTGCACCCAGCTCGATGAACAGATCCAGTACTTCGTCAATGACTTCTGCTGGACGAGCTGCCGGACGGTCAATTTTATTGACTACAACGATAGGCGTCAGATTTTGTTCCAGCGCTTTACGCAGTACGAATTTCGTTTGCGGCATGCAGCCTTCGTAAGCATCAACGACGAGCAAAACGCCGTCAACCATTTTCATGATCCGTTCCACTTCACCACCAAAGTCGGCGTGTCCCGGTGTATCTACAATGTTAATCAGGTAATCTTTGTAAGTGATAGCTGTATTTTTAGCCAAAATCGTAATACCGCGTTCACGTTCCAGATCGTTGGAGTCCATGGCGCGCTCCTGAACAGCCTCGTGTTCTCTAAATGTTCCAGACTGTTGAAGCAACTTATCGACAAGTGTCGTTTTTCCGTGGTCGACGTGGGCAATAATCGCAATATTGCGAATGTTCTCTCTTGCATGCATGGTTTGTATCCATATCCTTTCCGTATATCAAAATAGTGTCTCTATCCTGAAGCAATGCTCATTCAAGGCTAACAATCGTTCTTTAGGCCCACTCCCTGCCAGCCTTCTATATGTTTCAGGCTTTATACAGACAGCTTCTCTCTCCGATTCGCGTGAAAACCTTAAAATAAGCGTCAGAAATCATTCCGACGCTCTTTTCATATCCATTATATTATAGTAGAAATATGTCATAAAGCAAGACATTATTGCCTGTTCCGTAATTTACCGCCATGAAATCTGCACAGCTTGTCGGTTTACCAGTTGCGTTTGCTACGGTTGTTTATGACCAACCAGATTCCAGCTCCAATCAGCAAAACGGCAATAATATACATGATGCCTGTACTTAGCAAGGTAATAATTAATAATAGCACCGATATCAAGCCTAATAGCACGCTCCCTGTGTATACATTGCAAGAAAGCGAAATATCATTAATGGCATACTCCCATAATCCAATCGCCACACCTAGAAGGAACATAGGCCATAAGTAGACCATTAAATGCCATCCCCAAGTATTGCAGAGAAAAAAGAGGAAGCCGTATACCGACAAAATCCCTGCCGGCAGCAACATAAAGGGTGATACCTTGCGCATCATATACATTGCATGCAGCACGATTCCAGGTATTAAAATCAGCAAGGGCCAAAGGTTGCGTCCCAAGAAGGAGAACGTCCCCAATTTCCCCAACAAAATAATCAGTCCTACGGCAACAATGCCTACTCCGATCATACGCTCTTTTCCGGAATTCATCGTGGTCTCCTTTGTTTGCTGGATTTGTTTTTGAGTCATTAAATGTAGTTATTTTTAAGTACACTTTTATGAATATAGAGTTTTTACAAAAACCGAGCAAACTCCCCGGCATCTGCAAAACCCTATGTCTAGTTTAGCCGATGTTTTCCAAAAAAACCACGTTCAAATATGACGGGTCCGTAGCTGTCGATATATTCCTGCAATGACAACCGCTACGGCCAGCAAGAGCGGTAACCATGCATGTATAACCTCACCCATGACTGCTAACCATATGCCCAATTTGGGATCACGCAGTAGCATTTCTCCTGCCGTAAAGGCCAGAATGGCAGATCCCAGCAGAACAAGGATCGGGAATCGATGAAGCCAGATTGCTATCACATTGCTGCCCCAGACGACAATCGGAATACTAATTGCGATACCAATGACTATAATAGCAATGTCCCCATTGGCTAGAGCTGCAATAGCTAATACGTTATCTAGACTCATTACAAAGTCTGCTACTAATATCACTTGTATTGCCTTCCAAATGGTTGTTTCCGCTCTTACTCCTACATGATCATCATTCTCATACAGCAACTTGAATGCAATCCATAACAGAAGTAAGCCGCCCGCCGCCTGAATAAAAGGTATGCCCAGCAAAATAACAGCTACAAAAGTCAACACACAGCGCAGAAGGACCGCACCGACTGCCCCCCACCATATCGCTTGACTTCGCTGCCTTGCAGGCAAGTTTTTGCTCGCCATGGCTATAACAACTGCATTATCACCGCTTAGCACCAAATTAATCATTAATATTTTCAATAGCAAAATGATATGCTCCATATGTACAAACACCCCCATCCTACATGTATGCGAAATCGGACGAGGCTATGCTTGCAGGCATTTCAAATAATTCATCATTTATTAATAACTGATATCCAATTTGTTGAGTATATACCTTGAATTCAATAACAAACAGCAATATAATGAATCGTATTTCCGAAAAACGGGTATTAACATAAACAACATGCAATGTTTTTGATGATGTTTAATCAGGGAGATGAGAACGATTGACATGTCTGTACTTCAGTTCTTTTGGCTATTGCTTAATGTAATATTTATTGACCTTCTACTCGCAGGAGATAACGCGATTGTAATTGGGCTTGCCGCCAGAAAGCTGCCTCCTGCAATGCAAAAAAAAGCGATTCTATACGGCACCGGGGGTGCCCTGCTCATCCGCATAGCAGCCACTATTGTGGTACTCTGGTTGCTCCAAGTACCGTGGTTGTTACTCATTGGGGGTGTGATGCTAGTCTGGATCGCGTATAAGTTGCTCGTGGACCAAGAGGATCATGCTGAAGTTAAAGCAGGCACAACGCTATGGGGTGCTATCCGCACCATTATTATCGCCGATGCGGCAATGGGTCTGGACAACGTGATTGCTGTTGCTGGCGCGGCCCAGCAACATTTGATACTTGTAGTGCTGGGCCTGTTAATCAGTGTGCCGATCGTTGTATGGGGAAGTACTCTTTTTATCAAGCTGATCAACAAATTCCCCTGGATCATCTATTTAGGATCGGCTGTGCTTGGTTATACGGCCTCTAATATGATCACTGAAGAACGTAAGCTGGCACCATACTTTACAGAGCATCCGGCGCTGCGTATCTTGTTTATTGCCACCGTTATGGCTGGGATCTTGCTCACAGGATATCTTCAAAATCGCAGAGCAGTAGCCCGTCGAGAAAAAGCCGTCTAAAAGAGTTTTCAAAAGCACAACCCAAATAAAAAGGCAGACCCAACACTGTTGCGGGTCTGCCTTTTTTATTAAAACCAATCTTCCTGTATAACTTCCTCTTTACGCCCCTCTATAGCTCCGCCTGCCTCAAGGACAACCGTCTCCGTTGTAGCTACAGCCTGATCGATTAAAGCATTTAAATCCCGAATAGAAGCTTCAATCTTCTGCACTACCCACAAATTCGGATTGGTCGTGGGAGATTTGGGAACAAACAATGTACAGCAATCCTCATACGGGAGAATGGATAAATCGTAGGTGCCAATTTGCTTAGCGATTTCTGTGATCTCCTGCTTATCCATCATGACGAGAGGTCGCAGCAAGGGGAGTTCCGTCGAACGACCAATCACATTCATGCTGGATAGCGTTTGACTAGCAACTTGACCCAGACTGTCGCCCGTCACGAGTGCCAATGCTCCTTCACGCTCTGCCAGCATCGTTGCAATTCGCAGCATAGACCGCCTCATTAGCGTAATAATCAAATTATCCTGCCCAGTGCGAGTAAAGGCCGTCTGCACCTCTGTGAACGGTACAAGGTGAATTTTGATGCGGCCCGCGTAGCCTGCTAATACTTTTGCCAAATCAATAACCTTTTCTTTCGCACGCTCACTTGTAAATGGATAGCTATAAAAATGTACACATTCGATTTCCAAGCCTCTACGCATGGATGACCATCCTGCTACCGGACTGTCAATTCCACCGGACAGCAGCAGCATAGCTTTGCCGTTCGTTCCTAACGGAAAGCCCCCGACAGCCATAATGACATCACTAAAAATATATGCCGCCTGCTCTCTTACCTCCACACGCAGCTCAATATTAGGTTGACGTACATCGACCCTCAGCGCCGGAAAATTCCGCAATAGAGGAGATCCAATTAAATGATTCATCTCTTGTGAAGAATGGGGAAACCCCTTCCATACTCTGCGGGCATTTACCTTGAATGTCGTTCCCTCGTCTACGTTCAGCTCATGCATTAAAGCTACAGCCGTCTCAATGATAGCATCCAACTCAACAGGAGCCATTTTGACAGGGCTAATCGTCGTGATGCCAAACACCTTCTGCAACACTTGAATGATCTGTTCATAAGGCTCTCCTCCGAGAACCACATAAATCCGTCCAAATTCCTTGCCCAAAGAAGCACCTGGAAAAGGCTTAAGCAACAGTTTTACGTGTTTCAGTACAGCCTTTTCAAAACGAGCACGATTCTTCCCTTTTAATGTAAATTCGCCAAAGCGAAGTAACAGCATATCATAGTGCATTTTAACGTTTCCACCTTTCAAGGGATTCCAGCTTGGCTACAGCCTGTCGAAGTGCGAGTATGAGCTCGTCGATATCCTGTTCCGTATGTTCATCACCAAAGCTGATACGAATGCCGCCGGCTGCTTCTGCCTCATTGCGGCCCATCGCCAGCAGTATCCGGCTGGGCTCGGCTAATTTTGAAGAGCAAGCCGATTTGGTGGACACTGCCACACCCAATTGCTCCAGCGTATGCAGCAGTACCTCGGCCTTCATGCCCGGATACGAAAAGTGGACAATATGCGGCGCTTCTTTCCCACTGTTCAGCCGCAGTTGTGGGATTGTTTTCAATTCTGCAGCCACTCGTTCTCTCCACTCAATCATGCGCTGTGCTGTCTCTGCTTGTCGTTCGCCCGCCAGCCGTACCGCCTTGGACATACCGACAAGCGATGGTACATTTTCGGTACCCGCACGAACCCCTTGCTCCTGAGAGCCGCCACTAAGCAGTGGGAAAAGCTCTACACCTTCTCGAACGAATAGCAACCCCACACCTTTGGGTCCACGTAGCTTATGCGCTGAAAGACTATACAGATCAGCTTGCCACCCCCGGATATCAACCGGCAGCTTTCCAAACCCCTGTACACCGTCAATATGAAATAGGACACGAGGGAACTGTTTCTTCAGCGCAGCTCCGATATCATGCAACGGTTGCACTCTTCCCGTCTCATTATTGACATGCATGATACTAACTAAAATCGTATCTTTACGAACAGCTGCACAAACCTGTTCGGCAGTCACATGACCTTCCTCATCCACAGGTAAAAAAGTAACCTCAAAACCCAAATTTGTTAGCTGTTTGCATGCTTCATACACAGACGGATGCTCTGTCGATACAGTAACGATATGTTTGCCTCTAGTCTGATACTGCAAAGCTGCTCCCTTAACGGCAAGATTATTACTTTCCGTTGCCCCGGATGTGAAGACAATCTCCGAAGGAGATACTCCCAAAGCTGCAGCGCATACTTCGCGCGAGCGCTTAATCAACTTAGCCGCGTCCTCTCCATACCGATGCATGGAAGATGGATTGCCATAATGGCGTCTCATTACCTCGGCAACGGTTGTAATCACCTCTTCAAAAGGCGGAGTTGTCGCGGCATAATCAAAATATTTCATCAAACTCCCCTTTCTGCCCCACAACTGCTACAACAAAAAAAGACCAAAACAGGGAAAGGCCGCTTCATTACAGCGACACCCTTTCCCCATATTGATCCTGTCTGCGGACCTAATCGAATTGAAATTACGCACTTTTATGCTATAAGCTATAGGGCTTAGATGGTATATTTTTCACGTGCATTCTGAATTTTGGAAATATATCTTTGCGTTTCTACCGGAAGCTTGTCCAGTACAGACATCAACTGCTCATCACTACTTACTCCAAGCCGCTGCACCCGTCCAGGACCTGCATTGTACGCAGCCAGCGCCATATTTTCCTGTCCGTTAAAACGTTTAATCTGGTAAGACAAATAGCGTACGCCAGCATCAATATTTTGTGCAGGATCATAGGGGTCACTAACTCCCAGACCTTGAGCTGTAGCATCCATCAACTGCATAAGTCCTTTGGCTCCGGCCGAAGAAGTAACCGATGGATTAAATGAAGATTCCGTATCAATAACTGCTTTAATCAAAGCTACCGGAACGCCGTATTTCTGACTTGCCTCATTAATCAAACTATCATACGCTGTAGCTTTTGTAGGTCCGTCCGTTGCCGCATTGGAAGAAGCCGGATAGACTGCCAATGGCGAAGCCGTTCCCCTCGAAGGTCCCAGTTGTAGCCAGAGCAAGCCGTTTTCATCTCTGGTAACATCGCCTGAATTTTCTTGGGTGACAGCATCATCTGTTTCCAGCTGACCTACTTGTTCCAGCAATCCAGAAAAAGCATCCGCTGTACCCGTCTGGGTCGTAGCACTCATATTATTTAACAGCTGCATGTCTAACATAGATTTGGACACGCGCGGATCAATTTGCATGTGGTGTTCCCAACTTTCTATAGTTGTTATATCCCAAATAGCTTGTCGTTATTGCTATGATACAACTTTTTACTATGTACTTCCATACTTTTTAATGAAAAAAAGCTCCGTTTCTGTCGAAAAGACAGCGGAGCTAAGATATCGGAACCTTTACCCAACAGGGTTAGCGCACAAACGGGATAAAAGCAAAATAACTCAAGGTTGCCAATGCGCCAAGACCAATCGACCAAATACCGGTTGTTTTACTGCCATTTACATAAGCAAAAAATCCTAAAACTGCCGCAATGGGTCCCAGCACAATAGACCACATAAACAATGATGCGATACCAGCAGCCAGCCCAATATAGCCGGAAATACGACCACTATTGTTTATAACCTGCTCTTCACCCTTGTTCTCATGTTTGGTCACAACTGGCGAGCCAGGAGCAACCTCTGCGGCATATTCCTCACGATGATGGCGGCGCTTGGCAGAGCGCTCCTGAACGTGACGAGGATAATCTACACGTTCACGGCTAACATGCTCTTCATTCTTATGCTTATCGTTTTCATGATCTTCCATAATTCCTGCACCTCCAAATGGAAATGAATCGCGTAATAAATCTACAGAGACTTCGGCTTAAAGGTGTGGCAACAGGTTGCAGCAGACGTTGCAGCCTTATCACGTTCTTCTGAACTAAAGCTTTCCCCCGCATATTCTTCTTTAAATTTTTTCCCGGCATGACCATCTACTTCAATCATGATCAAATCTGCCTTGCAAAAGTTGTTTTCTCCCCAATAATGGCAATTGGCTACACTGCACTTTACGATTGGCTTGGCCTCTTGGCTCATGATCATCACCTCGGATTCATTGTCCCCCCGCTCGTCTGCACCTATGCGTTCATGGCATATGGCAGTTGGTGACATACGAAAAAAGCCGCTTCCCTTCGTCTCCTCCAAACTGGCAGGAAACAAGTAGAAAACGGCTTGCTTGTCTTGTTTTAGTTTTTGATTAGAAATGAATTTCTGGATTGAATGCTTTAGGCATGAGTACGACGAGTCTGCATCCGGCGCTGTGTCAAATAATCACTTTCATAATAAGTCAGATCATCACGCAATTCTTCAAAGTTTTTCGTAATGTCCATGATCACTTCGCGTGCGGCTGGCACTGGCGTTTTACGGAAGCGGATAGCATCTTGTCCCGTATAAGCATAGCGTCCGTCCTCTGCGTAAGATTCATTTTTGGGATAAAAAAAGCTGTTCACGCAGTCATGGTATACGTTATACAATGCCTTTTCCGCAAAATCGACGTCAAAGTTGGCACGGCGCAAAGCCACACCCAACTTTTCATAGGATACTTCGGAAAAAACAAGGACATGGCGGAGATCCGACAAAAAACCTTTGTAAAAAAGTACGGACTCCTCATTGCTATCCACAGCCAGTTGCGGCAGAGCATGCTCATTGAGGAATGTTTCCACACGTTTTACGGCAGTTTTCAGTCTCTCCTGCGCCGACTCACATAATTTTTGTACGTTGACTGCTGACATCAAGGCAGCTCCCCCTTATTTGTTGCTTGTTCATCAATTTGGTTACCCGAAAATAGTCCCTTCTAACCGAAAGAGCTGTAATTTTCAGTATTTATCCTACCACAAATAAGCATTGAAAGGTATAAAAACATGCCAACCTCCTCACGCTAAACCATAAATTTATGAATACTTAAGGAGGACGGTTCATGTCTCGGCGAAAATGGTTAAAACCCCTGCTTGGAGCAGCTGCCGGGGTGCTTCTGATCACACTGATGCTACCTTCACGCGATCACCGCCACACACCACAGCCCGAATATACGACCAAGATGGTACCACAGCAGGAGAAGCAGCTTAAAAAAGGAATGTTGGCTTTGGACCTGTCCGCTACAGATACCCTCACACGGATGGACGCAAGACAGGATATTCAATACGTAATGCGGGAGCTGAATGGTAAAACTACCGATCAGAAAAGACAGTTCACCCACACATTGCAGCAATCACACAGTCATCTTCATACGCTCCAGTGGATTCACATTAGGGACGGAAAGACTAACACCTATACAGGTAGCAAAGCACAGACAAGTCTGCTAAGCCATCCTCAAATTCAAAGCAGCTTGGCTGCAGCTCGTCGTTCCGTCACGCAAAATAAATCCTATGAATCGGCTGCTTTTCAGGTTGAAGGCGGTAAATATTTCGTCATGGCTGAACCATCGGCTGACGGAACATGCGGTGTTGCTGCTCTAGTCAGTCAGCAAGTATTGCGTGACGTGGAGAAGCACCAGCGCAAAAATTTGCGTTTAATTCCCTATCCAAGAGAAGGTAGCTACAAAATCGAATCCGTACATCCTGACACATTGCACGATATCACTGTCAAAACGGGACACGACAACGAAAATGCAAGCCATTATTTTGAAAACGAAATTGTCGTTCGCTTCCGTCACAATCCTGATTCACGACAACTGCAGGAAATTGCAGCAGATTTGCACTGTGAGCCAGGTCGCAGGCTTGGTTATACTTATGTATTTCATTCGGATAAGATGAACTTTAAAGAGCTAAAACAATACTTTTCCCGAAAGTGGAACCCGCTTTATGCTGAGCCACACTATATGTATCTAACCAATGAGAAAACGACGGCCGATGCAGACAGCTCCGTTCCCAATGATCTGCTTTTTTCTCGCTATCAATGGAACCTGCCTGCTACCGAAACCAACAGAGGTTGGAAACTAAGCAAAGGCAGCAAGGATGTAATTGTCGCTGTTGTAGATACGGGAGTCGATTTGGATCACCCTGATCTAAAAGGCCAAATTCTTTCTGGGCATAACGTGGTCAACCCGTCCGAAAAGCCTTATGATGACGTCGGTCACGGAACGCATGTCGCGGGCATCATTTCTGCGCTCGTAAATAATGGTGAGGGAGTCGCCGGTATGACGTGGTACAACAAGGTCATGCCGATCAAGGTACTTGACCAATCTGGCTCCGGTACGACTTACTCGGTTGCAGAAGGTATTATATGGGCAGCTGATCACGGGGCCAAGGTCATCAATTTGAGTCTCGGCAACTATGCACAAGCTTCATTTTTGCATGATGCAATCAAATACGCTTATGACAAAGATGTTGTATTAGTTGCAGCCACAGGCAATGATAATACGGAGCGACCTGGTTATCCAGCAGCATACCCTGAAGTATTTGCCGTTTCTGCTACAGATTCTTCTATGCACCGCGCATCCTTTTCTAACTACGGCGATTACGTGGACGTCATGGCTCCAGGTGCAAGTATTGCCAGTACGTATCCAGGGAATCAATATGCTGCGCTGTCGGGTACTTCAATGGCCAGTCCACATGTATCAGCGCTAGCTGCCCTGATTCGATCCATTAACCCTGATCTAACCAATAAAGAGGTAATGGATTTAATGAGAGACAGCGTAATTGATTTGGGCACACCAGGACATGACAAATATTTTGGGTATGGTCAAATCGACGTGTATAAAGCATTGAAAGCAGCACAACGTCCGTATGTTCCCCTGCAATTCTATCCCCAGCATTTCAGTGACAAGTTAAAATCCCTATTGAGGAAACTGGAAGCCTAGGATACCCCAGAAAAAGCAGCCATGTTGCTCCATGGCTGCCTTTTTAGGCTTTCTTAACGCTTGGAACTGGTACGGACAGGCCGCTTTCCATGACTGCGAGTATGACAGCATGGGTCACCAGGATCCTTGACAACCACCGGAAATACGTGGTGGGGCACAGGTATAACATGCGCCTGATTAATAATTTCAATCGGATGAACAACAGGCACCACCTGTGGGTAAAATTGATGATTTACAAATTGGATCGGCGGGCACACAACCGGGTCGTAATGGCAATGACTCATAATGTGCAACTCCTTTCGGTGAATTAGTACAGCATATTAAGAAGGCGTATGCTGTGCTTGGATGTTTACCCCCTAATACATTTATCCCTTATAAAATAGGCTTTCGTTCCACAATGACCGAATGATCAAGAATTTCGCCTAACAAAGTACATAACTTGCGCAGACCTGATTTAAGTGTTTCCTTGTCCGCATACGAAAAAGAAATACGGATATGATTACTATCCATACCACCTGCATAGCACACCGCACCAGGCAAAAAGGAAATGCCTTCACGGTCAGCTACCCGCTCCAATTCTGGAATATCCACCATAGAGGGAAGTTTAATCCATAGATTGAGACCACCTTCAGGAGCATACCAGGCAACCTCTGGCGGAGCATAGCGCTGGAGCGTATTCAATGCGACAGTTAGACGATCACGAATTTGTTCTCGCAATGAAACAAAATGCTGATCAAGTCGATTTCTGATAAAGGGTAGCAGTGCTTTTTGCGTTAATAGAGGGCTTCCCAAATCCGTAGTTGACTTGGCAGCCACTAAACGATCCATTACGCTCCCAGTTGCCGCTACACAAGCTATACGGCAACCGGGAGCAACAGTTTTACTGAAGCTTTTGATATAGACAACATGCCCGGATTGATCATGCGCCTTGATAGAAAGCGGTGGTTTTGCTTTGTAATACAGGTCGGAAAATGGATCATCCTCAACAATGAGACAGTGATAACTTTGAGCCAGATCCAGTAATTGCGTGCGTCTGGCCACCGTCAAAGTTACGCCAGTAGGATTGTGGAAGGTAGGTATCGTATAGATCAATTTTGGGGGATGGGTATCACAGAGACGTGTCAAAATATCAATCCGCATCCCCTCCTCGTCCATCGGAATCATAATTACTTTAGCACCACGACTAGTGAACACATCAATGGCCCCAGTGTAGGTAGGAGCTTCCATGTAGACCACATCTCCCGGGCCAACAAACGTACGCGCCACCAGGTCAATCCCCTGTTGAGCTCCGCTGGTCACAAGCAGTTGCTCTGCCACTATAGGTATACCACGTTCACTCAAGTGGTCTGCGAACACTTCTCTTAGTTCTAAATCACCTTCAAAAGTCCCATATGCAGCCATTACATTGGAATTTTCAGAGGATAAACGTTGAGTATCTGCGATGATTTCGCGCGTGGGAAGAAGCTCCGGTTGTATTGCGGCTATATGAAAAGAATAGGTAGCCTTTCGGCTGTGGTTAAAGTTTCTCCATAATTGTGCGCGCGGCAAATAATCGATGAGCGACATCTGCCAAGACAAATCCTGCGCCCCCTCACGATAAATCGGTACTGAAGCTTCCGCCACATAGCAACCTTTTCCCTGTGTGCACGTAACCAAATTCATGGACTCTAGCTCGGCATACGCCTTGCTTACAGTTACAGGACTCACTGCAAGCAGACTGGACAGATGACGGATAGAGGGAAGCTTCGTACCCTGAGGTAGTAGCCCTGACTGAATGCGATCCGCTAATGTTTTGGTAATCTGTAAATATAATTTGACACTGCTGTTGCGGCTGAGATCAATATGCATCGGAACCCTTCCCTCCAAAAATCAACTGTTACATTTAGACGTTTACTGTTATACTTCATTATCGATATAATACAACAAATTTCTTAGCACAGTATAGAACACAGGAGATGATTGGATTGGAATACAAATTTTCGGGTATGGCTCGTACTCAGGGCTCGTCCATGGTAAGGGACATTTTGAAGCTGACACAGGGAACAGATGTATTATCTCTCGCAGGTGGCCTTCCGGCCGATGCCTTCTTTCCCGTCGAAGCGGTTGCTAAAGCCTATGAGCGGGTATTCCGCCTCGGCGGTACTACCGCACTTCAATACGGCCTAACCGAGGGATACATTCCTCTACGGGAACGTCTGGCAGCAATCATGTCATCCCAAGGCATCTCCGTCACCAGAGATAACATCCTCATGACAACAGGCTCGCAGCAGACCATTGATCTAGTTTCACGTGTGTTGCTTGATCCGCAGGATACTGTATTGGTGGAGTCCCCTACTTATTTGGCAGCTCTTCAGGTATTCAATTCCTATGGCGCTAACATTGTAAGTGTAAATACAGACGCTAACGGTATGCAATTAGATGATCTTGAGTCCAAAATCAAACTGCATCAGCCAAAATTTGTGTATGTCATCCCTACCTTCTCTAACCCAGCAGGAAGTGTATGGAGTATGGAACGCAGAACAGGCGTTGTTGAGCTATGCCGTAAATACGGAACTTTAATTTTTGAAGACGATCCTTACGGGCGACTCAAATTTGATGAGAACCTTAACTTCCCATCCCTATTTTCTATTGATCAACAGCTAGGTGGCGACGGTCATGTAATGTACACTTCTACATTCTCTAAAACTGTCGCTCCAGGTGTTCGCTCTGGATGGTTGGTAGCTGATCAAGCGATCGTCGTTAAGACCGCGAATGCCAAACAATCTGCTGATTTGCACTCCAGCAGTATTGACCAGCGTGCTTTGAATGAACTGTTGGACTTCTTTGATTTGGAGGGACATATACGTACCGTGTCCGCTGAGTATCACACTCGTATGCTGCGTCTTACATCGTTAATGAAAGAACGCCAATGGGAAGGAATCACTTGGAATGATGCACTTGGTGGCATGTTTATGTGGGTTACCTTACCTGAAGGCTTCCGTTCTGAGCAGTTGCTGCAACTCGCGATTCAGGAAGGAGTCGCATTTGTGCCTGGACAAGTTTTCTATGCTGACCTTAGCGGCAGCAACCATATGCGAATCAACTTCACGCATACCGATCCAAGCCTGCTTCCAAAAGCAGTTGACCGATTGGATCGGGCGTTGAAGATGTATATGGAGGAAAATGTAGTAAGAAACGCGCGTTAATAGAGTGCTGATTGCACACCTCATCCTCGCACGTTTTTACGACAGAGAAATTATAAGTCAAAAAAACAGAATGAAGCCCCCAGTGCTATGCTGGGGGCTTCATTCTATAAATGTACGGATTTTGCGCAATCCGGCTGTACATTAAAAAGGGTGCTTCATCATTCCCACAGGAATATGACGCACCCTTTTTAATGCAACAAATACATTTGGATTAAAGATTTCTCATGCAAACAGGTCATTAATAAAATAGATTCATACATTTTAAGGTGTTGCAGTGGGGAAAGTTTTCCGTAAGCCGGGTTCTGTGCTATTCGTGGTACAGACGGGAACTACCCTCCCACTAAAAGCGACAATCATCTATCTAGGCCGAACATTGCTATCCAGCTCCAGCGACCAACCTAGACACGCCTCGGGCTAAGGCTGCTTCGCGAAGAAGCTGTGTCCCTTTAGGTCTTGCTCCAGATGGGGTTTACCAGGAACGAAGTCACCAGCGTTCCTCGGGGTCTCTTACACCTCGGTTCCATCCTTGCCTGTGCCGCAAGCGGCCATCGGCGGTCCATTTCTGTGGCACTATCCTTCAACTCGCGCTGACTGGACGTTATCCAGCATCCTGCCCTATGGAGCCCGGACTTTCCTCTCGTGGCTTACGCCACCAGCGATTGTCTGTTAAACTTTCCGAACAACATTACATAGTATACAGGGAACGCGTGCATGATACAACCCTGAAAATATTGTAAATTATAGAGCACTCTTTTTACTTGCTCAAATAAAACGGATGTACCTTTCTCTGTAATGAATCATCTGCCACGTAATAAGCAGATCTTCCCACGTATAACGGAATTGAAAGCTTACTAAAATCAGGAACGTCCTCATCTAGGAATAGTTCATCATCCCGGTAGGTCTGCTGTATTTCGCCGACAATCCAGTCATGATCTCCGTAGGTATGAATATCCACTACTTTACACTCATAAGCGAGATACGCTTCCAGCAATATAGGCACATCCACTGAAATTCCGTCTTCATATGCAATCCCAAACTGCTGAAACTTATCTACATCTCTACCACTAAAGGTACCTACAGCCTGAATCCATTCCGATCTGTGCGCAGGCAGAAACTGAACACCAAAGCCTCCGCTTTTCTTAATCAGTCCGTAAGAATACGTTTCCTTCCTCAATGAAATGCCATACATGCCCGGTGATGATCCGATATATGTATGCCAGCCTGAGGCCATTACATTATTTACTCCCTCATAACGGGAAGTAACAATTGCAACCATGCCTGGATAGGCATGAATCGCAGAATCGGCTATCATCGTTCGCATACAACCTCTCCCTACGAAAAAATGTAATAGTACGCCTTTATTTTCTCATAGATGTGAAGGTTTTACAAAAATTGAAAAGGTTCGGTGTCCACTTCTGATACATATACTTCTGTTGAGTATCGACCTTCTGCCAAGCGTTTGCGCATCCATTCTGCGGTTTTAGGCTTCATAATCTTTTCTGCGTTATGTCCAGGGTCAATAATAGCAATGCCGGCCATCAGGGCATCGTGAGCCGTGTGATAGTCGACATCCCCCGTCACTAATACGTCAGCGCCTTTAAAAAGCGACTTATTTACATAGCGACTGCCAGAGCCTCCAAGCACGGCTGCTTTTTTGATCCTACGGTCCAAGTCACCCACCACACGTACATGCTCAACGTTGAGACCGTTTTTCACAACATCTACAAACTCCCGCAACGTGCGGGCTTCCTTGAGCTTGCCCACTCGTCCCAATCCAAAGGTACGGCCTTTCAAATCCATAGAGTAAAGGTCATAAGCCACCTCTTCATAAGGATGAGCCTTCAGCATCGCTTGGACAACTTTATTGCGTACACCCTGCGGTACAATAGTCTCAATACGAACCTCTTCACTACGTTCCATTTTACCTGGCTCACCCAAAAACGGCTGTGTGCCTTTACCCGGTACAAAAGTTCCATAACCATCGATGTTAAAGCTGCAATGGCTGTAGTTACCGATATGTCCAGCTCCCGCATTCAGTACGGCATCCAGTACACGTTGATGATGTGTTTTGGGTACGAAAACGACAAGCTTAAATAATTGCTCGGTGTGAACATCCTCCAGTGTACCTTCACTTTGAATACCCAGTGCTTCTGCCATCCAATCATTCATGCCATCCTCTGCCGTATCCAGATTCGTATGACTGATGTAGACAGCAATATCATTCTTGATCAGCTTTTCATACAATCTGCCTGCAGGCTGGTCCGTGTTCAAAGCTTTAAGTGGGCGGAATATAATCGCATGATGCGCAATAATGAGATCAGCTTTTATGCGGATCGCCTCTTCAACAACCTCATCATTGACATCCAGGGCTACTAATATGCTTTTGATTTCCTTTTGCAGGCTACCCAGTTGAAGACCAATTTTATCGTCTGGAACTGCCAAGTATTTCGGAGCCAGCTGCTCCATATAGCTAATTACTGTTTGTCCTTTGGCAAACATGCAAGTACCTCCTTCAGCTGTTCAATTTGCTTGCGCAATTGCTCCTGCTTATGCTGCGCGGATGCCTGATCTGACCGTGCCACTTGCGCCAGCACATCCTGAAGCTTGCGAATCTCCAATTGCCATTTCGAAAAAAAGGTTTCATTTGGTGCTTTGACCAATAACGGTCCAAGTAGCATCAACAAATCCTCTGTCAGTACCAGCGAACTACCAGGAAGTTCCCATGGTCGATACAGCTCGTCCTGTTTCAGTGTGCTTTCGGAAGCAGGTACTGCTGTCAGAACTTCATATATTTTACCATCTTCTTCCATAATATGTTCGTTTATTAATACCCATTGATGCTTAATTAGCCAGCGTCGTAAAATATCCTCGCCCACGTTGGGCTGTAAAACAAGCTGTTTCACTGAATCAAGCTTGTCTTTCCCTTGTTCCAAAATGGAAGCAATCAAGGCACCACCCATACCCGCTATCGTAATAACATCTACCTCATTGACCTTAACTACAGCCAAGCCATCCCCTTTTCTAACCGCAATGCGATCTGTAAGGCCTGCTTCAGCCACCTGCTTTTGAGCCGCACGCAATGGTCCATCGTTGACCTCACCCGCTACGGCTTGTGATACTCTGCCAGAGCGCACTGCAGCCACAGGGAGTAATCCGTGATCCGAGCCAATATCAGCCAGTCTGCTACCGGCAGGAATTTGTTCCAAAATATATTGTAATCGCTGAGAAAGTTTCATGACGTCACCCACGTAATCCATTTTTTTCGAGTCCAAAATAAAATCCCTACGACAAAAGCCAACTTCAGTATGCTAAAAAACATCACTTCGCCTGCTGCTTGATGGCGCAGGACGACCGTGTCTGCTTCCGCCATAAACACAAGGGTCAGTCCTATAGTAAAATAAACCAACGCGAGACGGGGAAAGCGGCGATGTACCCACCAGCTTAATCCAATCAACAATACTGCGTGTAAAATCCAAAATACCTCAAGCATCACTAAAGTAGCTGTAGGCCAATAGCGGCCTATAAGCACCGCATACACTAAAAGCAGCCCAGCAAGACCACAGTAATGAAGCAAGCTGATGCGCAAAGTTAATCCTACGAGACACCATATCAAACCGCACAGGCCCACCAGCACTAGAAACCAAACCTTAGCTTCACCCTGATGAAGCTGAATGATCCATACACCTGAACCCAGCATAATTGCACTGCCTAAAGTGCTCAACATTGCACTCATACTCTTTTCGGAAGACCGCCAAACCGCGGCCATTCCATAGCAAATGGCAGTAACTGCACTTGCCGAGCATATTTGCATTGCCAACGGAAAAGCGGTAAAATAAAAACCGATCAAACAAATGCAGGAAATAATGACAAAACCAAGAAGCCAGGCGATCCCATGCCCGTGTCTAAGATATGTAAGCAGCCCAGTGTTGTTACGGTTTTGGCTTTGTGCCGGATTTTCATCGTCCCGATACAGGTTGGATAGAAAATCGCAATATTGCTCAGGGAGCAGTCGACTTTGCCGCCAATGCTCAATTTCATGTAACAGTATTGTCCGTTTTTTCTCCTGGTCCAAGCTTCTTCCCCTCCACCAAGGCTGCCATGAGATAAAAAAAGACCTTCTGCGCGCTTCAAGCCGCAGAAGGTCCGCAATGTTACGCTTCTATTCGAGGAAATCCTTCAGTCGCTTACTGCGGCTTGGATGGCGCAACTTACGCAGCGCTTTGGCCTCAATCTGACGAATACGTTCACGTGTAACACCGAACACTTTACCCACTTCTTCAAGAGTTCTGGTTCTTCCGTCGTCCAAACCAAAACGGAGACGCAAAACATTCTCTTCCCGTTCGGTCAACGTATCCAGTACATCCTCGAGTTGTTCCTTCAGAAGCTCATAGGCAGCTGCATCTGCAGGCGCCAATGCTTCCTGATCCTCAATGAAATCCCCCAGATGTGAGTCATCCTCTTCACCAATTGGTGTTTCCAATGAAACCGGTTCTTGGGCAATTTTCATAATTTCCCGTACTTTTTCCACGCTCAGCTCCATCTCGGCAGCCACTTCTTCCGGCGTAGGTTCACGCCCCAGCTCTTGCAACAGTTGACGCGATACGCGAATCAGCTTGTTGATCGTTTCCACCATATGCACTGGAATACGGATCGTTCTCGCCTGATCGGCAATTGCGCGTGTAATCGCCTGACGAATCCACCAGGTTGCATAGGTACTGAATTTAAACCCTTTTTCGTAATCAAATTTTTCTACTGCCTTAATCAAACCCATATTACCTTCTTGAATTAGATCGAGGAAAAGCATGCCACGACCAACATAACGTTTGGCAATACTTACAACCAGGCGCAAGTTAGCTTCAGCCAACCGACGCTTAGCTTCTTCATCGCCGTTATTGATCCGTTTGGCAAGCTCCACCTCATCATCAGCAGAAAGCAGCGGTACACGACCGATTTCCTTCAAGTACATCCGGACTGGGTCATTAATTTTAATACCGGGAGGCAGGCTCAGATCGTCATCGAAATTAAAATCATCCCCGTCATTGTTTTCCGGGTCGTCATTTTGACGCAATCTGGTAACTTCTTCGTCGTTGTCATTTACAACCTCAATCCCCAAGTCACCCAGCTGCTCATAAAACTCATCCATTTGCTCGGGGTCCTGATCAAACGGCGACAGTTTTTCCATGATATCTTTGTAGTTCAGAGAGGAACTTTTTTTACCCAACTCAATCAGTTGATCTTTGACCTGATCCAGTGTTAATTCCGTCTCCAGTTCAGTATGCTGATCATTCGCCATCTTTCGACTCCCTCCTCCTAGAAACATCCGACCTCTGTGTGTTCATTGTCTCTCTAGGGCTATAATCTCACTTGCAATTTGTGCTGCACGCAAAAAATCACCTAAGCGCTCAGCGGTTCTCATTTCTTCCCTTTTCAAATCCAGTTGCTCCTGCAATGGAAATTTTCGCACTTGACGAATATAATCATCCAAAATGTGCGGTGCCCATACGCCTGGAGCATCCATCATCATGATCGAACTTACGTTCTTCTCCAGTCGGTCGTCTTGCAAAGATGAAATAAAACGGCTTGTATCCGGTAACTTCCCTTGCGCGTAATAGGCATATAGATAAGCAGCAATTGCTGCATGATCCTCAATATTAAAGGCGTCCCCCAGATGCTTCTCTACATACTCTGCAGCTTCTAAATCCTGCATCATCCAGTGAAGCAGCCTACGTTCAGCCACATGGTAAGCCGGCAACAGATTGGGCGTAGAAACCTGCCCTTTTTTATGCCTACCATTATTCCACCCATTTTCGTTATTATCCCCAAAGTTCTGTTTTTTTTGCAGGGTTTGGCGGAGTAAATTGCATTCTTGCTTTAAGGTTTCAAAATCAACCTTGACTTCGGCTGAAACTTCGCGCAGATACACTTCCCGCTCAGTCGGGGATGACAGAGGTGCAATGACATTTAATGCTTCGCGGGAATACGCGATTCTTCCTTCTTCCTCTTGCAGTATATGGTTTTTTTTCAGATATATAAGCTTAAATTTCACCGTTGAAACAGCACTTTCGATAATTTGGCGCTGAAATCGTTCGGCGCCGTATTGCCGGATAAAATCATCCGGGTCCATACCGTCGCTGACCAACGCTACTTTTACGTGAAGTCCCGCATTTTCCAACAGCGGAAAATTTTTAAGCGCTGCCGCTTGTCCTGCCCGGTCACCATCATAACAAATAATAACCTCGTCGCACAGTCCCTTTAACATCGTAGCATGATGCTCCGTTAGAGCAGTCCCCATGGCGGCCACTCCATTTTGTACGCCAGCTTCCCATGCCGAGATGACATCGCCATAACCTTCAAAAAGAACACTTTGACGAAGCTTGCGAATTGAGGTTTTAGCATGATGGAGATTGTACAGCGTTCGGCTTTTGTTAAATAGCTTGGTCTCCGGTGAGTTCAAATACTTCGGCTGCCCCTCGCCAAGTATACGGCCCGCAAAGGCAATAACTTTTCCGTTTCGATTCCAAATGGGAAACATGATACGATCTCTGAATCGATCTACATATCCGTCACCCTCATGTCGGGGAGAAATAAGCCCTCCCTTCTCCATCTCGACAGGATCAAAAGAACGCTTCTCAAGAAACTGAACGATCGTATCCCATCGGTTGGGTGCATAGCCAATTTGGAATTGGTCAATGATCTTGTCACTGAATCCCCGTGAACGCAAATATTCCATGGCTGGTTTGCCGTGCTCCGTATTTTTAAGCAAAAAATGGTACATCTTAGATGTTAGTTCATACGCTTGCAACAGCCTGTCCAACTCAGGATGCTGATGCGATGAATCACGTCCCTGCCATTCGCCGAGCGGAATATGACTTTCTTCTGCCATTGTCCTGACAGCTTCGGGAAAGGATAGTCCTTCGATTTCCATCATGAACTTGATGGCATTGCCTCCCGCGCCGCAGCCGTAGCAGTAAAAAATCTGACGATCCGGTGTCACGGTGAATGAAGGGGTTTTTTCGGAATGAAAAGGACAGAGGCCTTTCATATATTTCCCCTGTTTGGTCAAATGCACGTACTTGCTTACCGTATCTACAATATCATGATGTTGTAAAACTGACTCGATGATATCGTCCGGTATGTTACCTTGTCCGGCACTCATATTAACCACCTTCATCTCTTTAGCACGTAAATATAATTCGATACCGTTATTCATTCTCCTGCAAGCGAAGTAAAAGTTTTGTCAGTTTATGTTGAAAAACTTCACGATCCTCTAATGTAAACGGTTTAGGACCTTTTCCATAACGTCCTTTTTTCCGTTCTTTGGCAGAAGTGTGGCGTCGGTCCAGCATGAAGTCTATCGAATCGTTTCGATACATCGTTCCGCGAAAAGACATCACTTCACACCCTTTTGCCAAGGCAAGTGCAGCAAGACCATAGTCGTTGGTTGTTACAATATCTCCGCAGCGGATATGATTGGCAATGTAGAGATCGGCACTCTGGTCGCTTCGGTCTACTTTAACAACGCTTACGCCTTTGCTGCCCTGAATGAGATGATCATATGAAGATACCATAATAACGTCAATATGAAAACGGGAAGCTGTCTCTGCTATTTCACTTTTAACCGGACAAGCGTCCCCGTCAACAACGATCCGTATATCCGGGAAATTTCCGGACCCTCCCATGAACATCCCCCATCTCGCATCCGCATTCGAGTAAAATACGGAACGGCTGCAAGATCACTCTTACACCGTTCCGTATATTTATACCCATTTTTTCAAGTTGTTCATACTACCACAACCGACGTTTAAACTACAAGCTTGGAAAAATCAGCAAAACGCTTCAATTCTGAGTCAATAGCAGCCAGCAATGCCAAACGATTATTACGTACAGCATCATCCTCAGCCATAACCATAACGGAATCAAAGAACGCCGTCACCGCAGGAGTAATGGATGAAGCAAGCGTCAATGCTTGTGTCGCATCACCTTCCTGTAAAGCTGTACAATAAGACTCATAGGCGCCATACCATGCTTCATATAGGTTTTTCTCGCCCTGTTCCGTAAATTCACCCGTATTCACTGACTTATGAACTGCTTTAGCAGCCAAATTACCTACGCGATTAAAAGACTCGACTGTTGCCTTGAAGGCATCCCCTGTTTGTACAGCAGTCATTAACGCAGCTCCGCGGTTAACAACGGAAGCAACATCGTCATATCCAGCTGAAAGCACAGCATCCACAACGTCATAACGAAGTGTCTCGGACAATAGTTTCTTCACGCGTAATCCGAAAAACTCATGTAATTCTTTACGTATTTCATCTGCGGAACGTTTCATATTTCCAAAGTTGCTGTGCACATCAAGCGCGATATTGAACACATCAGACAACGTAGCCGAAAGCTTACGATCTAACAGGATCTGCACGATACCCGCTGCCTGGCGACGAAGCGCGTAAGGGTCCTGTGAACCTGTCGGAATAATGCCGATGGAGAAGCAGCCTGTAATGGTATCTATCTTGTCTGCGATACTTACAATCGCTCCAGCGTTCGTTGAAGGAACCGTTTCACCTGCGAATCGCGGCTGGTAATGCTCAAACACCGCTCTTGCCACTTCTTCCTTCTCTCCAGCCTTACGAGCATAATCTTCGCCCATAACCCCTTGCAGTTCCGGAAATTCATAGACCATTTGTGTTACAAGGTCAAATTTACAAATATCTGCTGCTCGGCTAACCGATTCCTGTGTATCTTGGGAAACACGTAGCTTCTCTGCCAGAGCATCGGCAATGCGGCGAATCCGGCGCACTTTGTCTCCAACCGTTCCCAGCTCTTCGTGGAAAACGATGCTTTCCAGCTTGGAGAGTGCATCCTTAATTTCCAGCTTCTGATCTTCTTCATAGAAGAATTTGGCATCAGACAGCCGCGCACGCAATACTTTTTCGTTTCCTTTTGCAATGACTTCCAGCGATTGACTGCCACCATTACGTACCGTAACAAAGTATGGCAGCAGCTTTCCTGTGCGATCCAGCACTGGGAAATAGCGTTGATGTTCACGCATGGAAGTAATCAATACATCCTTCGGAATGTTCAGGAACGCAGGGTCAAAGCCTCCGAACAGCACTGTTGGAGTTTCCACCAGATACAGCACTTCTTCCAGCAAATCGTCCTTGACCGCAATCGTCCAGTCTTTTTCGGCTGCAAGTGCTTCAATCTGCTTCACAATAAGCGACTGACGTTCCTCAATGTCCACAATGACATGCTGCTTGCGAAGTACTTCGACATAGTCCGCCGGGCTTTCTACAACGGCCTCCTGTCCAAGGAAACGATGTCCTCTTGTCACATTCCCTGACTGTACGCCAGCAATCTCCAAATTAACAATATCGTTGCCAAACAAGGCTACCAACCAGCGGATTGGACGAACAAATTTAAAGTCATAACTCGCCCAGCGCATAAATTTAGGGAATGTCATGGCATGTAAAATGTGTAGTAAACCTTCGGACAGCACATCTGCCGTTGGTACACCTATGCTGCTCTTGGTCGCGTAAATATATTCCACGCCTCCAAGTTCTTTGAACGTAAACTGTTCAGGATCAACACCTTGGCTACGAGCAAAGCCTAGAGCAGCCTTACTCCAGTTACCGGCTTCATCAAGTGCGATTTTGCGGGAAGGTCCTTTAACTTCTTCGTTAATATCTTCTTGCTTCTCTGCCACTTCCTTAACAAGTACTGCCAAACGACGAGGTGTAGCATAAGCCTCTACAGCACTGTAAGCAATACGCGAGCTGTCGAGCCACGCTGTCATACGTTCCTTCAACTGCTGAATCGCATTCGGGATAAACCGTGCAGGCACTTCTTCCAGCCCGATTTCAAACAATAAATCCTTAGACATTTGCCGCACCTCCTTTCTTCAACAGCGGGAAGCCCAGCTTCTCGCGCTCCTCTAGATAGGTCGCAGCGACCTGGCGCGCCAAATTGCGTACTCGTATAATAAAGCCAGTCCGTTCCGTTACACTGATTGCTCCGCGAGCGTCCAGCAAGTTGAACGTGTGAGAACATTTCAGCACATAATCATAGGCTGGGAATACAAGATGCTGCGCCATCGCTTTATTCGCCTCTTCTTCATACATATTAAAAAGAGTAAATAGCATTTTGACATCAGATACTTCAAACGTATACTTGGAATGTTCGAATTCTGGTTGATGGAAAACATCACCGTACGAGATTCCATTGACCCATTCCAAATCGAACACATTTTCCTTGTCCTGGATGTAGGAAGCAAGACGCTCCATACCGTAGGTAATTTCAACCGCAACCGGACTGGCATCAATACCACCCACTTGCTGGAAGTAGGTGAATTGGGTAATTTCCATACCGTCCAGCCATACTTCCCAACCTAACCCCCAGGCTCCCAGCGTCGGTGCTTCCCAGTTGTCTTCCACGAAACGAATATCATGCTCCAGTGGGTTAATCCCCAAACGGTTCAAACTCTCCAAATACAATTCCTGAATATTATCAGGTGAAGGCTTCAAAACCACTTGAAACTGATGATGCTGATACAGGCGGTTCGGGTTCTCACCATAACGTCCGTCAGACGGACGGCGAGAAGGCTCAACGTAAGCTACGTTCCACGGCTCAGGTCCAATTGAACGTAAATACGTCATCGGGTTCATCGTACCTGCCCCTTTTTCCGTATCATAAGGCTGTACAATAATACAGTTGTGTTCAGACCAAAATTGTTGCAGCGTTAAAATCATCTGCTGAAAATTCATGGGCACACGCTTCCTTTCCAATTCCCTAAAATGTTGGTGATTTCTAAACATTAAGCTCATATGTACAGGGCTAATTTATCCCATAAGCCTTGCTAGAGACAGCAAAAAGCCCCCGCCTCTACGCCTGTACAGACGTAGGGACGAGAGCTGACTCCCGCGGTTCCACCCTACTTGATTGCGATCCTACATCACCAGTCAGATCGTAATCCTCTTTTCCGTGTCCATTCAGACGCTCCAGAGTGCCATGTTCACGAACAATTCCCACTGGGCTTACACCGTCCCCAACTCGCTAACTACAGAGAATACGTCTCGTTACTTTCTCGTTCAATGCATCTGCTCCCAAAGGAGATATATAGTAGGATATTACACGTTTTCAGGGATACAGTCAAGAGAACACCGTATTTCACATATCGTACTTATCAAGCTGATCCAGGAAATTACGGGATTTCAGCTTAACCTCCAACTGCATATCCATGAACTGACGCATGACATGTTTGATCTCCAGCTTGGTGGAGTCCTTCACGTCGATATTGCCGAGTCGATTTAGATCCATTTGGGCGAACAAGCGCAGCAGCTTCAACGTACGTGGAGCAACACTCAACGCAGCTGGATCAAAATGCTTGTAGCCCCGACACAAAACCCCACCTAACCTCGGACTGATAAACATATCCTCATCAGCACATTGTTGACCGCTTGAAATACAAGCATCAAGCTGAGGTGCATATCCGGCCGCCTGCAATATTTTAAATTCATAAATACTCATGACGATCAGCGGATCTTTGCCACTCTCCAATGCCTCCAAACAGGCTTTGAGCTGCTTAAACCAAAATGCACCTGTTTCCTCATCCTGTAATACCCGATCAAGCAGTTCACAAGCATAGGAAGCGTAAGCAGCCTTTGTAATATCCTCGCGCAGTGTATGGTGGGATTGGATAATTTCACCGGCATTCAGTGTGCCTAAGCCTGTGTTACGAAAAAAAACAAATTCACCGTACGTAAACGGCTGCGTTAAAGCAGCATGACGGCTTTTGGATTTTTTCGCGCCTCTGACCAGCACACCTACTTTGCCTCCGCTTTCGGTGCAAAGCGTAATAATTTTGTTCCCCTCACCGTAATCCATGCTGCGGATGACGATTCCTTCCATCCTGTAAAGCATGCTTCTTCCCCCAAACATTCGCGAAGAAGCCAGTGGTTCGCTCTATTCACGGGCTTCTTCATGCTCGTCCGACTCTCCTTCATCCGTGTCTTGCTCCCTTGTCACGGCGCTCTCCCTGTATAACAGATACGCACCGACATCTCCAGTCATCGCAAAATACTTCCACGAAAAATCTCGCATTCGTATTCATCCTTTCTTCGGAAATGACGTCTGCATCTCAAAAATAGGATGATGCGAAGAGGGAAGAAGTATGCGATGAAACTAATGGATTACGTTGAAAAAGGCTACTGTGTACGGTCTGGTCACCGCTTCGCGAATGATTTGATCTTACGATCGCTGACGCTTCTTCGGATTCAAATTCTTCGCTCCGCTACAACG
This sequence comes from Paenibacillus sp. EKM211P, assembly GCF_011066175.1. NCBI lineage: Bacteria > Bacillati > Bacillota > Bacilli > Caryophanales > Paenibacillaceae > Paenibacillus > Paenibacillus sp. EKM211P. Next base: position 136,941 of record NZ_JAAMNS010000002.1, read on the forward strand.
TGCATACAGTTACAATAGCTCTTTTAAAAAGCACTCCTTATTTCATCGCTGGAAGAAAGGGTAAGAGCAAGAAGTTAAGCGCCGCTTATGCGCGGCGCTTGGGATGATTAGAAGACTGATACTTATCTCCGTCGTAGAGATCGGTACGGCTTTTTTATGATACTTACAACAACTATACATATTATTTAACATCAATTTTAGCCTCAATAAACCTTTGACGACCAAAGTGATGGTAGAATCGATATCTGCTTTTAAGCGTCGCGATGGAAGCCCAGGTCACGAAGGACACGTTCCTGGTTGCGCCAGTCTTTTTTGACTTTAACCCAAAGTTCCAAGAAAATTTTGGAGCCTAGCAAATTTTGGATATCCTGGCGAGCTTGTTTGCCCACCTCTTTGAGCATGGCTCCCTGTTTGCCGATAATGATCCCCTTCTGGGAATCACGCTCTACAAAAATAACCGCCATAATATGCACTACACCATTATCCTGTACTTTCATGTCTTCAATCATAACCGCAATAGAATGGGGTACTTCCTCACGTGTCATGTGCAAAATCTTTTCCCGAACCAGCTCGGCAATGACAAACTGCTCTGGATGGTCGGTAATTTGGTCATCAGGATAATATTGCGGACCTTCTGGCAAGTATTTTTGAATCTGGTCCAACAGAGTGTTTACATTATTGCCCATTTTGGCCGAGATCGGCACAATTTCCGCAAAGTCATACAACTTGCGATACTGCTCAATCAGGGGCAACAATGCCTCCGGCTCAATGCGGTCAATTTTATTCAACACCAATATAACTGGTGTTTTGACTTGTTTAAGCTGTTCCGCAATAAAACGGTCGCCTCCGCCCAAACCTTCAGCAGCGTCAATAAGAAAAAGTACCGCTTCTACCTCACCCAATGTATTAAAAGCGGTCTGATTCATATAATCGCCCAGTTTTGACTGGCGCTTGTGAATCCCCGGTGTATCCAAAAATACAATTTGTGTGTCCTCTGTGGTGTATACACCGTGAATTTTATTCCGTGTCGTTTGGGGTTTGTCTGACATGATGGCAATCTTCTGCCCAATGACATGGTTCATCAATGTTGATTTTCCGACATTGGGTCTGCCAACAATTGCGACAAAGCCGGATTTAAACTGTTTCTTAGCCATTTTTTTTATTTCCTCCAGCGCGATTAAGCACCTAATTTTTATTTTTGTTTTTTTCATTAAAGCAGCTGACTCATTAACGTCAACAAAGGTCTATAAAATACAAATATGCCAATAATTACAGCAAAAACCGCTGCCAGGAGCACGGCTCCGGCGGCGGTGTCTTTAGCCGCTTTGGCCAGCGGATGAATATCAGGTGAGATTAGATCCACCGCTGCTTCAACAGCGGTGTTGATCAGTTCGGCTACCATGACTATGGCAATGGCCATGCACACGAATAACCAGTCGAGCCGGGAGATGCGCAGAGTTAACCCTGCCACAATGACAAGGAGCGCCACGACCGCATGTATCCGCATATTTACTTGCGTACGCAGAGCGTATACCACGCCTTCTGCGGCATAGCGAAAGGTCATTCTCCAAGGCTGACGTCTCATTACCGTGTCAACCCCACTTGAGCCAGCACAGCTTCCTGCTTACCCATCATTTCCGCTTCACTTGCATCGTCTTGATGATCATAGCCTAACAGATGCAGAAAACCGTGAACAAACAAAAAACCGATTTCACGCTCAATCGAATGTCCATATTCTTCGCTTTGAGCTTGGGCTGTCTGTACAGAAATAATAATATCTCCTAGAACATCCGGTACATCGTTTAAAGGATTTTCTTCCGTCGGTTCGTAAATTATTTCAAGCTCTTCATCTAGTGTTTCCTTCATAGCAAAAGACAACACATCAGTAGGACGATCAATTCCGCGATAATCCCTGTTCAACTCATGTATTTGATCATCATTCACGAAAGTAAGGGCAACCTCACCGTCCATAACCCCTTCCGCTTTGCCAGCCTCCTCTAATAAGGTGTTCAGCAGCGTGATCAACGATTCGTTAATTACCATATCGTTTTGTTCATTATTCCAAGCTAATTGAAGGCCCATGCCAACCGCTCCTTTTAATTCTAATCCTTTAGCTGTGCTTCATGCACAAGTAATATTAAGCTTTTCCACTTTCGGGCTTAGGTCTTTCCTCTGGATATTCAATACGGGAATGAAAAATTCCCATTACTGTTTCCTTGAGCGTTTGGGCCACGATATCAAGCTCCCTCATGGTCAGTTCACAGTCGTTAAACTGGTGATCATCAAGACGGCTCTTAATAATTTTTTCAATCATGGATTCTACCTGCTCCACCGTAGGTTTTCGCAAGGATCGAACGGCTGCTTCCACGCTATCAGCAATTCCTACTACAGCAGCCTCTTTCGACTGAGCCTTCGGTCCCGGATAACGGAAATCATCCTCTGTGAAGTCAGGCTCCACCCCCCGTTCTTCCGCCTCACGCAATGCCTTGTGGTAAAAATAGTGCAGAAATGTCGTTCCGTGGTGTTGTTCGGCTATATCACGAATCGGCTTGGGTAGCTTGTAATCCAATTGCATTTCCACACCATCACGGGCATGGGCTATAATGATGGATTTACTAAGCTTGGGCTCTATTGTATCATGCGGATTTTCCATCCCATTTTGATTTTCAATGAAGTACGAAGGCCTTTTGGTTTTACCAATGTCATGATAATACGAACCAACCCGGCACAACAACCCATTTGCTCCTATAGCCTCCGCTGCGGCCTCCGACAGATTACCTACCATTACACTATGATGATATGTTCCGGGAGTCTCGGTAAGTAGCTTGCGGAGCAATGGATGATTAGGATTTGACAATTCGACAAGCTTCAGTGCCGACAAGATGCCAAAGGTGGATTCAAAAAATGGCATTAGCCCTATAACAAGGATCGCTGTAACCAGACCACCTGCAAAAGCAAAGGCTACCCCATAGAGTGTCGTTGTTTGAGTCCAGTTCCCTTGGTCAATCAGCGCCAAAGAAAAAACAGCCAGAGCCCCGAACAGGCATACCATAATAGATCCCTTGAACAGCGTTGAACGCTGGCTGGCCCGGTGGGTAGAAAAAATCGACGCCAGACAGACCACAAGGGCAAAAAAACCAAAATTAAAATCAAAAATTTGTCCCTGACGAACATTCAAAATAACACTTGCCAATATACTGAATATAACGGCACATACGAATGCCAGCGACATATCAAGCAACAACGTTACAAGCATAGCTCCAAGTGCGATAGGTGCCAGATAGCCGAGGTAGGATCGTTCACTAGTCTGCAGTATAGAAATTAACAGCATAGCTCCCACTGTAATCACAAAGATTAACACCAGCATGAGCAACTGTGCATTATTATACTTGAAGTTTCGTGTTCGTGATTGAAATTGACGAATATACATAAACAGACCCAATGCCAGCATCATAGACAGCAACAGCAGGCCAAATTGTGGCCAATAGTTGATTTTATCCTTGAGCAGCTCATTCTCATCAAGCAGTGTATAGATTTCCTGGGTAATAATCTCACCCTTTTTAACAAGTACTTCACCCTGTTTAATGTAAACTGTCGGTGTATCTTCACGAGCCTGTACTTTAGCGTCCTTCGTAGCTGTATCATCATAAAACTTGTTGGCTGTAATCACAAGCCTTGCAAGTTCCTGAACAACCTCCCGGGAGGTACGTTTAGTAAGAGAGCTTGTACTCACCCGTTCAGCTACCTTGGCTCGAGCCGTCTGGGCATCCGTAATTTGATCATTCATCAATCCTGTTACAATCTCACGGGCTACGGGCCGCATTTCGGCAATATCCTCAGATGTAAGTCGCGGAATTTTGATGTATGTCTCCTCTGGGATTCGGTACGTTTGCTCTTTCGTTTTTTCCAGCACCTCATCCAGCAATTTATCTGGGTAGGCATCCGCATTACGGCTGTTGTTCACAAAATTTTGCACGAATTCCCGTGCACGTTGAGGAATCTCATCCTTATAAATCGAAATCTTGTCTGCTCTGGAAACCTGATCATCCTGATTGAGCCGTTCAATTCGATCCAAAATACCGGTAATCAGGTTATCGTTGCGGATCGGTACAATGGTATACATGGGCTGCACGCGCTCAGCAGATTCCTCTTGGGCCTTCAAAGTCGCCTTACTGTTAGGAAGCTGCATTGGAGCGACAATTTCCTTTTCACTCGGTTGATTCACCCGGATGTCATAGCGTTCGGGAAGCAGCTTGGACGCAAAACCCACATAAAAAAGAACCACCAAAAATAAAAACAGAAGATAGCGTGTCGCCACGCTATACTTCCATCCATTCATTCTATGCTGGAACGTTTTTCCTTTAGATAATTCCTTCGAGGTCATCTAAAACAATCCCTCTCCATCATCTTTTTCAAGGCAGCTATGCTGCTCATTTTGTTCGTTTTCTGATCATACCCACTATACTCGTGCTCAAGGGCTTATGCTTGATTTTCAGCAACACGGTCATAAGCGACGATGATTTTTTGAACCAGGGAATGACGGACAACATCCTCTTCCGCAAACTGGACAAAGCCTATTTCCTCAATCCCTTTTAAAATCGCATTTGCTTCAATTAGACCGGATTTTTTGCCACGAGGTAAATCAATTTGTGTAACATCGCCGGTAATAACCATTTTGGAACCGAAGCCAAGTCGAGTCAAAAACATTTTCATTTGTTCTGGTGTGGTATTTTGGGCTTCATCCAAAATAATAAATGAGTCATCCAGCGTACGACCCCGCATATAAGCCAGTGGCGCAATTTCTATCAACCCGCGCTCCAACGCTTTTGCCGTCTGCTCAGGACCCATCACATCGTATAGGGCATCATACAACGGGCGTAAATACGGATCAACCTTTTCCTGTAAATCCCCGGGCAAAAAGCCCAAGTTCTCACCAGCTTCTACCGCAGGACGAGTCAGTACAATACGCTTGACTGAACCTTCCTTTAGAGCAGCTACGGCCAGCACTACAGCCAGATAGGTTTTACCAGTACCCGCTGGGCCAATCCCAAATACAATATCGCGTTTTTTAATCGTGGTTACATAGTGCTTCTGTCCAATCGTTTTGACACGAATCGGTTTGCCCCGAAACGTTGTCGTAATTTCTCCCTTGAACAAATCAAGCAACTGATCGGCGCGCAGATCTTTTGCCAGCTCAATCGCATAATGGACATCCCTTTCGGTCAGTATATACCCATTACGAATTAACTGGAGCAAAACATCGAACAATTGTTCGAGCACTTCCACTTCGTGAGCATCTCCAAAAACATTAATTTCCGCCTCACGAGATGCTATTTTTGCAGGAATAGCTGCTTCGATCAATTTTAAAAAGGAATCCTGCGGGCCGAATAACGCCTGACCTTCTCCCGCACTGTTCAATGCAATTTGTATGCTGCGTTGTTGTTCTGCCAAATAGCCTCATTCTCCTTGGTTATGAACTAACGGAAGTTCTTCCGCAATATCCTGTTCCACTTCAAAAAGTACTTTCATATAAACTTTACCATTCTCTCTCTTCTCATGCAAAATTTTTTGGCTCATTATTTTCGTTCCTTTGCCGTATTTAGCTAAAATATCCGCGCGTGCGCCTTCTATTCCTGACATTTTGGCTTCTGTTTCCGTTAACTTCTGCTCTTGTATCTTGGTCTCCCTCACACTTTCATTCATCCAACCCATCGGAAGTTTGTAAGAACGCCATGTTAGCGGATCATGTTCAACGGTTGTTTTATGTGTAGAATAAGGTATTTTCCCATATCCCCACAATTGTATCGCACGGTTGCCTAGCACCAGATACAAGCGATCGTGGCTATTCCCCGTATATGTGCTGCTGCGTCGTACCATGGGACTACTAATTTCATATTCATGCCACACAAGCCCCTTAATCTCTCCTTTGGCTACGACCTGTTGCTGATTCTCCTCATCTCCAAGCGTTCCTGAAATGAGAATAGCTCCTTTTTTGACCCGTGTATTTTTATGCACAACAGGACGTCCCTGCTCGGCAAAAATTTCAGTGACTACCGCGTCCGCCTTACTGATGAGATGACGTGGACTGTAGAGCGGCGGGGGAGTAGGCTGTGAAGCTTCAACGACCTGAATTGTCACCAAGGTTCCCTGCCTTTCCACACCGATCCAGGATGCCTCTGGAAGCTTCTGCATGAGTGCGCGCGAAAGCTTGTCCTGGCTGGAAAGGCGAAAACTCCATTGAAACGGATAAAGCCCCTCCTGTCGGGCTGCTTTGAGAACAGCTTCCGTTGGGAGCTTGTCATTCCCCTTCACTTCAATGTCCCAGATGAGCGATGACATCAGCAGGAGTCCTATCCAGAACAAGGCCAGTCCTGCGAGAAAAAATTTACGTTTGGCGAGTCGTACAACAGTAAAGGGAAGTCCTTGACGTTTGAGAACATGCATTTTGCAGCCTGTCCTTCTCAAAAGCGGACGCAACAGGAAGACGTGCGGCAGCAGAAGGTTCATTTCTGCAAGTCTAGTACCCATCGGCCGCACGTTCCAAACAGGTATATGGTGATCAGTGAGTAAATTAATGAAAGCTTCCACACTTTCGCCCTCGACAGCTAGGGTAACCGTGCCACGCAGCTTTGCTAAAGCGGGATGTTTCACGAGCCTTCCTCCGTTCCTTCCAATTGAATATCCGTAATATGTCCCTCTACACTTACCTGGTCTGGCAGGATAGACGTAATGATTAGATCATGGCCTGACACTCTTAGCCTGCCTTGCGCAAGTGCAAGTACGAGCTGGTCTGGTGTAAAATCCACCACACCCCGGTGATTTTCTACATAAAGCTGGCGGCTGCCGATGAGGGTTAACCGCGGCAGATCAAATAGAATATCCTGCGGAAGCTCCAACGTCTCGCTGGCCCACTTTCGCAGTTTGCGGCTCATCCGGCTCATACGGCGAAATCTCCTTTCCTGTCATCAGAACAACTGTTATCCAACGGCTAATAGTTGTGTTGATGGCAGCTATGCTGCTTTTTTATAATCTTCTGTTATTACCATTAGCACTCCATCGTTGTTACGACAGCAGCTATGCTGCTTTTTTAATCGCTTGTTATGACTATTCGGTTTATCCTATGTCTCGATCATCACTGGACACTGTTACACCAGCGTCACAGATATCTGTACTGTACATTTTATGATCCAGTCATCGCATTTATGAGGCTAAACTTACAATTCGTAGCAACTGCAATATTAAAGAGGAAAAAGACCATGCTTTATAAAAATTCACATAAAAAAAGACAACCTCGTTTTCATATCAAAACAAGGCTGTCTTTTTAGTTTCACAGTATGAAATGGTTAGTTTTCGGAATCCTGATTCAAAAGAGAGTTTTTTCGGGAGTATAAAAAGTAAATAACCATACCAATAACAAGCCAAATGATAAAACGAATAAACGTTTGACCATTCAGATTAAGAATAAGAACCCCACATGAAATGATAGCCAGAATAGGAATAAATGGAACCCCAGGACATCGGAAGGCTCTTGGCAAATCAGGTTGTGTTTTTCTCATCACTATGACAGCGACTGAAATCAGAATAAATGCTGATAAGGTTCCAATGTTCACCAAGCTTGCTAACTCATCCAGCGGGATCAACCCACCCATTAATGCAGATAAAGTACCAAAAAACAACGTGTTAATATAGGGTGTTTTATATTTGGAATGAACCTTTGACAATACTTTAGGTACTAAGCCATCACGTGACATCGCAAACATAATACGGGTTTGACCATATAACATTACCAGCATGACCGTTGTCATCCCCAAGATGGCTCCGATATCCACAATACCCGCCACCCAATTCTGACCGGCAACCTGCAAAACTAATGACACCGGATGGGAGATACCTTCAAATTGCATAAACGGCACAATACCTGTCATAATCGCGCTAACGATCACATACAAAAGCGTACAAATAGCAAGCGAGAAAATAATGCCACGTGGTAAATCACGAGCTGGATTTTTGGTTTCTTCAGCAGCTGATGAAACAGCATCAAAGCCAATGAAAGCAAAAAACACAAGGGCTGCGGCTCCAAACACCCCACTGAACCCAAACGGCATAAATGGTGTCCAGTTGTCTGGCTTCACATATTTAGCAGCAACAATAATAAACAATAAAACGACAACAATTTTTACAATAACCATGATGTTGTTAATTCGTTTGGATTCTTTTATTCCAAAATAAAGCAAGAATGTGATAGCCATCAAAATTAAAAAAGCTGGAAGGTTAAAATAAGTAGTTCGGTCTTTTAAAGCTCCTGGCGCAGCAGTGAATTCAACCGGGATATGAAGACCAATTCCTTTCAAAAAGGATACAAAATAACCCGACCAACCTGCTGAAACAGCGCTGGCAGCCAACATATATTCCAAAATTAAATCCCATCCGATAATAAAAGCCAATAGCTCTCCCATCGTAGCATATGTAAAAGTGTAAACAGAACCGGATACTGGAACGGTGGAAGCAAACTCAGCATAAGCCAATGCTGCGAACAAACAAGCGAGCCCCGCAATCACAAAAGACATTACCAAACCCGGACCAGCCGTAACTGCTCCCGTACCTGTCAAAACAAAAATTCCCGTTCCGATAATGGCTCCAATCCCAAGCATTGTTAAATCAAACGCACCCAATTCCCTTTTAAGTGCTTTTTCCCCACGTGTAGCAGCGATCAGTTGATCAATGTTCTTCTTTCTGAACAAGCTATTCCCCATCCATCCCATCCTCCTAAACATAAATTTTTACTTTTTGTATAACCCTGTGACATCACCTCGATATAAATCAAATTTTAGCTAAATATGGGGTAAATTTTCATAAGTTCTATCGTTGAGAACATTATATATAAAAAAGAAAAAATGAAAACGACTTTTGGAAGGCTTCGTTCATATTGTTACATTTGATCATTTTTCACATAAGTATTTTCACAAATGAGATTCTAAATTAGACAAAATGCCGTCTTTTTAGATGACAGTAAATGTCAGAAGAATGTAGCATATATGAGATCATCACATTCGTTGTTAGGTAATTTGAGCATTTGTCGTTAGGTCTTTTTTTATTCTAGCAAGTTTATGTATTGCTAAAAACATCGCAAAAAAAAGATCCGCCACAGCCAAAGCCGTGACGGATCACTATCATTTTAACGTCTTCCTCCACCCATGTAACGCTTGGAACGCGGAGGGCCTAATATCTCTGCCCAAATTACACCTCTGCGTAGGTCAGCTGCATTCACGGTACCCCGCTCTTGAGAAGTTTGCTCTAGCCCATCTGTAATTTCCTCCGAATCACTCGCATTGGATATACGATCGAGTCGGGCTAAAACCATCCTTCGCTCTTCTTCCATAATACGAATCCGATCCTCTAGAGTCGTACCGTTATCTAATGAATCTTGGTCCATCTGTTCTTCCTTTTTCAGCCCGTCCCCCACTTCTTCTATACGACGAGCTTCCATCACCGCCCGTCGCTCATTAGGAAATTGACGTTGCAGCTCTCCAGTAACATCTTGCTGACGTCGCTCTATCTCAGGTTCCGTTGTGAAAGGTCTGGACGACGTCGAGGACCCGCGCGAACCATGATCACCACCAAAGGTAGGCATACCTTGCCGCGGGGAAGATTTCCGATCTCCACCTTGAATGCTTTTCCCCAAAAAGGACACCAGTGCAAAGCCAATCACGATCAAGATATACAAATGGTCAAAGATCCAGCTGATAAAATTCATTACTCACCGCCTAACTGCTATAGTTCATCGGCCCGTCCATTAGTTAATCCCGGTTCTTGTTATCATTCCCCGAGTTCTCATTCGGTTTGCCTAAGGAACTACGCATTTGCGTATCTGCCTCAATATTTTTTAAATTCATATAGTCCATGACGCCAAGTTTACCACTACGCAGCGCTTCAGCCATTGCCAGAGGCACTTCGGATTCGGATTCCACCACGCGCGCTCTCATTTCTACAACACGTGCCTTCATTTCCTGTTCTTGCGCTACAGCCATCGCACGCCGTTCTTCGGCTTTTGCCTGCGCAATACGTTTGTCTGCTTCCGCCTGCTCTGTTTGCAGGAAGGCACCGATATTTTTACCTACATCAACATCTGCAATATCAATCGACAGAATCTCAAATGCTGTCCCTGCATCCAAACCTTTGGATAGTACGGTTCTCGAAATGGAATCTGGATTTTCCAGCACGTCTTTATGCGAGTTACTGGAACCAACCGTTGTTACGATACCTTCACCAACCCGAGCAATAATCGTTTCTTCTCCTGCACCACCGACGAGTCGATCAATGTTGGCACGCACCGTAACACGAGCTTTAACCTTCACTTCGATACCATCCTTGGCGACCGCAGCAACAATAGGCGTCTCAATAACACGCGGATTAACGCTCATTTGGACCGCTTGCAGAACATCCCGTCCCGCAAGATCAATCGCAGCCGCACGTTCAAATTCAAGCGGAATGTTAGCGCGCTGCGCGGCAATCAACGCATTGATCACTCGGTCTACATTCCCCCCTGCGAGAAAATGACTTTCCAGCTGATTGATATTCAAGCCCAGACCAGCTTTGGTAGCCTTAATGAGGGGATTGACAATTCGGCTTGGCGTGACGCGCCGCAACCGCATAGCTACTAGCGTAATGATACCGATCCGCACACCCGAAGCCAGCGCCGAAATCCACAGCATCACCGGGAAGAAACTAAAAAACACACTCAATACAATAATCACTACTACGGCAATCAGCAAAATACTGACAATACCCGATTCGAACACTCGCATCATCCTCCATTAATCTAATTCTTCGTTGTTAGCTCGCTAGACGCTCGCGTCTGCCTTGACTACAATTCGCCCGCCTTCTACTTTGGATACGATAATCGGCATATCCGGGGCGATAAACTCCCCATTCGTTACGACATCCACTCGCTCGTCAGCGATTAGCACCGTTCCAGCTGGACGTAATGGGGTCAGACTGACCCCCCTCTGACCTAGTAACGTTTCCCGATTCACAACCGAAGAAAACCCTTGGTCAGCCGTTAAACGTTCCTGAAGTATAAAACGGTTCCATATCCCTCGGTCCTTAAAGACAACCGCGATGATCGCCACCACGGCAACAGCCGCTGCAAAAGCAATCCCTAACGATATAAACGCATGCTGCATGTTGTATGCAGCACGGACTACACCCGCGACAAGGCTGATGGAACCCAAAATACCCAGAATGCCAAAGCTTGGAATAAACATTTCAAGTATAAGCAGTGCCAGACCGATAATGAACAACAGCCACGTCTCCGAACCTGCAAAGCCAGCGATATAATTACCAAAGAAATACAATCCAAATCCAAGTACACCTAAAATTCCCGGTACACCAAAGCCAGGTACAAGCAGTTCAATAACTACACCCGCGATACCAACAAATAAAAGCAATGTCTGCACGATCGGGTTGGTCAATATCTCGGCGGCTTTTTCAGCCCATGTGCGCTCCACATGGATTACATCATCTGTACTGTAGCCCATCCACTGGATAACTTCTTGTTCCGAAGACGCGATGTAATCCGCGTACCCCAATTTCAGCGCTTCCTCACTGGTTAAAGAAATGATCTGGCCATTTTCCTTATTAAAATTCATCTCCGGGATAGATACAGTCGATTTGGAGTCGACCATGCCTCTAGCAATATCGGGATTGCGCCCGCCAGCTTCTGCGGCAGATGCCATGCTGCTCTTCCACCAAGCTATCGTTTTTGGGTCTGTAATAGCATTCCCCCTGCCGTCTACTAACGCTGCTGCTCCGATAATACTCCCCGGTTTCATAGCAATCTTGTTAGCACTCAACGCAATATAGCTACCCGCTGAGGCCGCTTCGCCCTTTATATAGGCTACGGTCGGTATGGGACTGTCTTTAATCAGTTTGCCCAGCTTCTCCGCTGTATCTACCCGTCCGCCGGGAGTGTTAATATCCAGTAAAATCAGACCTGCTTTGGAATCAACCGCTTCTGCAAATCCACGCTCCATAAATTTGCCCAGACCCTGTTCAATTTCCTGATCAACTGGTATAACAAACACAGCTCCACCCTTTGTTTGAGCTGCCGCTGATCCAGAATAAACTAAGGGTAACAACAGAACGGATATCATAATCCACAACGTTAAAAAGACCAATTTGCGGCTGGAGTGGTGATGCTCTCTATGCATTTCTTTCCCCCCTTTCGATCTTTCCTTGTTACAGCATACCAAACTTTGTTAGACAAACTAAACAGTTTTCAGGATTTAATGTGAAATTATTGGGTATATTGCTAATCCTGACGCCTGTCAAATACTTTACGCCCCTAATGGACATCACGTTTCACACAATTACGGGAAGCGCTTTCATGAAGGCGTTTTCCACCATTCTCTTTTATGGCAGGCATCACACATATAGAAATAACACCCTCTGTGAACAGAGGGTGTTGTGTTTTCCTGTTTGTCGCAGGTTTATTGCAGAAATTGCTGAACCGCTTGGTTCACGAGCTTACCGTCAGCACGACCTTTTACCTTAGGCATCAAGGCCGTCATTACTTTCCCCATCTCGGCTTTCGAAGAAGCACCGGTTTCCTGGATGGTCTGCTGTACAATAACTTTAATTTCTTCTTCAGAAAGTTGTTCAGGAAGGTACTGAGCGATGATCTCTATTTCTGCTTTAGTGCTTGTCGCAAGTTCATCACGACCGGCTTTTTCAAACTCATGGAGGGCATCTTTTCGCTGTTTGATCTCACGACTCAGAATATCAAGCACTTCGTTGTCGTCCAAATTCCGTTTCAAATCTATTTCAAGATTTTTAATCGTAGAACGAACCATTCGAATGGTGGAGAGTTTGAACTTGTCCTTACTCTTCATTGCTTGCTTCATATCTTCGTTCAATCGTTCGCTCAAATTCATGATTACTTAGATCCTCCTAGAACTTTCTCTTACGAGCAGCCTCGGACTTTTTCTTGCGCTTTACGCTTGGCTTTTCATAATGCTTGCGTTTCTTCACCTCAGCCAATACGCCATCCTTAGCAATGGAGCGTTTAAAGCGACGAAGTGCAGCATCAATTGTCTCGTTTTTGCGAACTTTAGTTTCAGACACCAGTTTTCCCTCCCTCCGACCAGACCGTCCAAGAGCAATAACACGGTTCATCAAATTTTATTATAGGTGAAACGGAAACCAGGTGTCAACCTATAAGAAAAAATGAGTACATAGAAGGAACTTTTTTCCCGTCACTTCCGCATTACTGAAAAGACTAGCTCTGTCATTTTTAAGAATGTGAGTCCGAAATACCTGTCAAGGCACCTAATTTGGCGCCGCCCAGCAAGTGATAATGCAGATGTCCTACCGCTTGTCCACTATCCGGACCGCAGTTGTTAATCAACCGATAACCAGACTCAGCGATTCCCAACTTTTTCGCAACCTCAACCGCAACACGATGAATCTCCGCGATAAGAGGAAGATCCTCCTCCGTTACAGCATTCATTGAAGGAATGTATTTTTTTGGAATAATGAGCACGTGTACTGGCGCCGCAGGCTGGATGTCATGAAATGCGAGCACATTGTCGGTTTCCAACACCTTTTTGCTGGGAATGCTTCCATCCACAATTTTCAAAAACAGATCGTCCATTCAAAACCCTCCTTTGGCAGTGAGCCGATCATAAGCAATTAAACATCAGCAGTCCTTGCTCTCGGCATTCAAAGTTATGTATTTTCCACACCAAACAGAAACATAACCAATCATGATTGGTTATGCCTTTGTTTCTATATGTATCATAACGGAAAATGGGGCTTAATACCAGTTTCCCTTACTAACTTCCTCTACTATAGATTTAACTCCTTTATCAATTAGATCCGGCTGTGCACGCGAAATACTTATGCGCAAAAATTTTTCTTGTTCCCTGTAGCTTGATAAATAAAAGCCTTTTCCAGCTACAACTTGGATGCTTCTCGCGTTAAGACTGTGTACCAAACGTTCCAAATTCACCGTCCTCGGCAGCTTAAACTGCGTATAAACACCTGAGGTTGCAGCTGGAGTTTGAATGTACCCGGACTGATTGTATCGTTCCACCGCCTTGTTCAGAATACGAACGCGCTCCGAATACAGTTTGGATATCGTGTGTTTATGGCGTTCATACATTCCATTTTTAATATAGATATCAAGTGCTGCCTGAGACAAAATGGATGTGTCAACATATCTTTTATAGGTACTGAACGTCTTTAATAAGTTTTCTGGCAGTACCGCAACCCCTAATCGCAAGCCAGGGAAAATGATTTTTGAGAAGCTTTTCAAGTAAATAGTGTGCTCTGTCTGATCGTATGCATAAATAGGATCAACAAGATGATCAACTCCCAAATCAGCCATATAGTCATCTTCTACGATGTACACATCATATTTCGCAGCCAAGGCAGCTATCGTTTTTCGTTCCTCCGTGTTATATGAGATACCAAGAGGATTATGATGCCTTGACATGGTATAAAAAAATTTGATGTTACCCTGCTTAAATTGGTTCTCCAACTCATAAAAATCTAGACCTTCCGCTGTCCGTGCAATCGCATTGACGGGTATGCTCTCTTCCTCCAAAAAACGCAAATAAATATCGTAGCTGGGCTGCTCGACCAAAATCTTTTCTTTGCCATTGGGAAACGGCATTTTCGCGAGTATTTCTAATGCTTGTTGAACACCTGAAGTAACGATAATCCGATCTGTTTTTGCAAACACCTGAGTATCAGCCAAATGAGAGACGAGCGTATGTCGCAATGTTTCCAATCCTTGCGAATCCCCATATGTGAACAGATGATATTTGTAAGTGTCAATAGCCTGATTTAGACAATGTTGAAAATCTAGATATGGAAATACATTTAAATCCGGGGATGCTGAAGCAAAATCAACGTAGTCGGAAATATGGCTATGGTGTACGTCACTGGGGTTTTCCACTACATAGTATCCGCTTTGCGGTATGGAATAAATGGCATGCTTCCTTTCAAGTTCAGCATAGGCTCGCAGAATTGTGCTTTTGCTGCACTTGTATAGCTCCGAAGCATCACGGACCGATGGCAGCTTGTAACCAGATCTATATTGTCCCTCGCGAATTTTAAGCTCTATATCTAATAAAACCGAAACATATTTTTTCACGATATCCTCCTGCCTGTTCAGTACATCCTCTTTATATGCTTATTCCTTCTTATGTTTCTGTACACGCTTGATGTTAACATGGTTTTTAGATAAACAGGATACCTCTTTTCACTAAACTGTACCCATACAGTCTCCATTCATAAATAATTGTAACCTCGATAAAGGCTGTAAGCGTTATAGCTCATTAACATATTGAGACGGTAGATGTGAAAAAGAGGCTGTTTCTTCATGCTGGAAGAAACAGCCTTACTTAGTGATGATGTATGGATACGCCTATATAGCCACTTATACTGTACAAGGGCTTTAGGCGGGAGAGAGTAGAACGATGGTCAGGCAACGAAGAAGATCGGATTAGTAGTAAGGCAGTAAACTAATCGCTGTCAACGCAGCAAGTGGCAGAATCAAGCGATTAAAGCGGCGACGTCCGTATGGGAATCCATACGCATAGGCGGGTACTGGGACCGGGTAAGGGTACGGATAAGGGTACGGAGGATAAGATGCATAGCCGCCATAAGCACGGGAGCCGCATCCACAATTGTTGGGCGGATAGGGGAGATTAACATTCTCCATTTCTTCTCCACCCATAGGAACGGCTAAGTATATCTTTTCATCATCCACATGCTCTACTATTCCGTCATACATTGTCCCATCCTTTACCCATACGCATACATAACGATGCATATGCTGTTGACATAGTGTTTTAGCATCCATCTGTTGCGATGCTGTAACATTTTCGGTTATCATGCTTTTTTCCATGGTTGTTTCCTCCTAGACTCTTGCATGTATACCGTATGTTATTCAAAAACGGGCTTTGTGCTACATCAAATTGGGCGAATTCCGGCTACAAAAAAAAAAGAAGCACCCCGGGAGCTCTTGGCAGAGCCCCTCTGAACGGACGTATGACGGGAAGACTTCTTCCGCAGCATACGTCCGCCGGGGTGCTGTATGATTAACTTGTCGGCTTAGCTGTATTATAACAACAGTTTGAAACTGTATCTGTGATCCGTATCACATTGTTTCAAAATGTTTCCATAACTACACGAGAGCCTCCACCAGCCTGCTCTGCGGGAAGAACAACCAGCTTGCGTGGGAGCCGGGCCCGCAATTCAGGCACATGGCTAATCACACCAACAGATAATTGATCGTGATGCAGCTTTTCTAGCGAGGTAATCACTGTGTCAAGCAGTTCGGGGTCCAACGTTCCAAATCCTTCATCCAGAAAGAAAAATTGTAGAGGGTATTGGCCCCGCAATTGAATTTGAGCCGACAGCGCAAGCGCAAGCGACAAAGAGGTCAGGAACGTTTCGCCGCCGGACAAGGTCGATACCGGACGTTTGACCCCACCGTTGGCATCATCACTAATGACAAAACCACCGCTGGAATCTACTTCTAGCGCATAACGCTGCTTAGTCAGAAAACGCAGGCGGCGTGAAGCGGATTGGCTGACCTGCATGAGCTGCTCTTCGGCAATATATTCAACGAAGGCATTGCCTCGAAAAACAGACTGGAGCTTGGACATTTTTTCCGCCTCGCTACGCAGATGTAAACGATTGGACTCCAGCTCCATCCAGCGGACGTGCCGACGCTGCAAGTCCTCTAAATCACGTTCAGCCTTGGCGCGATTCTGAAGCGCCTCTTCGTCGCGTGCACGGCAATCACGCAGCCTCGCAGTGGTCGTTTCCCACTGTTCCTCTGTTACTGTTGCTCCATTCAACTGCTCTTCGACATGTTTTAAGCGGGAAGACAGCTCCTTCTCCCGTTCTCGGTGCAAATTCACTTCACGCTCATAGCGTGTGGCTTCTTCCGGTCCCAAGCAGCATTCCAAGACCTCTGCTTCCGTAGCAAAAGAGGAAGCTTCCAGACGGATGCCCCAACGGGATGCTGCCGTCTGCCGTCTTTCTTCTGCCGAGTCGGAGGCCTGCCGCGCTATCAGTGAAGCATGAACAGCCTGCTGCTTGCGTTCTTCCGCTTCGGTACGGCGGCGGGCAGCGGCTTCGGCTCCGTTTTTCAGTCCCAACAAGCGTGAGGTCGCTTCTTCCAGCAATGAGGCTGCTTGGCCTTCTCCAACCCACTTTCGGAGCTGTTCTTGCTTTTCACGCAGCAAATCATCTTTACTTTGCAGCCCTGTACGACGGGCAATAATGATTTTGTCCTCCTCGATGATGCTTTGCTGTATCTGCTGTACACGCGCTGCCTTTTCTTCGAGGAAAGTCACGCTCGTCTCCAGTCGAGATCGCAGCTCCTCCGCACGCCGGTCGCGCTCCTGCATGGCGCGATAACGCTCCGCAGCTTGGTCGGGGCCGACATCCGGCAGCTGCGCTGCCCATTCGGCGCGCAGCCCCTCGCTGCGCGTGGTACATGCCTCACGCTTGCTCCGCGCCTGCGCCAGGGCTGCAACCGCCGCTTCCTGCTCGGCGGCTGCACGGATACGCCGCTGCTGTCCGGCGGCGTCCGCCTCACTCAGTGCCTGTGCCTCGGCAGGCAGCGTATGCGCACGCGCTGCCAGCTCAGCCGCTGTACGCTCCAGCGCTGCACAGCGCTCCGCCCATACGGCGACACCACGAGGCACAGCAGCCGCAGGCGTAAAAGGCTCGCCCGTGGCGGCAGCGCCGCTGTCTGCGGCGGGCTGCGCCAACAGGCTGCGCTGCTCGTGCAACTGCTGGCGCAGTGTGAGACGCAGCTCCTGCAAGCCGAGCCGCAGGCGGTGCAGCTCATCCGGCGCAGCGGAATCCGCGCCATGGGCCGCAACAGCGGCAGGCGCGGGATGATGCAGAGAGCCACACACTGCGCATGGCTCTCCTTCGCGCAGCTCGGTAGCGAGATGTTGCGCGAGACGCGCTAGCTCCTCGGCACGGAGCTCGTGACGCAGTTGCTCCTCCTCGGCAGCCAGTGCCGACACGTCGGCTGTAATTTCCGCCTCTAGCGCCAGCAATGCCTCGATGCCTTCAGCCGCCTGTGCAGCAAGGACAGAACGTCGTGTCTCGGTCTCCTGTGTCTCCTGCTCCATTAGCTTTAGACGTTCGTCTGCTAGTGCAAGCCGTTTCTCCTGAGCTAAATACTCCTGTTCAGCTTCACTCCATTGCTCATGCGCTGTCTCCAGCTGTTGTAGCCGCTGCACAGCCTCTTGCAGCATACGCCGCTCATCTGCCCGCACTTCATTTTGCTTCAACTCCTGCTGAAGCTCCTGCTGCCGCTTTAAACCTCGTGTCTGTAACTCTTGTTCCTTTGCGAGACCTGCAGCATGCTCCGCAAGGGTTTGTTCGCTATGCACCAATTCGGCTGCCAAACGTTCTCTTTCGGTCCGCAGCACCTCCGTATCACGTTCCAGTTGAAGCGCCTGCTCCAGTTGGTCGATCCGAAGCAATAGCTTTGGTTCTTCGGCACTGAGTGCTTGCCGCGCCTGCTCATCTGCTTGCACAGATACAAGCGCCGCCTCCGCTGCGGAGGTAGCCAGGACTGCCATTTGTTCAGCATTCTTTTGCCGTTTTTCTGCTTCGGCAACGGCTTCCTTCCAATCTGTCAGTGCAGGCAGCAACGCCTCCGCTGCAGATGCTTGTCGCAGCTTGCGCTCCAGCAAAGCAATGCCTGGTTCCTGTCTTGCCATATCCTCCAGCTCACTCACTCTTTGGCTAAGCTCGATGACCAGTTCCCGTGTTTTGTTCAGCGCCTCCGCTTCCCGTGAAACACGCTCTAGTTCGCGGCGTGAAGCCTCTGCATGGTCAATCGCTTCTTGGAGGCGCAGCTTTACAAGCTCAAGCGCTTCAGCACTCGCATCCCCCAGCCCTTGCTGCTCCGCTTCCAACGACTTCAAGGCGATGTCGTTATCCTTCACACGACGGCTCAGCTTCTGAGCAAGTTGATCTCCGTACTTCTCCAGATGGAACAAACGCTGAAGCATCTGTCTACGTTCACTGCCCTTTAAGGATAAAAATTCCGCAAACTTCCCCTGCGGCAATACGACAGCGCGCGTAAAATCGTCCATTTTCAGGCCGATGTACTCCTCCACACAGCGTGTCACATCCTGTACTTTGTCAGCAAGTACTTCCTCGCCGTCTTCTGTATATGCAATAAAACGGCTAAGCGTATTATTAACCGATACGCCTCCTGCACGTTTGAAACGTCGTTCTACACGGTAACGGCGAGGTCCTTGAGCTGACATTAATTCAAATGTAAATGCTACAGACAGCGTATCCTCGGCATGATTCATGATGCCTTGTGTACCATTCACCGCCCGCTCTACTTTACCGTACATGGCCAACGTAATGGCATCCAGCAATGTTGATTTACCACTACCCGTTGGACCAAAAATTCCGAACAGCCCCGTTTCGGTCAAATCGTCAAAGCGAATTTCCTGCGACTCCCGGTAGCTTTGCAATCCCGCCAGTTTCAGAAGGATCGGCTTCATACCTCATCCTCCTCAGCGTGGTCTCTTGTATCATCCTGTTCTACCAATTCTAGAAACAACTGTACTAATCCTTCATCCGGCTGTGCTCCGCCCGTATGTCGTTGGTAAAACGCCCGGAACAGCTCATGAACCGGCAGTTCTGAACGTTGCTGTTCCAACTGTGCCGCAGCCATTTCTGGGTACACGGGGCGAATATGAATGATGCCTTCACGGCTTTTGCGCAACCGTTGAATATCTCCCATTGACATCGCTTCATCCAGCGTAATTTCCAGGTCAATAAAGGCATCAGCATCCAGTCCTTCATCCAGCCAGCGATATACTTCCTCCAGACCTCCCCGTGCTCGCCACCTCACTAATGGGCGTCCACTGGTAATATACAGTTCCTCAACCTGTGCTGGCTTGCCGGCAATCACGTCAATTAACGTAACTGATTTGGCTTGTCCAGCTTCGGAAAAGCTATAAGCCAGCGGAGAACCACTATAACGCATCAGTCCATCGCCCTTCACATATTGGGGACGATGCAAATGCCCCAGAGCCGTATACTGCGCTCCAATGCTCAAAGCAGACGGATCTACGGTATAGGCTCCCCCGACCTGAATCGGACGTTCCGAATCCGACTCCAGCCCGCCAAGCACATATATATGGCTCATCGACAAATTAACAGTATCGGGCCGAAACGCTGTACCCAGCTGTGACATCAGCATCCCTACACGACGGCTATATGCCTCGCGTAATATGGTTTCATCCCCGTCTTCAGACAATAGCTCATTCAGACGAGACTCAGACGGATATGGCAAGGCCGCAATACATGCCATTTCGCCCGTTCGCGGTGTATGGACACGCACTGCTTCCCCATGAGGCAGTCCCAGCAATGTAATTCCACGCCCGCTCACCAGCGGGGTGACCGAGGATACTCTTTCCGGCTGATCATGATTGCCGGCAATGACGACTAGCGGTCTTCCTCCAGCCGTAAGACGAGCAGATGCTTCATAAAACAATTGCTCTGCGGCGGCCGAAGGATTGACTGAGTCGTACACATCCCCAGCCATCATAATCAAATCAGCCTGCTGGTCGTCAGCCATTTTCACCAATTCTTCCAAAAACGCCTCCTGCTCCTTCAGACGGCTTCGACCTTCCAACGTGCGACCCAAATGCCAATCCCCTGTATGCAAAATCCGCATGCTATTCCCCCTCTCCCTATCTATATCACTACAGCTGTACACTCTCTCCAGCTTCTATAAAATACAACCATTTCTCAGCAACCTTTTTGCCTGTAATCTCTTCAATCACACGGGCATACAGCTCCAATTGAAAACGATATTGGTCTGTTAAATGTGACAGCGTACGATATTCGGTTATCCGGTCTGTTTTATAATCCAGCAGCACAAGCCCTTCGGGAGTTTCAAACAAACAGTCAATGATCCCGTTCATCAGCACTTTATCGTCCTGCCCGCTTTCCGTAACTGTCTTCTGTTCTGGCAACACCGCAGGTAAACTGTGGTTCCAGTAATCGGTTGCCCGCATGGTATAAGTAAACGGAAGCTCACGCTGAATACGGGATGAACCCAGCATTCTCTCCCCTAGCTCACTAGAGAAAAACCGTAATATTTTATTCGTATCCAGCGCCTTTGCATGAACATCCAGTAAGATACGTTGATTCAGCAAACGAGCTTTGGTTTCCTCAATAACCTCAGCGCTCATGACTCCATCTAGGGGCACATGCAGCATCAACGTATGATAGACCGTCCCTCGTTCTGTAGGAGTCAGTCGCTGATTCCCCATAAACTTAGGTCTGCGCAAGTGTAATTGACTGCCCCTAGTGTCAGAATCTTCGCGATCCTCTGGTAAGTCTGCTTGTTGGGAGATAGAAGATAGATTCAGCCAATCATCAGATCCTATCTCCTGCATCTCCAGCCATCTTTTCATCTCTGTGACCGATGTATTGGCTGCTGTCTTGCCCGCCCGTTCATACGGGTAGGTCCAGGAAAGAGCCGCAGCAATATCCGTTTCACTTTCTTCGTCTAATTCGATTAGCTCAACATTTCTCAGTGCTTCTGTTTTCTTTTGGCGTTCTTCGGCCGATACCTCTTCTCCACGATCCGAGTTCACACGAGAGCCAGAAAGTGTTTCTGAGGCTACGATTTTAAATAACCAGTCTGCCCCGGGCATGTGTTCCAGTCTGTGATAGTACCCCTCCTGATCCCCTGCCGCTTCCCTCAGCGAAGTTGCAGAAGGATGCCGAATCAATGCAGGACCTACCCAGTCCAGATAGCTGCGACCTGCCGCCAGCATATAGTCTGGCAGTACTGTTTCCGCATGTTCCTTGGCACGTGCCCAACCTGCTGCGCGGGAAGCGAGATCCTTCACGGTTCCGGTCATAATCAGCTTTTCACGCGGACGCGTAAGCGCTACGTATAGCACACGCATTTCTTCAGCCAAAAGCTCCAGCTGTGAGCGTCGACGAATCGCTAAATTAGGCAGCGTAGGGTAGCTAACGCGGTTTTGTTCCTCCACATATTTAGGACCAAATCCCAACTCCTTGTGCATAAGAAACGGCGCATTCAGATCCTGCTGATTGAACATTTTTGCCGTCCCGGCAATAAACACGACAGGAAATTCAAGTCCTTTACTTTTATGAATGGTCATAATGCGGACAGCTTGATCTGGTTCAGTCCCCCCGCTGATGGATCCTAAATCACCGCCTCGCTCCCGCAGACGGGAAATAAAGGTTAGGAATCGAAACAAGCCTCGGTTGGACGTAGAAGTCTCATACTGTCTCGCTCGGTCATATAAAGCCCGTAGGTTGCTTTGACGCTGTGAGCCGCCAGGGAGTCCACCCACCCAATCCAGATATCCTGTTTCCTCCAGCACATTCCAAATCAATACACTTAAGCTGCCTTGTCTGGCTTCCTGCCGCCATGCGTCCAAATTACGCAAAAATGAACGTAGTCGGGTAGACAACGTATTCCCGTCATTCCTATGGACTGGGTCAGGTGAAGATAGCGGGTCCTCAGTGAAAAGATCCATCTCCATAACATCAGCAGAGGTCTCTTTTAAACTCTCCTCAACTTGTTCAGTCTGTGCCGCCGCCAGCAATGCATCATAAAACATTCCATCCGGCTTCTCTAGACGAATTTGTGCCAGTTCATCTTCGGTCAAGCCGACAATTGGCGAACGAAGCACGGATGCAAGCGGGATGTCCTGCTGCGGATTATCAATAATGTGCAGCAGGGACAACATTACCTCAACTTCCGTTGCTTTAAAAAAGCCTGTCGTCTGCTCTCCAGAGGCTGGGATGCCCTCAAGCCGCAATTCTTCCACAATTAAGGGAGCCCATACGCTTGCTGAACGAAGCAATATGACAATATCACCGTAGACTGCTGGACGCATCGCTTTTAATCCCCTGTCATAAATCAACAGTGGCTGTCCAGTATCTCCAGTCAGCTCCTTAATCCGTTGAGCGATTGCACGAGCCTCCAACTGAGCCGTTTCAAGCTCCGCAAGCTCGGCCAGCTCACTTTCCTGTAAAGCCGATTCGTCCCCCGTTTCAGACAACTCCGAAACCTCAGAAAGACCACGCCCGCCTTTATCAACTAACAGCAGCTCAGGTG
The DNA here is from genome assembly GCF_011066175.1 of Paenibacillus sp. EKM211P. Taxonomy (NCBI): domain Bacteria; kingdom Bacillati; phylum Bacillota; class Bacilli; order Caryophanales; family Paenibacillaceae; genus Paenibacillus; species Paenibacillus sp. EKM211P. Next base: position 160,114 of record NZ_JAAMNS010000002.1, read on the forward strand.
CGTATGCAGATGTAGCGTCCTGCTCTGTCTTTTCGGGATAGGACGCGCCATGTACGAGCCAGGCTCGCTCATCGTACTCAATTTCCGCCACATCCACACTCATAATCTGGCGGAACACCAAATTAACCGCATCGACAACTTCCTCTCGACTGCGGAAATTACGCGCCAGATCAATCAAAAAGCCATCTTCCTGCTCCTGTATACCGTACCGTTGATACTTATTCAAAAACAGCCCTGGCTCTGCCAGCCGAAACCGATAAATACTCTGTTTCACGTCTCCCACCATAAAACGGTTACCCGGTTCCTCGCGCGATACCAGTCTAACGATATCTTCCTGTACGGTATTCGTATCTTGATACTCATCCAGCAGTACCTCGTCGAACTGCGCCTTGTATTCAAGTGCAGCATCGGAAGGTAACAGCTTGTACGGAGTAGATTCGGGGTGTCTTAATATTTTCAAACAATAATGCTCCAAATCCCCGAAATCCACCAGTCCTTTTGACTGCTTGTGCTGTTGAAATCGTTCCCCGAAAGCAATCACAGTCTCCACCAGTTCGTCCATCAGAGGAGCGGTCGCATGCAGTTCCTCCAAATAAGCTTCTGCTCTCCGACCGAACAGGGAAGCCTTCATATCTGTAATCATTTTTTTGGCAGCCTCGCGCAGCGTCTTAACCCGTTCCTGCAATGCAGGCTCGGTTTGATCTTTTTTAACTGGCTTGAGCTTGCCAAAGGATGCTGCTTGAAATTGATCATACAAGGATGCCCACGGCTGTGTCTCGAGCTCTTGCAGTAATTCCTTCACCATCGCCGTATCCTCTTGCAATGTCATGGCATAGGGTGCAGGACCGCCAGGCTGCATAGCTGTTTCATGCGCCTGTTCCAGCAAACTCGTTGCTCCGCGCAACGAAAGGGCAGCATCCGTCAAAATACTACGAACCCAGGGAGTCTCCCCCAAAGCTGCTACATCCTGTACACGAAATGCTGCTGCCGTCTCGCGCAGCCAATGCTCCGGCCAAGGATGACTTTGAGAAAAATCATACAAACGCTGAACAAGCACATACATGGCATCATCGGTGCGTTCTCCACTAAACCAGTCGACCAGTCTGCGGAATGTGCTGCCTTCATCATGAAGCTCATATTTCTCCTCAAACAGTTCTTCTAAAAGCTCTTGGCGCAGCAATTCTGTTTCATGCTCATTCATAATCCGAAAGCCGGGATCAAGAGGAATGGCCTGATAATGCCTGCGGATGACCTCCATACAAAAAGAATGAAGCGTCGTAATCGAGGCTCGATTCAACAACGATAGCTGGCGACGTACATGTTCACTTTCCGGTTCCTGTTCCAGCACACGTTCCAGCGCTTCGCGTATCCGTTGACGCATTTCTGCGGCTGCAGCCTTCGTAAAGGTCGCCACCAGTAACCGATCTACACTGAAGCCGAGCTGAGGATCAACAATTTTGCGAATAATACGCTCTACGAGCACCGCTGTTTTACCAGACCCCGCCGCTGCCGCAACCAGCATGTTGTTACCGGATTGCGAAATGGCACGCCACTGATCATCGCTCCACATGCTTCCTTCCGGCTTCGGCAAGCCTTTAGCATTTGACGTGCTTATCATTGCTTCATTCCTCCTTTCCCTTCCTGTGTATGACTCAGCAGATCCCAGACCTGATCCTTACCCGGTTTCCCCCATTGGTTGTAACCACTGCCTTCCAGACTGTCGTCAAATTGACAAACAGGCTTAAAAGAACAGAAGGTACATGCCGTTTCTTGCTGGATGCGATAAGGTTCAATGGCAACATCGCCTTCCGTCATCCGTGTGCCAATCGTCCGAATATTGTTGCGCACCGACGCTAACAGGCTATCCCACTGTTCAGGCGAAGCAACGGAAGCACTGCTATAAAAACTGCCGTCTGCTTTCACTGCAACAGGTAAAATAGAGGAATATCCTTTGTCCAATGCTGTATCCATTTGCCCAACTACATCCCGGTCCGCGAGCAATAATCCCTTCATCTTAAAACGTTTCAAGAGCTCCTGACGCGCCTGTTCTGCGCTAAGACCGTTAGGCGATTGCAGCATCGGATTGTGGACGTGAAAATACAGTGTACCCGCCGGATAAGCAGTCTCGCCCAACCATTCCTCCGCCGCATTCAGCAGCACGTCCAGGTAGGTGAGCATTTGCAAAGACAAGCCATAATACACCTCATGCAGCTTAAGATCCTTTTGGCTAGACTTGTAATCGATGACACGCAAAAGCAATCCTTTTTCTCCTTCTGCCACATCCACACGATCAATTCGTCCGACAATTTCCATCACCACGCCGTTATCTAACCGGAAGCTTAAGGGAGGAAGCGGCTGACCCGGTCCGAAGTCCAACTCCAGCCCAATCGGCTCAAAGCTACCTCTCCGTGCATGTTCACCCAAAATTAATGAAGCACGGCTCACAATGTCTTTTAACTTGCGCAAAATATAGCCATACCGCTTGGAGCTCATTAAAATCTCGCCTTGCAGGCGAGGAGCAAGACGCTCCACCGTACTTTCCGCCTCTTGGCGACATTCCTCGGTAGTGAGGCTTCCCCAACTGACATTACGTTCACGCAGATTGATCGCCATCTCACCAAGCGCTGCATGGAATAATTGTCCGATATCCGGAGCCTTCAGACGATACATTTGACGTTCCTTCAAACGAAGACCATGAGAGGCAAAGTGAGAAAATGGACATGCGACAAAACGTTCCATCCGAGATACACTGGTACGCAGCTTGCTGCCATACAGACGGCGGCTCGTTTCCTTCTGCATTTCGGCATGATTCTCGTAAAAAAGTGAGGTCAACAGCTGACGCAACTTGTCCTTCTCACCTCCCTGCTGGCTGGCATACCAGTTATATACCTCCCACCAGGGAGATAAAATATCACCGCCACGCCGCCAATGCCGTAATTGCGCAATGAGCTGCGGCAATGCCTCAGACGGATGGGAAGCATACTCCCATTGCGTCGTCCAAGCGTCTTCAGGCAGAGGGTATCCAGCCAGTGGACGTTCGTTCAGGCCAGGAAACAGTTGCCGCACATGTCGCACTAACTCTGACGGCAGCAATGACTTGCCTTCTTCATCAGTCACTGCATAGCTCATCCACAGGCTTTTACCAGCAGAGGTCAGGGCTGTATAAGCGAGAAACCGTTCGTCCAACAGACGTCTTGTCATATCTGGCGCCAGCTCTACGCCTTGTTCATTTAATGCCGTACGTTCCTGCTCATTGAGCACCCCATCCTCATGGAACACAGCCGGCATTACTCCTTCGTTCATACCTATCACAAAGGCATGTTGAATAGCGGATACACGTGTACGGTCCGTGTTTCCGAACAGTACCTGATCCAGAGCCGGCGGAACAAGCCCCATACGGAACTCAGCTAATCCCGTTTCCAGCACTCCCGCAAACAAAGCAGTATCCAGTCTCTCATCACCCATCATTTCGACGATTTGATCCAGCAGTTCAAGCACCGCCTCCCATACCTGACGGTGCTCCTTCGCCTGCTCGGGATTTCCAGCTTCTTCTGCCTGATGAATGAAGGCGTCCAGCTTGTGACCGATTTCTGCATCCTCCAGCAACAGATATACGGCTTCGCTCTTCTCAAGCGCCGTTCGTGCCTTACCTATACGCTTCTCAAACGCATGCAAAGGCGTCACAATCACATCTCGGCACAACTCCATCAAATCCAGCGTTTCATCCCGTTGACGGTTCCGTTCCTGTTCCTCCAGCTCCAGCGACAAACTGGGCACAGCCTGCCATGCCCGGCCATCTGTCCAACGGCTACCTTGTATGCCGCAGGCCAGCACATAGTTTTCCAGACGGTCCATCTGCTCGCGGCTCACTCGACCGTCCAGCGGCAATAGAAGGTCTGTTTTGACCGCACGAAATACATCCTCGTATCGCCAGCGTCGCTGCACGATATCCAGTGAAGCCCGAATCAATTCCACCAAGGGATGATGAAGTATACTTCTCCGCTGATCCAAAAATACCGGAACTTCATATTGCTTGAATATCGGTTCCACCCATGGCTCATAATCTTCAATATGACGCACAAACAGGGCCATTTCCCGATAACGTGCACCTTCATCGCGGGCCAGGCGGCGCATTTCGCGTACGGCTCCTTCCAGCTCGGCACGACGATTTGCCGCAGCATGCAGTTTTATACCCTTAGGTTCTGTACCTGCCCATTGCTCTCGTAGCTGCTGTAGCCGCAGCCGCTGTTCCTGATTCCGCAGCCCTGTGCGATGTTCGAAATTAGCCTCCAAATACGCCAACGCTGGACGTTCCTTAAACCTAGGCATCGGATCGGGGCGTAATAACTGTGTCTGCGTTTCAATCATCAGCTCCTCTGCCATTCCTTTAAGCTTGACGTAGGTAGCCGCTGAAGGATGAAACAAATCCAGCTCATGTGGAAGCTGTCCGCTATCGTAGCTGCGGTTACAGGTAAGCGCCACTGTCAGCGAGGAGGCGTGCAGCATAAGCTGCTCCACCACCTTGTATTCATGTGGTGTAAACCTCCGGTAGCCATCCATCCAAATGTCTGCTCCGCGCACGAGGGAAGACTGTGCAATCTGTTCTGTCAGCATGCGAAGCGTATCTTCACCATCGATATATTTAAGCGTCAGCTCCCGTTCAAAATCCTCATAGATTAGACTGATATCCTTGAGCTTGCCTCTTAATATCGGAGTGGACTCCCCCGCAGCATGCATTCTATCCAGTTGCTCCGGTACAGACCGAGCATCATTTCCGTACTGCTTTAGCTCTGTGAACAACGTATTCAACCGATCCACAAAACCGAGTTGGTCTCCTGAATCTTTAAATAAACTCAGTTCATCCTTGCGACGACGAATAATTTTATATAAAAGCATCTTCTTGCCTTCTTCTGTTACAGGCACCAGTGCTGAACCCCCTGTTTCCTGCATGACTAAATAGGCAAGACGATGGAATCCCATCACTTGGGCGCGCACCGATCCCTGAATACCGTTTCCGACTTCGGTGAGCAACGCATGCTCTGAAGCAAATGACGATTGCTCAGGCACAAGTAACAGCATAGGCTTACCTAGCGGCTCCTCGCGTAACATAGAGGTCATTTCATTACGGATTAACGTGCTTTTACCACTACCAGAGCGGCCAATCAATAAGCGGACCGACATGATGCCGCCTCCTTTCTAACCAACAACATTCTATTAAACAGTATAGCATATCAGGCAAAGGAGAAAAGAACGTACGTTTGCCATGTTGTAGCAATTGGGCTCTTCTCAAAAACAAAGAGTCCCGCAGGATGGCTTGGTGTAAGCCTTCTCTACAGGACTGATTTATACTAAAAATGAGTTTGTTTTCACCTATTTATCTTTATCGCCTAATAGTAGATTAACTTTGACAAGGGTATGAAATCTACAGCTGTGTCCGGCTGCGCACCTCAAAGATGGCAAATTTCAAATAATGACCTTCCTCCACACCTAAAATTTGGGGATGGTCCTTCCCTGCCGCTCTCCAATCTACCAGTCGGAGGATTTTGCCGGCATCTGCAGCCGCTTCCTTAATCGTGTCCAAAAACAGCTCCGGCCGCATATGGAACGAACAACTCGCCGTTACCAAATAACCGCCCTCATTGACGAGCTTCATTCCGTGAAGGTTGATATCTTTATATCCACGTGTAGCTCCTTTGACAGCACTCTTCGTTTTGGCAAAAGCCGGCGGATCCAGAATAACTACGTCAAAGGTACGTCCGCCACCCGCAGTCAGCGGCTTAGATGTATCTCCTTTACCGCCCGCTCGCGCGGTGCGTTCCTCTACACCTTTAACCTGATTACGTAAATATTGAAAAGCATCGTCGACGACAAACTCGACGCGATCCTCAAAACCGTTCAGCTTCACATTATCCCGAGCACTTTCAATCGCATGTTCAGAAATATCAAGACAAGTTACTTTTTTCGCACCATGTTTACACGCATTGAGCGTAAAGCTACCTGTATGTGAAAAACATTCCAATACAGTTGCACCGTCCCAGAATGGGAATTCAACAACCTTACCACTTTTATTCACAGGCTTTATGACCGTTGTGCCGTCATCCCCTGGGTTTGCAGCTACTTCTTGCAACGTAATTCCGCTACGCGCTCCCCAACCTGTCATCAACGGCGCGATGGCCGCACGATTTTCACGCTGGTCAAAGAAATACCCCGTCTTTTGTCCCTCTTCGATATCGACCTTGATTTGTAAGCCATTTTCCGTCACCACCACATGGCGCGGGCAATCGCCGTACAAAGAACCCTTCGTCTGTTCCAACCCTTCCAGCTCACGGATGGATACATCACTACGCTCATATATACCAACTGGCCCCATTACTTCAACAAGTGCATCTCTGATTTCTTCCCTGCGCCGATCCATGCCAAGCGTTAACAGCTGAACGACCAATACATCACCAAAACGGTCTACAATCAGCCCAGGCAAAAAATCAGCCTCGCCGTACACCAAACGATAAGCGTTTCCTCCGGTCACAAAGCGTTCGCGGTGCTCCAAGCAATTGCGGAAACGTTGGGCAAAGAAGCTTTGGTCCATCACTTCTAGCGGCTCATAGGACATCACACGCACTGTAATTTGTGAAGCAGGATTATAGTAACCTGTCGCCAAATAACGCCCCTGATGGTTCAGGATGCTGACCAAGTCACCAGCTTCTGGATCACCCTCAATCTTGGCTATTTCATTTTTAAACACCCAAGGGTGTGCTTGCTCCAGCCTTTTTTTACGGCTACGCTCTAATATTACTGAAGGCAAAATCCTTCACTCCTATTCTTGGATTACTCAAAGTGTTAAAACATTTTGTTCGATAGGGGCGCGGCTCCACCGATTCATTTGGTCTTACGATCGCTGGCGCTTCTCCAGCTTCAAATGAACCGCTTCGCTACTGCCCGCCTATATATCGACGTCACGCTTTAAAAGCTTGTGAAGATACTACAAAATGTTCGTTCCATAAAAAACTGCTCGGCCATGCTTGTCATGGCTGTCCTAGGTAGATCATAGGCTGTTACATAAGTATTCTCATTTTCGCCTAGAAAAGGGGGGGCTAAAGCCGTGTTTATACATGTTATATTGCCGCTGTGCGGTGGGCTGCTTATTTTTTTAGGTGGAATGAAGCTGATGGAAGCTGCCCTCCGGCATTTGGCCGGCCCCTTCCTTACTCGCTGGCTAAACCGGGCTACGGTTTCCCCTTGGCGGGGTATGTTGTTTAGCTCAGGCATTACCGCCCTACTGCAAAGCAGCACCGCCGTAACGGTGCTGACGATCGGACTAGTCAATGCCGGGCTGTTGACCTACGGCCGCACGCTCGGCATCATTCTTGGTACCAATATTGGTACCTGCCTGACGACCGAGCTGATGGGCCTCCAGCTCGGCAAGCTGGCTACTCCACTGCTATGTGGATCACTGCTATGCTGGGGCACAGCTGTTCTGTGGGGGGAAACGGTCACTGGCCGTCAGTATGCAGCTGCCGGAGCTTCAGCCACCTCCAATGGGCTTAGCCGCCCACAGGCTGTACAATTTATCAGCCTCGTCTTTGCCGGATTTTCGCTGATTCTTGCAGGTATCCGCGTGATGCAAGCCGTTGGCCCCTGGATTGAGCAAGCCGGACTATTCCGCTGGTTTCTTGATCATGCTGCAGCCAACATGTGGTGGGCCTTCGCTGCTGGAGCCTGCCTAACCGCACTGGTTCACAGCAGCGCAGCTGTCATTGGTATGGCGATTAGCCTGGCTGCTGCGGGTGCCTTGCCAGTTGATGTAGGGATCGCCATCGTCATCGGCTCCAATGTGGGCACCTGCGTGACTGCCCTGATTGCCGCTGTTGGCGGCAGCGTGTCCGGCAAATTTGTGGCCTGGTCCCACGTGCTGCTGAACGTAGGCGGGGCATTGCTCTTTATGCCGTTAATCCCCGGGCTGGATATGGCCGCTTCTTGGATATCTACTGAGCCCGGAGCCAAGGTAGCGCATGCCCAAACCCTGTTTAACGTCATCAGTTCTCTGCTTGCCTTGCCCCTCTGCTATTTACCTGCATGGACTCGTATAGAGGAGCAAGTGTCTTCCCATAGGGTTAAACGTTAATTCCTAGCATAGACAGCGCCTTGCTCAGAATGACATCATTGTTGTCATATCCACCCTGACGCTGGAGACGCCATGCTTCTTCGGGCGTATGCCACGCGACGCCTTTGATTTCTTCTATCTGTGCCTGCAAATTCCCATCCAGTGCCTCTACGAGATAATAATGAACTTCCTTGTCCACTTCCCCATATTCAGGGTGCTGGTACGTATAAGCAATCATATCCACATGCTGAATAATCCGCCCGTTCAGCCCTGTTTCCTCACGAATTTCACGTAGAGCAGTTTGTTCGATTGTTTCACCTGGCTCCATTTTGCCTTTAGCCAGAGATGTCTTGCCATATCGGTCGGTGATCAGCTGAATTTCAAGCTGCTCCCCCTGTTTGCGAAACACTACGCCACCTGCGGAAATTTCCTTTTTTGCTGCCATCCTGTAATCTCCTTTCCTTGCGCAACAAGGATTCCGTCCTCTCTGTAGGGAAAGGCGAAATCCTTGTTGGCCATCGCTATTGCCTGTTCAGGCTCTTTTTATTTTACAAAGCTGTTTGCAGCCCGTTCTCCAATACGCGGACCAATTGGCCTTCACTTTCATTAACGCCCGCCTTCGTCAGCTTCACGCGGCACACCTTGCCAACCAGATCCTTATTACCTTCAAACACCAGTTGAATGTAATTGTCACTATAACCATAAAGTATACCGCTATCTTCAGTCCCTTTAGGGGCTACTTCAGGAATAACCTCCAGCACCTGACCAACAAACTTTTCAGCATATGCCAGCTGCATTTGCTCTGACAATGCAATCAGGTCACGCACACGCGCATTTTTCACGTCCTCGTCCACCTGATCCTCCATACGTGCCGCAGGCGTGCCAGTACGCTTGGAATACGGAAACACGTGCATTTCCGAGAAGCCGATTTTTTTCATCAGCTCATAGCCATTACGGAACATTTCGTCCGTTTCTCCAGGGAAGCCGACAATTACGTCTGTTGTAATTGCTACATCTGGCATCGCTTTACGAATCATGAGCATTTTGTTATAAAACTCTTCTGTCGTGTACTTGCGGCGCATCCGTTTCAGCACGGTATCGTCCCCTGCTTGAAGCGGTATGTGGAAATGGCGAACCAGCTTATTGGAGCGTTTCAGTACATCCAGCATTTTTTCATCAATCTGACTAGCTTCAATCGAGCTGATACGGATACGTTCCAGCCCTTCCACTTTCTCCAGGTCCCACAGCAGATCGGACAGGTCATAATTATCCATATCGTCGCCATAACCACCAGTATGGATACCCGTGAGTACGATTTCCTTGTAGCCTGCGTGCACCAGTTGACGCGCCTGTGTAATAATGCTTGCGGCATCACGGCTACGGGATAAGCCCCGCGACCACGGGATAATGCAGAAGGTGCAGAAGTTATTGCAGCCATCCTGAATTTTTAGAAACGCACGGGTATGATGAGCAAAATCAGGCACATCCATTTCCTCAAACACACGGGTCTTCATTATATTACGCACAGCGTTTACAGGTTGACGCGACTCTTGGATCTCCTTCACAAACGGAATAATCTTATCTCGATCCTGCGTACCAATAACAAGATCAACACCTGGAATATCCATAATTTCGGCCGGAGAAGTTTGAGCGTAACAGCCCGTCACTGCCACAATGGCATCTGGATTTCGGCGAATCGCACGACGAATGATCTGACGGCTCTTCTTATCACCGGTATTCGTAACCGTACATGTATTAATTAAATAGACATCAGCAGTCTGCTCGTCAAAATCCACCTGCTCATAACCTTCTTTTTTGAACAGCTGCCAGATCGCTTCTGTATCATAAAAGTTTACTTTACAACCTAATGTGTAAAATGCCACTGATGGCATATTAAACCCCTCCCATTTCTCCTGTCTCATATAAAATGCATGCCAATGCAACCATACCTGCGGTTTCCGCACGTAAAATACGTCTTCCCAGTCCTGTAGACTGTGCCCCGGCCTGCTCAGCCTCTAGGCTTTCCGCTTCAGTAAAGCCGCCTTCCGGGCCCACCACCACCAGCACACGCGGCTTGTCTGTGGACACCCATTGTCCTGCGAAAGGCTGGATTACATCCCGTAGCTGCCGCCCCTGCTCTTTTTCATAACAATAACATATCAAATCATACCCAGCAAAAGAAGCCAGAAGTTCTTTCCACGTCAGGGGTGCGCTAATTTCCGGAATCCGGTTACGATGGCTTTGCTCAGCCGCTTCCTTCACAATCTTGCGCCAACGCTCCAGTCGCTTGCCTTCCTTTTTGGCATCATACTGTACGACCGTACGCTCGGATAAAAACGGTACAAACCCGGTGGCTCCGATTTCTGTGCACTTTTGCATCACCGTCTCCATCTTGTCCCCTTTAGGAAGACTCTGCGCGATGGTGATCTGAACATGCGGTTCAGAGGTCATCTCCAGCGGTTCGATAATCGTCGCCTTCACATGGTCCTGCTCAATCGTATCCAATGCAGCCAGCGCTTCCCTGGATACCCCGTCACTGACTATAATTTTGTCACCACTACGGCCTCGCATGACTTTGGCGATATGTCGCGCGTCCTCACCCGTAACAATTACGTGATCTTCTAGAAATTGCTTTGCCGGAATAAAATAACGCTGCATTCTCTCACACCTATTCTAAAAATAACTATTATCCACTAACGTTCCGTACAAAATCCGATGAAATCACCAAGCACCATCATATCATCTTTTGCGCCTGTATGACCAGTCTGTTCCCTTTTCCGTTTATGTTATACCAATTCTCGTAAAAAAAAGGAGCCCTTAGGCTCCAAACAATCCGGTAATGTAAAAAGAGAACTGTAAAAACTGTATATAAATCATCTGAGACAGCGTGTAAAGAGGTTCAATCGTTACAGCTCGTACTTGCGGAATTACCAGTATAAGCAGAAAAATAAAGATCGACCATTGCTCAAAGTGCTGAAGCTTGCGGCGCACAGGAGTCGGAGCCACGTCCTCCACAATCCGGTAGCCATCGAGTGGAGGCAGTGGGATCAGATTAAAGATAAACAAAAACAAATTTAAATTGATTAGCGCATTGATAAACAAATAGATTGCCTGAGCCACCCGCTGGTTCTCCATTCCCGGCAATACCTGAAAATGAAGAAGCACAGCATAGATCAGTGTAGTCACAAATGCAAGCAGCAGATTGCTCAGCGGACCAGCAGCCGATACAATAATGCCCATAAGGCGCGGGCGGCTAAAATTGTCACGATTGACCGGGACTGGCTTGGCCCAACCAAAGCCTCCGATCAACAGTAACAGCGTACCCAGCAGATCAATATGCACTGCCGGATTTAAAGTCACGCGCCCCAGTAGCTTGGCCGTAGGATCACCAAATTTATTGGCATAATACGCATGCGCAAATTCATGCACCGTAAACGATATGATCACAGCCAACAAGTAAAATGGAAGGACATTTAAATTTACACGAAAAATACTTTGTAAAAAATCCATGCTTACCTCTTTCTCGCCACAAACGCCAGCCAATCTTCATCCCGGTTGATTTCGGTAATCTCAAAGCCAGCTGCTTTCAATGCGGTTTCGACAGCCTCTTCTTTGTTCTTCCAAATTCCTGATGCAATATAAATACCGCCTGGCTGTAGGGCATTATATACATCATCAATGAACAACAAAATGATCTCGGCTAAAATATTAGCTACCACCAGCTTGACTGGCAGTTGAATACCCAGCGTTGGATCGCTTGCATTAAGCACGGAGAGCAAATCGCTTTCTTTAATGGTGATGCGCTCCTCCAGTTCGTTCAAACGCGTATTTTCACGCGCACTGGATACCGCTACCGGGTCAAGATCCAAGGCAAGTACATGCTTTGCTCCCAGCTTTACAGCTCCAATCGCTAAGATACCGGAGCCCGTACCAACATCAATCACTTCTTCTCCACCCTGAATCACGGATTCCAGCGTTCTCAGACAAAGGGACGTCGTCGGATGTGTTCCAGTGCCGAAGGCCATACCCGGATCAAGCTCAATAATTTTTTCATCTTCACTCGCAGGCTCATACTCTTCCCAAGTCGGTTTGATGGTCAAACGATCCGATACACGTAAAGGCTTAAAATATTGCTTCCAGGCATTAGCCCAGTCATCCTCGTGGACCGTTTTCAGCTCATACCGAACCTCGCCAGGGTCAATATCAAAAGTTCTCAATTGTTCAACCCGCGGCTCAATTTGTGCACGCACGCTGTCCATGTCTACTTCTTCGGCAAAATAGCCCTTGATGATCGCTTGTCCTTCAGGAATGTCGTTCAAAGGACGATCGTACCATTGTCCATAAGACGTGTCCCGGGGCTTATTAAGCGAACCGGATTCTTCAATGGAAACCCCTCCCGCACCTGCTTCGTGCAGAAAATTCGAAATCATTTCGACGGCTTCTTCACTTGTATGTATTGTAATTTCATTCCACAACATGGTTTACATTTCCTCCTCATTTCACATGCATACATTACATTGTACTATATACTCGCATAGGAGTTCAAAAAAGCCAGTATGACAAAGACAATATTAGATTATAATGCTAGTTATTGTTACGGCTATCATCTGGTATAAGTCTACTAATGAATAGAACAAAGGAGAAACATAAATAAGACGGGCTATCCCACAAATCACCTTTATAGGTGGGATACCCGTCTTATTGTATTCTACTCGTTGTCGTTTATGATCCGTTGCTGACGGCGGTCAGCTACTTCACTACGTCGGATCGCTTCCAGATCCTCAGCATCTGCCTGCTCTGCGGAGAACTCAACATCTTCGTTTTTGGCAGATTGCATGCGTTTGATTTTCTCGGTTTTGGTCAGCACTTTATCGAACCGTTTGTTTTTAGACATCGGTCACTGCTCCTTCCAAACTTGTCACAGCATTCCACCCGCTTGTTCCACAATCGACATCGCCTGATGATGAATGGATTCGTCCACCACCGCAGTCAACAAAATATCGCGGCCTGTCGGTCCACCTTGTCCTCCATCACTCATGCCACTGGCAGCAGGATCAGCCGCAGCCAGTATCGCTGGAGAAGCATCTGTAAAATCCACGCCCTGTGTGAGTGAGGACAAGCTGCTAATCTGTCCCGAAAACACAGGCAATCCGGCGTTGCCTGTAGACTGCCGCGGATACCGGCTAAAACGATCTATCGACATATCCGTTACCCGGAGAGCTTCCAGTTTTCTCGCGGCTCCCTGTGCTTCCTCAGGACTTTTGAAATACGCCAAAATATTTTTTTCGCCCATCCCGAAATCTCCCTGTGTAGTATTGAGCGCAACTCGTGTTTGAGAACATAGATCGTTACGCTTTGTTATATCCTGCTCATTGGCAAGACTTTATATTCTCCACGAAAGCTTAACGGATACAGACATTGCATTGTCATGAACAGCAGGGCAAGACGGTGAACTAAAGTTTGTGAAGAACATAACTTTTACGGACGTAAAGTAGCAGCCGGAGCTTCACCTGACATGGCTACTCCTGTCTCCCAGGCTGCGTGAATAACAGCATCCCGTACCTTTTGCACCACCTTTGGATTAAAAACATCCGGTATGATATAAGTTTCACTTAGCTCCTCAGGGCAAATTGCATCAGCGATGGCAAGCCCGGCAGCCAGTTTCATCTCCTCGTTAATCGTCTTCGCATGGCAATCCAGAGCGCCCCGGAAAATTCCCGGAAAGCACAACACGTTATTAATCTGATTAGGAAAATCGGAGCGACCGGTAGCAAGCACACGAACATAAGGTGAAGCTATTGCCGGATCAATTTCTGGCTTCGGATTCGCCATGGCGAACACTATAGGATCAGTTGCCATGCTCTGTATGTCTTCCACAGTCAGTATATCTGGACCCGACACACCGATGAACACATCAGCTCCCACAATTACCTCAGATAAGCTTCCACTTAGATTATGCGGGTTAGTCATGTTCGCATACTCTGTCCAATGCGGGTTACTGTATTCCACATCGCGGTGAATGGCTCCTTGCCGATCGACCCCAATCAGATTGCGTACTCCTGCCTTGAGCAGCATGCGCGAGCAAGCCATACCCGCCGCACCGATACCGGCAAAAACTACTTTGACATCTTCCATTTTTTTGCCGCATACCTTTAATGCATTGACCAAACCCGCTAATACCACGACTGCCGTACCATGCTGATCATCATGAAATACTGGAATGTCGAGTTCCTGCTTCAACCGTCTCTCGATCTCAAAACAGCGTGGTGAAGATATATCTTCCAAGTTAATGCCGCCAAAGGCAGGAGCGATCATTTTGACAATTTGAACAATCTCATCAGGGTCCTTCGTATTGAGACAGATTGGGAATGCGTCGACACCTGCAAATTGTTTGAACAGTACTGCCTTCCCCTCCATCACAGGCATAGCTGCCTCCGGCCCGATATCTCCTAATCCAAGTACCGCTGTTCCATCTGAAACGACTGCTACTGTATTTTTTTTGATCGTTAATTGAAACGCTTTGGCTGGATCATTGGCAATTTCCATGCAAATTTGAGCCACACCTGGCGTATAAACTTTGGACAACCCCTCCATCGTTTCAATTCGCTTCTTGGGTAAGGTCTCCATTTTGCCACCTTCGTGTAATTCTCTGATTTCATCTCTTAAACTGCCCATATATTTCTCCATCCTTTCATGACTGTATATGATATGAATTTTATAGCTTGGTCTAAAACTCATCAGCTCCATAATTGTAGTAACAAGGTTGCTAAAATGACGGTGCCTGCTCCACCAATCCGTGTTGCAATTTGGGCAAAAGGCATCAGTTCCATCCGATTGGATGCAGACAGAATGGCTACATCGCCCGTGCCCCCCAATCCGCCGCGACAACTGGTCACCAAGGCAGCTTCTACGGGATACATATGAATCCATTTTCCTGTGAAGTATCCAGTAACAATCAATGCAACCACTACAGATGCACAGGTGATCGCATAAGGAACCGTTAGAATCCCAACTACACTATCTAATGGCACATACAAAATACCTAACCCCACCATCAAGGGCCACGTCAAACTAGCGGTTATACATTTGTACAAATGAAAAGCTCCCTGCTCCAATGTGTTCGGCATGATCTGAATACACTTTATTAATGCGGCCGCCAGAATCATGAGAATCGGCCCTGGAATATGGAGATACGGCTCTAGCAGCTTACCCACAATAAAGAAAGTACAGGCCAACAGCAGACCACCACCCATTAATGGAAAAGAAACGGATTGCCCCAAATTTACCGGAGCTAACTTGTCTTCGTCCTTTTCTAGTTTTAACAACCTTCCGTTACCAGAAGTTTTTGGTTTTTTCTCCGCTAATCTCTTCAAGACGCCTGCACCTATAATTGCAACAATGTTACCGATAATGGCAGCCGGGATAAACTGGGATACGAATTCCGCAGAATCCTTGCCCAGTACCATTCCATACGAAATGGACAACGGTAAAATACCTTCTCCAATCCCACCGGAAATAATCGGAATGATGATGAAAAAAAATGTATGATAAGCACTGTAGCCAAAAGCCATACCCACCACCATACCGACAGCAACAGCAGCAATAGATCCTATGATAATGGGGGCAAAAATTTTGACAATTCCATTCATCAGCATTTTGCGATCCATGCCAAGAATGCTTCCTGTTACTAGACATGCGATGTAAAAATAAAGGAAATTTGAGGTTTTCATAAGCGTGTGCACAGCCCCCATTGCAGATGGACTGAACATATTCCAAAATACCATTAACGATGGAACCATAAGGGATAAAATGGCTGGCCCGCCTATATGTTTGAGCAGTGGAAGTTTGGCCCCTAGATCACTGAGCAGTATACCTAAAATCATGATGACGGCAAACCCGCCCAATAGATCGTTCGGAAGTCTTTCTGTAATTGCAGCCGCATAAACAATTAGCGCAATCACGGCATATAGCGGAAGAGGAATAACTCCCACCTTTATCCTGCCCAGCATCCTAAACCCATCTACAGTATTTTTACTCCATCTTTGCCCCTTTTGCATGACAGGCTGGTTCGTAGCATTTTCCATAAATCTCCCTCCATAAAGTGAAGAATGATGATCATGTTCCCATTCTACACCTTGGAAAACGCTTTATTTGGTTTTAAAACTAAGAACTAACTTTAGTAACTAAAGTAATCAGAAATAGGGCTAAATATAACTATTCATGATTCCTTCTGCCTGCGGCAACACCTGGTATTGGTAAACAGGACGTCCAATGGTACCATATATAGTTTCCATAGAAAGCACTTCAATCTCTGTCATAAAAGCCAGATACTTGCGCATAGACACCCTGGAGATCCCTGCACTCTCCGCAATATCCTCGGTGGAAAACAGAACCTTATGATGCTGCTGGATACAATTCCATATCATAGCCAGCGTGGATTTCGTTATCCCCTTAGGCAACCGTGCCAAGTCTTTAGTCAAGCTTTTATGATAAATCAGTCGGTCCAGCTCCTCCTGCGACAGTAGACTACGCTCACGAACAATACTAATGTGTTCTCGGTACCCGGTAAGGGCCTCTAAAAAACGGTTAAAGTGGAAAGGCTTGATTAAATAATCCACCGCGCCAAAGTTCATCGCTTTTTTGATGCTACTCATGTCACTTGCAGCTGAGATGACAATAACGTCCACATTCACTCCAGCCTCCCGTATAAATGACAGTAAATCGAGGCCATTACTTTCTTGCATATACACATCCAGCAATATCAGATCAATGGCTTGTTCAGCTATATATTTCTTAGCCTCTTCCACCGAAGAAGCCCAACCACCACATTGGAAACCCTCTACCTGCTCCGTATATTTGCGGTTGAATTCCGCAACCATCGGATCATCTTCTACAATCAGGACATTAATCATGTTCATCATTCCCCGCTATAATGTATGGAATCTTAATCTGAAAACAGCACCCCTGCTCGACTGGGATCAACTTTACACTACCTTGTAGCCTTTTCACGCTTTGCGACACTAGGTAAAGTCCCATCCCTCGCGACTCTCCCTTGGTCGAAAAACCTTTTTCAAAAATGGCCTTCCCAAGGCCCTCCGGTATACCTGGACCATTGTCGCACATGATACTGGTCAGACAGCCATTTTTCTGGTTTTCTTCATAATAAAGTGAAAGGGTAATCCGCTTGTGCTCCAGAGATTCCATCGCCTCCACTGCATTATCAAACAGATTGCCAAGAATAGTAATCAGTTCATGAGTCGTTTGAGTTTGACTGGATTCAGGCAAGTAACTACCCGGAGTCAGTTCAAAATTTACCCCTGCCTCTCTGGCCCGGCTTAATTTCCCTAACACAAACCCCGCCATCACTGGGTCCTTAAGCTGCCGAGTAATGGAGCCAATCTCTACTTGATGATGCTCGACAGCATCCATAATATAGTGCTCCAGTTTATCATACATTCGCAAATGCACCATCCCCATAATGACATGCAACTTGTTCATAAATTCATGAGCCTGCGCGCGTAGTGCTTCCGTGTACAGAGAAACTCCTGTCAAACGTTCAGCAAGCTGTTTCATCTCCGTCTTATCCCGAAAGGTTACAATGGCTCCGACAATTTTTCCTTTGACCCGTATCGGAACACTGGTGGTCAGCAAGGTGATCCCACCCAGCTGCATTTCCTCATCCATCAGTGGAGTGCTTACTTCCAAGACCTCTTGTAATCGGAAAGCAGATAAATAAACAGTAATTTCCTGTCCAGAGAATGAGAAATCTTCAATCCCCGCTTGCCTCAGTAGACGGATCGCTTCTGCATTCATCAGCATGATACGACCGCATTCATCCACCGCAATGACGCCTTCCTTGATGGACTGTAACATCGCGCTGCGTTCCTCCAGCAAACGTGCGATTTCCGGCGGCTCCAGACCGACCAGCATATTTTTGATTTTACGGGCCAGCACAACCGCTCCTCCTGTGCCAATCAACATTCCGATCCCAATGGCGATAGCAATAAGACGGGTGTTGCCTTCCTGGGCCCGCTGTACATCCTGCATGGATATACCGACAACAATCGCACCTACCTGTTTTCCCGTCACACTAAACACGGGGGAGAAGGCCCGCATGGACATGCCCAATGTCCCCTTTGCAACGGACACGCTCTCCTGACCATGAAGTGCAGTATACTCGTCCCCTCCGACAAAGGCTTTGCCGATCCTCCTAGCATCCGGGTGGGTTTTACGAATTCCCTTCATATCCATAACCACGACAAATTGGATATGATTCGCCGTTGAGACCTTCTTCACATACTCCTGCATGGAAGGAGAAGAACCTGTCTGTTGCAATTGCTCAATAATAAGCGGTGTATGGGCGAGTGTACGCGCAATGGACATTGCCTTTTCCTCGAGTCCTTTCTCCGTTTCATGCTCAACTCTCTCGGCAAATAACAGTGTTACTGGCAGGAGCACAAGTGCCATAACCAGACATACGAGCAGCGTTATTAGACCTCTAAGCTTTAATAGCGGCTTACCTCGACGCAGACTTGCCCGTATTTTTTCGATGGAACTCACCCCTTTCTAGTTGATAGAAGCTCAATTGTTAACTCTGGTTATACAAAAATGGCTATGTATGTGTTTACGTGAATATAAAAAAAGGGACTATCCCGCAATTGCGGAATAGTCCCTCGGATTCATAATTGAAGCTCCGCGATTTCGACTTTGGCTTAGTCGCCTCGGAAAGCCCGCTTCACACGGTCAAAAAAGGACTGCTCATTCTCATGTGTCTGCTCTCCACTAAGCGAAGAGAACTGACGCAGCAAATCCTTCTGTTCCTCACTCAGCTTGCTAGGCGTTACCACAACTACCTTAATATGCTGGTCACCTTGACCTACGCCGCGCAGTTTTGGTACACCCTTTCCTTTAAGACGGAAATAAGTCCCTGTTTGCGTGCCTGCTGGAACTTTCAGCTTCACTTTCTCGGTCAACGTCGGGATCTCAACTTCATCTCCCAACGCTGCCTGTGAGAACGTCAGCGGAATTTCACAGTAGATATCGTCTCCCTCACGCTCAAAGAAGTCGTGCGACTTCACGCGGAATACGACGTACAGGTCACCTGCCGGTCCTCCGTTGACACCGCCTTCGCCTTCACCGTTGATACGCATTTGTGCGCCGTCGTCCACACCCGCTGGAATGCGGATATGAATTTTACGTTTCTTGCGGACACGGCCTGATCCGCTACAAGTCGTACATTTTTCTTTGATGATTTTACCGGAACCGCCGCAATTGGAGCAGGCGCGTCGGTTAACCATGCGGCCAAACGGTGTATTCTGCACCACTTCTTCCTGTCCACTGCCGTGGCAGACGGAACAGGTCTGTGGTTGAGTGCCCGCTTTGGCTCCTGTACCATGACACGTATCACATGTTTCCGTACGTTCAATTTGAATGTCGGTTTCTTTACCAAACACCGCTTCTTTGAATTCGATTGTCATCGTATATTGAAGATCGTTCCCTCGTTGCGGTGCATTCGGGTCACGTCGACCATTACCGCCACCAAAGAACATATCAAAAATATCACCAAATCCGCCACCGAAGTCGGCACCACCGAAGCCGCCTCCCATGCCCTGATTCGGGTCTACATGACCGTATTGGTCGTATCTTGCCCGCTTCTGACCATCACTGAGGACATCGTAAGCTTCTTTAACTTCTTTGAATTTAGTTTCTGCGTCCGCAGCCTTGTTCACGTCCGGATGATACTGACGCGCAAGCTTACGGTAAGCCTTTTTGACTTCTTCATCCGAAGCGCCTTTTGCGACACCCAGCACCTCATAATAATCACGCTTATCAGCCAATGTTCCACCCCCATGCCTACAACGTGTCTGCACTACATATAAAAGGAAAGCCAAAGGCGCGGGATGACCCGGCTTTGACCTTCCCATCATTTCAAGGCAGTACAACCCGTAATATGCTTATTTATCTTGGAAATAACAGTTACCCTTAGGCTAATTGCTATTTATCAAGGCAGCTACGCTGCTAATTATTGTTCAGTATATCATAACGTACCGGTATACCGTAAAGTTGCCACTACCCGATTCGTTGCTTAGTCTTTCTTCTGATCTTCGTCAACAACTTCATAGTCCGCATCAACTACATTGTCACGGCCTTTGCTGTCTGCTGCTCCGTCTTGAGCTTGCGCTGCTTGAGCAGCTTGCTCATACAATTTCACAGACAATTGCTGAACAATCTCAGTCAGCTCTTCAGTAGCTTTTTTGATGTCTTCCAGGTTATCGGATTCCAGCGTTTTTTGCAGATTTTCTTTAGCTGCATTTGCTTTTTCGACTTCACCTGCATCCGCTTTTTCGCCCAGATCTTTAATCGTTTTGTCTACGGAGTAGATCAGTTGGTCTGCAGCGTTTTTCGCTTCTACCAACTCTTTACGTTTCTTATCTTCTTCCGCATGCAACTCGGCATCCTTCATCATACGTTCTACTTCTTCGTCACTCAAGCCGCTAGAAGAAGTGATCGTAATTTTTTGGCTTTTGCCTGTGCCTTTATCTGTAGCAGATACGTTCACGATACCGTTCGCATCCAGATCGAAAGTAACTTCGATTTGCGGTACACCACGTGGTGCTGGAGGGATATCTCCCAATTGGAAACGGCCCAGTGTTTTGTTGCCTGCTGCCATTTCGCGTTCACCTTGCAGCACGTGAATTTCTACGCTAGGCTGATTGTCGGCATACGTCGAGAATACCTGCGATTTGCTCGTAGGGATTGTCGTGTTACGATCAATCATTTTAGTGAATACGCCACCTGCGGTTTCAATACCGAGGGACAGTGGAGTTACGTCAAGGAGAACGACGTCTTTCACATCACCTGTCAATACACCTGCTTGAACTGCCGCGCCCAAAGCTACCACTTCATCAGGGTTTACACCTTTGTGAGGCTCTTTACCTGTCAGTTTTTTGATTGCTTCTTGTACAGCTGGAATACGTGTGGAGCCGCCGACCAAAACGATTTTATCGATGTCGCTAGCACTCATGCCTGCATCTTTCATCGCTTGACGAGTAGGTCCCAAAGTACGTTCTACCAGACCTGCGGACAATTCTTCAAACTTCGCACGAGTCAGGTTCAACTCCAAATGCTGTGGAACGCCATCAGCTACTGTGATAAACGGCAAGGAAATTGTCGTTGTCAGCACGCCGGACAGTTCTTTTTTCGCTTTTTCTGCTGCATCTTTCAGACGTTGTACAGCTGCTTTATCTTTGCTCAGGTCAATACCTTGATCTTTCTTGAACTCATTTACGAGGTAATCAATAATCACTTGGTCAAAGTCATCGCCACCCAGCTTGTTGTCGCCGCTTGTTGCTTTAACTTCGAAGAAGCCATCGCCCAGTTCCAAAATGGATACGTCGAATGTACCGCCGCCCAAGTCATATACGAGGATGGTTTGGTCTTCGGATTTTTCCATACCATATGCTAATGCAGCTGCTGTTGGCTCATTGACAATCCGCAGAACTTCCAGACCGGCAATTTTACCTGCGTCCTTAGTTGCTTGACGTTGACCATCATTGAAGTAAGCTGGAACAGTGATAACCGCTTGAGAAACCGTTTGGCCCAGGTAAGCTTCAGCGTCAGCTTTCAGCTTTTGCAAAATCATAGCGGAAATTTCCTGTGCGGAATATTCCTTACCGTCGATGTTTTCTTTATGATTTGTACCCATGTGGCGCTTGATGGACATGATTGTACGATCCGGGTTCGTAATTGCTTGGCGTTTTGCCGTTTCCCCTACAGTACGCTCCCCATCTTTTTTGAAACCGACAACGGAAGGGGTTGTGCGCGCGCCTTCCGGATTTGGAATAACGACGGCTTCGCCGCCCTCCATAACAGCCACACAAGAGTTGGTTGTACCTAAGTCAATACCGATTACTTTGCTCATCGGACAATTCCTCCTTCTGTATATACGAGGCCCTCAGGCCAGAATGGTTGAATCAAAAATGATGTAATTCTAATGTATATAGAAAAAGTTACATGCTAACTTTTACCATCGCTGGACGAAGCACCTTGTCCTTCAGCATGTATCCTTTTTGTACCTCTTCAACGACGATGCCTTCATCATGCTCTTCGCTCTCCACCTGCATAATAGCCTGATGGAAATCAGGATTAAACGGTTGTCCCACTGCATTCATGGCCGTCACTCCCTCTGCCTGAAGCACACTCTCAAACTGGCGGAAAATCATTTCCACGCCTTTGGTGAATGACTCAGACTCCGCTCCTTGCGATGCTGTTGCCAGCGCTCGCTCGAAGTTATCCAGAACAGGCACCAACTCGGTAACAAGCTTCATAGACGCATATTTAGCAAGGTCTTCCTTTTCTTTCAGCGTACGGCGGCGAAAATTATCAAAATCCGCCTGTGCGCGCAAAAACCGTTGCTGATGCTCCTCAGCCTCTGCACGAAGTTTTGCCACCTCTGTGTTTTCTTCCTCGGCTTCCAGTGCTGCCGCTTCATTCACCAGCTCGTCCTGCTGGCTCGTTTCGGCGGCTTCCTCTGTGCTTACATTTTGTTGTTTGTCATCTTGGAACGCTTGTTCTTCCTTCAAAATGTTTCACCTCCTTCAAGTTGTAACTCCCCTATAAAAGCACGCAACAATGCACCCGCGCAGGATACAAACCGTATCCCAGCGCGGAACATGTAGGACCGCAACCTATGCGATCTTATTTTATTTAAACCGTTGCGTTAGCATTGCGGTCAAATCCTTAGACAGGATACCCAAAATATTAATAACTCTCGCATACTCCATCCGCGTCGGACCCAATATACCTATAGTACCCAACGCTTCTCCGTCTACTGCATATGTAGCAGTAATCAGGCTGCAATTGGCAAATGCTTCATGATCATTTTCTGTGCCGATGCGGACTTGAATTTCAGGTGCTCCGGCTACAGGAGTCATCAGTTTAAGTAGCGTTGGTGTTTCCTCCAGCAGATCGAGAATATGTTTAACCTTTTCTACATCTTTAAATTCAGGCTGATTCAGCATGTTCGTCGCACCGCTTAAATATAGGCGCTGATCTGATTCATTATCGAGTGCTTTATCCAGCACCTTCATAGCGTCCTCAAAATGAGATACATGCTTCTCCATTTCCTGACCCAGCGCGGTGTAAAGGCGTGATTTAAGCTGATAAATCGGTACACCGACCAGCTTGCTGTTCAGTAAATTCACAACCTTTTCCATCTCGGAGATTGAAATTCCAGGCGGAATATCCACCGTTTTATTCTCCACCTGACCGGTATTGGTCACGATAATCGCCACAGCCGTCGTTTCGTTGAGCGGCAACAGCTGAAAATGACGCAACGAAGTATGAAAAACCTCCGGCCCAAGCAGGATGGAAGTATAATTGGTCATATGGGACAAAATGCCTGATGCATGCTGGATCACTTGCTCCATTACATTCAGCTTTTCGGCGTAAAAGGCTTTTAGTTCCCGCATTTCCATAGGCTTCAGTGTATTTAGCGGCACCAAATGGTCCACATAATAACGATAGCCTTTATGAGACGGGATGCGTCCCGCAGAAGTATGGGGTTGCTCCAGATAGCCCTGTTCCTCCAAATCCGACATTTCATTACGGATTGTGGCTGGGCTGAATCCGACATCCTGCCTTTTGGATATGCTGCGGGAACCCACTGGCTCAGCCGAACGAATGTAGTCATCAATAATCGCATTCAAAATGAGTCTCTGACGTTCGGTTAACAAGCGAATCCCCCCTTGTCATTTATCCATAATAGCATGATTGTTAAATGGAATCATTAGCACTCGTTCGCGATGAGTGCTAACTGATAATACAAAAATACCAAACCGACCTGATCATTGTCAAGTCAGATCAGTATTTTCAATAAACGATATTTATTATATCCATTTTAATTACTATGGCAAAACAGAGGGTTTGCATTTTTTCACGGAAAACCTCATTATTTACCATATCCAAACCATATTTATGTATAGGGATGCGTAAAACTGAAAAATTTGAGACTGTGCCTACAAACTATATAACTTTATTGCCTTTAAGGAGGAATGGGGTCTGAGAAGCAAGCGCCGCAACCTTTTATACGCATTAATCGCTCTTTTACCTACAATTTGTATGTTTTACATTTTAATCGAATTGTTTCCGTACACAGGACTAGGAAGAATACTTGCTTTGCCACTAGTTTTTATTCTGAACGCTGCCCTTATCATTTCGGTGATCCACTTAATTCGTAAATTAAGCCCCCTATGGTGTGCCTTAATTTTGGTCCCTACAATTCTGTTAAGCATGTGGAATACCATTTTATTTTACCCACAAGAATTCAGTCCAAGCATTCCCAAGCAAATCAAATATAGTGTGGCAGCTATACTGCATTATGATGATGTAACACCAGCCGACTGGGAAGGGTACACATATCATCCAAGCCGAACCGGAGAGTCTGAAAAATATGTTGTCGCCTTGTATAAATACAAGCGTCAGGTCCCGTTAGATGGCACTACATACTTTTATAATGATACGGATTACCATAAGGACCATCCCATAGGAAGCTTGAGTGATATACCTTCGGAACTGGAGCCTCATCATCAATTCATTTGGTGGTTACTCCAAACATTTGAGAAATAAACAGGGACACAATAATGTAAGCCGTAACACATACACACGGCTACGTCCTGATAAAAAAACACTGAACTGACCTCATTATTGACAGGTCAGTTCAGTACTTTCAACACTGCGATTTCATCACAATTGTTTTGCTTACTACAGTGAATGCAGTCGGTCCATACCTTCTCGGGGAAAATCTCTTTGCTAACTACATCAAAACCGTTTTTTATAAAAAAGGATACCTCGTAGGTCAGTGCCATAATTTTAGGAATACGTTGCCGCCGTGCTTCTATAATAAGGCCTTCCACAAGCTTGGAGCCTATCCCCATTCCTTTATGCCCCTCAGAGATGCCAAGGGAGCGAATCTCTACCAAATCAGCCCCCAATTTGCATAAAGAACCACAGCCAACGACTTGGCCGTCCACCTCTGCAACAATAAACAGCTCCAGTTGGCGCGTAAGCACTTCCCTTGAACGTGGCAGCATAATCCCCCGCTCTGCATAGCCACTAATCATTTGATATAAAGGCTCCACATCCTCAGGAACCGCACTTCTGCACAATACATCTTTACACACTGAAGCCATCTTGCTCTCCTCCTGCCGCTTGCCGCATATAATGAATAAATATACAACATAACGCATAGAATCGCAATACTCCATTTACCCTGCTGTGGCAGAATGGTGTAATAAAATGATAGCCCAGCTTACGATGTCAAAATGTATTGTATTGAAACCTGCAACTTATGAATTTACCGTGATAGAACCGATGAACTCTGCAAATACGTCATTTCCGAATAAAATACCGCGTTCGCTCAAACGATACCCATCCTCGATTGATTCAATTAATCCCGCATTCAGCATTTTTCTGAGAGGAACTGTAAACGTGTCTTCCAATGTCTGACCAAATTGAGCCTCAAAGCGGGATTTAGACACACCTTCCAGCATTCTCAAACCGACCATGAGGAAATCCTCCATGGCTTCCGCCGTCGGCACCTCAAAACTGTCCAAACGCGGTAGGCCATTCCGAGTAGCCTCCACATAAGGGTTAATGCCCTTAATGTTCATATGACGCTCTCTGCCAACATAACCATGTGCCCCAGCGCCAAGACCATAATAATCCTCATTCCGCCAATAAGTCATATTGTGCTTACTACCCAAACCTGGTTTAGCGAAATTACTAATTTCATACTGTTCATAACCCGCTTCTTTCATGCGACGCATAAGGAGCAAATACATTTCCAGTTCGTCATCTTCATGTGGAAGTGGCAGCTGGTTTTTCTGGTATAACGTGTGGAAGAGCGTGTTCTCTTCAACCTTCAAACTGTAGATAGAGTAATGAGGAAGATCCAGCTCCAGCGCTCTACTGACGCTTTCATCCAGCATGTCGACCGTTTGGTTCGGCAAACCGAACATCAGGTCAATCGACAGATTGTCCAAGCCGGCCTTACGTGCGTTTTCCAAACTACGATAGACGTCATCTGTACTATGAATACGACCTATGCCTGTAAGCAGCTCATTCTGGAAAGCCTGCACACCAAAGCTGAGTCGATTGACACCGCCTTCTTTCATCACAGAAAGTTTTTCAAAATCAGTTGTGCCTGGATTGGCTTCCATAGAAAACTCAATATCTTCCGCCCAGTTTGGAAAATAGGTACGAACGCTCTTCAGGAAATATTCCATTTCCTTCGGATTGAGGGTTGTTGGTGTTCCGCCCCCGACAAAAATGGTTTTTATCTGTCCTGGCGGGTGAAGTTTGACCGTATGTTCCATCTCCCGTTCCAAGGCATACAGATATTCCATAACAGGCTGATCCTTGAGCACATAAGAGTTAAAGTCACAGTAAAAGCATTTATTCGTGCAAAAAGGTATATGCAGATAAACCGCTTGAGGCGCGGATGAATATTCATGTTTTTGTATGGATGCGGTCATACCGATCCTCCTTGTCGATTCAGGGTTTAGTGAGAAAATGAGCCGAGGTCGAGACCAACCGCTTCGTGTTCCATTTGATCTTCTGATCGCTGTTACTCCCCAATTTTCCATTATATAAGCACTCTTAGGGATAAAATTGGGGAGTAAAGGCGAACGCTACGCTTCTCCAGATTCAAATGGCCCACTCCGCTGCTGCCCACCACGAGTCGGCCCATTTTTGTGGTGTAGGTGTTGCAGTAAAAGAGACACTGCTTTAAGAAATACTCTAAAGTTTTAATGATACTATGCTTTGTTACGCTGATTGTAACTTGAACGAGCTCCCTGTCCTGAATAGCTTGCTCAAATAAAGAACGTCCATTCTCCATGCATGGCAAATGCCCCATGAAAGAATGGACGAATACTTCAAACTGCTTTACTCATCTATCTTCAGTACCGCCATAAATGCTTCCTGTGGTACTTCTACGTTACCGACCTGCTTCATACGCTTCTTGCCTTCTTTTTGCTTCTCAAGCAGTTTCCGTTTACGGGAAATATCGCCGCCATAACATTTGGCCAAGACGTTTTTACGCATAGCCTTAACGGTTTCACGCGCAACAACCTTTGTTCCTACAGATGCCTGGATTGGCACCTCGAACATTTGCCGCGGGATCAACTCGCGCAGCTTCTCACAAATGATACGTCCGCGGTGGTAAGCTCGATCTCTATGCACGATGAACGACAGCGCATCGACCTGCTCACCATTCAACAGAATATCCATCTTCACCAGATTTGATTGGCGATAGCCTGAAATCTCATAGTCAAAGGAAGCATAGCCTTTGGTGCTGGATTTTAGCTGATCAAAGAAATCATATACGATTTCAGACAAAGGAATCTGGTACGTAATTGTTACCCGTGTTGTATCTAGGTACTCCATGTTCACGTACTCACCACGCTTGTTCTGACAAAGCTCCATAACTGTACCTACATAATCATTTGGCACGATGATACCCGCTTTAACATATGGCTCTTGTACATGTTCAATACGCCCTACTTCTGGGTAGTTGGAAGGGTTATCGATTTCGATCGTTTCCCCATTAGTCAATTGTACACGGTAAATTACGCTTGGTGCCGTTGTAATCAACGGAATATTGAATTCACGTTCAATACGTTCCTGAATAACGTCCATATGCAGCAGACCAAGGAAACCGCAACGGAAACCGAAGCCCAGCGCACTGGATGTTTCCGGTTCAAAGCTGAGCGAAGCATCGTTCAGCTGCAGCTTTTCAAGCGCCTCACGCAGATCGTTGTATTCCGATGTTTCAATCGGATACAGACCGCAATACACCATCGGATTAATTTTCCGATAGCCTGGCATCGGTTCTGGTGTTGGATTTTTGGCATCCGTTACCGTATCCCCGACACGAGTGTCGCCCACATGCTTGATTCCGGCCACGATAAAACCAACATCACCGATATTTAGCTCATCCACGATCGTCATACGTGGCATGAAAGCTCCAACCTCGATAACCTCAAACGTTTTGTCAGTCGCCATCATTTTAATTTTCGAACCCGCACGGATACTGCCGTCCACAACACGTACATATACGATTACGCCTTTATAAGGATCATAATGCGAATCGAAAATAAGCGCCTTAAGCGGATTATCCGGATTTCCTTGCGGAGCAGGCACACTTCTGACCACCTGTTCCAATATTTCCTTGATACCGATTCCAGCTTTGGCTGAAGCATGTACAGTTTCACTCGTGTCCAAACCGATAACATCCTCGATTTCCTGCTTTACCCGTTCAGGATCAGCACTTGGCAAATCAATCTTGTTAAGCACTGGCAAAATCTCCAGATTGTTGTCGAGCGCCAAATAAACATTAGCCAATGTCTGCGCCTCAATCCCCTGCGCTGCGTCTACTACCAGCAAAGCACCTTCGCAGGCTGCCAAACTACGAGATACCTCATAGGTAAAATCGACGTGTCCCGGTGTATCAATCAAATTCAAAATGTACTCTTCGCCGTCATCGGCCTTATAGGTGAGTCGCACTGCCTGGAGCTTAATTGTAATCCCGCGCTCCCGCTCCAGTTCCATCTGGTCAAGCACTTGCTCCTGCATTTCGCGGGAAGTGAGTGCACCGGTGTACTCCAAGATCCGGTCAGCCAGCGTGGATTTACCATGGTCTATATGTGCAATGATACTAAAGTTCCGAATTTTACGTTGTCTTGCCAAAATGTCAGTCATGCCTTACCCCCACACAATGCCTAGTATCAATCAGCTTATTATAGCAGTTGTAAGGGGGGGCAGCAATATTTCTATTCTGTTACCCCGTCAAATACAGATACAACCCAGCGAATACCTTGTCTTGACAGGTTTTGAAGCAGCCCAGCCGTTTTATCGGCCATGGTATCCACCGAAGCCTGCTGCGCCTTTACGGCTAGCAGCTCACGAGGCGTCTCTAGGCCCTGCCGAATATTGTCATTCTGAGCAGTCTTCGTATCCCATTCATGTGTCCAGCGTGCGGTCTGCTCCTCACTTCGTTCGTTTGTTTTTCCTTCATTCGTGTCCGTTTGTGGCTCGAACTCGACCTTTCCACTTGTATTATACGTACGATTATACGCTCGGGCATTAGCTGCCGGGGTATCTTCAATCACCGTCTGCTCATAATCAACTTTCTGTTGATTCACCGATGAAACTGGATTCTCGTCCCATTCCGGGCCATAGACTGAGCGCAGGCCAGAGCCTGCCAGCTGCATGCCAAGTAATACGCCTGCTCCGATCAGAAGCACAAATCCAAGCGCTTTTTTACGAAAATGTCCGGTCATTATATCCCCCCCCTAACTGCTACCTTATTTAATTACCGCTGTTGTTCTTTTTGGTGTCAGATACGTTAGTACCCGCCTTCTGTGCTTTCTGATCCTCCCAATACACTTCACTGATCATGTCCGCCAAAACGTCAGAAGTTCGTTTTAACTCCTCCTCGGTGTTGTCAATCCCTCCGATTTCGATCAAAATGCTATGAGAAGACAAGCTTTGATTGTATTCACCATTGTTTCCTTTGCCGCCATCTTTTCCCCATACACCGCGCGATACGCCGTGATATGATTTTTCCAGCTTTTCATGAATGCGAGCAGCAAAAGCTTCATTTTTGCGCCAATTTTTGTTGTCATGTCCGATAATAAAATACACTTTGGCATAAGAAAGTCCATTAATCGTGGCTGTTGTTTTTCCATGACGTTGGGAATCACGATGAATATCGAGCAGATAAGTTAAACCTTTATTTTGAGCCAAAGCCTCCTTGACTGTTGTGCGTGAATATTTATAGGAGTAGTTCCAATTGTAATTTTGAACTGTGGTGGCATAATCCTTGTTTACATGCAGTGTAGATATCCCTTGCTTTTCCAGTCTCTTCTTTACAAAGTCTCCTACCCTTGATACATTAGCTGACTTAGAGCCTGAATTGGGGTTGGAACTGGTTTTGCTCAGTAATGGGTTATATGCTTCTCTGGGATGAGAATGGTAGATTAATATACGCTTCTCGCCTTTGGCGGAATCACCTGGATCATCCTCACGTGCAGGGTCTGTTTCCGGTGTTGTCGGAATATCCGGCGTAGTAGACGGCGGGTTCTCAGCTGCGTTTGAGCTCCCAGGGGTATCTGTCGTTCCCTGATCAGGCTGATAATCCGTAGGACCCTCTACCTTGATGTTCCCCGAACCCTTACGCAGCAAGACAGGCGCTCCAGCAGCCATGCCAGGAATTTCACGAGAAATGAGACTTTTGGGATCTTGCGGATTAATACCTGTAAGCATCTGAAAAACAAATGGCGACCATTGTTCACCCGACAACGAAGAATGCTGTTTCTTTTGTGCCAAATGAGGTACCTCCATACCTAGCATATCCGCGAAAAAACCGCTGGACACCGAGCCTGCCAATCCTTTCATCGAAGAAACAGGAGAAGTTTGCAAACGATTTTCTGCCAGCCCTCCTAGTCCCAAAACGACAAATAAAAGCGCCGAGCCCATGATGAGCAGCACAAGCGTATGTCCCATTGCCAAAATTTCGATACCTTTTCTTCTCCATCTTCCGACGTTCCAGGTCTGAATTTTTTTCATGTGAGCCTTGTCCTCCTTCGTCCCGTCGAAACCCGCTTATTGCATTTCAGAACACAGGGTTCCTATCTGTTTCGGAAATCTCTTATACTTCAACTCTATGAACGGAGAACAATTACTAGAACACAAAAATCTCTATCTACAGGACAAGCCCATCCCTTTTTGAAAGAGATAGGCTACCTGTTAAATAGAGATTTTCTGCCGTGTCTTAGAAAGATGGTTTTGCTAGCCTTTCATTAATGCGTATAAGCGGCGACATTGTCGGGATCAACAGCTTCATGTAGAGCTGCGTTCAAACCGGTCGCAATGATATTCGCGATATCTTCAATAAATTCATCGATCTCTTTTGGAGTCACAATCAAATCATGCCCCAGCGGTTGAAGTACCTCTCTCACCAGCCCGAGTCTCTCAGGTTCTGAAATATCATCCAACATTCCCAGAATTACTTTGGTAGAAGCCTTTTCTTTGGTAAAATGCGTTTTCATCAGTTCGATTACATTATTGACGATGGTCGAAGCATAGCATACCGTTGGAACGCCGATAGCAATACACGGAACTCCCATAATATCCTTGGTGATACCGCGGCGCTTGTTGCCAATACCTGAACCCGGATGTATTCCGATATCCGCCACCTGAATGGTCGTATTGACACGCTCCAGTGAACGTGACGCCAAAGCATCAATAGCAATAATAAGCTCTGGTTTTGTGCGGTCCACAATGCCTTGAACGATCTCACTGGATTCGATTCCCGTGATACCAAGAACACCCGGCGCAATCGCACTCACATCCCGATATCCAGGGTTGATCTGATCAGGTGTCAGTTCAAAATATTGACGGGTGACCATTAAATTTTCAACGACAAGCGGACCCAGCGAATCAGGAGTCACGTTCCAATTCCCCAGCCCTACCACCAGCACCCTTGCCACCTTAGAGATCCCTATTTTTTGTATAAAATGCTCCATTTCTTTTGCAAAGGCAATGGCTACCCGTTGTTGGAGTCCAGTGTCGCCTTCACGCAAGCCAGGTACTTCGAGCGTAACGTAATGCCCTTGTACCCGCCCAATACGGTTGGCTCCTTCCTCATTTAATACATCCAGCCGCGTAATTTTAATCCCGTTATCTTCCTCCACATTCTCATTTATACCCGCCAGCGGTACAGGCTGATTCCGTTCTGCCAGCTCTCTTGCCTCTAATGCCAAATCCGTGCGTACCGCATACTTCTGCAAATCCAGATCCATCTGTTAAACCTCCTTGTATACCATCTCTGGCTATAGTGTGCGAGACACCCAACAGGTTTATGCACATCCATTTTCATCCTGTAATTTGCATCGTCTTAGAATGTTTTCTTATTGCAATTTGAGGTGTGGCATGCTAAAATATTTTAAGTTGTGAAACGTTTGTGTTCATAAGTAATGCCTTTACAGGAGGTGAATGTAATGCCAAACATCAAATCCGCTATCAAACGCGTTAAAACTAGCGACAAACGCCGTGCGTTGAACGCTTCCCAAAAATCCGCGCTTCGTACAGCAGTTAAAGCTGCCGATACAGCGTTGGTAGGTAACGAAGCTGAAGCTGCTGCTGCTGCTTTCAAAGTGGCTTCCCAAAAGCTGGACAAGGCTGTAACTAAAGGTCTGATCCACAAAAATGCAGCTGCTCGCAAGAAATCCCGCTTGGCGAAAAAACTTAACGCTCTTACAGCTCAAGCGTAAGCAAGAGCTACTTTTATACGTTAATGAAAAAATCCTGACCAGCCTTGGCTGATCAGGATTTTTTAGTTTATAACTTTATGAGATTAGATTGAAGCGCCTGCCCCCATTTTCATTAAAAACAGTTCCAGTCCCAGCACCTTGTCAACGACACCTGTCTTCATATGATAGTCCAGTTCGCCCAGTTCATAGAGAAGCTGGCGCAGCTGCTCAGAACGGAAGCGTCGTGCTTGATCTCCTGCAACTTTCACCCCATAAGGATGCAAGCTGAGCTGACTCGCAATTTGTTGCTGAGAATAGCTTTGACCTGCCAGCTCTTTGACCTGCAACATAATACGAAACTGCCGTGTGATCAAAGCTGCTATCTTGATGGGTTCTTCTTTTTGCTTAAGCAATTCATAAAAAATACTGAGCGCCTTATCCAGCCGCAAATTAGCCAGATCCTCAACCATCGCAAATACGTTCTGCTCTGTATTACGAGGCACAAGGGATTCAATGTCAGCGGATGAGATCGTTCCCTGCGCTCCTGCGTACAAGCACAGCTTATCTATCTCGGCTGCCAAGGATTGAAGCCCGACACCCGTGTATTGAATGAGTCTCTCAGCCGCTCCTGCTGCCAACTGCACTTCTCTTTCTGCTGCACGCTTATGGACCCAAGCCACAAGATCATCTCCACCCATAGGGGCGAAAGCAATAACTGAGGCATCACTTTTCAGTTTCTTGACGATCTTTTTCCGTTCATCCAACTTTTCAGCCTGAACCGTAAAAACGATGACGCTATAGTCAGTCGGGTTATCCATGTAAGTCAACAGCGTCTCAAGACGGTGCTCTATTTTGCCGTTATCTTTGCCTGCAAATACACTGGTATCCCGTACAATAATTAGCTTCTTTGGCACCAGAAAAGGCGCTGTTTCTGCGTCCTCTACAACCACCTCAATTGGCGTCTCGGTTAAATCATAAGAACTAATGGCGAAGTCACGATGCTCCTCCTCCACCACCTTCTCTTTTAGCATCTCAACAAACTGCTTCATTTGATATTTTTCATTGCCATATAACAGATACACTGGCGAAATATCACCTTTACGAATAGCCTTAGAGGCTGTTTTTACATCCATTTTCCGTTCCCCCCACCCACTGATCGTACCTGACATCTGACCGGAAGGCAAGTCATGACACAAACAAAGGGACCCCACCTTTAGGCAGAATCCCTTCACCACCATCTATATCAACACGGCAGCAGAAAGCTCTAGAAACTTTCGGCCGTCGGGATACGACGTCGGTTCATATAGTTTATTCTCTGTTTCTAAAAAGTGTGCCAACTTACGAAAACTATTTTCCAGTGCCACGCGGAACGGTGTACGTATATTTACTTGCAGTCCCATCCTGCTCTGTCTCATACATAAAGGTCTGGCTGTCATCTGACCAGCTTCCTTTGACCCAAGCACCCTTCAGGGTACGGACTTCCAGTGTTGTTCGGTCTACACCGTTATCGGAAAGCTTATACACTTTCAGCTTTTTGCCCTCAATAGCCACCGCATAGCTACCATCAGGCGAGTTGAACTGATCTGTAGAGGCCGACTGGGCACCATAGGTGGAAGCATTATTACTGTCCGGAGAGACCAGCGAATTAGATACAAAGCCTTCTCTACGAACCGGGTCTTGTGACACCGATGATTGCTGATCATTAGAATCGGCATTGCTGCTATCCGCCCCTAAAGAGTTCCCCTCATCCTTGGTGGCACTTTTGGATGTCGCATCTTTCGAAGTTTCATTTGAAGCAATTCGACTCTGTACCTTTAATTCTTGACTAAGCGACGAAGATGCATCATTTGTACTTGTATCATCGCTATTATCCTCCTGAGCGGTACTCGTACCCGCTAAAGGTGCCTTTTCCATTTTCGGATCCAGCTGTTCATCAGGAGCAATCGTGGGTTGATCAGTTTTTTTCTGTTTTAGCTGTTTGTCATCGGATGTAGGAGCATCTGCAGGCGAGTCATCCTTTGTCGCCTGACGATCGATGTTCGGCTGTCCCTGCTTTTCATCCTGATGGGATGAATGCTTAGTCGGTGCAGACTTTGTTGAAGGTTCCTCGCCAGCTTGCTGATCATCCACCTTCCCAGTATCCTGTTTGGAAGGATTCTTTTCGCTATCTGAACTGTCTGTTCCCTGGTTGCCCAGGTCAGGTTCCTTATCTGCAGGTGTCAGTGAGGAATCAGCACCTTGTCCCTGTTCAGATGGCTGCTTGGTCGATTCCGCTCCAATGGCTGCATCACGTCCTCCACTCCCATTGGTCGTACCTGGAATTTCCGTCTGAGTCTGCTGGCTTGTCACCTCGGGTGACTGGGATGTAAGTATACCTTCCGCATCCTGCACCGTTTTAGGCTCGAAGTTGAATACTACAATCCCCAGTACAACGGCAGCAGCAGCCACGCCCATGGCAGCACGCCCTCCCACCCGGTTCCACCAAGGTACAGGCTGAGTACGTTGTCTAGGCCCTGCTCCAGACTCTGGATCAGCAGCCACAGGCTGCATTTCCTGAAGCGCGCTTCCCTGCTCTTCACGTGCGCGGTCAATGGCATCAAGCTGAGGCATGATGGAATCCACCAGGCTGAACGCCGGGGAAACCGCAGGCAATTCCTCCAGCTCGCGAGAGAGTGTCTGAAGAATATGGAATTTTTCCGCACAGTCCGGGCAAGTCGCAATATGGTTCATTAATTGGGACGTCTCTTCTTCGCCCAGTTCATGATCCACATAACGCTGCATCCAATCCATCACCTCTTCTCCACACTTCATCCTGATACACCACCTTTCTGATATTCCTGAAGTAGCCCTTGCAATTGCTGTCTTGCACGATACAAGTATGACTTGACCGTATTTAGCGGCAAATCCAGAGAATCGGCAATCTCGTTATAAGAGAAATCCTGCAAATATCTCAGGACAATTACCGTCCGGTGGTGTTCTGGGAGCTGTTGTATAGCCTCACGAACATCCTGTGCCATGTAAGAGGTTAACACCTCAACCTCCACGTTTTGGGGGTCGTTAAATATCATGTCATGCTCGTCAATGGAAACCGAAGGCTTTGTTCTTCTGAATTTGTCGATGCATATGTTCGTTACAATGCGCTGGACCCAGGTTTTAAACTGTGCTTTTTCCTCATAAGAATTAATTTTGGAATATATTCGTATGAGGGCTTCTTGTGAAGCATCCATGGCGTCCTGCTCATTATTTAGAATGTAATATGCCGTACGGTACACATGCTGTTCTATCTCTCTTAATAGGGTAATGAGAGCGTCGCGATCGCCCGATTGAGCGGCTCGGATGAGTCCCTGCTCTACCACAAAGGATCCCCCTCTCCCTGCAATATTACAGACGTATCCCTTTTGCAAATTGTTGCAGGATAGACGCCTGACGCTAATTTTATTTTTTTAATAAAAAAAATTATAACAAAATGCCCAGAATCCCCATTGTATCCTCCCTTAGAATAACAGAAAAAGGGAAGGTAGTCACCTTCCCTCAGCCCCTACATACATCTAAATACTAGACCTATTAAACTGCATGAAACATTTTGTCACTTCTTAGAAATCAGAAAATCAGATATGAGTTGTAATCGATAAGATAGAGCAATCGGATCTTGAAAATAAAAATCGTCGATTAAGAATTGATATACCTTATCTGATTTAACGGCAGGCAGGTTCTTGGCTGTTACAAGCCTGCTTTTTTGTAGTTGAAGATGATTTTAACAAAATCATTTTGAATTCGTCTGTTCACGTCTGCGTTGATACCGAACACTCAGCTTCCCTTGCTGCGCACGAATCTGTACCTCTCCCATTGTATCTGTTCGATATATGGCAGAATCAACCTCCGCCAAACGTTCCAATACTGCTTGATTCGGATGGCCATAAGTGTTGCTTGCACCAACTGAAATGACGGATACTTTAGGCTGCCAGTAGGACAACCACTCTTCCGAAGTAGAGTACTTACTTCCGTGATGTGCCACTTTCATAACGTCTACAGCTTTCCTTGCAGCTCCTGTCGCCCCCTGAGCTTTCACACTGGATGGAGAATGGGTTAATTCAGAAAGTAACAGCGACTCTGCGGCATCATCCATATCTCCTGTGAATAAAAATGAGGCCCCCTCCATCTCTAAAATCATGGCAACGGAATAATGATTCTGTTCCTTCATAACAGGCAACTGCTCAGATTCGTTCTCCTCCAGCTTAAACGGATAGAGAAAGCGAATTTTCGTATCCCGGTCTGGTTCCCACTCCATGCTATGATGTGCACCGTACAGCTTGATCTGCTTGTCCAAAGCCGTGTTTAACAACTTTCGAAATGGAGCTTTGTCTGTTAGGGTACCGTTAAAAAACAAGGTGGTTACGGGAATCTGGTCAAATATAGCCTGTAGTCCTCCGGCATGATCATGGTCTCCATGCGTTAAGATGACAGCGTCCAGCCGATGCACCCCACGTTGCTTTAGCAAAGGGACAATCGTATCCGCGCCAACCTCGTAGGGATCTGTACGCTTGCGCCAAGCATTTTTCCCTGTTGCAAAGTCCATCGTACCCCCGCCATCTACCAAAATATGTTTCCCTCCCGGCGTTGTAATTAAAATGCTATCACCTTGGCCCACATCCAGATATTGAACAACTCCCGTGTTTCTTTCACTAGGAGATTGGTACCCTATACATAGTATGCCAAGCCAGGCAATACCACTTAAAGCCAGTGCCACATGACGATATCCATCCCACTGTCGATGCGCAAATTTCCCTGCACCCTTCGGTTCATGATCCGTTTGCAAAATAGCCGCCCACTCGGCAGAAGCCGCTAGTCCTGTATGCACAGGTGAAGCTATGGGATTAGATTTCACATCGGAAATGTCGCCTGTTTGCCTTCGAGATATCAACCATGTTTTGAGCCAGTACAGAACGCTGTACAAAGCTGCGTAATATGCCAGAACCCACAGAATAGAAGAAGACGGCCAAATACTCACATAAGCATCATCCACATTCATCCATTTCACAAGCGAAAAGGTTAGATCGTTTAATTGCTCCGCTGGCCACGCAAGGATGCGAGCCCCCTCCCCCCATAAAAAGGCCATTCCCATTGCCACCGTACCTAGTGGAAGCACGATATATGTAATTAGGGGGACAAGTAAAAAATTAGCCGCAAATGATAATATCGAAAATTGATTAAAGTAGAACACCGTCATTGGAAACGAAACAAGCTGTGCCGTAATTGTGATCGCAACTTCACCACCGATCAGGAGGGGCCATTTGGCGAAAAACGGCTTCATAAGCGGCATATATATGAGCAACCCACCTGTCACCAAAAAGGAAAGCTGAAAGCTGACGCTAAGCAGGTAGTATGGATTCCATAGCAGCATAAGCAACGCAGATATACTTAAAATATTAAGTCCGTCTTTGAGCAACCCTCGCCGAGCTGCAAACAAGCCGATCATCGCCATAATCCCTGCTCTTACAACAGAGGGAGAAGCACCTGTCAGCAGCACATAAGCCGGAATCAGTACCATCACAATCGTAAGGGAGGTTTCACGGCTAACTCGTAACAGCTTGAGTAAATATAATAATGTGGCCGCATATACCGCCACATGCATACCTGATATCGCCAAAATATGCGTTAAACCAAGCTGCGTAAATTCATTATACGTTGCTGGGTCCAGCTCATCTGTAACCCCAAGTATCAGACCTTTCATATATCCTGCGTGAAGAAGTGATGTAAAAGCAGATTCCATTTTCTGACCTAACTGCTCTCTAAGCTGATCATTCCATCTCAATAATGTGTAGCGGTTCCACAGTGAAGCCTTCTGCCTCTGTAACGAGGCGGCTCCAGCCCCCTTGATAAGCCAGTGAATTTCCTGCGTGTGCAGGTACTCACTGTAATCAAAGCTACCAAAGTTCCCCGCTTTTGCTGGTGCCTTTAAGCTGCCACGCAGCAGGATTGCATCCCCACGCTGCCATGCTGCCGCAAGTTGCTGTTCCTGCTTCGCAGCCAACTTGATATGAACAATGGCCTGTTCAGAAATAGACCCCCGATGTTCATCCTTATTGGAATGACTGGCAAAGTGATGAATTGAAGTAACTCTCATCTCAAACTGCGCGCGATCACCATCAATCTCAACTTCTGAAGCAATAAACCCTGCTGCTTGAACAGGCATGTCTTCTATGACAGAAGAAGATACATGAAGTGCACCAGGAATACTGCTCACGTTATGCGTATCATGCCAAAACCAATGAAATCCACCACCACTCAATGCAATCCATAGCAATACCATATGTCGGATAGGAATTTTCATCAATAAAGCTATAAGCGGGAAAACCAGAGTAATTCCCGCCCACAGCACCAAAAGTATACGTCCCGAATACAGACACGCTCCCGCACTTCCTATAATCCAACAAACAGTGAGGCTTAATATAGGCCTAGCAAACACAAGTTGGGCTTGAATACAATCACCTTCCCATTAGCAAACATTGCTTTCTGTCAACACACAAAACAAAAAAAGAACCCCTGACAAAATAACATTGTCAGAGGTTCTTCCTCGTTATTATTTAATCCTTAACATCCATCAGCGTTTCCTGCGGTGGATGATAAGTCTCCAGCATGCGAAAGGCGATTCCCTTTTCCTCCATCATAGCTCGAACCTTGTCGGCATCTTTTGGATAAGGTCGGTGATATACAATCTCCACAATGCCGCTGTTCGCCAGCATATTGGCACACGTCCAGCACGGCTGGTCGGTGACATATACTGAGGAGCCTTCACGGTCAATCCGGTCAGTAAACAGCAGCAGGTTCTGCTCCGCATGAATAGTGCGAATACAACGCTGCTTCTTAACCATTTCCTCCCGTCCATCACGGTGAACGACCTCATATTCCTCCGAGATCATACAGCCTGCCTCAGAACAGTCAGGCACCCCGGATGGTGCTCCATTATAGGCCGTCCCCAATAGCTTCTTACCTTGCACAAGTACGGCTCCAACATGACGCCGCGAGCAGCGCGAACGGGTGGATACCATATAAGCGATATCCATGAAATAGGTGTCCCAGTCCTTGCGTACATCTGCACTCATTTCCATCTCTCCCGTATAAACAAGTTAAACGTAAAACATATCCGTTACAGCCACTCTCAAAGCCTACACCGTAAACTTAAATAAGTTATAAGCTAACATACGGCTTCATTTTCGCTAACATTTTAGCTCCGATTCCCTTTACATGATCCAAATCGTTCACACGTTTGAACAGCCCGTGCTGATTACGATAGTTCAAAATAGCCTCGGCCTTTTTAGCCCCAACTCCCGGCAGCTCCATTAACTCGGCAGCAGTCGCTGTGTTAATGTTCACCTTTTTTTCACCGGAAACGGATGGAGTAGCCGAATCATTCACCGTATTTGTCCTACTCGTCGTTGCAGCATTCGAACTGGCAACAGCTGTGTCTGATCTCGAATCCGCAACATCTGACTGCTTTACGGTACTTGAATTCCCCGCCATGGAGTGTTCAGAGTTTTCACTTAAATCAGCAGATATACCCGTAGAACTCTGCTTAGTATTATGCTTCACATTGTCAACAGCTTCGTCATTCGCACTGCGTTCAGCTTGGTCTGAAGCCTCTTTTACAGCATGCTTTCCTTCGGCATACTCACTGCTGCGCTGTGACTCAATTGGCTGCGACTCTATCGCCAAAGCCTGCTCCACCTTATGGTTAAGCAAACTCCACTCTTCTTGTGGCTCAGTTCGCTGCCCTCCAGCAAACAAAATAAGTCCACTCCCGATTACAGCAAGCGTTATTGCCGTTCCTGTCCATACGCGTTTCATTTTTCGTATCGTCCCCTACTCCACATGGATTTCGAGAATTTTGAGCCAACTGAAAACACCGTCTCAATTAAACAGAGCAAGTCTGTTCAATTCCCGTCAAACCGGAGGTTGTAAACACCTCCATACGGTATCGCTGTGAGTATTTATACACAAGGGTGGTACGACCCCAGGCACGATCTAATGTGCTCAGACATAAAATTCGTCATGTCGGCCAAGACCAAGTGCATACACTAAGAAGAATGACAGCACAGCGTCTATACCGCAAAGTATGAAAGGAGGACGTTGAACAATGAAAGTTGGATTTATCGGGACTGGCAGCATGGGAAGTCTGCTAATCGAATCTTTTATTCATTCGGACGCACTCAAACCGCAGCAAATATTAGCAAGCAACCGAACGTATTCCAAGGTAACCGAGCTAGCCCGTCGTTATCCAGGTTTGCATGCAGCCCAAAGCAACCGTGAGACGGCAGCGGAAAGCGATATCCTATTTATCTGCGTGAAGCCGCTGGAATCAAAAACCGTAACGGATGAAATACGCAATGTCATTACAGAAGAGCAGATCGTCGTTTCTATCACAAGTCCAGTACAGATCCGTATTTTGGAGCATGCACTGAAAGCCAAGGTGTCCAAAATTATTCCGAGTATCACTCACCAGATTGGAAGCGGAGCCTCACTGTGCATCCATGGAAACCGGATTACAGAGGAGGATCGCTCCCTTCTGGAAGAGCTTATGTCCCACATCAGCAGGCCAATTCGGGTTAAAGAGTCTCACACACGGATCACATCGGATTTTTCGAGCTGCGGCCCTGCTTTCTTGGCCTTTTTTATGGACCAGTGGATTCAAGCCGCAGTTCAAGCTACGGGTATAGACCGTACAGAACTATGCGCATTGGCCGGTGAAATGATCATCGGCACTGGAAAGCTGCTCACGGAAGGCGGGATGACACCAGCCGAGTTACAAGCAAGAGTAGCGGTTCCCGGAGGTATAACCGCTGAAGCTCTTGCGTTGTTAGACATCAGCCTGCATAGTGTCTTCCCTGAGCTAATACGGGTCACGCACAACAAGTATGAAGAGGACATGCAAAAGATAGATGCCTCCTTCGGCTTAAAGCCGATTAACCGGCAACAATATTAACCAGCTTACCCGGAACAGCAATTACCTTGCGAACCGTTTTACCAGCCAGTGCTTCCTGAACGCTGTCCAGCGACAATGCAAAAGTTTCCATCGCTTTGGCATCAAGATCTTTGGCAATCGTTGCACGCTGTACGATTTTACCATTCATCTGAATGACAATTTCCACTTCAGCGTCTACCGTCCATGCTTCATCATAGGCAGGCCAAGCCGCGTAGGTAATGCTCTCGTTGTGTCCCAGTAGCTGCCACAGTTCCTCGGCTAGATGCGGTGCAAGCGGCGACAGCATTTGCACGAAGTTTTCCATCGCTGCACGCGGCAGAAGGTCTGCTTTGTATGCATCATTGGTGAAGATCATCAGCTGGCTGATCGCTGTATTGAAACGCAATGCATCCAGATCCTCGGTTACCTTTTTCAGCGTTTTATGCCAGGTCCGTTTGAACTCGTCGCTACCGCCGTCATTTTTAATTTTTTCGTTCAGGCTACCATCCTCGGAAACAAACAGGCGCCATACGCGGGACAGAAAACGATGCGCTCCCTCTACCCCATTCTCATTCCATGGCTTGGTCGCTTCCAGCGGCCCCATAAACATCTCATAAATACGCAGCGTATCGGCGCCAAACGTATTAACAATATCATCTGGATTGATGACATTACCGCGTGATTTACTCATTTTTTCATTATTGTTGCCTAGAATCATACCCTGGTTGACCAGCTTATAGAAAGGCTCTTTCGTTTCCACTACGCCGATATCATACAGCACCTTGTGCCAGAAACGGGCATACAGCAAGTGAAGAACCGCATGTTCCGCTCCGCCAATATACAGGTCAACAGGCATCCATTCGCGCTGTTTCTCTTTGGACACAAGCTCTTTATCATTTTTTGGATCAATAAAGCGCAGGTAGTACCAGCAGCTTCCTGCCCATTGCGGCATCGTATTTGTCTCGCGACGTGCTTTCATACCTGTTTCAGGATCAACGGTTTCTACCCAATCTGTCGCATTCGCCAGTGGGGATTCACCTGTACCTGAAGGCTTGATATTGTCCATCTCTGGCAATACGAGCGGCAGTTGATCCTCAGGAACTGTTTTAATCGTTCCATCTTCTAGATGAATTACTGGAATCGGCTCGCCCCAATAGCGTTGGCGGCTGAACAGCCAGTCACGCAGACGATAGGTTACTTTGCCCTGCCCCTTACCCTCAGCTTCGAGCCATTCAATCATTTTCGGAATAGCTTCCTCATTGGTCAGTCCATTCAGCAGGCCTGAATTGACATGCGGACCATCCTCGGTGTATGGCTCTTTGTCCACGTCTCCACCTTGAACGACCTCAGTGATTTTCAATCCGAACTTCTTGGCAAATTCCCAGTCACGTGCATCATGGCCCGGTACTGCCATAATTGCACCTGTTCCGTAGCCTGCCAGTACATAGTCCGCAATCCAGATTGGCAGCTTTTCGCCGTTCACCGGATTTACTGCATAAGCTCCTGTGAATACGCCTGTTTTATCTTTGGCCAGATCCGTACGCTCCAGGTCACTTTTCCGAGCAGCTTGTTCACGATACTGTTGTACAGCGTCCTTTTGCTCAGGTGTAGTGATCATATCCACCAATTCCTGCTCTGGGGCCAGCACACAGTAGCTTGCACCGAACAATGTATCTGGACGGGTTGTAAATACTGTGAGTTGTTCGTCATAGCCTTCAATTGGAAAATGAACCTCTGCCCCGGTAGACTTACCAATCCAGTTCCGCTGCATATCCTTAATGCTTTCGGACCAGTCCAGTTCCTCCAGATCGTCAAGCAAACGATCGGCGTATTCCGTAATTTTCAGCATCCATTGACGCATGGGTTTGCGGATAACCGGATGGCCGCCACGCTCACTCTTACCATCAATTAC
This sequence comes from Paenibacillus sp. EKM211P, assembly GCF_011066175.1. Lineage (NCBI taxonomy): Bacteria > Bacillati > Bacillota > Bacilli > Caryophanales > Paenibacillaceae > Paenibacillus > Paenibacillus sp. EKM211P. The sequence continues at coordinate 203,400 of NZ_JAAMNS010000002.1, forward strand.
TTCTTCATTCGCCAGTACCGTTCCCAGTGCTGGGCACCAGTTCACGGGCACTTCAGCTACATAAGCGAGGCCACGCTTGTACAGCTGGATGAAAATCCACTGTGTCCATTTGTAATAATCAGGATCAGTTGTGCTGATTTCACGATCCCAGTCATATGAAAAGCCAAGTGATTTGATTTGACGGCGGAAGTTATTTACGTTCTTCACCGTAATTTCGCGTGGGTGCTCGCCTGTATCCAGCGCATGCTGTTCGGCAGGCAGACCAAAGGCGTCCCAACCCATCGGATGCAGTACGTTGTAGCCACGCATTCTTTTATAACGTGAAACAATATCTGTAGCTGTATATCCCTCCGGGTGGCCTACATGCAGACCAGCTCCAGACGGATACGGAAACATATCCAAAGCATAAAACTTCGGTTTACCCGGTTCTTCCCCAGTGCGGAACGTTTTGTTCTCATCCCAATATTTCTGCCATTTTGGTTCAATACTTTGCGGTTGATAGCCGTGCTTCGGCTGTGTGTCTGTCATTGTCTTTTCCTCCTCAAACGGTATGCAACAAAAAAACCTCTGCATCCCGTAGCGTGTCAGCGCTAGGGACGAGAGGTTATATTCCCGTGGTACCACCCTAGTTAGCAGAAAGCGTTCTTCGCATTCTACTCCCTTTGCACCTGATAACGGAGGTGATCCGATGCGTATTAATAACAGGACACTGACACCTATATAGGTGCTTTCCTGCGTTGGACGCATATCTCCGAGGTGAGTTCGCTTTGCACTGTCAACCGGCTTGCACCACCCGCCGGCTCTCTACATGTCCAGACAAAACTACTATTCCTCATCAGCGATTATTTAACCGTTAATAATGGCACTATTATATTGAAAACCGCGAAGAAAGTCAAATAAGGACTACATTTGATACGAAGCGCCATCTTCATACTAGTTGTCCATGACACATGAATACGAATGTTTTATAATAACTCCAAGTTGCAATGGTTCAAGTTGAGATGAGATAAGAAAGGTGAGTGGAGACATGGCACAGATTAAAATTTTCGGGACAAAAGAAAAGCTAAATCCGATCAAAAAGCAACTTTCAGAGGTGATTCACTCTGCCGTGGTGGATGCGTTCAATTATCCTCCAGACAAGAGGTTTCATCGTTTTTTCCCTATGAATCATGAAGATTTTATATATGCAGATGGTCGCTCCGACGCATACACCATTATTGAAATCAGTATCTTCGAAGGCAGAACGACAGAAGCTAAGAAGCAACTCATCAATCTGTTATTTCAAAGAATTAACGATCTTTTGGGTATTTCTCCACAGGATCTTGAAATTACTATATTTGAAACCCCGAAACAGAATTGGGGCATTCGGGGTGTACCGGGTGATGAACTTCAGCTGAACTATAAAGTGAATATATGAGAGCAAAAAGACGCCCTTCATGACTTCATGAAAAGCGTCTTTCTTTTTCTATATTAGCTCAATGAATCCTGCTATTTTACAGCGACATAAAAAAGTCTCGCCGCGTCATCTGTTGCTTCTACCCATTCAAAATCTGCATATACCTTCACATCACGAAAACCCGCTTTGGACAATTCTGCCTTCATCCAGTCTGGATCATAAGCACGCTGTACGTGAATTTCCTCAAAACGCTGGTACAGATCGCGTCCTTCATGTTCTGCTTTCGCAAAGATACTGAGATGATGCTCAATTTCACAACGGGGAGTGTCCAATGCGCATGTCCAGATATACGAAATAGAGCGTTCATCCAGTACGAATGGTTGTTCTTCATCATAACGCAAAAATGTCTGGGGATGATGTACATCAAACAGAAAGGTTCCACCAGGCTTCAGACCAGCATACGTTCTGCGAAAAGCAGAAATGATATCTTCTTCCTCAAGTAAATAATTCAGGCAATCGCAAAAAGAAATGACAGAATCCACGGGCTCCGGTAAAATCCATTCTCGCATATCCTGCTGTATCCAGCGAACGCTCCCCTCACGAAACAATCGCTGCCCTTGAGGAGTAGTTTCCATTTTGCGACGGGCTACTGCCAGCATGTCAGAGGACAAATCGATGCCAGCCACCTCGAAGCCTGAGTTAACCAGTGGAATCGTAATTGAGCCCGTTCCGCAGCCCAGCTCAGCCACTGTATGTGGCATACCGTATCGATCCCAAGCTTGCCGTGCAAAGCGCAACCAGTCCGGGTACGGCATGTCCTGCATTAGCTCATCATACACATAGGCAAACTTGCGGTAAGAAGCCATCTTTATTCCCCATTCCCGTCCTTCGGTTTAGGCATCTTCTCCACCAGGTAGGTCCAGTTTTCTTTTTGTGTAACCAGCCCTTCCTTCATCAGCTTGCCCATCGCACGCTTGAAGGCGGATTTACTGATACCAAACCGTTGCTTAATAATATCCGGCGGCGTTGCGTCAGAATATGGCATGCCGCCACCCGGACGTTCCTTCAGAAATGCAATCAACCGATCCGCATCCTCATCACGGCCTACTTCCTTGCGTGGCGACATCGCCAGATTGACCCGGCCGTCTTCGCGAACAAGCGTGACCCGTACCTTAACCTCCTCGCCCAAGCGAAGCATGCGGTTACGTTCCGACGAATGAATCATTCCTATTGCACCAAAACCAAGCACACCCCCGTCCACCAGGACGAATGTGCCCATCTGAAGCGGCTTGTACACCGTCGCCTGCACCCATGTATTAAGCCACGAACTAGGAGCATGGAAACACAATGGAGCCAGTTCCTGCTCCCCTGCCAGCTTAGCTCGCAGTCTGCCTTGTTTGTCATGCTCCATAATGGCATACACGTAGTCACCCACCCGAGGATGCAGATCACGGTTTTCTGGCAACTCACGAATCGGCAGCAAAAGTTGGCGCCCCAATCCCATCTCCAGGAAGCATCCCAACCGCGGATGCACATCGGCCACCTCAAGCTTGGCCATTTCCCCCAGAGACAAGAACGGCTTTTTCATAGTTGCAGCCAAACGGTCCTCTGTATCATGGAAGATAAATACCTCCAGCCGTTCACCCACCTCGATTTCACGAGTCAGCTCGGTATAATGCAGCAGAACATCCTGCTCACCGACGGTAAGAAAGTAGCCGAAAGGAGATACCTCACGATCCACCATAATGGTGACATAAGTACCAGCGATCAAACTCATACCTTCTCCACAACCTTAGCATCCGACCAAAGCCGTTCAATGTTATAATATTCGCGTTCGTCGCGATGGAAGACATGCACTACAACATCTCCCAAATCCATTAGAACCCAGCGAGCAGAATCCATTCCTTCGATTCCTTTGATGGTTACACCTTCATCATGAGCGCGTTTGCGAATTTCTGTTACAATCGCCTGTACTTGTGTATCCGAATTACCGTGACAGATTACAAAATAATCCGCAACTAGCGATACTCCACGCAAATCCAGTGCGACAATATTCATTGCCTTTTTATCATTAGCGGCCTCAACCGCCGTTTGCATTAATTTCTCATTCGTTAGGGTCATTCATGAACCTCCGTTTTTTTCTGTTTTAGCTGTCGAATCAAGTCATTGCGCGACAAAACCGTCAGCGGAAAAATAACCTTTTGCTTTTCCAGCAACAATGAAATCGTAGAATCAAAGCCAGCGATAAGGCCCTGCTCCAAACTTTTCTTTGCCTGTTTACGGATATGTTCAACCCCGGGAAAATCCCGCCCCGGTTCGATGTAATCAGCCAGACACACGACTTTATCCAGCAGGCTCATACCTACGCGGCCTGACGTATGCCAGCGGATCGCATTCCTTATTTCCGGATCATCCACTCCGTAATCTCTTGCCGCAACGCAGTACCCTACCTCTGAATGCCAGAGCTGCTTGTCATGCTCCAATAGCGCCTGATCACATTCGGGATAGTTACGAATCACTTCCTCCATCTGCTGAACAGGCCAATATTTCGCTACATCATGCAAAATAGCCGCCAGTTCTGCCTTATCCGGGTCTGCTCCATAACGCTTCGCAAGCTCAACAGAGGTATGCATAACACCCAGCGTGTGCTTCCAGCGTTTTTCAGGCATCTGGCCAGATACGACTTCCATTAGCTGCTCACGGCTGTACTTCATACAAACCGCCCCTTGTAATATAGTCATGAACACGATCAGGCACAAGATAACGAATAGTGCGGCCTTCTGCCACACGCTCTCGTATATCCGTCGAAGAAATGTCCACCACTGGCATATCCGCCAGCAGTACCTTGTCCTGCAAATAATATGGCAACTCATCCAGCGCAAGCTGGAAGCCCGGTCGCCGCACCCCAATAAAACAAATCCGCTGCGCCAATTCCTCAATCCCCTGCCAATGAGGCAAGTAGTTCACCATATCTGCACCAATAATAAAATAAAAATCTACAGCAGGATGCAGCTCCTGAAGTTTCTTGATCGTGTCAATGGTATAGGATACCCCCCCGCGAAGCACTTCAATATCCAGCACTTCAAAAGCAGGATGACCCGCCACCGCTTCACTCGTCATCTCCAGACGCTCCTTGCCGCTTGCCCCCGCTTGATGCTTGTGCGGAGGAATATGAGAAGGCATAAACCATACTTGATCCAGCCCATAGGCATCTCTTGCCGCTTCTCCAGCCAGCAGATGTCCAATATGAATGGGATCAAATGTACCACCCATAATACCGATTTTCATAATTTTCTCCCCGCGTATTATCCTCTAGGCAACTCGATTTGCTTATGATCACGAGATTCCTTGTACAAAATAATGGTGCTCCCAATAAGCTGTACAAGCTCGGAACCCGTCTCTGCTGCCAGTTCTTCCGCAATTTCATGTTTGTCGTCTAAACAGTTGTTCAAAATTTGTACTTTCATCAGCTCACGCTTTTCAATCGCATCATTGATGTGACGCATAAGATGCTCATTCGTACCGTTTTTACCTACTTGAAAAACTGGGTCCAAATGATGCGCCATGGAGCGCAGATATCTTTTTTGTTTACCTGTTAACATGTATATTTAACCCCTTCGTCGCCACATATACAATGCGGCATTTCCATAATTTTAATGTATATCCGACTTACGTTAGGCTTCTCAGCACAGCCGCTCTCATTTGGTCTGCTGCAGGGGCCACTCCCGTAAAATACTCAAAAGCCACTGCCCCTTGGTACACAAACATGCCTAAACCTCCATGTACAGTGCAGCCACGCTGTTCACGACTTTCGCGTAAAAGCCTCGTTTCCAGCGGGTTGTAGATCAAATCGCTCACAATGATTCCCTGCGGAATCAGATTCGTTTCCAGTGGAAGCTCATCAGATAAAGGAGACATTCCCACCGAGGTTGTATTAATCAATACATCCACTGTCGTGAGTACATTCTTGGCTTCCTCGTTGGAATAGCCCATTACTGGAATTGCTTCTGTCGTCCACTCCAATGCCAGTTGTTCAGCTTTGTCACGTGTTCGGTTCAGAATAATGACCGATTCAGGTCGCTCCTCCAACAAAGCATGAATCACGCCCCGAGCAGCCCCACCGGCTCCTAGAACAGCAATTCTTGCACCCTTTAACTCAACAGAAGTCTCTTCTTTAAGGGAACGCACATAGCCAATTCCGTCCGTATTATAGCCCTTGAGCCGTCCATTGTCATTCACTATCGTATTGACAGCGCCGATGAGCCTGGCCCCTTCATCAATCTCATCCAGATATTTCATAACCTCAACCTTATGGGGAATCGTCACATTGACTCCGCGGAAATGCAAAGCCCGAATCCCCTTCACAGCATCCTCCAGCTGATCCGGTGTGACATGAAGAGGTACAAAATCTCCCTCAATCCCCGCTGCCTGTAAAGCTATTTTATGCATAAGAGGCGATTTGGAGTGCTTGATCGGATCACCCAATACGCCCAATAGTACAAGATCTCGTTCGGTCGCTCCAGACTCCCCGCTGTTCATCGTTGCTCTCCCCCATATTGCAAAATATTAGGCCGCTCAAATACATGAATGGCGGCAGGAACCCGTATGTGTTCCTTGCCGCCCTATAGCTTGGTTACAGCATTGTTAAATCAACGCAGGCCGCAAAAGCACACGGACTCCCCGAGGAGCATGAACCGCTACCAGAGCTCCGTTCTCACTATTTACCCTAATCCATCCCAAACCGGATATATAGATGTCCGATGGAGATTTGCGTGGAACGCGGAACTCATGTCTGGTCCATTCTGGCATCTCTGCCAATTGATCGCGTGTTGGTGGAGACAATAGCTCCCCGGCATGATCAACGAACAACTGATCAGCTCGCTCCAGCTTCGTGCGATGTATTTTAAGACCACCGTTAATGTAGCAGGTAAAAGATTGGTGCTGACCGTCTACAAAATCAAATCGGGCCATACCGCCGAAAAACAATGTTTGTCCGGCATCAAGCTGATATGCAGCAGGCTTCAGCGGCTTGTCCGGCATAATAGCACTCAAGTCCTGACGGGAGACAATTTCACTGAACCGCCAAGGGTACACAATACCCGGAGTATCAATAATGTGCTTGCCGTCGTCGAGCGGAATATTCACCATATCGAGTGTAGTTCCTGGGTAACGGGATGTTGTGAGTTCCTGCTCCATATCGCTATAATCACGAATCAAGCGGTTAATGAGCGTGGATTTACCCACATTTGTGGCTCCGACTACATATACATCACGGTTACCACGCAGTTCAGATACCACATCCAGCAGACGGTCAAAGCCCTGATTTTTTTTAGCAGAGCACAGTACGATTTCTTCCGTGCGTAGCCCTTGCTCCTTCGCTTGCTTTTGTACCCAGTTACGTACCTTGTTCCAGTTTGTGACCTTAGGCAACAAATCAGTCTTATTGACTGCCAGTACAACCGGATTCGAACCTACAAAACGCTGTAGGCCGGAAATCAAGCTGCCTTCAAAATCAAAAATATCTACAATGTGGATGACGAGCGCATCCTTGTCCCCAATCTGACTAAGCAGCTTCAAGAATTCATCTTGATCTACCGTCACCGAAGAGGTTTCATTATAGTTTTTGATCCGGAAGCAACGCTGACAGATGACCGGTTCACGAGTTAATAATTTTTCCGGAATATATCCCGGAAAGTCCGGGCTAGTGGTCTGCATGGCGATACCGCAACCACTACATTTGACGGCAGTTCCACCGTCAGGTCTTTCAGTCATTCTTCTTTTCCTCCTCAAGCCATAAGCCTTTCTTACGTAACCTTGTGAGCGCGATTCGCTCCAACCGTCGATTAAATCGGGTCATGACTCCTTCATCATGAATGGATATCGGCAGCACCAAAACGGTATGCAAACCCATTCGGTTGCCTCCCAATACGTCCGTCAACATTTGATCCCCGACCATAATAGTCTCTTCCGGAGTAAGCCCCATCATACGAATGGCTCTACGAAAGGACGAGTTGGATGGCTTCCGGGCGGCATGTATAAATTCAATGTCCAAAGGCGTAGCAAACACGGATACACGGTCCATATTGTTATTAGACACGATGACAAGCTTAAAACCCGCCTGTTTGACCTTTTCAAACCAGGCCACCAGCTCGGGAGTTGCGTTCGGCGCTTTTGCACCGACCAGCGTGTTATCCAGATCCGTAATAATGCCGCGATATCCTTGAGCATACAAGCCTTCAAGATCAATATCAAAGACGGTATTCACCCGTAATTTGGGCATCAGCATTTCAAACAACGTCGGTCACCTCAGTTTCATACGACAAACTATACCATATTACTATGGCTTAGTAAAAAGCTATCCGCAACAAACGGACAGCTTTTTACTAAACATATAGATTAAGATTAAAAATTGCGACACCAAACCTAGTAAAAATGACTAGCCTTCATCCTTCTGGTCAGACTTGGCTCTTCGCCCAGCCCATCGTTTTATCCATGGTTCCTTTTGCAACAGGGAAGCTTGCTGGCGAACACTGCGCCAATCCTCGGCGGTTACCGACGAAGGACTATAACGTGCTTGTTCAAAGCGTCCTAGTAACTGATGTAAAATCACAGCGCGTTCCGGTGCTTCTTGTGACCATCTGTCGACTGATTCCCTCAGTGTCTCATGGCTTGCGCGGACATAGCCTTTCCTTCGCATGTACCGTAACCAGTGTTCCGTTTCGACGATCACCTTTTCATCTGGGGTCAGCGGTTTACCTGTGCGTAAACGCAGCAGGTAAAAGTGAATGTCTGCCCGATTACGCCAAATGATATAAGCAGCCCACAGCAGAAGAATGGCAACAGCAGAGCCTATGATTACAGGATGAATCTCTAAACCTTCCCCTGGATCCGTCTGCGGAGTCTGCTCAGGCTGCTCTGATTCTGGCTGATCCTTGACCTCTGGGGCGGCTGGAGTCTTTGAATCCTCCTGCTCTGTAAGCAGCGGCATGTCAAAGCCGGGCGTAGCTTCTACAGGAATCCAGCCATATTCGCCTAAATATACCTCTGCCCAGGAATGAGCGTCCGCGTTTGTCACGGAATAAGAGGACATGTTTTCGTCACCATCGCCCATGGTTGCATCATCTGAAAACGTCTGCTGGCCAGGAGCATACCCTTTGACCCAACGGGCTGGAACCCCAACGGAGCGAGCCATCATGACTAATGAAGTGGAATAATAATCGCAATAGCCCTCCCGAATCTCAAACAGAAAGGCATCCACGAAATCCCTGCTTCTTTTCCGTGAGAGATCCGGATTGTTCGTATATGCGTAATTTTGCTGTAGATACTGCTGTAGCAATCCGACTTTTTCATACGGCGTTTTGGCCGTCGCCGTTACATTGCGAGCCAAATCACGAACCCGCTGCGGCAATTCCTCTGGAATTTGTAAGTAGGCTTCCTGTTTATTTTTTCCATACAACTCATTAAAACTTTTTCTACGCAGCTCTTTCTCAGGGATCACTGGAACATGCGATACCAAAGTATACGTTTTAGGATAAGCAGTTCTTCGAGATGCTGGATTCCAAAGCAGTTCTGCCTGTTCCGGATTCCAACGCAACCCGTTTGCCCGTGAATCTCTGTCCACCGATTGAACACGATGCACCGAATAGGCGCCAAACAGAACGGGATAGCTCTGATCATTTTGCATGGTAACGGTCTGCACGACCTGCTCAGTAGAGTGTCTCGTTTCTTGTGCGTTTTCAAGCTCTGCGGTCATCGACACCTCATTTGGTGCTGGATCATCGTTGCCCACGTCAACCCAACCTGTACCGGAATAGGTTCGTTTCGTTTCTCCTCGCCAATAGCTTCGCTGATTAGTTGTGATGGTCATGACAGGCGAATAATCAAAATTAAAACCTCCACCCAATCGATTATCCTGGCGACTATAACCAGATGCGGTGTTCATGCGCTGATTCAGTGCCCCAGATCCATTGGTGGTTCCTGCGGTGGTTGAGCTAATGCGCTGGGTCCACGCTGTATAGGGGTCCGTCAAAGCTGGCTGTACCTCGGGCATATTCACACCCGCCATAATTATAAGCGCAAAAATGACAGCAATATTGGCCGCAATTTTATACGGATAACGTCGAATATGCTTCCATCCTTGAGGATAATGCTGACGAAAATACTGCAGATGCTGTGTCACTAGCCATCCCATACCAGCAAAGACGATCCAGGCAACCTCCTCCCACAGCACAGTTGGTGTGAAGGAATCAAGCACCGCCAGAGCTGCAACGTTGATGCCCACAAAAACTAGAATCCGCTGCTTCGTGGTAACGATGAGCGGCACCATTTCAATGACTAGCCAAGCAATGAGGGAAAACCAAAGATAAGGAGACATATTAGATATAAACTGATCCAGACGATTGGCTGCCCCGCCAAAGGGGATAATGATGGAGTAAGACACTAATGTCCGATACAAAATAAAGAACAGCGTTACCGCCTTAACGACAAATTCAATCCATGGACGGAATGGTAGTAAAATCTTCACCAGCGCCAGCATTGTAATGGTCATCAGTACAAGTGCCCTCGTCTCTTCCAGCCATAATTCAGAAGCAAAAGACACCCATTGCATAGCAATAATAATAATCCACAAGAACGTAAAGGCGGGAGCCCAGGAGCCCTTTAACGATTGTAACCAGCTTTTCATTGTGTCCCTCCCCCCATTACAGCCGGGAGCTCTTCGAGGCTCTCAACATCGTAGCCCTTAATTCCCCTTGCACGAAGCATACTCATCCACTTTTCAGCTTCTCCCTCGGCAGAGCCTTCGCCGATATAGACATGGCACGGAGTCATCCCCCGGGTATCGGCCCAGCGAAGAAGTTCCAGCGCCTGATGATCCTTCAGCGGACTAATCAGTATAAAATAACAGCCTTGCGGAAACTGGCGCACACAGCTTTCTACAGCAGTCATCAAGCTGCCTTGCGAAGTGGTGTGGATGTCTACCAAGTGATGCATCATTCGTTGTCGTTCCATCATCTGCTCACTTGGCTGAAAAACAGTCCCCTTCTCTCCAGCTGTACACAGTCCGACCCCCATCCGCTCCCGTCCACCATATTCCAGTAATGAAGCGGTAGAAGATACAGCTAGCTCAAACTGATCGGGGTTTACATAATGCTTTGTTTGCACGTCCAGCACAAGCATCGTTTTGGGAACCGTTTCATGTTCAAATTCCTTGGATTTCCAGCTACCTGTACGAGCTGTCGCATTCCAGTGGATGCGTGAAAACCGATCTCCATATACATAATCTCGTACACCGTTGATTTGTGTCGTTTCACGGCGCGTTCGAGTTTGAACGGTCTGCGGTCCAGACATCCTTGAGCGGCGATCATTGATCTGCCAATATGGAATGAATGCCGTGCGAGGAAGCACCCGAAATTCACCGCGTGCATTCAACCTGCCCTTGTGCTCCAACAGGCCAAAGATGTCCTCACTCACACATTCGGTTTCCTCAAAATAGTAGCTTCCTCGTTCTAAAGCAGGGGTTTGAAATGTAAGCTGGCCGCCACCTTTCATACTAGGGATAACACTGTCTTCAAACGACCAGGATTCCCCCGTATGTCGCTTGAGCACCTCGCGAACAATGACATAGGGTAACGGAAGAAAGCCAGGAATGCTCAGACTGAGCTTTACGTGTACCTGATCTCCCGCATGCAGCAGCTCGCCAAACTCCGAGCCTTGCGAAAGCTGACGATGGCCCTGGACGCGACGAACTCCACTTAGACCAACCATCCATAAATAAACGATTAACAACGTAACCATAGAAAACAGCATGACCGATGTCTTTCCACCCTGAAACAACAAATAAAGCAGGCACACTACCCATATACATAGCATAAGCCAGATGCGACTTGATAGCCGGGGAAGCCTGCGCTTCCTTTTAACCATGTTCATTCCCTAAGAACGCTCCATTCGTACGGGTACATGAACCTGTCGGAGCACAGACTGCAGCACGGACTGGGCGTTGGAACTATCGAGGCGTGCTTCGGGACGCAGCAGCAAACGGTGCGTCAGCACATAAGGTGCCAGCGCCTTCACATCATCAGGCAACACATAGTCACGGTTATCCTGAAAAGCGAATGCCTTGGCAGCCATGACAAAAGCAAGTGCGGCCCGTGGACTAGCTCCCAGCAGCACAGATGGATGTTCTCTCGTCGCACGCACGATATCGAGTAAATAGGACGTCACCGCTTCATCCATATAGATATTTCTGATTTCCTGCTGGATGTCAGCAATCTGTTCCATATGCGCTACAGCCTCCAGACGGTCTGCTGGCTGGCTGGCCTGATGATGAAGCAGCATGTTTCGCTCTGTCTCCAAATCAGGATAACCCAAGCTGATTTTGAGCATAAAACGATCTAATTGTGCTTCCGGCAGCATATAAGTACCTTCAAAATCAATCGGGTTTTGAGTGGCACACAACATAAAAGGATGAGGCAACATATGAGTGTCCCCATCCACCGTCACACTTCGTTCCTCCATAACCTCCAGCAGAGCTGACTGGGTTTTCGTCGTCGCTCGGTTAATTTCGTCTGCCAGTAAAATGTTAGTCATAACTGGACCCGGACGGAAATAAAAACGCTCATCCCGTGGATGGAATATAGATACCCCTGTAATATCACTCGGTAGAATATCAGGATTACATTGAACACGGCGATAATCACCACGCATGGATTTTGCAAGAGCCTTGATCATTTGCGTTTTCCCCGTACCCGGAACGTCTTCGATCAGAATGTGTCCACCCGCCAGCATAGCCGTAAGCAATAATTTTATTTCAAAGGATTTCCCTAATATGCAGGATTCCAGATTAGAACGGATTGCAGATACAATCTGCACAGATTCTTGACGCACGGGCATAACTCTGTAAACCTCCTAGATAGCAACATGTTTCCTATTATTGTACATGAAGGTGGACATAGAGTACACTTAACTCCTTGCCCATATTATTCAAGCTCCATCTTCTCTTATAGGTACATATTTTTTGGAACAGTCAAAAACCCTTCGGTTATCAAATCCGAAGGGTTCACGTATACAATTTATTTTACTTTTTTTATCCCATTTAAAGCACCCTGCTATATGCTTCCTTTTGGACGAACAAACAAGCATGCCAGAAAAGAGAAAATAATCGCCGAGGAAATCCCTGCGCTTGTCAGACTAAAGATCCCTGTAATAACACCAAGCCATCCGTCCTTTTCCAATTCGGTTAGTGCACCATGTACGAGTGAGTTACCAAAGCTGGTAATTGGAATCGTCGCACCCGCTCCAGCAAATTTGATAAGGGGATCATATATTCCGACAGCGTCGGCAATTGCACCTGCTACCACCAACGTACTCATTGTGTGTGCCGGGGTCAATTTGATTACATCCATCATCAACTGACCCACGACACAAATGGCACCGCCCACTAAAAAAGCCCATAGAAATATCATACTTTTCCTCCCGCTTCAAAAGCTACAGCATGTGCAACACATGGAATGCTTTCACCCTGCTGTGTAGTCAAAGGAGACAATAACGCTCCGGTCGCCACGACCAGCACCTTTTGTAGTTCTCCCTTTTCGATCCGCTTTAACAGATGTCCATAGGTTACAACAGCTGAGCATCCGCAACCACTTCCACCTGCAATGACCTTCTTTTGCTTATTGATGTCGTAAATCAGTAAACCGCAATCATTAAATTCCGTTTGATTCATATCGAATCCATCTTTTTTAAGCAGCTCCTTGGCAATCGGCAGCCCTACGGAGGCTAAATCCCCTGTTACAATAAGATCATAGTAGCCTGGGTCCCTGCCTGTATCTCGAAAATGAGACAAAAGCGTGTCCGCCGCCGCTGGAGCCATGGCTCCGCCCATATTAAAGGGGTCTTTAATGCCCATATCCATTACACGCCCAATAGTAGCACAATCTACCACCGTCCCTGACTTCGCATGTCCCACAATGGCCGCACCGGAACCGGTAACAGTATACTGAGCTGTGGGGGGCTTCTGTGCTCCGTATTCATTAGGATAGCGGAATTGTTTTTCCACAGTACAGTTATGGCTGGTTGTACCCGCCATCACGTAGTCGCCCGCCTCTGAATCCACGATAAGTGCTGCTAAAGCCAAGCTTTCCATCGACGTTGAGCAGGCTCCGAAAACACCTAAATAAGGAATAGCAAGCTTGCTAGCCGAAAATGAGCTGCTGATAATCTGATTCATCAGATCACCACTTATGAAAAATTGCACTTCCTCTTTGTTTAAATTTGAATTAATTAACGCAAGCTCTGTAGAATGCTCAATTAATCTTCGTTCCGCTTTTTCCCATGTTTTCTCGTTTATTTCGATATTGTCATAAATATAATCGAAATCTGTGGACAACGGCCCCTCTCCTTCATCCGGGCCTACAACAGTTGCACTCCCAATGATGCGCGGTCTCGACTCGAACTTCCAGGTTTGTCCTCCCTGTCTTCTCATAAGTGATTGCCCCCCACACCGAGGATTGCGTATATAACGCCCACGATAAATGCGGCCACAACACCAAATACGACAACGGAGCCTGCCAGCTTGAACATATTTGCACCCACTCCAAGTACCAATCCCTCGGAACGATACTCCAATGCAGCTGAACACATTGAGTTCGCAAAACCTGTGATGGGTACAGCGGTTCCCGCTCCTGCCCATTGGGCAATCTTATCGTAGACCCCGATGCAGGTTAATATAACAGACAAGAGGATCATCATGGATGCAGTTGGTGCCGCAGCTTCTTTGGCTGGAATATGCATCCCTGCCATAAAGGCTTCCTGAATCGCCTGCCCAATCACACAGATGACGCCACCAACCAGAAAAGCACGCACACAATTGGCAAATACTTTTCTGGAAGGTTCATGCTTTTGGGAAACACTTTGATAGTCTTTCTCATTTATGGACAACGGCGACGAATTGGTACGAAAACCGCGCTGTCCTGACTTAGCTGGCATCATTCACCACCCCTTATTCAAAAGTTCCGCGCTTGGCGGTTCAGATTGCTTGGCTCCTTAACATTATGAGCTTTTTGGGGAAATGTTATGTCAGGAAAATGATATCGTGGACATTCCGTACAAATCCATTCATACTGAATACATGACGACCACTGGTTAATTAATAAGGAGTGAGGTATACATCATGGAAGCAAAAACATTGGAATTGTTTAAAACCTTAACAGAGTTCCCTTCCATTCCTGGACATGAGCGTGAGCTGCGGGCATGGGTTAAAGAACGAATATCCGGTTATACGGATGAAATCGTGCAGGACCGTTTGGGCAGTCTTTTTGGTGTACTGCGCGGGCAAGAAAGTGGCCCACGTGTAATGGTGGCAGGACATCTGGATGAAGTTGGTTTTATTGTAAATGGCATTACGGAAAATGGAATGATTCGTTTTCAGCCGGTTGGAGGCTGGTGGAGCCAAGCCATCATGTCACAACGTCTTCAAGTATTGACCCCAAATGGCCCAATCATTGGTGTAGTTGGATCTGTCTCACCACATTTGCTTGATGAAGCGCAACGCAGCAAACCGATGGACATCAAACATATGTACCTGGATATCGGCGTAGACAGCAAACAGGAGGCGCAAAATCTGGGGATTGTACCCGGAACGGCGATCGCTCCGATCTGTGATTTCACTCCACTTGCGAATCCAAAAAAAATCATGGCTAAAGCATGGGACAATCGATATGGTGTAGGCCTGGCCATTGAGCTGTTGGAGGCATTACATAAGGAAAAGGACCAGCTTCCAAATACATTGTATGCAGGAGCTACGGTTCAGGAGGAAGTGGGACTGCGCGGTGCACGCACAGCTGCCAATCTGATTCAGCCGGATATTTTCTTTGCACTGGATTGCAGTGCTGCCAACGATATGGGTGGAGATCCGAACGCATACGGACAGCTTGGTAAAGGCGCACTGTTGCGGGTTTTTGATCCAGGTATGATTACACACCGCGGAATTGTGGAGTATGTGCAGGACATGGCGGAAACTCACAAAATCAAGTACCAATATTTTATCTCCACTGGGGGAACGGATGCTGGTCAAGTGCACTTGAGCGGAATTGGTGTGCCATCTACCGTCATCGGCATATGTGGACGATACATCCACACTTCCTCGTCCATTATTCACACCGATGATTATGATGCGGCCAAGGAACTGATCATTAAGTTGGTTCAAAATCTGGATCGCACAACACTGAATACCATTATTGAACGAGCTTAAGAAGTAACAGAGAATAAGAATCTATAAAAAAACAGTCAAGACACATACGTGTGCTTGACTGTTTTTTAATTTAATAGAAGAAAAAATAGAAGTTCTCAAATTAAATGCTTGTACCGAAGCAAAGCAATCACTACAAGTACAGCTGTTAAGGTGATACAGATATTTTCTACCTTTGCTCCCTTCCGGGTTCCGGTGCTCATTAATCTAAATCTTAGCTTCCATTTGAATGGCGGCAAAGGCTTAATTCCGTTATTCGTCAAGGAATCTGCCAATAAATGTAGCAAGTACGCTATACCTCCAGCCAGCCATATACTGTCGCCATGTAAACGTGTCGTGCCGTAAAGCAGCGCGGTCCATGCTACTGTCCCATATACCGTATGCGTCAATCCTCGGTGCGGAACAAGCGTACATATGATCAGCAGACACCCGGCGATATAATTCCACGGTGCATATGATTCCCCATACCAGGCAAGGCCGATACCAATTAGAAAAATGATAACTTTACGCATAGACCGTGACGGCATAAAAGAAGCGCTGATCATCAGCAAAGCCAAAACAAGATTCCAGGGTGGCGGAGCCAAACGGGTGAAAAACACCCAACCCGCAGCCCCAATCATTAGAAGCTGTATGAGCCTAAGCATTTTGTTCGGTAACGCACGGCTCACAAGCATTGAGTTAGGCTCGTCAATATCCGGCAGCAATGAACCAACCACAGCGGCTGCCACGGCAGCCGGAGTCACTTCGAATCCACTTAAGGCTAATACCGATAGGGAGACCCCGGTTCCAATAATTAAATGGGCTCTTCCCATCATGATGCATAACATCCTTTCTTGCAGTATACACAGAGTCGACATTACTCTATTTGAATCAGCATGATTCGATTGTATACGACAATCAAAACGAGAACAATAGTTCGCTTATTCTATTTAAAAGACTTCATCCAAAAGTCCTAGTTTCGCCCCCCATTACTTGACCCTCCCCTTATTCTTTATCTGTACAGCTATTTCTCAAAAAACACGCCATATGACCTATGGGTATGTTGACAAATATCTTCAACATTTTCTTTTTGCCTCAAAGTCCTATTGTACAATTTGGAATATTAGGTAATATAGTGTTTATATTTACTATATAAATCTATTAAATGAACAAGGAGGAAATGATTATGCAAGAAAAATCTCTGTTCCGAAAGTTCAAAACGATTGGTCTGACGTCGTTGCTAAGTGTCGTATTGTTCGCACTTCCCGCTTCAGCTGCTTGGAATGATACATACACCGGGTACGCCACATATACAGGATCAGGTTACTCTGGAGGAGCATTACTGCTTGACCCTATCCCTTCTGATGCCAAAATTACAGCGCTTAACCCCACACAACTGAATTATAACGGAATCAAAGCCGCATTAGCTGGAGCCTATCTAGAAGTCCAAGGCCCCAAAGGAAAAACGACCGTCTATGTAACAGATTTATATCCTGAGGGTCCGAGTGGCGCACTTGATCTATCTCCGAATGCCTTCAACCTGATCGGCAATCAAAAGGATGGAAAAATCAATATTTCATGGAAAATTGTCAAAGCTCCGGTTAGTGGCAATGTCTCCTACCGCATTAAAGAAGGCAGCAGCCAATGGTGGGCAGCCATTCAAGTACGCAATCATAAATATCCAGTCTTAAAAATGGAGGTCCAACAAAATGGGCAATGGCTCAATCTCGAAAAACAGGATTACAACCACTTTCTGGGTACTAACTTAGGAAAACAGCCTCTGAAAATACGGATTACGGACATTCGCGGTGTCGTACTGAACGATACCATCCCAGCTCTAGCCGAAAATGGCACAGGCCAAGCCTATATCGTTAAAGGTAATGTTCAATTTCCAGACTGATTGAAGTGCCGCCTCATCTTTGCTTCTTTTCATTTGAACCAATAAAAACGGCCGGGAACCGACGCAATCCAGTTTGCGTATACGTGTTCCCGGTCTTTTTACGGAAAAATCATTATTTTTCACAAAGAATCGGTTTGTTCACTGTCCTGTTCATAAGATCATACGTATAATGAATACATAAATAGGGTGTACTTTACAGCTACGTGCACACAGACAGGAGGCCTGTTCATATGAGCAATTTCAAAAAGCATCATAAGCTACACAGCAAATTGCTGGTCAGCATTACGTTATGTATAACACTAACATTGCTGGTATCCACCACTGTATATTATTTCTACTATATTCGCGTGGAAAAGGAGCAGGCGTTCGAAGCCAATCACAATAGCTTAACGTTGAGAAGCAAAGAGGTCATCAACATGACATCTATTGCTCAATCGTTGGCATTTCAAATGTATCGCAGCAGTACCCTATCCAAGCTGTTGTATTATCCCAAGCCCAATGTATATGATGTAACCGCTGCCATGACCGAATTAAATAATTATCTTAACTCCATGCCTTATATTGAATCCATCTACGTGTATAACCCTAAAAGTGACACCTTCTACATTGCGTCCTCACAAGGCCAAAACGGGTTATTCAGCAAGCATGAACTGGCTGATACAGACATCATTCGCGTGCTGGATCATTATCAGGACTACAAACCCTTTACGCCTATTCCACGCACGTATCCGTTGCTGTCTGCCTCAGACTCCGAAGCTGGCGTAGAGCAAGCAAGCCCAGACATCGTAGCCTATACGTATTTATGTTATGACGCAATCAACTCGAACGAAGCGATAAATTCGGCTGTGATTGTGAACGTGTCAGCGGCCTGGATGAACAAGGAAATGGCGTCGACCCCCATCTCAGGTGGGACTGCTTATATTTTAGACGATCAAGGCAGATTGTTATCTGGTACAACGTTGACAGACGAAGCTTTGAACGAAAAAGAACAGCTATGGCTGCACACTAGAGTCAAAAAACAGGAAACAGGCTATTTTGTAGAAGACTTTCATGGTAAAAGATCACTGATTTCCTATACTTCCCCGGATGGACTAGGTTGGCAGTATATTAGTGTCACACCTTATGAAAGCGTTATCAAAATGGCGAGTGTTATTCGTAATGCCATGGTACTGATCGCGGCCATCATCGGAATGGCAGGATTTGTAGCTTCCTGGCTGCTGTCCAAAATGCTGTATACGCCTATTGGTCAAATTGTTGTGCATATGAATTCACTGGAATCGGAGAAACGCAACAGTATGTACACGATTCGGCAAAACATTTTACGGAATGTGATTCGGGGAATCCGAAATCTTCCTGCTGGTGAAGAACCGGAACGACTGCGCGAGCTTGGGATTACATTTCAGTTCGACAAAGACTATCGGCTTGTACTCCTGCGCATAGATGAATATGCCCGCTGGCAAAGCGAGCGTGGACCTGATCTGCTACCTTACAAGTTTGCCATCATGAATATCGCTTCTGAAATATGCGGGCAAACATATCGGGTGGAGACCGTTGATATGGATGAGGATAGCGTCCTGCTGATGCTCAACATTTTAGACCCTGCGGAACATACAGACACGGTACTACTGGAAACCCTATTACGCCAAATACGCGAAGCCTGTCTCGAATATTTGAAGCTAAGTGTATCACTAACCTACAGCGTAATTACAAGTCAACCAGAACGGCTGCATTTGCTGTACCGCCAGGTAGAGAACGCATCTATGCACCGTTTTTTTCAGGGTCATGGCTGTATTATTGATGCGCGAAACACTACAGATGAAGATGTCCAAAATACTTATGTATTTCCATCGGATAAAGAAAAAAAATTGCTGGATACGCTGCTATCTGGTCATACGGAGGATGCACACCGGATGTTCCAAGATCTGTTGATGCATATGGAGCAATATCCGTTTTCCTCTGTGCGGGTGGCAATATCTCGGCTTATCATGAGTGTGAATAATGCCGTTCGGCATATAAGTGAGCTCAATGGATTTGCTATCGAATCTAAACCTGAATTACCATCCGCAGATCGATTAGAGACCGCCGAGGATCTTATTGCTCATTACCAATTGGTCTTTGAACAGATTCGCTCCAATCTGGCGGAAAAACGAAATACAAAGCAAGAACGATTGGTACAACAAATCAACGAACGAATGGAGCAAGCTTATACGGACCCTAATTTCTGTCTCAATCAGATTGCGGAAGAGCTGGATATGTCGCCAATTTATGTCAGCAGGCTTTATAAGCAACAAACCATGTCTACCATCGTAGACGTCATCCAGCAGCTTCGTATTCGCAAGGCCTGTGAGCTGCTGGAACAGACCGACTGGTCGGTGGCTGACGTGGCAGAACAAACCGGGTTTGCGAGTAGCTCTTATTTCCACCGTATGTTTAAACGCAGTTTAGGCGTGACACCCACAGATTTTCGCCGTTCTAAAGCGAATGCGCAATAGGCGATATCAAAAAAGCAAGCCTCCAACTTTCTGGAGACTTGCTTCTACTTTAGATCACAGCTCTTAACGTTTTACTTGATCCCCTTCTCCTTCACATAGGCTTCCCATTGTTTTGTATATTCGGTTTGAATCTTCTCCAAACCAGCTTGGTTCGCCTTTTGCATGAAAGTCTCAAGACCTTGATCAACATTGTCGATCAGCCCAGCTTGAAGCGGGTACAGATACTGCTTCTCGACCTGTTCTAATGCCGCCTTTTCTGCTTGGTAGGTCGTATAGTCCTCTGCAAAACCGGTAAACAGGTCAGGCTTCTGGATTTTATCCAGCTCGGCAAAAATCTTCTTCACACGGTCAAAGCCTGAATCAAACAGCATGTATTCCGGGTTACGCCAAGCCCAGCTGTTCATTCCTTCCCGTGAAAATCCATTCGTACTGCCGCTACCTATCATATGATAGTAACCATCTTTGACTTCGTAGTTTTTGCCTTCAATACCATATTGCGTAAGCAAATTATAACGTTTGTCTGTTACCAGCTTTTCATAAAAGGCCAATGCACGGGCTGGGTTCGGGCTGCTTTTTGGAATTGCAAAGCCATTATGGATCGGATGCACCGGAGTTGCATAGCCTGTTGTCAGCGGGAATGGATAGTACTCAAGCTTCCAGTCGGGATGAGATGCTTTGAGCTTAATGACCATATCATTAAACCGGGTTGGGTTGTCGCCAAAAATACTCGCAGCTTTACCAGAAGTGACCTGATCCTGAAGCGTATCTTTTACGTTTAATACGTTTTTAGGAATGAATCCTTTATCAGCCCAGCGTTTATAAGTATTCAGCTCTTCTTTTTGTTCATCTGAGCCCCAATATTTATACACCTCTGTTGGTTTTTCATATTTGATACCAATGCCATAAGGCAAAGCACCTATACTCTTCGTTACTAATTCGGTATAACGATCATGCAGATTTCCCTTGATATCACTGTTCAAAGATACCGTTTTCATACTAGGCTCATGCTGACGTATCCCGTCCATGTAAGCCTCGTAACTTTTGATGTCTGTCGGTTTAGGCAAATTGTACTTTTCGCGTAAATCCTCACGCCATACAAAACCGTTTGTGACATATTCTTTATACGTGCCAGGCACGGTATAAATTTTGCCTCCGATTTTAACCCCATCCCACATGTCCTGAGGCACGAATTTTTGCAAGGCAGGTGCGGCCTTAGGCAGC
The DNA here is from genome assembly GCF_011066175.1 of Paenibacillus sp. EKM211P. Lineage (NCBI taxonomy): Bacteria > Bacillati > Bacillota > Bacilli > Caryophanales > Paenibacillaceae > Paenibacillus > Paenibacillus sp. EKM211P. Next base: position 224,633 of record NZ_JAAMNS010000002.1, read on the forward strand.
AGATCGTCTAGCGGCAGGAATGCCCCCTTCTTGGCATAGGCCTGATACTGCGTCCAATCTGCAGTGAAGATCAGGTCGATAGGCTGACCCGAAGACAATAACAGCTTATATTTTTGATCCCAGTCTGTCCACGTCGTATAGTTAAATTTGACGGTGGCATTCAGATCTTTTTCTGCCAACTTATTAATCTCTGCCTCAATGGTAGACAGATCCTTAGGAGCATCACCCAGCATATAAAATTGCAGCTGTACTTTCTGGGCTTTATCATCCTCTCCATTTGCTTTTTGTGAGCTGTTTCCGCTACCGCCCCCACATCCGGCTAAGAGCGCCATGATAACCATTACTGCAATCAGGATGGACATGCGTTGTTTTCTTTTCTTTGTGAATGTCATGTGAATCCTCCCTTTGAAATGGTAGTCCGTTTAAATAAAACGCTTACAAAAAGTGCTGCTTGGATGGCACAATGTCAGCACATTATGCCATCTCAGCCTTTAGTGCCGCTTATCCTTTTACCGCACCAATCGTCAGCCCCTTGACAAAGTAACGCTGAATGAACGGGTACAGGAGTAAAATGGGACCCGTAACCACGATCGCCATTGCCATTTTGGTCGACTCTGTCGGCATATCGTTGGACAGGGACACGCCGGTACCTGCACCCATTTGAGCAATAAATTGCATGGAGTTAATGACATTATACAGATAGTATTGCAACTGGTATTTATGCGGGTCATTAATAAAGAGTGAGGATGAAAACCAGTCATTCCAGTAAGCCAAAGCCAGAAACAGCCCCACAGTGGCAATACCCGGTGTAGATAAAGGCAGTACAATTCGGTAGTAAATTTTAAAATCACCCGCACCGTCTATTTTAGCGGACTCGAACAGTTCTTCCGGCATGGAGGAACGAATGAAGTTTTTCATCAAAATGATCAGAAATGGAGTCATTAATCCCGGGAAAATAAGCACTGTATACGTATCTAGCAGCCCCAAATACTTCGTGAGCATAATGTACCAAGGTACTAATCCGCCTCCAAACAACGTCGTAAAGTAAATATAGAATGAAAACGCGTTGCGGTATTTAAAATCTTTGCGTGCCAGCACATATCCGGCCATCGTCATCAGGAACAGGCCCAGCGTCGTACCTACAACCGTGGTAAAAATCGTCACCCCATATGCCCGCAACACCTCTTCAGGAAAGGTGAACACCGTCCGGTATCCTTCCAGCGAGAATTGCTGTGGAATGAAGTGATAGCCATCCCTGATAATCGATTCATTACTGGTTAGTGAAGCCGAAATAATAAGTAGGAACGGGAGTAAACAAGCAATGGATGCCACAATGATAATCACATAAGAGATAATTTTAAAAAGTCGAGTGTATACATCCTCTTTGATCGCCATCCGTTTCGGTCCTCCTTTCTAGAATAAGGCATATTCGTCGTTCAGCTTGCGAATGATATAGTTCACGGTCATGATCAGTACAAATCCGAACAGGGATTGATACACGCCTGCGGCCGAAGCCATACCCACATCAAAAGTTACTTTCAAGGAACGATACACATAAGTGTCCAAAATATCCGTCGTATTGTACAGCACACCGTTGTTACCGATTAACTGATAGAACAGATCAAATTGTCCTTTCATAATACTACCCAGTGCAAATAACAGCAGCACAACGAATGTTGACTTGAGCATAGGAACGGTAATGTACCAAATTCGTTGAAAAATGTTGGCTCCGTCTATTTTAGCTGCCTCATAATACTCGTCACTGATCCCTGTGATCGCTGCCAGGTAGATTACCATACTGTAGCCGAGATTTTTCCACAAATAGAACAGGATAATCAGGAAAATCCACACCCATGGTTTGTTATACACATCCACACGTTCACCACCAAATTGCACGAGCAGCGTGTTCAGAAAACCATTATCATAATTAAATATGTTATACACGATGACACTTAGAATGACGAAGGAAACAAAGTATGGAAGAAACATCACAGATTGAGTGATCTTTTTAAAGTAGCGGCCTCGCAACTCATTCAGCAAAATAGCGAGGACAATCGCTAACACGTTGCCGAGTAAAATAAACGCTGCATTATATCCAACTGTATTCAATGTCAATTTGGTCAGCGTGCCGGATTGCCATAGAAAGCGAAAATTCTGGAGTCCGACAAACTGGGCCTCAAATAGGCTGGTATTAAAGTCAAACTGGGTAAATGCGTAATAAATGCCAACCATAGGAATGTACGAATTTATGAAGAAAAAGATTAAAGTAGGTAACAACATCAGAAATAATACTCGATTGCGGATCAGTTCATAGAAAAAACCGTGTTTCTTGCCTGTTCCCAGCCTACCGTTCAAGCGGGAATCCGTCGTAAGCATTGCAGAATTTTTGGGCATAGGCTGATTCAATGTGAGTCACTCCCCCTCTATATACATTACCGACTGCAAGGTTTGTAGCATTGCCGCCGTATAACTATATATTATGTAAGCGCATTCAAAATGAAAAGTGAAGCCTCTCATGCTTCATGAACAAAGGAGTGTCCAGAGGAGTGAACAATTCTGATATTTGTGAAGTTTTATGTGATATGAGGCGCCTGATCGACGCCTTCAGCCCATTCGTCAAGCATATTTGGACGATCTGCTCTATTCCTTTTGCCCACCCTGAAAAATGGTTTCATCCTGTTTTACTCGAAATCCGTTTTTCTTGGCCTGCTCCAGCAGCTCAGCGGCATTATCCTGCGGCTTATATCCGATTAGTTCTTCCAAGTAACCAATGTCATAATAATTATCCGTATTGGCTGACGTACCGTACAAATTAAGATAACTCATCTCCGAAGGGGCCTCGATACAGCAGACGGTCAGATGGATCATATCGCGCTCGGAGATCCATATATGAGCAGCACGCTCCGAATGCGGCCGATCATCCCCAGGAAAATTACCGATGCGGATATTCATTGAAGATATTTTGCCCTGATCGGCATATAGCCGTCCCAGCAGTTCAATGTAGCACTTACTCAATCCATAAAAGCTATCCGGTCGGTAGGGATCTTCTACATCTATGGTTTCGCCTACTTTATAAAACCCTGTGGCATGATTGGAACTGGCAAAAATAATGCGCTTTACCCCATTTCTGACTGCAGCTTCATACAGCTTATACGCTCCGCTTACATTGCCAGACAGTACTTTACCGAGGAAATCCCCCTCATCCTTAATCCATGCAAAATGCAATACCGTATCCACTCCATGTGTAAGTTCAGCCAATCTTGCAGCATCATGTATATCCAGTTCGACAATCCCTGTTTCTTCATCCCTCTTCACATCGGCGGCGGTTATTTCATATTTCCCTTCCGTTTTTAGCCCTTCGTAGAGTACTTTTCCAATTGTGCCCGCTGCTCCTGTTATCAATAATTTCCGTGCCATCGTCCGCATCTCCCTTCTTTATGTGACAGTGTGCTGTCATCCATAGCTTAACCAACTCCCTAGAGTGGGAACCTTGTTACCATCATTCATTACATTCTGTCACCTATAAAAAAAGGACTCTGCTACCTGAGCAGAGTCCTTACTTGTTGCTATTATTAAGTTATTAATTTCAAGCTTGCCGTACTACCCTCACTCTGCGATTAACCAGATAAATGCTAAAGCCGATTAATACCAGACCGATCAGCAGAAAAGCCGTAATCGATTCGTGAAGCAGCATAGAACTGACAAATACCGAAATCACCGGCACCAAAAACGTATAGGAAGCGACCTTACTAGCATCTCCCGAATTGACCAGCGTGAAATACAGCAGCCAGGATAGTGAAATTCCCAGCACAGTCCCGAACACCAGTCCTGACACATATGGAACATTCCATACGATGTCTGACCAGCTTTCCGTTACCGATCCAGCTCCTGTCAACACGATGCCTCCAAGTGTACATTGAAATGCGACCAGCCACAACGAATCCACACGCTTGTTAACCTTTTTCACATACACGGTTCCCAACGCCCAGCTCACCGCTGTAACAATGGCAATAATTACACCTGCAATAGCCACATGTCCTGAAAATCCTCCGACACTGACAGCTGCCACGCCCAGAAATCCAATGATCAATCCAATCACTTTGAGCTTGGACATTGCTTCCCCCAGCCACATCCATGCAAAAATGCCAACCAGCACAGGCTGAAGATATACCAGCACAGAGAACAGGCCTGATGGAACGTACATGAGCCCCACGGTTTGCAAGCCGTAAAACAGTACTACGTTAAAAATACCTGAAATAGCATACACCCGCCAATTTTCTTTCCAGCGAATGCGATTCCATCTCGGTGCTAAAATCGCTCCCAATAGCAGACCACCCAACAGTGTGCGTAGTCCTGCAAACAAAAGGGGAGGCGTGAATTCCAGTGCAACTTTATAGATGGGCCAAGAAATGCCCCACAATACAACCAGTAGCGCGATCATCATTATCCGCTTGGCTGTCGTTAACTCTCCCATGATGCTCTCGCTCCTCTATGAAAAAAATCACTAGACTTTATATATTACGCCTACGGGACAACTTTATCAAACAAAAATATATAGGTAAAAGCTTCGATTCTCCAGCACGCTTGTTCATGGGATAGGGTTCCGAACAGAGGAATCCAGTCTTTGGCCTATGTTACAATGTACCCAATAGATAAAGCTTATAAGGATAGGAGGGTGTCTGCACTTGATTTATTTCATCAAATTTTTATACAGCTTCGTGCTTCCTCCCGGTTTGTTCATCCTCGTGATGGCAGGGCTTGTAATCTGGCTATGGAAACGGGCGCGTAAACCTGCTGTGGTACTGCTCTTTGTTACATTGCTGCTGTATGTTTCATCGACCAATTTGGCTGGAGATTTGTTAATCCGTAGTCTGGAAAAGCAGTATCCACAGCCCCGTACCATTCAAGGCGATGTTATTGTCGTACTTGGGGGTGGAGCTACAGAGGGAACTCCCGACATCAATGGACAAGGTAATCTGTTAGGGTCTGCGGCCAACCGACTGCTCACTGCGGCTAGACTGCATGAAGCAACAGGTCTACCTATTCTTTTTTCCGGTGGACAAGTGTTTGGAGACAGTGGTAACGAAGCGAATATTGCGCAGAGGCAGCTAGTAGGACTCGGTATTCCGGCAAAGGACATCTTCATCGAAAACCGTTCCTTAAATACACAGCAAAATGCCGTATATACCTCCCAAATTTTAAAACAGCACCAGCTCACAAAACCTATTCTGGTGACCTCCGCATTCCATATGCCCCGTGCTGCACTGGAATTTCAGCGTGCAGGTATGCAAGCCACAGCTTATCCAACCGACTATCTGGCAAGTGAAAAGCTGTCACTGTATGCTGCCAAACTTTCACCGTCTGCTGGGGCCATATCTACAACCGGGACAGCCCTCAAGGAGTATTTGGGGATTTTGGCCTTAAAGCTTAAATAATGTGATACACAGGTGTAAAGCGAACACAGCACAAACAAGCGTCTTGCGCTCACCGCTATAAGCCAGTAAGCGATTAAGACGCTTGTTTTATCATTACATATTCTCATGCAAGAAAATTTCCGATATTTGTTCTTCTGATATGACCTTAAAGCCCTCCCTTTTTAACAAGGCGGAGGTTACCCCATTGCCTGCAATTTTACGGTTTTCGAATGCTCCACTATAGATCGCTGCCGATCCGCAGGACGGACTGTTTTCTTTTAAAACAATAAGTGACGCGTTAACCTCTCTGGCTATATGTAAAGCTTCGTGCGCACCTCTAATGTACATATCACTGACATCATTGCCTGAATACTCGATCACCTTGGCGGTGCCAGTCAGCACATCCTCCCCTGTCCCTCCAACAATCTCAGCAGGCTCTCTCGGCGTCATAAAGCCCCCCAGTAGCTCAGGACAGATCGTCATTGCCTTCTTTTCCTCTACCAACTTCTGAATATGTACATCCAGGCTATCCGTCCCGTTATATCGCACCTTCATGCCTGCCAAACATGAACTTACCAGAATCATTAATCCACCTCATATCCATTGCTTTCACTGTTGAGTAATTTAAAGTATAAACGAGTTTGATTGTAGAGTCATCGTACGAAATGTAGTTACTGCTATCTTTCTAACGGCCGTTGCTTCTGCAGCCATCCAATAAACCATGTGAAATCCTTCCTTAAACAAGGATGTCGTCCAATTGATGAAATACTCATGATCCTGCATGTTGAAAAACTCCTGACGATTTGAAATATGTATTAATGCTGCTCAAGAAAGATATCTGGCAATTTGTTACGAAGCAGTTTTCGGAGTACAGGCACGGATGGGCACCTGCCTACATACAATAAACAGACCGCAAGCCTGGTAAGTAACAAAGTCCAGTAAGTTCGCAACTACCTCAGGAGGTGTCATCCGTGCCCGGACTATTTAGTGCTATCGCTCTGTTCATCAAGGAATTGACGCTACTCGTTTCCTACGTGAAAAACAACGCCTTTCCGCAGCCATTGACTGAGAAAGAGGAAGCTCGACACCTGAAGCTGTTTGCCGAAGGCAACGCACATTCCCGTAACACACTTATTGAACATAACCTAAGGCTGGTGGCCCATATTGTAAAAAAATTTGACAACACCGGCGAAGATTTGGAGGATCTTATATCCATCGGCACCATCGGACTGATCAAGGCTATTGAAAGCTTTCAGACCGGAAAAGGAACAAAACTGGCAACATTTGCAGCCCGTTGTATAGAAAATGAGATCCTGATGCATTTAAGATCCTTGAAAAAAACACGTAAAGACGTATCTCTCCACGATCCTATAGGAACTGACAAGGAAGGCAACGAGATTACTTTAATCGATATCCTCGGTTCCGAGGCGGACGATATTGTAGACAAGGTACAGCTCAAAATCGAGAAGAGTAAAATTTATCGCAATCTGGATATTTTAGATGAGCGTGAAAAAGAAGTGGTGATTGGCCGATTCGGCCTGGAAGCCGGAGGAAAAGAACGAACACAGCGGGAAATTGCACGAGAACTGGGAATTTCTCGCTCGTATGTGTCACGAATTGAAAAGCGTGCGTTGATGAAGTTGTACCATGAATTTTACAAGCAGAAAGGATAATGCATAGGCAGATACCTAAAACCTATACTATTTGGAGGCCCTCATTAGGGCCTTTTTTCATTATTTTTATTTCAAATAGAGTTCCTTGTTAATAAGATGTCTCGGACACAAATATACTCAATGTGAGGGTTAATCACAGATCACAAATGTTTTTAACATTTTTATATTTTTATATTCTTCACAGCTCTAAAATAATCTTGTATTTACATTAGCCAGCACTTGTTTTCCCTTTTTCTTCCAGTACAGTATTAACTTTTTTCTAAATATGATAATGGAAGTGGGGAATAGACTATCGTATCTCCATCATTATCTCGTTTTAAAATAATAGCAAACTCGGCACCCTTACTCTCATCGCCTCTCGGCAGCGGGAATATCATAGCGGGACAACGCAACTCATAATTATGAGGAAATTCCTTTCGAAAATCCTCTAAAGCATAATTCAGAATCGCATCTATTTTATTGGTAAGCACATGATATCCGCCTATTACAAAATCATTGTATTCTTGGGAAGCGATATACTTCTCAAATAATTTGGTTTTGTATTCCTCAACCGTACTAAAGCAAACTTCCCAATCCAAAGGAAATACACCATCTGCTAAATAATAAGTGTATATTTTCATATCTCATACATTCCCCTTCTCGCACCTAAAATAGTTATTCAAGTTATTCATATTCTTTCTTTCAAACATTTCTATTTAAACTAGCCTAGTCTTTGGAATGAGCTAGTTAAGAACCCGAAAACGGCACCCTTTTCTTATTTCCTCCTATATCGTTTAATTTTTAATTACGTTAGGTTCTTATTCTGTCATTGCTAGTATAGTCCACGAGATAACTAGTTGCCATTAGGTATACATTCATTGAGAGTTTCATATAAATCATATACAACAACGGTGTTCAGCATATTAAAAATCATAACTAAGGGAGGTAAATCAACATGACAAAATTCAGTCAAAATCCAGACAGTTATTCGTTTTCCATGGAACCCGCCGTAATAACTGAAGATAATGTTACGACGAACGGAGATAGCAAAAATACTTTTCCGAAAAATGTTCTAATCGATAATAATCTTTATTGGGAAAGCAGCTTAAGCGGTAGAGGTGGAGAAATCATTTTTAAATTAGATACAGGCAAAACGATCAATGATATTCTCTTAGCCCAACCATCTTTTCGAGCTTTTATACTTTCGTTTTCTTTTCATGGCTCGAATGACGGAGAAAACTGGTATAGGTTAGGACAAGTAGAGGCTTTGCCAAGTACTGCAAAAATAACCTATCAATTTAGTAATGAGATTCCTTTTTCATATTATAAAATAACTGTACTTTCCTCTGGATTAAACAATACAACCAGCTATTATGGTATCCGGTATATTCAACTAAGAACCGCTCTCATCAATGGCGTCCCTGCCTACAGAGCATCCAATATAAATCCCGCTATTGCGGAATAAGCTAGTACACAGAAATAAGGGGGGCCGACGCCCCCCTTATTTTGGCTACTTCATTTGAAGCATATTATAAATCATCTCAGCCGCTTCCGCACGCGTAACTTCCTGTTTGGCACGAAAGCTGCCGTCTGGATATCCTTGTACTAAATTAATCTCAGTTAGACCAAGTACATCCTTTCTGGCCCACTCTACAATTTGAGAGGAATCTGAGTATACACTGCTTTCTTGCTGTGGTGTAGCCTTGATAATGTTATTCACCATTTTAGCGGCCTGCTCCCGATTTATGACCCGATCTGGACCGAAGGCTTTGCTACTAAAACCTCGAGCAACTTGATCCTTAATTGCTGTTTTGAGCAGATCAACATACCATGCAGATAGATCAATATCCTCGAAGTCTAGAGTCACATCTGTTTCGAGCGGTAATTTAAGAGAACGAACAAGCATCGAAGTAAATTCCATACGTGTTACGGGTCTATTCGGTTCAAAAAGCGTGATGGATCTCCCCTTCACTACGCCCAAATCGGCAAGCGCATTTATTTTCTCTCTATTAAATACCCGATCAATGTCACTAAAATGATTTGGCTTCGTCTCGATTGTTGAGCCTTGAAAGAACTCTGTTTTTGTTTCTATCGGTTCCTCGACAACAGGCTGAATCGGTTTTACACCCCCCGCGCCTCCTGCTCCAACACCTGTGTCCACAGCATTCCCTGTAGTTTTACCACTCGCTTCTTTTGCCTCTGTGCGTTTTCCTTGACTATTTTCTGCCCAAAGTTGAACGGTATACAATTGCTTTTCTCTCAGCTGTCTCCAGATAAAAGCTCGATCCTTACCACGATATAGGACTACTCCTTCACTAGCGAGAACAAAAATATCATTTTCATGCTCTGACTCCCAATGGATGATAAATTCACTATTGGTTGTTTCTGTCTTCGAAAACGCAAATGCTGAAGACGGTAACGTCTCGACCTGACCTTCTGACTGCTTACCTTCACCGCTTGTGTTCACTGGCTTAACGTTAATACGATACAATGAAGAGCTGTCTAATCCGTCTACTTTAAACTCTTGAGTAGTCGTATGGCCGATAAGCATCTCGTTTTTGTAGACATTGTAAGCATCCGCACCCGGAGCTTCTGGCCATGTAATAAGCAAATCGGTATCCGTTACGCTTTTCACAACCAACCTATGATTTGGTATTTGACCTGGCAATGTACGATACGTAAAGGGAGCAACGTCGCCTTCTCCCGTAGTATTCATCGCCTGTATACCAAACGAGTAAATTATACCAGGCTGGATATCTGAAAGTATGATGCAAGCTTCTCTAGTGTCAAAAACTTCCCCTGTATCTTTGCGGATTACTGCATATTGGGAAGCACTCTTGATTTCATTCCAGGTCAGCGAAATCTGTCTATTCTCAAGTTCTGTAACTTTTACATTTTGTACTTGAGGCGGGAGCGTCAGCAGTTCACCCAACGCTGGCGGGCTGTAACCACTGCTGTTCCCACTGCTCACTTGAAAAGTGTAGTTACTCCCACCTGCTAAACCAGATACAACTATCCGTGGTTCCGTACTATAATAATTTTGACCGTTGATTGTTACCTTATATTGAGTTACCCCGTCAACCGGAGCCCATATCAATGTGGCATCGTGCTCGCGAACATCTACAGCTGCAAGTTGTAAGGCCGAATTAGGTAGCGTTAATGCATTGATAGAAGCATCCAAACCTGTACCACTTCGATTGTAAGCCCGAATTTTTATATTGGCAGATCTACCTGCTGGCAAACCTTCAAAAGTATAAGAATGGATACCACGCGGAATTTGCACCTTTGGTTCATCGTTAACATTCAAAATGTACCCTTCAGCCCCCTGCACATCTTGCCACGCTACACCAACAGAATATACATCCTTCGTTACACTTGAAAGTGTAGTTACCCGTTCTGGTAATGTCATAACGCCGAGATGAGCATAGTCTCCAAATCCTGTTTCATTTTCAGCAGATATACGATAGTTATACTCCGTTCCCGCCTGAAGCTCAGTATCGGTGAATTCTGTATACACATCGTTATAAACCGAGACCTTATCTCGCTCTAGAGCATAGTAGGTGGCAGTGATTACAGAATTCCACTTCAAGTCGATTCCATCTTCTCTTACGGTTACATTCCGGAATCCGCTTGGGCTGTCTGGTAGACTTAAAAAAGATACATGTTTTGCTGCCCCCTCTCCCATGGCGTTTATAGCGGATACAGAAACTTCATAATACTTACCAGGCTCCATCCCCTTAATCGGATTATACACATCCTGTGTAACCGTATCCTTAAATATGATTTCTCCCGTGCTTGCGTCCGCTGCTGTAATAATATATTTATTAGCTGAAAAAACTGGCGTAAAGTCGGCCATGATTTCTGCTGAATGACGAGAGACCGGTCGCAACTGAACATGCTCAGGGGCATCAGGTAACGTTAATACACGGACTCGATTAGAATATGCATTGCCTCCTACATGATTACTGCAACGCAGTTCATACTCATATTCATGTCCTCCTAATAGCCCTGTATCTGTAAAAGAATTTGTCGGATGGTTAACATCCCAAACCTCATTTGTTGTTAGATTTCGGACTGTATAGACATAACCATCATCAAGACCGGAGGGGAGAGTCCATTGCAAATCAACCTCTGTGTTGCGTACAGATGTTGCCGAAAGCTCAACCGGCTGCGGTTGCTTTTGAATGCGAAGTGCACTGCTGACCGTTTCATACATGTTTCCTGCCTGGTCTTTCACCTTCGCATGGACATACCATTCGCCTTCATTTGAGAGATCCAACTGGACTATGGGATCGGCTGCAGCCTCCCAGTTTTCAGGTGAATCGGAGCTGTTCGTGACTTTGTACTGCCTTGACGATGGTTCAATCCCTGAGTACTGGTCAGCATATCGCATGTTCACATGAATATTAGTATCTTTCCATTCACGCATATTGGGTGTCAGTTGAATGCCCGGCGGCTCCAAATCGATATAAGACATTGCGTTCACCGGAACGCTTCGATTTCCAGCTGCATCTACAGCTTGAGCAGTCACTTTTACAATTCCCGAACTATTTAATATTCCCGATGAACCAGGCACATAAGCGCCAGAACCCAATTGATATTCATAATGCACTGCTGTAGTATCCGTTGCACCCGAGAGTGTAAACTGTACTGGTTTATTGATATATCGGTTAGGATTCGTTACCTCAGAAAACATAACTTTCGGAGGGGTGGGTTTGGTACGATCAATCATGACCGATTGAGTCACAATGGGACTAGACACATCAAGATTATTGATCGTCCGCGCTGATAGTTCGTAACTCCCTTCTGCATTTAATGTAAAAGTGCCGTTATATGTCAGCCACTCCCCAGTTGGACTCAAACGATACTGTGTCTTCTTAATTCCATTTGTAGAGTCACTTCCTGACTCAATGGCAATGTCCACATCACGGTTCGTTGGACCCGTTTCGCTAGCCCGTATAACAGGAGCCGTCGGCCCCTTTTTATCAACGGTGACTTCTTTGCTTACCTCCAGGCTCACATTACCGACATTATCAATGGAACGAGCATAAATCGTGCTTTTGCCATCTTGGTTCACATGAAACACTCCACTATAATCCTGCCAAGCCTGATTCACAACACCGGACAATCGAAATTGAGTATGGGCTAGTCCAGAATAATCGTCTGCGCCCGGTTGTAATGAAATGGTATATTCATTACTGTTTCCTGTTGCATCTATAATGGGGGGAGTTGGTGGCATCCTGTCTATTCGGACATTGGCGGAAGAAAGACCACTATACTGGTTATTGACGTCCACTGTTCGGGCATAAATTGTATTTACACCATGATCATTGACAGTGAAGGGACCAATATATTGCTGAAATGCTCCTCCATTCAGGCTATATTCATAGTACTTTAATCCTTCAGGAGCCACATCCCCATCAATCCACACGGTTACAGGCTCTTTGGTCCACCCTGTAACAGCCTGTCCCTCTGCACCAGCATGAATCTGGGGTGGTTTAGGCATCAAGTCTGATTTGGGAATAATACGAATTCCAAACTTGGATATTTCATCACTTGTCTGTTGACTAGTTCCCATCGCTCTGAAATATCGTACATCCCTTAATGTAATAGAGTCGGTGATATCTATCCATTTTCCCTGGTAATAGCTATTGGCATAGAATTTCGTTACATTAGTCCATGTATATAAATTCGTTCCGTTGGGTCTCCAGCTGTCGCCTGCGGCGGCATTAGATGTATATATATCTGTATGATAAGACCCCTCAATGTAAACAAAAATCCTGTAATCCGAAGTCTTAATAGATCTTCCAATATCAACAAAACGATTTGTCGGCTGTTTAGTTCCATCACACGTATACCTTGCCGACCCCATGCCAGTGTATACTTCCGTTGCTCCTACTCCACTTCCTGACCAAGAGCCCCAACTATCGCCCCCACCTGGCAAATTATTTTGGCAAAAAGGGCCTCCGATGATTTCTTGGGTAGCGGCCGATACCCTTTCCGGAAATATGGGAATGGTCATTAATAAGAGGAGTAAAGCCAGTACTCCATACACCCATTTATTGTGCTTCCTAACCTTTCGTTTATTTTTTCGATACATACACTTCTCCTTACTTTATTTTATTTTCAAAGAGTTCTACGTACTCGCTTTGGCTAAAATAGAAAAAGCACCTCAAACGAAGGCAGTAATGCCTAAGTTTGAGGTGCTTCCTCAATTTCACGAGTATGTTTTGAAGTTATTATACTTCGTTTCAAACAGGATGTAAACAGAACAGCAAAATGAACTGAAATAAATTTTCGAAACACTCATCCCAGAGACCCTTTTGAAACTTTAATTGGCCTGAACACCCAAGTTCCGAAAAAATCCCCGCATATTCTGCATGTAAGAATCCTCAGGAGCAGAAGATTCCTTAAGAAGATTTTGCATACTATTCATAAACGCGGAAGCTGAGGATGTATCCGCTTTGTCAAACCGATTCGTTAACTGTGGTTTATTTAACAGCTCTTCAGTCTGTTCTGTACGTTCCTTGTATTTATGAATCCAATCGGGGTTTTGAGGAACCTTTTGTGCAAAACTCAACAGCTGGCTTAATCCATTTCCTCCACCCTTAATGTCATTCATGAACGCAGTATATTTTTGAGGATCGACCTGTTTCATCACTTCCGACAGCTTGACGTAGTCCTCAGGGGCACCTATCGGACGATCTGTAGGAGTCGTGTAGCTAATATCTCCGGTCTCTGAATCAATGGTTCGTGTCAAGGCAATACCAGCTATCTGGTTCATGGTTTGCATAAATTCCTTGGCTTTATCGCCTTCCATGTAATGATCCGCAATATACTTGGACTGGGAAACTCCCATCTCCAGCAATACCGCGCGCTGCTTCTCATCCGTTACCGTTCCATCGACGATAAAATTGGATTGAATCATATTGTACACAGCATCGGATACTTCTTCCGGTTGGCCCTCCAAAACCCGGTTTAATGCATCGTTGATCTGAGTTGTGCCAAAATACTTGGCAGCATGTGACACGATATCCCCCTCAGCCAGCTTTCTGCCAGCTTCACTAATCTCCACGGTGTCCTGAACGACGAACCTGGACACTTTTTCTTCATGTAGCTGGGGGGACGGAACTTGCTTGCTTGTCGGATTGATCCGTAAGCTACCAGAGCTAAGAACCGCTTGTTGTGCTTTAAGAGGTTCAAAATTCATTCTACTTCCTCCTGTCATGTTTGTAACAGGCAATCTAAGGCGTATGTACGATGTAATGTAACCCTGTTGCTATATATATCGGACAAAGCATATATGGAATGAATATACGCTTTGTCCTAAAAATGAACAATTTTTGAAGCAAGATCCTGACTCTGAATATAAATTGTTAAAATAAACAATCTGACGTTGTCATTGCTTTATAGACAGTACATCAACCACCATAAATGCTATAAGCAAAGTGATATACAATATCTGTAGCTGTAAGTGAAGTACCTGACACCTGGGCAGCTACACCTGAAAGATCATAGTAATGTGTAAAGCTTATGGGACCAGACAAGTATTCTGCAATACTTCCCGTAGAATGCGGCAGGGAAAGGGTCACACTAAAGGCTCCATTTTGATCCGTATAACCAGTACCTGTACGAGTTCGATTCCCGCTGCTTTCAGTCCAGTTCTGGTTCAACCATGTCACATTAACTGGTGCATTTGCTACTGGATAATTATCCGTTGTAGTAACAACACCCTTTACAGTCAGGCTGGTGTTTCCATTAACCCGATAATGGCGACCGTATGAGTAGGCTGGATAGTCATTCGGACCGTTTTTAGAGTCATAACCGTTAATTACAATTTTTCCAGCCCGAAGTACTGGTTTAAGTGTGAGTGCATATAAATGGTCGGGTGAATACTGGTTTGTGGTGTACACTCGCACATAGTAGGTTCCCGTATTCAAAGTGACATTATGATTGGTTTGCGGCAGAAGCGCCATTTGGTTGCCACTAAGAGCCCCGTAAACTTCCGCTTTGTAACCGTAGCTTTCCGAAGTGCTGTCCAGTTTGACATTCAAACCATCATAATTGCGATTCGCAGGAATTGTGATTTGATACCAATCGTTGTCAATTCCTGAATGAATGGAGCGTGAATTCAGGGTAGAGCCCCCTGTACTAAATGTAAAGTTGTAGGCATGAAAAGCACTCTCATCCGGTTCATAGGCATCATATTGAGAGCTTATATCCACAGTTAAATAGAAAGGGTCATTTATGCTTGATCCCTTTTTGGAATGGACTGCAATTGCGTAAGCTTTCTCAGATCCGGTAGCATTGCGGCTTCCTACGTTTTCAGGAAGTGATGCAGACCCATGCTCATACTTGTTAAAATAGGTTCCATAGGTGGAGGCATCAATAGCATTGGGGTTAATATCCCCTGTCGTCATATCAAATTCGTATAAATATAAGTCATAGTCAAGCTGTTCTGAAAATGGACCATCCAACTGTGCCTGCAACAATTCACCTGGCTTCACATAAATCGGATATAAAAACTGTGTGCCTCCCTCTTCCGTAATTGTACCTGAATACGTAGCAGAAGAAGCTGTGGCTGCCGTTGGACTAGCTTTCAGGGAAGGAAGGGTCTCCCTTTTCAAAGAGAATGTCTCTGGTGCTTTAAAATTGATATTTTCCTGCATGTTATAAACGGAGGATGTAATACCCTCAGGCTTGTCCGCCCGGATTAAATGCTCAATAACATCTTCTTTGTTCGTTGTTAGCTGAAAACTGGAATCAGCTTCAATAGCTTGTTTTTCCTTGTTCATCTCTGTGCCTTGACTCGCGTTTGCAGTCATCCCAAAAGCAAACAGGAGCATCAAGCTTAGCATAACTGAAATAGCCTTTCTGAACCTCTTCATACTGAAATCCCCTCTCAAATGGTTTAAGGAATTCCCGCTATTCCCTGGAGAATCAGGGTATCTTCTAGGCTGTTGTCTCTATCATAAAACATTCTTGGTTCTAATGGAATATATTGTAGCAAATATTTTTAGTCGTCATTTCCTAAAATAGAAAGCTCTAGAATCCATAGATTAAATGATAATACTAGGATAATAGACTTACTTTAGACACCTTTTTACCATAAAAACCCTACCATTCTCTTATTTATACGATATAATAAACTGATATTGGTAGTTCTTTTAGACTAATTAATATATCTAATTACCCATAAACATACATAGAAAAAGGGGAATACAGATGAAAAAACTTAGTATATTTATGTTAGTATTGTGTTGCTTTTCAATTTTGGCAGCTTGCTCTACCGATCCGGTAAAAAAAGATTTAATTACCTATGTGAATGATGGAATGCTTCCGTTAACACAAGATGAAAAAGCAGTAACTGAAAAATATGAATCTGTGACCGGGGATAACTTCACAGATGATGAAACACTATATAATACGTTACGAGATGATATTATCCCAGAATACACCAAATACCTCGATAAAGTTGAAGCAGTAAAGACGGAAACTCCTGAGGTACGGGCCGTCCACGAAACCTACATCAAGGCGGTTAGCACTCAAAAAGAAGCACTCATTACGATGATCGATGCGTTGGAAAAAGGAGATCTAAACTTAATTAATGAAAGTAACACCAAGCTTAGCGAGGGTAAAAAGCTCTTCAGAGATTTTGGTGAACAGGTTAACACACTGGCTAAAGAGCACGATGTGAAGATCAATAAGAAATAAATTTTAAAGCTCCCATCTCGGGAGCTTTTTCTATATCCTAGGAATACTCGAAGCAAATTACCGCTTTCCTTATTTCTCTATCATAAAATAAGTATACCTTATCAGCTCCAAACGCTTGAAAATAATATCCGGTGAAAGAACCGATATAGGTAAATGTCTCACCATTGGCACGTTTAGGCACATGAAGCAAGTTAGTTTGCTCGAACTGGAGCATCTCTTCCAAGGATTCGTCATATTCCTTGATGTAGCTTTGGGCCTCATCAGACTGAAATGCGATGTCATCCAGAATACCGTTGACTTCGGGAAAGCTTAGCCCCCAACCACTGGATTGTTTTTCCTCAAAATCGTGAGTGAGCTCTTCCACAGACTTTTTGGCCTCTCCAAAGGAGGAATAAGGATAGATTTTATTATTTTCTAAGAAAAATGCTTTGCGAGCTTCGTAATCTTGTTCATTAGCTGTGTACACCTGATCCAGTCCGTCCAACGCCATGACTTCTCTCTTCATACGTAGGTACGCTTTATCCCCGGTAGATTTCAGCGCTTCATAGGTAGCTTCCAGCTGCACTTTCTGATGAAGACTAAAATAATTCCAGTCTGCTTCGAATTTGTATTTGCCGTCAATTACATCGAATCCCAGCATATCTTCCTTGGTATATAAGGTATGAAATTGCTGAGTATTTTCACCCACACAGCCTTCGTGGATTTCTTTTACGGAAACAAAATGAAGCCACTCGTCCTGCTCTGGAAATAAAAATTGGAGATTAATCGAGCAAATGGGCAGAAAGTGTTTGCGGTGATGTTCAAGATCGCTGGCAAATACGTCCTCGTATGCTGGAAAACGTTTGATAAATCTCTCTGGTATGTTCATGGATGCTCCTCCTAAATTATACGGTTCTATGGTTGCTTTTCGATCCGAAACGTCCCCTCACTCGAAATCACGCTGTAAATTTCATCAAATCCTTCTTCGTAACTTGGGACCTCTAGTTTACTCATTACACTTTTAATACCGATTTCAGGAATATACTCTTTGCCTGTGCGCTGCTCATTACGCTTAATAGATTCAGCATAATCAGGTTCAAAATAGTAGCCAATGATTTTAAATCCCTTGTTTTTACAAGCATCTATATATTTCTTTCGTTCTTCGACTGTGGGATTTGTATTGTCCACTACAAAACGCTGCATCGTTTCGATGGAGGTCTGAAGGTACATATTTTCCCTATTTCGTGTTTTAAGCATATCAAGATTTATTCGCATATGTGTTTTGAAGAATCGTTCTTTATAAAAAGTCGATTTGCCCGAAGCCTGAATTCCTATAAAAATGACACACTCCAAACCTCACACATCCTTGTTCAGATATACATATTGGTTAATATAATCTCTATTTTGTGAAAAGATTGGCGTGTCATGATCAACATCCCACTTGCTTCTGACGGCTTCTCCTTTGTTATACTGTTGTTTGGTAATACAGATTCCCCGCTTTTGCCAGACCGGAAGGTCGTTCCAGTTCAGTCCTTTTTCCACAAAAAGCTTGTCTTGGAGCTGACTTCCGTTCAATCCTTGTAGTTCTGAATGCTTAAAATGAGCTTGAGCTACCATAGAAATGCTGTTTTTAGTAGCATCTTGTTGTCTCCATAGAAAGTAGTTGGCAACCTCATCGTGAGGCAAAACCCATGCTCTTGCATCAAAAGTGGCTAGAGGCTTATCCGGATAAACTTTCTGGATTTCCTCATTAAATTTGGCAGTAGCCAAAGAGGCAGATATAGACACCATCTTTTGAAGATTATTTTCAAACCATGATTGTGTCGTTAATTTGTCATAATTCGTAAGAAGCAGAGAGATTTCATCACTCTGATGGTACACCAGTTTACAGCCCATAATATTATAAGCCAAATATTTGCACGTCTCCCATAATGCAAAGATTAACTTTTCATCAAAAGGTTTCGTCATCCCACGTGTAAAAGTATGAAAATGAGCACCATCGATTCTGATAATTACGGGTAAACGGCGGGGCAGACTTAATCTATAAGCATTTTCATATTCCTTCATTCTATTTCCAAAATCATCTTTTTTCATAAACTATGTAGCTCCTTCGCTTTTCATAGTATCTATTAATCAAAGGTGCTGCTGAACTCTCCAACAATATACAATCCAATGTCGGTTTCACCTTCTCTTTTTTATTTCACAGCAATATTATCCTCAAATACAAAAACGGAGATGGCTATATCTTCTTCCACTTTAATATCTGAAAAGAGATGCAGTAAGCGGGAATCCATATAATCCTCCAGTTCTTTATTGAACTGTACAGGATAGATTTTTTGTACCATTTTGGTTCGAGCTGCATGCACCATCTCTCTTCCTGCAACCTCTTGTGCAAGAAATTTTTCGGATGGAGTTAAATTGCCGTATAGCATTGTGATGGCCATATTATCTACAAAGGTTGTATGTATGCGTTCCGGGCCTTTTCCAAATAGCTCTTTACGTACTTTTCGAATAATTTCGTTAAAACCCGTTTCCTTTCTCATATCGCACCGCTCTCCTAAATCTACTAAAATCCTTGTTACTATTTCCATCATAACCGATTCCTATCATATAAAACAGAGATGAAGCGAAAGTGATTCTTGGAACATGCTTACCATTGGACGCATAGAAAAGAAAACACAGCCCGCCCGATCGGACAGACTGCGTATATTACTGAATCCAAACAGACTAATCTTTCACCAATCGATTCGACAGCATCAACATGATAAAAGAGAATAAAATAATGACGGCTACCCAACTCCAGGAGAGTGTCATATTTCCGACCTCGGACGCGGTGTAAATCGCCGTAGGCAGGGTTTGAGTCTGTTCAGGAATATTACCCGCAAGCATCAGTGTAGCTCCAAACTCCCCTAACCCTCGGGCAAATCCGAGAATGTATCCTGAAATGAGCGGTCGGTAGGCAAGGGGCATCGTAATATGTCGAAACACTTGCCATTCATTGGCACCTTGCGCACGTGCAGCCTGCTCTACCTCGGGATCTACAGCTTCAAAGCCTGCTTTGATCGTCCGATAAGCCAGTGGAAAAGCAACAACTACGGCCGCCACCACTGCGGCTCCCCACGTAAATACAATGGTCTGCTGGAACAGACTTTCAAAGGCAGTGCCAATCCAGCTTTTCCTTCCCAGCAAGATGAGCAATATGAAGCCGACAACAGTGGGCGGCAAAACGAGCGGAAGAAGTAGGACGGTCTCAATCACGCTGGTTCCTCTCCGCAGCGAGCAGTTCGCCATCATCCGAGCTACCACAGTAGCTAATAAAAAGACAATAATGCTGGCAACGACAGCGACTTTGACAGATACGATAACCGGAGGAAGAAAAGCCGACCAATCCAACGGGACCCCCTCCTTTATCTGTGAATTCTATTTCTTTTCTGTTGGAGCTGAAAATCCATCTTTACTGAATACGCTCATGGCTTCATCTGTACGCAGAAAATCGACAAACTCGCCTGCTTCCTTGCTGTGTTTGGTTGCTTTTACAATACCTTCTGGATACAGGATAGGTGCATGCAATTCCTCAGGTACTTCTAGTGCTACGACTGTTTTATCGGATGATTTGGCATCTGTCAAATAAACGAGTCCAGCATCGGCATTGCCTGTTTCAACATAGTTTAATACCTGTCTTACGTCTTTGGCGAATACCATCTTCGGTTCCAGCTTGTCCCACAATCCGGCCTTTGTCAGCGATTCTTTGGAATATTGTCCGGCTGGAACGGTAGTAGGCTCCCCAACAGCAAGCTTTAGGAAAGAAGGATTTGTCAGATCATTGAGTGTAATACTTTTGTTATACGTGCTGTTCGCCTTATCTTGCGGAACAACCACAACCAGTTTATTTTGAAGCAGTACGCTATCTTTTTCCATTAATGAAGCATCGGTTAAAGCCTTCATTTGCTTCATGCCTGCCGATATAAATACGTCAGCGGGTGCACCCTGCTCAATTTGTTTTTGTAAAGTACCGGATGAAGCATAGTTAAAGGTAAGCTTGATATCTGGGTGCTGCTTTTCATATTGATCCTTGAGCGTATTCAGACTATCTTGAAGACTCGCAGCGGCAGATACAATCAACTCTGTTTTGGGTGCGGACGGTGTCGACTGTACAGCAGCCGGAGACGAACACCCAGCCAGAACCCATGCCAACAATCCAACAAACATGAATATGTACCCGAATCTCTTTTTCAATTTGTTTTTCCCCTGTCCTCTAAATTCCGGAATGAGTTGACAATGCAATCTCATAACGGTCCAAATCTATTGGGTCAACCCAAATATTTGTGATAAATAGATCTTGCCTCGGCGATATCCTTGGTGCCATGGATCAGAACACG
This sequence comes from Paenibacillus sp. EKM211P, assembly GCF_011066175.1. Taxonomy (NCBI): domain Bacteria; kingdom Bacillati; phylum Bacillota; class Bacilli; order Caryophanales; family Paenibacillaceae; genus Paenibacillus; species Paenibacillus sp. EKM211P. Next base: position 245,771 of record NZ_JAAMNS010000002.1, read on the forward strand.
TCCATCCTGAAAAAGAACCAACCGATGCGATCCAATGACAACGGATACTAGATATGGATTATGCTCCACTTTGCCCCCTTGGCGGGATAGCAGGCGTGCCGCTTCGTTCAGATCACGTACAGCACCCGTGACTGGTCGGATCTGAACCGTATCACGTCCGCACAGTACAGCCGTTTTAGCCTGATGCTCCGATTGTAGAAATGGATACACTGGATGCTCACCACATGTCGGACAATCAATTTTTTTCATGGCGCTGATCTGGATCGCCTGATGTTGATTATTCCATAGATCGAAGGAAATCAGCTTGCCTTGTAAGGCTGAATTGTCCCCAGTCAGCAGCTTCAATGCTTCGGCACTTTGGTAAGCTGCCACCATTTGTACAGCTGGACTAATGATACCGACCGTATCACAGGTGGCACCGCCGAGCGGTACAGTTCCGAGCAGACAATGCAGACAGGGTGTCTGTCCTGGAACGATCGTAAAGGTTGTCCCGTAGCTACCAACACACGCTCCATAAATCCAGGGGATTTGGTGCTTTACAGCGTAATCGTTCAAAAGCAGACGTGTATCGAAATTATCAGTGGCATCTACGATGAGGTCCACCCCTGTCGCAATATCGCCGATTTCCTCCAGTGATACATCTTGAACTAGTGCACGGATGTCCACGTCCGAATTGATTTGCTGCAATCGCCTCTGGGCGGCCACTGCCTTGGGTATCTGTTCATGGGCATCCGCTTCGTCGTAGAGCTGCTGGCGTTGCAGGTTGCTCCAGTCTACATAATCTCGGTCTACCAACGTCAACCGTCCGATGCCCGCTCGCACCAGCATGTCCGCGTTCGCAGTTCCCAGTGCTCCAGCACCTACCATTAATACATGCTTGCTGCGGATATTTTTTTGTCCTGTCGGCCCGATTTTTCCGAATAATTCCTGCCTTGAATATCGGGTGTGAGACGCCTGCGTGTGTGCTTTTGCATCAGCATCTGTTATTGGTTCCTTTTTCATTTCAGACATGTTAATTTACGCCCCCATACTTCTTATCCATTAATTGCTGCAAGTTGATCAGACAAGATAAAAGCCCAGATGTCCCGCCTAACTCGAAGTTATGGGGTGTTATGAGGATTCCAGCCACCTAGCTGGTGCCCCTTCCACTCCGAGCCGTCTTCCCACACTTCCTTTTTCCAAATCGGTACGATTTGCTTCAAGCGTTCAATGGCATGGCGACTGGCCTCGTAGCAAGCATCACGGTGCGCAGCAGAAACAGCAATCACGACACTGGTCTCTCCAATCCTTACCGTACCAAGCCGATGTGTAATAGCAGTGCGCGTTGACGGCCAACGATCTGCAATTTCGTCACCTATCTGCTTCATCGTGTTCATGGCCATCGGCACATATGCTTCATATTCAAGCAGCACCGTTCGCTGACCTTGTGTAAATTCCCGAGTCGTACCATTAAAGGTCAATGAAGCCCCATGTGAAGGGTCGTGTACCTTGGAGGTTACCTCATCGGCATCAATCAGATCGTAGGTAATAGCGTATAAGCCACATTTTGAAACGACCGTCTCCATTCCGGGTGCTGACTGATGAAGAGCAATTGCGTCTGATGGAAGCACAAGTTCATCTGGAGAAGCCAACTTCTTATGATGGGTAAAAAAAGAACCTGACAGTTGTGAAGCTATCTCCGGGTACAGCTCATTCAGCCTTGTTCGAATGTCTGCAATGGTCACCGTTTCCTGTGAAAGTTCCATAGTGATCACGTCACCAAATTGTTCCGCCATACCTGCGAATAATTGAATATGATATTGCATTATGCACCCGCCCCCCTTTAATACACCCTATCTATCGAATTCACCTAGTCTGTTATTGAAACTCATCCTCCTGAAACCGGAGGAATAATCGCAATCTCATCATGTATACTAACCAGATCCTCAGGAGCGGCGTAGGCTTGATTTCTGGCAACAAAAGCCCCCTGCAACTGGGCCGCTGCTTCAGGGAAATATTTGGACAGCAAGTCTTTTAATTCGTTGACGGTCATCGTTTCCTGATCAGCAGACACCGTGATCATAGGCTTTCCCATCAGTTCTGCAAGTCCGGCAAATACTTGAATATGATAGTTCATTAAGTAGGTTCCCCCCTTTCAGTACAAGGACTGACCATCGCATATACACCAAGAAAAACCAACATGAACTAATACCTCGAAAGGTTTTATTCCATGCTGGTTAACGATGATGGTCTACATTGATTATTTTTTATATTATATTTTAGATTCTACCAGTTCATCAATCCGCTCCGTGTGCGTGTACACGTTCAAAGAACGACTTCGTATAAAACCGACGGTAGTAATCCCGAGATCCTCTGCCAATTCAAGTGCAAGCTCTGTGGGAGCTGACTTGGACAAAACAACCTCACAACCAATTTTCGCAACCTTCAACAAAATTTCAGACGAGATGCGCCCACTGAATACGATGATTTTATCTTGTAATATAATATCATGCTTTAGGCAGTACCCATAGATTTTATCGAGCGCATTGTGTCGGCCGATATCCATTCTGGACAGGATTATTCCGTCTTTATCACACAGCGCAGCATTGTGAACGCCACCAGTCTCCTGAAACGTATGTGCCGAGGTTTGCATCAAATTCATCAGGCGGAAACAGTCATCAAAAGATACCTTAACATGGGCATCATTCATTCTTTTTGCCACTTTGGCATCATTTATAAAGTAAAATCCCTGTCTACTTTTTCCGCAGCAGGAGGTAATGTATCGTTTGGAATGAAAGTTTTGATAAAACTCATTCATCCGACGGGTTTTAATATGAACAAATCCTTCTTTTTCCTGAACCCAAATTTCTTCGATATCATCATACCGTTGAATGACGCCTTCAGAGGCCAAAAAGCCTACTGCCATATCCTCTACATACTCTGGTGTACAAACCATGGTGGCAAATTCCTGCTGATTGATTTTAATGGTCACCGGATACTCCGTCACCACTGTGTCTTCAAAACGCTTGATCTGACCGTCCCGGTAACGTAGGATCTCGCGTTTTACCTCAGCCGGCTTTTCCATGTGCTCAACTCCCTTGTTTCTGACAGGCTGGCTCTTTGGTTCACCCGCCGATATGTGACATTTCAATTTTGGACGATGCTTGCTTTGTATGAGTCAACCGTTCCTCTGAATAGCGGTCGGTACGTCCTCTCCAAACACGCTCAATGTAAGATCTAATCTCATCATCGGATTGCTCGGACCGCAGCATCGTGCGAAGCTTGTACCCTTTAGACGCAAACAGGCATGTGTACAAGGAGCCCTCAGCAGAAATTCTCGCCCGTGTACATGTGGAGCAGAAAGCGTCCGTAACGGATGAAATAATGCCAATTTCCCCGTCTCTGTCCAGATACCTATAGCGCGTCGCCACCTCACCTTTGTACTGGGGTGGAACAGGTTCTAACGGCATGTGCTCGTGGATCGTTTCGATGATCTGTTGCTTGGAAACAACCTGATCCAATTTCCAGCCATTGGTGTTGCCTACATCCATAAATTCAACAAAGCGCAAAATATGCTTTTTCTTTTGAAAATAGTCGGCCATGGGCACGATATCCTGATCGTTAAAGCCCTTTTGCACGACCATATTTATTTTCACCTGCATTCCCGCTTGAGCTGCAGCCTCAATACCTTCCAGCACCGCCTTTACACTGCTTCTCCCCCCGTTCATTCGGCGGAATCGATCATCATCAAGCGAATCCAGACTAACTGTCACTCTCTTCAGCCCCGCCTCTCGCAGTGACGCTGCATACTTAGGCAAAAAGACACCGTTCGTCGTCATAGCAATATCTTCAACCCCATCGAGTTGAGTTAACGAATGAATGAGCGAGGACAGATCTTTTCTCAGCAACGGCTCACCACCAGTAATGCGAAGCTTTGTAACACCTAGCGAGACAAAGATACGAGAGAGGCGGGTAATTTCCGCAAAGGTCAATATTTTTTCTTTTGGCAAAAACGGATAGTCATGGCCAAATATTTCTTCAGGCATACAATATCGGCACCGAAAATTACATCGGTCTATGACGGATATTCTCAAGTCCCGTAACGGACGATTCCATTGATCGTCGCTGCGGTTCGCCATCCCGTTCACCTCAATCCGTCTTCATTAATAAACCTCTTTAAACTCTGAACTGAACCAAAAAACCGGCATCACAACAACTTCTTCGCTTATTAATACCGAAGAATCTGCTAAATGCCGGTTAATTTATCTACATCAGGATTTTACGAATCCTCACATCATGTGATATAGAAAAATCAAACTAACAAGCGCTGCGCCAAATAAAATATACGCGATTCTCACGTACACTCCATTCACGAATGCTCTCAAATAGATACATCCCTATTGTTAGCAATCCTGGAACGTTTGTCAATGATTTTTCGTTTTCTCAATTGATAATCATTATCGATTAAAAATTTTAATAAATCACCGTTGAACTATCTTAAATTTTACGCTATAGTTACACCAGATGACATGCAGAAAATGACATATTCAATTTATTGATATACAGACGGTGCGTACTGTCTGGTATTAATACATACTCCTATGGCGGATTGGCCTCCAGGACCTAGAGCTTGGTCACTACTCCACCATAAACACAAGTGCTTAAACACGAGCACTTGTGTTTATGGTGGAGTTTTTTTGTTCCCAATTTTAAAATTCAAAATCTGAAAGGAGCCTGAACCGTGACGGATAGTACGATCAAAATTACATTAAACGGACAGGAACTGAAAACGAATAGCAGTGCAACCATTCTTGAAGTAATCAACGAAAACAATATTGCCCATCCCCAACTGTGTTACGTTCCCGAAGTGGATCCGATCCGCACCTGTGACACATGTATCGTGGAAGTAGACGGAAAGCTTGTACGCTCCTGTTCAACACTTGCTACGAATGGAATGAATATTCATCTACATTCAGATCGCGCAAAAGCAGCTCAAACCGAGGCTATGGATCGTTTGCTGGAAAATCACCTCCTCTACTGTACAGTGTGCGATAACAACAACGGTAATTGTAAACTGCATAACACCGCAGAGCTTATGGAAATTGAACATCAAAAATATCCGTATCGACCGAAGGTTGATCCCACAGAAGTGGATATGTCCCACCCTTTTTACCGTTATGATCCCAATCAATGTATTGCATGCGGCCAATGCGTAGAGGTATGTCAGAACCTTCAGGTCAATGAAACACTGTCCCTCGACTGGGAGGCTGAACGCCCTCGCGTGATCTGGGACGATGGGGTTGCAATTAACGATTCCTCTTGCGTCAGCTGCGGTCAGTGTGTAACGGTCTGCCCATGTAACGCCTTAATGGAAAAATCCATGCTGGGAGAGGCCGGCTTCATGAGCGGCATAAATAAGGATTTATTAAATCCAATGGTTGATCTAATTAAGGAAGTGGAGCCAGGCTACAGCGGTATTTTTGCAATTTCGGAAGCTGAAGCAGCGATGCGTGAAACCCGTACGAAAAAAACAAAAACCGTCTGCACGTTTTGTGGTGTAGGTTGCAGCTTTGAAGTTTGGACCAAAGGCCGCAAAATTTTGAAGGTACAACCTACCTCTGAGGGGCCTGTTAACGGCATTTCGACCTGCGTCAAAGGGAAATTCGGTTGGGATTTTGTGAATAGCGATCAGCGTTTGACCTCGCCTTTAATTCGTCAAGGAGACGAATTCGTGGAAACAACCTGGGAAGAAGCCTTGAGCCTGATGGCCAGCAAAATGGGAGCGATCAAAGAAACCTACGGCGGCGAGGCACTCGGCTTTATTTCTTCGTCCAAATTTACCAATGAAGAAAATTATCTGATGCAAAAGCTGGCTCGTCAGGTGTTCCAAACGAATAACGTTGATAACTGCTCACGGTATTGCCAATCTCCTGCATCATGGGGTCTACAATACACCGGAGGCATCGGCGGAGACAGCGGTACGATTAAAGACATTGCCTCAGCAGGTTTGGTCATACTGGTCGGCTGTGCGCCGGGAGAAGGACATCCTGTGCTGGCTACCCGCATCAAACGTGCGCATAAGCTGCATGGTCAAAAGCTGATCTCGGTGGACCTGCGCAAACATGAAATGGCAGAACGCGCAGATCTGTTCATGCGTCCGAAGCAAGGTACGGATTATGTATGGTTATCCGCTGTAGCCAAATACATCATTGAGCAAAACTGGCATGATGCTAAATTCATTAAGGAACATGTAAATTTCTATCCTGAATATTTGAAATTGCTGGAGAACTTCACCTTGGAATTCGCCGAACAGGAAACTGGCATCTCCAAAGAGACGCTGATTCAGGTAGCAACCATAATTCACGAAGCGGATGGCACGGCCATTTGCTGGGGTATGGGCGTGACACAAAACATCGCAGGCTCCTACACTTCGATTGCAATTGCCAACCTGCTGCTGGTGACTGGCAACTTTATGCGTCCGGGTGCAGGCGCATATCCGCTTCGTGGTCATAACAATGTGCAGGGCGCTGCCGATATGGGTACGATGCCAGATATTTTCCCTGGCTATCAGCCCGTAACGAACGATGCCATTCGTTCCAAGTTCGAAGCGGCCTACGGCGTACAAATTCCAAGCCAACGCGGACTGGATAACATTCAAATGCTGGAAGCCATTGAGACGGGTAAGCTCAAAGGTATGTATATCGCTGGAGAAGAAATGGCATGGGTGGATGCGGACTCCAACCATACCCAAGAAATGCTGGCGAATTTGGATTTCCTTGTCGTTCAGGATGTATTTCTGAGCAAGACAGCTGAATTCGCTGATGTCATTTTGCCAGCCGTACCTTCACTCGAAAAAGACGGAACCTTCACAAACACCGAACGTCGCGTACAGCGTTTATACGAGGCGCTCCGCCCTGTAGGAGACAGCAAACCGGATTGGTGGATTTTCAGCCAATTTGCCAAGCACATGGGATTTGATTGGGATTACAGTCATCCGAGTGAAATTTTTGAGGAAATGGCGGCGCTCACTCCATTTTTCTCCCAATGTAATTATGACGTATTGGCAGGCTGGAACAGCTTCCATTGGGGATCGCCGGATGGTAGCAACACACCGCTTCTGCATACCAATGGCTTTAACTTTCCAGATAAAAAAGCACGCTTGGGACTTTTCGAATATGTACCACCAAAAGAGTACCCCGCTGAATTCGATCTGACCTTAAATAATGGTCGACTGCTCGAACAATTTCATGAAGGAAATATGACGACAAAGTCAACAGGCCTTCAGCTCAAACTTCCAAAAGTATTTGTGGAAGTGTCCCCTGAGTTGGCTGAGGAGCGTGGAGTTACAGACGGATCGCTGGTTCGGCTGGAATCTCCCTATGGTGCGGTCAAGCTACGTGTTCTGGTGACGGACCGGGTACAGGGAACTGAAATTTATGTGCCAATGCACTCTACCAGCCATGAGGGTGCTGTCAATCTATTAACTGGTGGAGCATTTGATGTCATCACCCGTACACCAGCCTATAAACAAACCAAAGTACGGATGCAAATTTTGGAGATCGATGGTCAAAATCCACTGCCACATATCAATCCACGTTATAAAAAGCGGCATCCGCAAAATGGGGTTGAAGTGAACCGTAAGTGGAGTCGTCCCGGTTACGTCGATTTGGTAGATCAAAAATAAGGAGGTCGAACCATGGCTAAGCCTATTTCAATTGTGAGAAAACGTATTTTGACAGCAGAAGAACGGCAAAAACAATCCCTGGATCAACTGACTGCCGATCTGGCGGACAATGGGGCGGCATTGCAGAAGACACTTGAGATTGTACGGGAGCTGCATGACAGCGGTCTTCTCGAAGCAGCCCAGTCTATGCTAAAAGCCAAAGAAACCATCGCCAAAATCGCTGTAGGACAAGCGACGCGCAAGCCTGTGACGAAGATGATCAATAATCTGATGGGTGCAGCAGGGATGCTGTCTGAGGTAGACCCCGAGCTGATGAAAAAACTGGCAAGCAGCGTCACTACGGGCCTGAACGAAGCCGAAGAGCATCTAAAGCAGAATAAAAAGACTCGCCTACGTGATCTTATGAAGGCCATGAATGATCCAGATGTAAACCGGGCTATGGGGTTCGGTATTCATTTTCTCAAAGGCATGGGAAAAGGTTTGTCTGATAAATAGCTTAATAGATATGAAAGTGGAAGACTGCTAACCACAGATAATAAAAAGAGCTGCACCCGTTTTCGGAGCCAGCTCTTTTTATTTATTTTTTATCCACCTGTAACAAGGTCACCGTTTTAAGAGAAACAGCATCTTTTATTTGCTCCTCCGCGATAACCTTAAGTTTTAGCAAGCTGGAAATTTTTAAAGTGTCCGGCTTGGAAAACAAACGCCATAATTGAGGATCAGGCAATGCATCATACAATTTTGCATGATCGTATTCCTTGCGCTGCTGCTGTACAATCCTGACTCTGTAGTTGCCAATTTTCCAATCGGATACTTCCTGCTCTGCGCAATGAGCGGTAATGTCATTACGCAAATCAGCCAGTTCGCCTTCAATTTCTTTTTGCTTTTGCTTTAACTGGTAATAGCGACGCACCTTGTTTTCCAATTCCATCACGCTCCTCTGCTTACATATGTATGTTGGCAGAAGCGTTTTAGGACAAGTTTTATCATGTCAGGATATAAGGTGTAACTGCAACTGACACAACATTTCCCGGGTAATGGTAACGTCGATGAATTGAGCCCTCATTATTCAAACTTTATTTAGGTACATTCGCCCCCGGAGTTACAGGTCCCGCTCCTTTGGACTCCCCCTTGCGCTTCATATAATTGGCCCAGTATGCCGTCAGAATTGGCAACAAAATAGAGGTCACTATGACCGAAGCGGCTACTAATGCTGTTGCAGATTGTGCAACAGGCAAAAATTCAGGTTTGATATTGGCAACAATGACTGGATTGGCTACCGCTGCACCTGCTGTGCTGGAGGCTGCAATTCCTGCCGTACCATTGCCACCACCAATATATTTGTCCGCCAGAATCAGCGGAATACCTGTAATGATAATGACAAAAATGCCCAACAAAATACCTAGTATGCCTGTCTGAACAATAACACTCAGGTCAATAGAACACCCCAGTGCAAAACCAAAAAATGGAATCAGGGCCTGTGTCGCGTTTCCAAAATATTTACGGAAGTCATGATCCAGATTGCCCAACATAAAGCCGACCAAAAATGGTAATACGGCACCGACAAATGTTTGCGGTTCAAAAACGGCCAGTCCGGTACTACCTAGAATAAGCATGGTTACCAACGGGCCCGATTCCAGTGACATCAGCACAAATGCTCCTGCCTCTTCCTTGGAGCCATACTGCTGCATAATGGAGGCATAGAGCCCGCCGTTCGTCATATCCATAGCCGAGATCAACGCCAGCACCGACAAACCTGCAAATAGCCCACTTTCTACGCCGCCAACAGGCAGCAATCTGGACGCTATGATCGCCACGATCCAGGCGACCGCGATTTTAGTCAATACGAGCGTTCCTGATTTACGCAAAACAGTGCCTGTCGCTCGCACATCTATGGAAGCACCCATACAAAAAAACCACACTGCCAAAATGGGCACCGTACCGGTCATCAATCCCTTGGTAAAAGATCCAAAATAGTCGCCTGCCCATGGAGTAAACGTATGAAAAAGTGCGCCAATAAACAGCGGCACCAGCATAATGCCCCCAGGAATTTTATCGATATTTTGTTTGATTTTCATAACTTCATTCAACCCTTTCGTTTTTGCCAATGCAAAAACAAGGCCGTTTTACTTGCGACTTAAGCCGAGTTCAGGAATTAATTTGGCGAAAGTATCATGACTATCCTTCAGTTGACGTGCGAATGCCTCTGCATCCTGGACACGCAACCCTAACCCATACTTCCGCATTTCCTCCCTGAATTCCTCATCTTTCGTCCCCTTGATCAGTGCATCCGCTAACGTTTGAGCCACCTCATTCGGTGTATCCTTGGGTACAGCCAGCCCTCTCCAAGTGCCGATAAAATGGACACGTAGCCCAGTCGCCTGCTGAAGTGTCGGCACTTTTGGAAACGCTTCCGAAACAGTGTCTGCTTGGATTGCCAGTATGCGAAGCTTCCCATCGTCCACGTATTTCTTTACTTCTGCGGGGCTGACGGGTACAGCATCCACGAATCCACTCATTAAAGCAGAAACTGCTGGGCCTGCTCCCTCATAAGGAATATGGGTAAAGCGGACTCCGCTTTTCTGCTCCAGCATCGCGGCAGCGAGGTGCCAGATGCTTCCTGTGCCTGCATTACCCATTTTCAGCTTGCCTGGATAGACCCTAGCATCCTCCAGAAATGCCTCCGCTGTCTTCCAAGGCGCATCCGCCCGAACCGTAATGGCAGAAGGGTCCATATTGGTTTGAAGCAGCGGCTTAAAACGCTCGTAGGTGATGGGTAGCAGTCCCAAATGTGGTAATGTAGTCAGTTCAGCGACCAGATACGTTACGGTATAACCGTCCGCCTGCGCCTCAGCTCCCTCCATCAGCCCGACAGAACCGCCGCCTCCTGTTCGATTAACGACGATGATCGGCTGCCCGAGATGCTTTTCGGCGGCTTTAGCCAACGCTCTTGCGGTAATATCTGTACCGCCCCCCGCCGCATATGGAACGACAAGCGTTACTGGCTTCGCAGGAAATATACGACTGTGATCCTGCAGGGTACGGTGATCCACATATTCACTGATACTCAAGGCAGAAAGCATAGCCACTCCTGCCGCAACCAGCACATATTTTTGCCATGGCTTTTTCTTCATTACGCTTCCTCTTCTCCAAAAATGAACTGGGCCCATCTTGCACCCGTTGTCACCTCCAACCTTTACGGACATATTGTTCACGCTTACATGAAGTCAATGTACCGCACCGTGGAGGTCCACATCTATCGCCTAATCCTCGTATTTATCTTCGATTTCACCAAAGCGCCGATCTTTTGACCGATCTGCATATTCATTAGAAGATTTGTTGATTTGTCTGAATTTCCCTGGGGTCACTTGTTTATACTTGCGGAATACACGAATAAAGCTGTTCTCATTTCGGTACCCGACCTGTTCTGCAATTTCACCAATTTTCAAATGCGTTTCACATAGCAATATGCATGCCTTTTTGACACGTAATCCAGTCAAATAATCGTAAACGGTACTCCCCGTTTCCTCCTTGAACATACTGCTCACCGAGGACACGCTCATGTGAACATGATCCGCAATTTCCTGAAGCCCGATGTTCAAATGCAGATAGTTTTCCATATAGTCGATCATCTCTTGTACACGTACAAAATCTTTGGACTGTTGGCGTCCATGCCATTTTTCTTCAATATCAGTCAACATAATGGCCAGCAAAAGCTCAATGTCTTGAAGGTCTAGCGTCAGAATCTGATTCCAATGATAATCAGCGAGCTGATCTGGCGGTGTCACACTCTGAGTGGTACACCATTTTAGCAAATCTTCCAGCAGTTCATGAACAAATAGGTAGACCTGGTTTGGAGATGTCCTATAGTGTCGAAGTTCTTCTACCCATTGGCTGACTAGCTTTGCACTTGCACCAGGCTCCTGTGACTCCACAGCACGAATCAGATCCACACGCCGATGGTCCAGTAATCTTGCATCCTGAGCCTGATCCTGTGATTGCACATCCACTATGCAATCCCATTTCACATTTATGTTGCTGCTCATATTCATATGTGAACGTCCATACCCCTCGTATAAACGTAAATTAAGCGCCTCTTTTCCTTGTATAAAAGACGCCCGTACCTCTTGAATATCTGTTACCTTATGGCCGATCCCTACCGAAATAGTCATGGGAAGATACTCCCCAACAACCTGAATTAGCCTGTCAACGCTCTTACGAAGCCATGTTCTCTCTTTGGCTGCTCCCTCTGCTCCAACTTCATATACACTCTCCCTGAGCTGCAGCAGGACAACCAGACCATTCTCCTCCTCCGGCGCACTGACTGCTTTCCACTGAGGCTCAAGCATCTCCAGCAAAATATTGTTCAGCGCATATTTGAGCAGCATTTTGTCCTCTTCTGGAAAGCTTGCGGTCCACGTAGAATACCGATCAATCGACACGATTATAACAACCAAAGAATTACGGTCCCAATCGGAAAAATACTGTTCCCATTTCGTACGCATTTCCTGTACACCCATTCTACGCTGGATGACATCTTCTATATATTTGGAGCGCAGCTCCGGCAAGCTTCGCTCTACCACCAATGATTTGCGGTGAAATTCTCCAACCAACTTGCTAATCACGGGTTCCAAATCATACAATCCTCCCTCGCGCGTTCCCTTATTACCTGAATTCAAGAGGCTATTAATTTTTTTCATGGGGCGAAAAGCCGCATAACTGTAATAGTAAACCGCTGAGCACCCAGCCAGGATAGAGATCAAGGCCAGCCATAGCATCATATTGCGCGCCAGCTTTACATTTTTCAGCAGCTTGTCCATCGGCACGAGTGATACTAGACGCCAGCCTGTGACATCTGAGAATGTCTGGTTCGCCATATATTCCATATCTCCAATTTTTACATAAGCGTAAGGATTCACATCCAGCTCTTTCAAAACCCTGCCCATCTCATTTAAGGGTAAGGACGATCTCAGCTTGGGATAGATCAGCTCGCCCTCGAGATCATAGACGTATTGCGAGTTGGATAAATGAATATACAGTTTGGAGAAAAAACGGTCGTAATCCAGATTGATTAACACTGCACCCATGACCTGTCCATTCTCGACTATAGGCCTAGCCAGCGAGAGCAGTTCTATCGTGCCATGCTGTTGATCCGTGCCATACCATCTTCGCTTAATCAGTAGCGGCTTTTTTTGAATGTTCTGAATCCAGGGAACCCAGGTTGTATCCGGTGCCTGCTTCCAATCGGGCAAATAACCATAATTGCTGGAGATGAGAGCATGATTCTCCAAAGAAATGACTTCAACCGAATAAATTTCTTCGCTCGAAGAAAGGGTTTTCAAATATTTCTGAAGCCGATCTATAACGGAAGCTTTGTTGGATACCGACTTTCCGTCCGTATGAATACGTATAAAAGACTCTACATCCGGATGATAAGCCGCATCCAGCGCCTTGTTATCCGACTCACGAAAAGCCCGATTGGTCACATCCAGATTGATCTGCAACAATTCTATATTAGGTGTGTTCAGCTCGGTATCCAAACCTTCACGGTATCTTGAATACGATAGCAAGCCGATCACGCTGATCACGAGCGACACGCACAGCGTGAGCAGCAGGATCAGTCTTGTCTGCTTATTTTTCAGTATCAAACGAAGCTTAAGTCGCAACATTCCTGTAACTTCATCCTTCCGGACTACGTTGTCCATCTTCCTCTTACTCTATATTAGATGACATATTACCTCTACATCTATTTGACGCATGAAGTGGAATTTCCTGCCTTTACAAATCAAACTTAACAGAAGTCTCATCATTAAAAATAAAAAGAAGAAGTCTCCCTGTACAAGGTAGAACTTCTTCTTACGTGCTGCCTGCCTTCATTGGTCAGCAGCATAGGTATTCGTATTACAGTGTTTAGCTCGTCTTTTCCACCTGAAAACGATCTAGCTCTCGCTGCATTTCCTCGCGAATCTGGCGAAGCTCCTTTACCTTCTCAGCCGATTCCTCGAAGGAACGCTTCTGCTCCACCGTGGAAGCCGTAATCTCTTCACTGCCTGCGGCGGACTGCTGAGTGATTGCGCTAATATTCTCAATAGCTTGCTGCACCTGTACACTCAGTTCTCGCGATACATTCATGTCTATAGATAACTTGTTGACTTGGCCGGCAATTTGCTGGACTTTGCCACTAATCTCTCTAAACGATTCTCCGGTGGAGGAGGTTGCCTTCTCCTGCTCGCGGAACAGCTCCTGACTTTGCTCCACAGAAGCCTTCACCTTATCCATAGCCTGCGTGATCCCCTCAACAGCGGTATAAATTTTCTTTACAGCAGATTCAGATTGACTCGCCAGCTTTTTCACTTCATTGGCAACAACAGCAAAGCCTTTTCCCGCTTCACCCGCACGTGCAGCCTCAATCGACGCATTCAAGGATAAGAGTGACGTCTGGCTGGCAATTTCAGATACATAACCAGTCATAGTTGTGATCTCGGCTGCATTAGACTCCAGCTCTCTGACTGTTTGCTCCACTTCGGACATTGCTGAACGATTCTCCGCAACGATTCGCATTTGATCACTCATGACACGCGCACCCTGCTCAATGACACGCAAAGCATCCTCACTATACGCGGTGGATTGCGTGGTCTCCAGCAGATTTGATTCAAACTTCTGCTGCATATCATCCACCACGCCAACCGTCGATGACAGGTCCTCAGCAATTTTCTGACTACCTATCGCAAGTTCCTCTGTTGATGTGCTGACTTGTGTCACAATTTCCTTCATGGCCTCATTGTGCTGATCAATATCCCGAGCCATCAGATCGACACGATTCCCCGCCTGATCAATGGAGAGTACAATGCTGCGCAACTTCCCAATCATAACACGGAAAGATTCATTGAGCTCGTCCAGTTCATCTCGGCCCTTTGTTGGAGGAAGTTGAACGGTTAAATTCCCCTCGGCAATTTGCTTCGCTGCATCCGTTAACTTGCGGGTTCTAAGGGCAAGCTGCCTGGAGGTATATGTATTATATAGCCCAACCGCCACTAGAAGTAGAACTGCGCCTGTCAAGGCTAATTGCCAAGTAAAACGAATACTCTTGGTCAACTCTTCTGTGTATTGGTCGTAACGCGCCTTGGTCAGTAGATCCAGCATAAATACATCGTTCTGAATCCCCTGGGCACGCATGGCCTCTCGTTTGGATTCTGGGCTGTTCTGAGCACTCATCGCTTTTTCCGTTGCTGCTTTCAATTGGTTGAATTTTGTTTTAATCGTATCCAGTCGCTTTTGCTGTGCTTCGGTCTGCATCATGCCCTGTGAAAGCAAAGTAATCGTTTTTTCAGACTGAGTTAGCTGATTTTGCACATCGGCTTTGTTGCTCTCCGTCATGGAAGTAGAATAATTTTGCAGCGCCTGCCCCGACTGAATCAAATAGGCATTAAGCTGCTGTACATTCAACATAGCTGGAACCAGATTACTGCTTTGAGCGTTAATACGTAACAATTCAAAAATGATATAAGCTACTAAAGCCAGGCAAGCGATCAGGGAAATCATCGCGTTAAGCACCAGTTTACCTTGCAGTTTCATCAGTATTCATCCTCCGTTTGCGAAAATTTATTGGGTGGGTACAGTAAGTGTGCCGGATTTGATTTTTTCCATTAAATCATCCATCACCTTTTGCTGATCCGCATTCAGTGTCACGACACGAATAGGCGCCAAGCCTATACCTTCTTCCGCAAGTCCAAACACCATATCCTTCTCCGTAAATTTTCTTTGATGATCTGCAAAGCCTTTGACTACTGTGTAAATTGCAGTGTCTACATTTTTAATCATTGAGGTCACTACCGCTTTTTCCGCAATAAAAAACTGGTCGCTATCGACCCCGATGGCGAATTTATGCTGCTTCTGCGCTTCCTGTAATGCACCTACACCGGTTAGCCCTGCTGCTGCAAAAATGACATCAATCTGATTCTGGTTGATCATGTCATCTGCAATTTTCGTACCCAGCTCCGGCTTGCCAAAATCTCCTGCATACGTTGCCGTAACTTTCGCATTAGGTTTGACTGATTGCACCCCTGCACGATACCCAATTTCAAACTTTTTCAGCAGAGGAGATTCCGCACCTCCAAGAAAACCCACCTTTTCCGTACGACTCGTCAAACCGGCAACAACTCCGGCCATAAAACTGCCCTCTTCTGCTTTGAACGTAATGGAGGCCACATTCGGCAATTCCGATGTTTCATCCACGATTAAAAATTTACGGTCTGGATTCTTTTTGGCAACGGCCTCCAAACTGTCCTTCACCATATAACCCAACCCAATGATTAAATCTGCTTTTTCTTGAACAAGCTGATTAAAAGCAGCATCATACGTCTTGGTCTCAGTTATTTCCCGGTATTCAAAAACAATCTTCCCCTCATCCCGTGCCTTGACCAAACCTCGAAAAGCCGCGTCACTGTAAGATTGGTCACCCAGACCAATATCTGACAGCACGATTCCCACCTTAATAGGTTGGGCCTTGGTTTGTACGTCTGATTGCCCACATGCACTTAGCAATAATGCAAAGATCGTGACAATGGGAATCCACCTAAAAGTTAATAATAGAGCTCGTTTCTTCATGACATATCACCTCAACATAAAATGCAAATCCCCAACATCTTTATATCGGTTATAAAAGCATGTTTTTTCATAATAATTTCTGTAAATTCATTGTTAATAGAAGTGTGATAAGTGTGATGTCTTTGTTTATTATGTAAAAAATGTATATTTTCCATTGTTTTTATTATACGAACTGTCTAAATTCATTTATCTCCGTTTATCTCGAAAGATTAAAGTGTAATTTCCATTGAAAAACCTAGGTATTTTGAAACTGAAACCATCACTCTATGTTGAAACTGAAAGGAGCTACATTTAGAATGACTTCAACAAATTCAATTCCGCAGCCTAAAACATATGGTCCCTTAGGAAATCTGCCCTTGATCGATACACATGCCCCTGTCCAGTCTCTGGTTAAGCTTGCTAATGAGCACGGTCCCATCTTTCGCATGGATCTGCCTGAAGGAACGAACATTTATATTTCCGGTCATAAGCTGGTCGCAGATGCTTGTGATGAATCCCGTTTCGACAAACAGGTGTGGGCTCCCTTACAAAAAGTACGAGCTTTTGCCGGAGACGGACTATTCACAAGCTGGACTGAGGAACCGAACTGGCGCAAGGCCCACCAAATATTGCTACCAAGCTTCAGTCAGCGGGCTATGAAGGGTTACCACAATATGATGCTTGATCTTGCTGTTCAGCTGGTACAGAAATGGTCTCGGCTCAATCCAGATGAAAGTGTAGAGGTACCGGAAGATATGACCCGGCTGACTTTGGATACCATCGGATTATGCGGCTTTAATTATCGTTTTAACAGCTTTTACCGCGACCAGCCCCATCCGTTCGTGACCAGTATGACACGCGCACTGGATGAAGCAATGGGTCAGTTGCAACGCCTCAATTTGCAAAACAAGCTGATGTTATCGAAGAAAAAACAGTTTAAACACGACATCGAAACGATGTTCTCTCTAGTGGACAGCATTATTCAAGAACGCAAAACCGTGGGCAACCAAGGTGAAGAGGATTTACTGGCACGTATGCTGGAAGGCAAGGACCCGGAAACAGGTGAAACGCTGGATGATGAAAATATCCGTTATCAGATCATCACCTTTCTCATCGCCGGTCATGAAACGACCAGTGGGCTTTTATCCTTTGCCATTTACTATTTGCTTAAAAATCCACGAACGCTAACTAAAGCCTATGAAGAAGTAGATCGCGTGCTGACCGATTCGCTGCCTTCCTATACTCAGGTGCGTGAGCTCAAGTACATAAGGATGATACTGAATGAAGCCCTGCGGCTATGGCCGACAGCGCCCGCCTTCTCTCTCTTTGCCAAAGAAGCTACACTGCTCGACGGAACCTATCCGCTTAAAAAAGGCGACAGTGTCAATGTACTCATCCCGAAACTGCACCGTGATACTGAAGCTTGGGGTGAAGATGTTGAGGAATTTAAACCGGAACGCTTTGAGGACCCATCCGTCATCCCACAAGATGCTTATAAGCCGTTTGGCAACGGTCAACGTGCTTGTATTGGACAACAGTTTGCCTTACAGGAGGCCACCCTTGTGCTGGGGATGGTACTGAAACATTTTGAGCTGATTGATCATACTCATTATGAGTTGAAAGTCAAAGAGACGCTCACACTCAAGCCTGAAGACTTCACCATTCAAGTACGTCCGCGCAGCACACAGACTACCATCATGTTGCCAGGTGCCGCTCAAGAACTTCATGAAAAGGAGGAACAAAAAGTTGCAGCCCCCCATGCCGAAAAGCATGATACTTCTTTGTTGTCTTTATACGGCTCGAATCTGGGTACAGCTGAGGGACTTGCAGGTGAACTAGCCGATTTAGGTCGGAATTGGGGTTTCAACAGCAGCATAGCAACTCTGAATGATCATGTGGACCATTTGCCTAAAGAAGGCGTGGTACTTATTACGACCGCATCTTATAACGGGCATCCGCCGGATAATGCGGATGCCTTCGTAGAATGGTTGAAGGAGGTAGATGAGGGACAATTGGCAGGCATAAGGTATGCTGTCTTTGGTTGCGGTGACCGGAATTGGGCCAGCACGTATCAGCGCATTCCAAGGATGATCGATGAACTGATGGCTGCCAAAGGGGCAAAACGACTGTATGATCGCGGCGAGGGCGACGCTAGTGGTGACTTCGAGAAGGATTGGGAAGTCTGGAACCACGGCTTATGGCCGGAATTGCTGAATGCTTTCGGGATAGAGCACAGTGATACAGAACCACAGGACACCAGCAGTCTGAGCATAGAGTTTGTAAGCGACGTACTTAGCGCTCCTCTGGCGGCCAACTATGAGGCAGCTACTGCCGTTGTTACTGTGAATCGTGAACTGCACGCTGCTGAAAGTGAACGCAGTACTCGGCATCTGGAGATCCAATTACCAACCGGATTGTCCTATCGCGAGGGTGATCATCTGGGTGTTTTGCCGCGTAATCCTGCTTCGCTGGTGAATAGGGTGATGCAACGCTTTAAGTTACAGGATCAAAACTACATCGTATTGAGAGGCAGTGACCGGGATGCGGCACATCTCCCCTTAGATCGGCCTGTCAGTGTAGGAGATTTGCTCACTCTCAGTGTGGAACTGCAAGAACCGGCGACCAGAGCCCAGCTACGGCAACTGGCATCCTTTACAGTGTGTCCTCCGCACAAGAAAGAAATCGAAGCTTTGCTAGAGGATACCAGCTTTGATCAAGAGATACGAAAGAAGCGTGTCACGATGCTAGATATTCTGGAGAAGTATCCAGCCTGTGAACTGCCATTTGAAAATTTTATCTCGCTGTTACCACCACTCAAGCCTAGATACTACTCCATCTCCAGTTCTCCGCTTGAATCGGAGAATTCAGCGAGTATAACTGTGAGCGTTGTGCGTGGACCAGCCCGTAGCGGACAGGGCGAATACCTCGGTATTGCCTCCAATTATTTGGCACAGCTCCAACCAGATGATCCGGTTGTCATTTTTGTGCGAAAGCCTCAGTCTGGCTTCCGTTTGCCGGAAGACCCGACCGTGCCTGTCATCATGGTCGGTCCGGGTACTGGTGTTGCCCCATTCCGCGGATTTCTCCAAACACGCCATGTGCTTAAGGAGAGAGGAGAACAGCTCGGCGAGGCTCATTTATACTATGGCTGCCGTGATCCAAAGCTCGATTATCTATACAAGCAAGAGCTGCAAACCTGGGAGCAGGAAGGAATCGTTACGGTTCATACAGCCTTTTCACGTCTGCCTGGTCAACCTAAAAGGTATGTACAGCACGTTATGAATGAAGATGCAGACACTCTGATTCACTTGCTTGATGAAGGAGCGCATCTGTATGTATGCGGTGATGGTAGCCGGATGGCCCCCGACGTTGAAGGCACGCTCTGTGCGGCCTACGCGGATATACACCATACAAGTAAAGAAGAAGCGCAGCAATGGTTGGATCATCTCCAACAGGAAAAACGCTATGCCAAGGATGTCTGGACAGGTATCTGATGATAACGGTATTTAAAGATCCATCATGTTAAAAATAAAAGGGACTGACTACCAGGCATCGATCTCGTTGGCTAGTAGTTCAATCCCTTTTATGATTTGCTCTTGCTCCACCATTTGGAGGCAACCACGTCGGTTTTACTTTCTATACGTTCCATGACCTCGTCACGACGTTTGGCTTTGAACAGGTCAATCATATCCACCAAATCATTGCGGTCCAATAATTTAACCCCGTTGACAGCAGCAAGTGTTTTACAGGATTCCGTGTAACGTCCGGAGGTGATGACAACAGACTTATCGGCCGCATAATAACGCATGGAAGTATAAATTTCCTGTACAGCCCCCAAGCCGACCGGATGTTGTACAGCATAACGCTTGGCCTGAATTACGACTCTGGCGCCTTCTCGGTCTGTAAATACCAGATCTGCTCCAAAATCCCGGCTGCTGGTTGTTTTATAAATGTCCTTATAGCCAAGTGCGGATAATAGCCGCTGCAAATAAAGCTCAAATTCCGAGCCGTCTTCCATACGATCTATATCCTGAATTCCAATTTTACGCGGGTCCAGATCACGTAAAATCCGATTCCGACGACCACGTATCATCCCCCTGATGGTGAGCACAAGCAGTAATAGTAATACAATAAGTCCTATTCCTAATTCCTTATATGCCGATAATTGCTCCAGCAGCATTCCTCTTCCCCTTTTCTACAGCAGGTATGCAAGCGGTATATTCCTTAGTAGGCTTACCGTTACCACCTATCACACTGACACAGTTTTACACAAAAGCAACCCCGCCGAATTCGACAGGGCTGCCTTCATTTTATCTCAAAGTTGCCTACATTCTAAACTCCGCAATATTATTCACGATTCAGCAAAGATTCTCCTGCAATACCAGGCTGAGTCATCTGGTACGGGTCCAATATAATGTCTAATTCTTCCTCAGTCAGTACATTATACAGCAGACACAATTCACGTACCGATTTGCCAGTCGTAATTGCTTCGCGGGCAATGCGTGATACTACCTCATATCCGAGGTGCGGATTGAGCGCTGTAATAATACCTACGCTGTTCTCTACATATTCACGGCACCGCTCCACATTTGCTTCAATTCCTTCCACACAATGAACACGGAAAACGTGGAAGCCTTGCTTCATAATTTCCAGCGATTGCAGCAAATTATAGACAAGTACAGGCTCCATCACGTTCAGCTCCAGTTGGCCCGCCTCCGAAGCCAAGCAGATTGTATGATCATTACCAATGACCTGAAAAGCAATTTGGTTAATGACTTCACACATGACTGGATTTACCTTGCCCGGCATAATGGATGATCCTGGCTGACGAGCAGGCAGACTCAATTCTCCCAGACCAGCACGAGGTCCAGAAGCCATCAAGCGGATGTCATTAGCCACCTTGGACATATTCATCATACAAATCTTTAAGGCAGCAGACACTTCAGTATAGGCATCCGTATTTTGTGTGGCATCTACGAGATGTTCATCTGCTTCCACAGGAAAGCCACTGACCTCAGCCAGTACCTCAGCGACACGCTGAATATAGCGGCGGTCTGCGTTCAAGCCAGTACCCACCGCTGTTGCACCCATATTAATCGTTAGCAGGTGCTCCTTGGTCGCACGGACGCGTCCGATATCACGGCCCAGTACACGCGCATAAGCCTGAAACTCCTGCCCTAATCGGATCGGTACTGCATCCTGCAAGTGGGTTCTACCCATTTTGATCACACTATCAAACTCGTTGGCCTTGCGGGAAAATGCTTCCTGAAGCTCACTCATGGTGACTAACAGCTTATCAATCATACTTAATACAGCCAAATGTACGGCCGTAGGAAAAGCATCGTTTGTCGATTGCGCCATATTAACGTGATTATTAGGACTGATCTCCTGATAGTCTCCTCGCTGCTTACCGATCAGCTCCAGCGCCCTGTTTGCAATCACTTCATTTGTATTCATATTAATGGACGTGCCTGCGCCGCCCTGAATCGGATCGACGATAAAATGATCATGCAACTGTCCTTGAATAATCTCGTCAGCAGCCTGAATAATGGCCTCTGCTTTGGAGCGATGTAGACGGGTTAGTTCCATGTTTACCGTCGCTGCTCCCTTTTTTACAATCGCCATGGCTTTAATCAACTCAGGATGCAATCGTTGGCCTGTAATTGGAAAATTTTCTTTTGCTCTTAGAGTTTGTACACCGTAATAAGCATCTGACGGCACTTCCTTGGTTCCTAAAAAATCATGCTCCAGCCTCATATTCTTTGATTCCTCCGCTGTGTTTGCTACGTTCTTCAATTCGGTACAGTCAAATGACAAAAAAGACCTTTTCTGATCTCCTCTTCATTATACGTTCCAATTCCCGTGCTTTACCAGTCGAATAAACGCGGAAAAAGGTTATGTAATCCTATGACAAGTTATGATTACCCGTAAATACCACGGTTATTCGGCAAATGCTCAGCAATGACTGGAATACGGATTTAAAGGCTTATAATAATATCGAGTGGCGTGCAGCTGACCATCGGCTGATTGAGCGTAGTTCGGAATAACACCAGCTTCCACAAACCCGATCGACTCATATAATCTATTAGAAGGATCTCCCACCCGCGTATCCAGCACCAGTAGGGTTCTGTTATGACGCACTGCCTCTTCTTCGGCTGCCTTCATTAACTGTCGTGCGATCCCAAGCCTGCGTCCAGACGGATGCACCATAAGCTTTGCAATTTCCGCACGATGTGTAGCGTTTGCTTTTTGGGCTAACTGAAGCTGAACCGTCCCAACAGGTACTCCGTCCTTCTCGGCAATCCACAGTACTACACCGTCCTCAAGCACACTGTTCCAATAAGCTGCTGCCTCCTGATACCCTAGGGGTGGTAAGAAACCTATAGATGCACCATCAGCAACCACGTCAATCAACAGCCTGCTTAGTGAATCTGACAATGTTTCGCTGAGCACTTGAACAGGGTATATTCTCACTTCGTTAGACATTGTAATTCCTCCTGATGAGTTCGATAACATGCAAGAAAGAAAGTAAACTATCTTTTTAGGACAGATTACTTACCATCATACTTCGTTTACTTAATCACCCTTACTTCTATTACTGCTCTGCCATATAAAAGAACTCCCACAGATGACCATCCAAATCCTGAAAGCTCCATCCATACATAAAACCATGATCTTGAGGCTCATTGGAGGGTTTGCCGCCTGCTTTCAAAGCTTTGTGGACGATCTCATCCACCTTTTCTCGGCTCTCCACCGATAGGGCAACAATCGCTTCTGTGCTTTTCGTGGCATCTGAAATTTCCTTTGAAGTGAACGCTTTAAAACGTTCTTCAACCAATAGCATGACAAAAATATGCTCACTAACAACCATGCAGGTTGCATGTTCATCCGTGAACTGAGCGTTGAATTCAAATCCGATGGTAGTGAAAAAATCAATGGAGTGTTGCAGGTTTTTAACTGGTAAATTCACAAAGATTTGTTTAGCTGTTACTCCCACGACGCTTCACCTCTTCCTTCTACTTTATCATACGACTTCTCCACAAAAGATAACTTAACTATCTCACAAAGTCAATCAATCTGACATTTACATAGTTCTATGGTCGATAAGTCAATTGGCTTGCTTGCCTGCGCTCTTTCCGTGTGTTTTTCACCGAACTACCAATGCTTACCTTATCTCCTAGCTTTACATCATGACTAGGCTAGTACATCAAAATGGCTTCAGATGTTTTTTCATCCTGATCCACTCGATCATCCAACTCTTGAATATAGAAGCTCCCCTCTCTTCATTTTTCCTATGATTACGCTTACAAACATATCCTATTTTTAAGATACCACAAATTAGCCAATTTAGTACCTTAAATATGTAAAATGAATTCTTCTTGCCGTAGCATAATCAGATCATATTATTGTAAACTTGTTCTAATACAGAAAAAGGTGGCACACACGCTATGGAGCATTTGCTTAACGACCAGGTCAAAAATATTCAAATCAGCGGCATCCGCAAAATCGCCAATAAAGTTGCCGCATTACCCGGAACTCTGTCATTAACGATTGGGCAGCCGGATTTCCCTACCCCTACGCATATTATGGAAGCTGCCCATCGGGCGATTGATGAAGGCCGAACCATTTATACACCTAATCCGGGACTGCCGGAATTACGAGAAGCTGCAGCAGGGTTTGTAGCCCGCAAATACGGCCTGAATTACCGAGGACAGGATGAGGTTATCGTGACGAACGGAGCCAGTGAAGCGCTGGATATTACCCTGCGCACGATTTTGTCACCCGGAGACGAAGTCATTCTACCTGTGCCGATCTACCCAGGATATGAGCCATTGATCCGTTTGTCAGGTGGCATTCCCGTGTTGGCTGACACCCGCAACAGCGGCTTCAAGCTAACGGCCGAGGTACTAGAGCCTTATCTGACTGAGCGGACAAAAGCAGTCATTCTCGGGTATCCTTCGAATCCAACCGGACGAGTAATGAGTCGCGAAGAGCTGGAAGCCGTCGCGGATTTGCTCAAGGAACGCGATTTGTTTATCATCTCGGATGAAATATACAGCGAACTGATTTATGATACATCGCACGTATCTATTGCGACTCTTCCAGGTTTGCGGGAGCGCACCATCGTCATTAACGGACTGTCCAAATCACATTCCATGACAGGATGGCGCATTGGTTTTACACTTGCACCCTCCGAGATTACACAGCACATGGTCAAAGTACATCAGTACAACGTGACCTGTGCTAGCTCAATTAGCCAATATGCAGCACTGGAAGCCCTGACCGTTGGGGTGGATGATGCACTTCCGATGCGCGATGAGTACCGCCGACGTCGCGACTATGTACACGGAAGACTGATAGATATGGGGATTCCGCTGGAGAAGCCTGAGGGAGCCTTCTATCTTTTCCCTTCCATCGCCCATTTTGGATTAAGCTCAATGGACTTCACCTTGAAGCTACTGGAAGAGCAAGGAGTGGCTGTCGTGCCGGGAGATGCCTTTTCTTCCTATGGCGAAGGTTACATTCGCTTATCTTACGCCTACGGACAGGATGTGCTGGAGCAAGGGTTGGATAAAATAGAGAGGTTTGTTAGGGGAATTGTTAGGAGTTAAGGTGGGAGAGGCGCTACGCAGTCCATTTGAACTTCCGATCGCCGTTGCTGGGGGATTCTTTAATTGTATAAACGCTTATAGGTAAGAATCCCACAGCAAAGGCGAACGCTGCCGCTTCTCCAGATTCAATTGGCCCGCTTCGCTCACTGCCCGCCTTAAAGTCCCACAATTATCTAACGTGTGTGGAGTGGTAGGGCTAAAAACATTACTCACCCGCCCCACGCGGTGGGTAAAAAAAACAGGCCCTTGAATCACCTACACGGGTGGTTCAAGGGCCTGTTTGCTTTCCCTACTCCCTCACCGTCGGCGTGGGGGATTCATAGGTACGTGGCTTTAAGCACGGCGCAGCGGAGGGGGCGGAATGGTGCTGGACAAGCGAAGCGGTCGCCTTAAAATTCCGATTTTCACCTTTACATATTCAATCATAAAAATCGGAATTTAACAGCGATGGTAAGCACCATCCGCCTCCGCAGCGGCCTCTAAAGCACCATCCCCTGATCCACAACGCCACTCCCCTACTTTAAATGCATTTTGAATTGCAGGAACAATTCATTATAGTGAGCGAGCATTCGCTTACCCAGATTGTTGTATACTTCCAGCTTATCTGTAATTTCAGATGGAGGATAGAAACGCTCATCGCCAGAAATATCCCCAGGCAGCAATTTCTTTGCATCCTTGTTTGGCGTGGAGTAACCTACAAACTCGGCATTTTGAGCGGCTACATCGGGCTGCATCATAAAATTGATAAATTTATGAGCCGCGTCCACATGGGTGGCCGTTTTTGGAATAACTATATTATCGAACCACAGGTTGGACCCTTCATCTGGCACGACGTAATCCAGCTTATCATTCTGATCCATGATTTCGGAAGCATCACCGGACCATACAACTCCAGCAGCAGCTTCCTCGTTGGCCAGCAGCATTTTAATCTCATCGCCAACCACTGCCTTGACATTGGGTGCTAGCTTCTCCAGCTTCGTCAAAGCTTGCTGCAAATGCGCCTGGTTCGTATCATTCAAGGAATAGTGGAGACTGTTCAGCGACATGCCCATAATCTCCCTAGCTCCATCAACTAGCAACAGGTTATTACGCAGCTTCGGGTCCCATAGGCCATCCCAGCTATGAAAATCAATGCCCTTCGTTAGCTCCGGGTTAAAGACAATCCCGACTGTACCCCAAAAATATGGAACCGAATATTGGTTATTCGGATCAAACGAAAGGTTTAGATAATGAGCATCTACATGCTTCAAATTCGGCAGTTTGCTGTGGTCCAATGGGAGCAACAGATGCTCCTGCTTCATTTTAGCCAACGCATATTCCGAGGGAACCGCTACATCAAATGAAGTTCCCCCCTGCTCGATTTTCGTCAGCATCGCTTCATTGGAATCAAATGTTTGATAAATGACGGTAATGCCCGTCTCCTTCTGAAACCGTTCCAGCAGCTCAGGATCAATGTAGTCTCCCCAGTTGTACACCGTCAGTGTGTTACCACCGGAGTAGCCTTGGCTGGAGTTCAGCCACGCTGCCACGCCCATCAGGCCAAACGAGATAATGAAAATGGACAGAAACACGCGCACAAGCGACTTCATCTAGGCACCCCCATTTCCGCCGCAGGCTCTTTTTTACCATTACGATTCGCCTTGCGCATAATAAAGTAATAGCCCACCACCAGCAGCACAGTAAACAGGAATATGAGCGTGGACAGCGCATTGATGGACAAGGAAACCCCTTGACGGGCACGTGAGTATATTTCCACTGATAAGGTCGAATAGCCACTGCCAGTCACAAAAAAGGTCACCGCAAAATCATCCAGCGAGTACGTTAACGCCATAAAAAAGCCTGCATAAATTCCTGGCTTAATAAAGGGCAAAATCACCTTGGTTAGCACATCCAGCCGGCTGGCACCCAAATCACGCGCGGCATCGACCAGAGATGGACTCATTTCCTGAAGCCGTGGCAAAATCATAATGACCGCAATCGGCACACTAAACGCAATATGGGATAACAAAACAGAGTAAAAACCCAGCTTAATCCCAACCATCGTGAACAAAATGAGGAAGGAAGCGCCGATAATGACGTCCGGGTTCACGATTAATACATTGTTGAGCGACAGCAGCGTATTTTTGACTCGACGGTTCTGCATTTGATGAATAGCCAGCGCACCCATGATCCCAATTATCGTAGCCAATGCAGACGACAGCAAAGCAATCACCAAAGTGTTAATGACAATAATGATTAAACGGGTGTCTGCGAACACCTCTTTGTAATATTGAAGTGTAAAGCCTTCAAACTCGTGCATGGTCCCGCCGCTGTTGAAGGAATAGTACATCAAATACAAGATAGGTGCATACAACACGAGAAAAACAATCACCAAATAAATATTTCCGAATCGGTTTTTATTTGCCATGCCGCACCCTCCGTTTCGTTCGCGAGGTGAGCAGCATAATGATCGCCATCGCCAAAATCAGGAACACAGCAACTGTAGAGCCCATACCCCAGTCCTGAGTAACCAGAAAATGCTGCTCTATCGCCGTTCCCAGCGTAATCACACGGTTACCCGCAATCAGACGGGTAATCATAAACAGCGACAGCGCTGGAATAAACACAGCCATACAGCCGGATCGCACACCCGAAAGTGTTAACGGGAAAATAACCCTGCGAAACGCGGTCCATTTGGAGGCTCCCAAATCACGGGCTGCGTCCAGCAGTGAAGGATTCAAGCCTTCCAACGCGTTATAGATGGGCAAAATCATAAAAGGCACAAAAATATACACAGATACAAACACAAAGCTGGAGCTGGTAAACAATATTTGCTGACCCCCCAACCCAACCATTCCTAGCACCGCATTCACCGGACCATAGGTTCCGAAAATGCCAATAAAAGCATACGTTTTGAGCAACAAGTTAATCCAGGTTGGCAAAATAATGAGCAACAGCCACAGCTGCTTATGCTTGGTGCGAGTAAGTAAATAGGCCGCCGGATACGCCACGAGCAGTGAACATACCGTAATCAGAAATGCATACCAAAACGAGCTAAGCGTCATGCTTAAGTAAACAGGTGTCAGAAACTGAACGTAGTTGCTGAATGTGAGATGACCATCCACATCAAATAGTGAATAGTAAAATACAAGGACAACTGGCGCCGCCACGAACAGCACAATCCATAAATAGTAAGGCAGCAGATACGCTGCTCTTGTATTACCGGACATGCTGATCTACCTCTTCATAGGCTTCCAGACGCCGATCGAATTCTTCCTCTGTCTCCCCAAAGCGCATGACATGAATGGCTTCCGGGTCAAATTTCAGGCCGATTTCACTTCCCAGCTCCGCCTTTTTGGTAGAATGCACGAGCCATTCCTGTCCTGAATCATCATAGCAGCTTATTTCATAGTGAACCCCACGGAACAATTGAGTATCCACCTTTACCCGCAGCTTGCCTTCAGCAACACTCGTAATCTCCAAATCCTCGGGCCGGATCACAATTTCAATCGGTTCGTTCGGACGCAATCCTCCGTCAACACATTCAAACTGTCGACCGTTAAATTCCACTTGATAATCCGCGATCATACGTCCAGGAACAATATTCGATTCGCCAATAAAGTCAGCCACAAATCGATTAATCGGCTCATCATAGATATCATTTGGCGTGCCGCTCTGCTCAATCTTGCCTTTGTTCATGACAAAAATTTCGTCTGACATGGCCAGCGCTTCCTCCTGATCATGCGTAACGAATATAAAAGTGATTCCCAGGCGCTGCTGCATTTCACGCAAAATATACTGCATTTCTGTCCGCAGCTTTAAATCCAGTGCCGACAAAGGTTCATCCAGTAAGAGAACATCAGGCTCATTGACGATAGCCCGTGCAATAGCTACACGCTGACGCTGTCCCCCGGACATTTCAGAAATTTCCCGTTCGCCGTAGCCTTCCAGATTGACAAAGGACAACGCCTGTGTCACCTTCTCCTGAATGTCCTTTTTGTTCATCTTTTTAATCCGCAGACCAAAAGCGACATTTTCAAACACATTCAGATGTGGAAATAGCGCATAATCCTGAAAAACCGTATTGACCTGCCGCTCGTTGGCTGGAACACGATTAATGAGTTTTCCATTCAAATAAATAGAGCCCTCTGTCGGCTCTGCAAAACCTGCAATCATACGCAGAATCGTCGTTTTACCACAGCCGGATGGACCCAGCAGTGTATAAAATTTGCCACGCTCAATCTCAAAGCTGACATCCGCCAGCACTGGGGGATCGTTGTCATATTGTTTGGTCACCCGTTCAAATCGGATGATGGTTTGCTCTCCCATAACACCCTCCTTCAAAAATTCGACTTCATTCCATTACATTCTCTACATTAAAAACAATTATTCAGGCTGTATCATTCACCCTTGTGACTTCCATGTAAAATAGTCTGTCAGCACTCGGATAGCTACCTCGATTGCTTCCTCTGCAGGCTCCAGCTTGGCATGGTGCAAGCCATAAGGCGTATCCACGCCAAGCCAGAACATCAAGCCAGGAATTCGTTCCAGAAAATACCCGAAGTCCTCTCCGGTCATCGCTTCTCCGCATTCAACAAGCTGCACATCCTGCCGATTACTAACCCATTTCATGAATTCCTCAGTCACCTTGGCTTCATTGTATACTTGCAAATAATTGGAGCCATAATGAATCTTCGCTTGGCATTCAAATCCAGCTTCCACACCGCGCACCAGCGCCTCAATCCGCGATTTAACCAGCGTCATCGTATCGGCAGACAACGTTCGGATCGTACCTTCCAAACGGGCGGTTTCCGCGATAATATTCTGCTTCGTGCCTCCGCTAACCTTACCAACCGTAATGACCGCTGCATCCAGTGGATTCACATTACGGGCTACCACCGTCTGTAATTGTCCCACCAGCTGACAAGCAGCCACTACCATATCATTCGCCTTGTGTGGATACGCCGCATGCCCCCCCGTACCCTTGAGGTCGATGAAAAGCTCCGATGTATTGGCAAATAGGATGCCCGAGCGAGTGGCTATGGTGCCTACAGGATATTCTGGTGCAACATGCAATGCGACAATTTCATCCGGCATCCAGTCGGCCAGCTCCGTGCTGTCCCGCATAGGCAAGGCTCCACCAGGTCCTTCCTCAGCTGGTTGAAACAACACGACCAGATCATCCTTAATCGGATGACTCGCAAAGTGTGTTACAATTCCCAATCCAATCGTCATATGTAAGTCGTGACCACAAGCATGCATGTAGCCGGGATGAGTCGAACGGAAATCGTAACCCGTCTCTTCCTCAATCGGTAAACCATCCATATCACAACGATATCCATAGCGGCGCTCAGGAGCCGTTCCATGAATAAGTACTAACACGCCCGTACGCCATGTACGAATGTCCAGCCGCTCCTGAGGGAGCGTTTCCAAGTAGTTCAGCAAATATCGTTGTGTTTTATATTCCTCAAACCCTGGCTCGGGAATTTGATGCAGATCCCTTCGTATTTGAACAAAAGAACGATCATCGGCTGTGCTCATTTTGCTGCTACGCCTCCTTTTTATAGCTCATCAGCTCTTATCGGGCAAAAGAATAAAAGGACAAAAGCCCGGCGCAGCCGCCGAGCCTTGTCCGTTGTGCTTCGTCCCTATGTTATGCTGTCAGTGTATTATGCTCCTGACAAGGAATCGTTCACCTTTGGTACCTAAAAAACGTTGCCTTCTTACAGAACGCGCAGTTCTTTCAAAATCTCAGTTTTGGATTTGGTCTTGTCATCGACCTGTTTGATTACACGTGCAGGTGTACCAGCTACTACGGAGTATGGAGGCACATCTTCAGTTACAACCGCTCCGGCTGCAACAACTGCACCTTTACCAATGCGTACGCCTTCCAGTACAACCGAGTTCGCACCGATCAATACTTCGTCTTCTACGATAACAGGCTGTGCGGACGGTGGCTCAATGACACCTGCAAGGACAACGCCTGCACCGATGTGGCACATGTTGCCGACTTTAACACGACCGCCCAGTACAGCATTCATATCAATCATGGTGCCTTCACCAATCGTAACGCCAATGTTAATCACTGCGCCCATCATAATGACGGCGTTGTTACCAATGCCCACCATATCGCGGATATAGGCGCCTGGCTCAATGCGTGCATTAATGCCTTTCAGATCCAGCATTGGAACAGCAGAGTTACGGCGGTCATTTTCCACCACATAATCTTCTTCTTTCGCGTTTGCGCTATCCAGTACAGGCTTGATATCCGCCCAATCACCAAATACCACACCGCTGTCTCCAGAAATAAAAGCTTGAACATTCTCGCCAAAAGATGCGGAAGCCAAAGCCCCTTTTACATATACTTTAACAGGCGTCTTTTTCTTGCTGTTTTTAATCACGTTGATGACTTCTTGTGTATTCATTTCGATGGACATATTAAATCTAACAACTCCTTCATCGCTTCATACGACTTCGCAAGCCGGAATGATCTTATTCTCTCATCCTTTATAGCACAAAAGTGCAGGTCTCGCAATTACAGATTAGACCTTCGACTCGCTAATCCAGTACGTAAAACAACAAATTTCAGCAGTTTGAATGCCTTAAATTCATGATTATAAGCCAGCGACCACCTTAATTTTAAACAGGATTATTTATTAGCTTGCAGGCTCTCCAGCGATGTATAAATGAAGGATTCGAATCCTTCAGCAGGTTCACCATGTGGAATGTTCACTTTCACGCTGAAAGCGCCCGTAGTATTTTCCACAACAATATATTGTTGGGTGATCTTCGAACCGTTCGCTTGCAAGAACAGACGGCTGCTGGTCAGCGCTTGAGGCACGGCTGCTTTGTCCAGCTTTTGCACCTTGCCAATGGAAGCCAGGTCCTTCTCGCCATCTTTTTGAAGTTCATCTAAATTAAAGTTGGAGGGCAGCTTCGTAATTTCGGCGTAGTAGTTATCATCTACCGCTAAAGCGACACGGTTTTGATCGGGAAACAGGGACATCGGATCAAACACATACAGCGAATAGCCCTCTCCCTTTGCCAAAGTTGCTGTCTGCTTTTCCTTTTTCCCTTCAAGGTTAAGCTCAAAAGTTTGAGTTTTCGCGCGATCCCCGCCTACTTGTTGACCAGAGCTTCCGTTTTGACTGCTATCTGTTGAAGCCTCTGTCTTTTGTATTTTCGTTAAAGTCAGTTGCTTCGCTGTCGCGTCGCCCTCTACTGCTTTTTCGGTATATTCAAACGCTACTGGATCACCTTCTTTAAGCCCAGCTATTACCGTGTCTAGTCCTTCTCCTAGCTGGAAGGATTGGGCTTCGCCATTGGTTTCAATCTCTACCGTATGCGGGTCAGCAGCTCCGTTGTATACACCTGTGCCTTTTTTAACCTGCGGCTCAGCGACCGGCTCCGGAGTGGCTTGCGGCTGTTGCGTTTGCGGTTGGTCTGCCCCTTGAGGTGCATTGTTATTGGTTTGCTGTTTCGTACCACAGGCTGATAGAGCCAGCACTGCCACAACAGTCAGTAGTATGATTGAAAATGTGTTATGTTTTTTCATAAAATCCACCTCCACGATGATAGACGAGCTTGTGCAGCAAAAGTTCTATACAGCATCTCACTTAAAATCCTTTCCTCTCGCTCCCGTTGATTATATTCTCAGGATTTTGCAAAATCCTAATACCATGGGGATGCCAGGTACGGTATAATGGGCTATATTAAACCTCATTTTCGAGATACCGTTAGAAGGAATATTAACGTATTTATTTTCTTCCATACGGATGGAGCTGCCACATGAATCAAGCACACAAACCGTCGTTTTCCTTTGAATTATTATACATCATAGGTATTATCGCTATTTCGTTCTCCTCGATCTTCGTCAGATGGTCTGAAGCCGAGGTGTCCGTCATCGCTATGTACCGTTTGTACCTGACCAATCTTCTGATGCTGCCATTGGTCTGGAAATACCGCACCGAGCTATTCAGCCTCACTCGCAAGCAGTGGATGCTGATCCTCTGGTCCGGTATCGCGCTAGGGCTGCATTTCTTGCTGTGGATGGGCTCGCTGCGACTGACCACCGTTGCAAGCTCTACTGTTATTATGACATTGGAACCGATCCTTGTCATGCTCGGTTCTTTTTTGTTTTTCCGGACAGGCACAAATCGCGCTATGCTCTTTGGAATGGGCATGGCCTTTGTCGGCTCACTGGCCATTGGCGCAGGGGATTTTCATGTCTCAGGACAAGCCCTGCTCGGCGATGCACTGTCCTTTTTGGGTATGGTAGCCGTGTCCGTCCACATGCTAATGGGCAAGCATCTACGCGAGCATTTGAGCGCTTTTGTCTATAATTTTTGGGTTTTTATCATCGCAGCCACATCGCTTGCGCTGTATAATGTGGTCAATGCCATACCTTTTACGGGATACGCTCCACAGGAATGGGGGCTGTTCCTGCTGCTTGCCATTGTGCCTACGCTGTTCGGACATTATCTGTTTAACTGGCTGCTCAAATACATTAACGCCACCGCGGTGTCGATGGCGGTACTCGGTGAGCCCGTTATTTCTTCCCTGCTGGCTTGGGTGCTGCTCGGGGAGAGGTTGTCTACTTTGCAATTTGGTGCAGGCTTTTTTATCCTGTTCGGGGTATGGGTTTTTATCCGATACGGAGCGGATTTTAAAAAGCAAGTTGTCCACCAAAGTGAGTTGCCCGGCACTGAGCACCCCCTGAAGGCTAACTCTTAGCTTATTACCCCATTTTCATAAACCATACTCAATGGATTAAATTTACTATTAAAAAAAGGAAGGCGGAATCCTCTATGAAATCCATCGTATCCAAACGCTGGCTGCTGGCCCGATTGTATGAACCAGACATAATCATTGCCGACTGCCGTTCCGTGCTCGGACAAGCCGGAGCTGGACGAAACGAATTTAATGAAGACCATATCCCAGGGGCGGTTCACTTCGATTTGGAAGAAGACCTTACCGCTCCTCTAGGCGAGCATGGTGGCCGCCATCCGCTACCTGATGTGGATACACTTGCCGCACGTTTGAGTCGTGCTGGGATCAACTCCGCTTCACGCATCGTCGCTTATGATGACCAGGGAGGTATGATGGCCTCCCGCTTCTGGTGGCTGCTGCGCTACCTCGGGCATGAGCAGGTATACGTACTGGAAGAAAGCTACAGCGCTTGGAAGGAAGCAAAATTCCCCGTTACGGCAGACCAGCCGATTCGTATTCCCTCGACCTTTGTGCCAAATGTTCAGCCACAAATGCTCACAAGTATGAAAGAAGTACAACGTATATCCGAAACTTCTGTTCCTGTTGGCTCCTATATCGGTTTTTCACCTATATTGATCGACTCCAGAGAGCGTCCGCGCTACCTGGGGCTGGAAGAGCCCATAGATCAAGCAGCGGGGCATATCCCCGGTGCAGTGAATTTCTTCTGGAAAGAGGTCTTGGATGAAAAGGGGTCATTTAAAAACGAAGAGCAGTTAAAACAGCATTTCTCAGACCTTGATCAGAACGCTGAGATCATCGTATATTGCGGATCAGGCGTATCTGCCTGTCCAAATGTCCTGGCCTTGAATGAGGCAGGATTTAGTAATGTGAGACTCTATCCGGGGAGCTGGAGCGATTGGATCAGCTATGAGGAAAATCCGGTGGCGACCGGGGAGGAATAATCCGTTTTTAACGGATATAAAGGTTTTAAAGACAAACCCACTGCCTTAAGCGGTTAGACTCATGGCAGTGGGTTTGCTTTATTTATGTAAAGGATCTCTAGGTTGATTTCGGAATATAGTTATCATTAGCTTTGCATACTAATTAAAATATAGGGTTTAATTCCAACCACTTTTGAAGCAGTTTAATATCTTCATCTACATTTCTGATGACAGCAGAGTCTCCCCAAGTATTTGGAAGATAAGAAATGTATAGAGTGCCAATATTAAAAATTCTTCTGAAGGGAATAAAGAGGGCAATAGAATCTACTTCACTTTGGCTCATAGCTCTAACCTCGTTATATCCATTTAAGAATTGATATTTTCGTTCTTCTCTCTTTTTTAATTTCGTTTCGTCACATCCCATGCCAAATGGGAAAGCATACATAGATATGTCATATGCTCTCCATCCATTTCCACAGAAATCAAAATCAAAAAGGATAGGATTGCTGTTAGCGTCAACTCGGATATTCCCACTATATATGTCGCCGTGACATATACCATATTGCGGTCTTTCAACAGTTAAACACTCTAGTTTATCGCTCACATTCTTTGCAACTTCCTCTAAAAAATGCAGGTCAAAATCATGAATGGTTGAGAACTGCCTTATAGCATCCATAGAATTATCTATAAATGAGTCAGCATCTAGATTCCATCGTTTTTTTCCAAGCTCACATTTGTCCCAAGCATTATGAATTGTAGCAATATAACTACCTAGTCTCTCGTTTAATTCAGCTGTTTCCTCAATTTGGTTAAACTCATGTTTTCCAACAGACGTATATAGTACTCCATACCTTATCCCATTTGCAGTGTTAAACTGTGAAATAAATTTTCCATCATGTCTTGTAACTGGTGTAGTAATTTCAATGTCTGATAATTTTAGGTGATTGAGCAAATCTACCTCTGTTTGTATTTCTTCCATGCTTCTTATTCCTTTACGGTATACCTTAAAGAAATACTCTTTTTCGTCTGCATTAACTCTATATATGTCATGTATGCCTCTATAAAATAACCGGCATTTAAGTAAGGCATAAGAAAAATATTCTCTTGAAATGTACTCACGGAGTGCATCTGCAGATAGTACAGATATCTCCAACGGAAAAATATCCAAATGAATATCTCCCTTCAATTTTATTTCTCATCGAATTTATCAATCATTTAATCCCTTTCCAGCGAGAATGTCCTGCATACATTTTTCAATCCTCGATTCCCGAGTTTTAGATTGTTTGGGCGCAGCAAAATGCATAATGTATGCTCTTTGTCGTCCCGGCGTCAATGCAGCAAAAGCAGTTTTCAAAGCAGGATCTTCATCTAATTTAGCTTGAAATTCTTCAGGAAAAATGAGTTCTGTATTCTTTTTGAAATCCACTTTCAACCCGGCTTTTTCCACTTCAATGGCTTCATTAATATAGTCCTTTAAGATGGCTTCCATCTCAACAATTCCTTCAACATTAGTAAACCGTATCTGGCGCCCCGCCTGCGTATCCTCCCCAGGTTTGATTAGAATACCATTGGGGTCATTTAACAAAGCACCTTTGAAAAACATAAGCGCACAGTGTTCTTTAAAGCCTTGTATTATAGCTATGTTACTATTCTGAAACATGTAACATGGTTTACCCCACTTCAATTCTTCGGTTAGCTGGCAGTCAAGCATGATCGCTCTCAACTTCTCCATTTCCGCCTGCCATTTTTTTACTTTATCTAAATACACATCAACCTTAGGATTCATTTCCTCTCTATTTGTCATGTTAGCTCCCCCCTTATGTTTTTGCTCATCATGTTTATGTATATATATTTACAGAAAACCGATTTTCGATACTAAATGTAGAAGAAAT
Organism: Paenibacillus sp. EKM211P; assembly: GCF_011066175.1. Taxonomy (NCBI): domain Bacteria; kingdom Bacillati; phylum Bacillota; class Bacilli; order Caryophanales; family Paenibacillaceae; genus Paenibacillus; species Paenibacillus sp. EKM211P. The sequence goes on from NZ_JAAMNS010000002.1 coordinate 282,153, forward strand.
CACGATATCAAGGGCAAAGCCGAAACGTATATTTTTATTATACGAATTCAGTCAATCGAAGAATAGCCGTTATATCGCTATATTTATTATACGTTCACCTCATCCCATCTATAAATTACATAACCCAATTGACATATAACTAGCAATAAATAAACTACGTTTATGCATAGATATATTTTAATTTTTTCTTGTATTTATCTAAATCTACTTCTTCGTTCACTTCTCTTTCTTTTATTTTCTTACTCCAACTCATTATTCTTGAGAATTCTACTGCACCCAATACTCCCCATAGCAATGGAAAGACTAGAAATATGGCATTTACTAGAGACAATAATATACCCATCCCTACATCATCCATTGTTCTAATTGATTTAAAATAAATGTGCACCACTAGTGTCAGACTAAATAATCCCAAGCCTATAATACTTACTATTGGTTTGTCTTGCATTCTCATTTTTTTATTCCCTTCGGTTCCAATTACATATAACAATCTGTATTCACGATGTCCCAGCGCTTTAGGACTAATAGTCCGTCTGTTACTTGCGGCAGTTAAGCGGTTGATGTATCTGTTGAATTGCTTCCCCGAAATAGCTATCCAATATTTTGAACAACTATATATCTTAATTTATATTCTTGTTGTTTTTCTGCATGTGTCAGATATTCTCTTATGGAGCCCATTTCTAATATATTCAAATCATTAAAATGTTCAATTAAATTTTCTTCAGTAAAGAAGTGAGCATATTTCCCTTTCTTGTATTCATATGTTCCTTCCTCAACTTTCCTACCCACACCATTATTAAAATCGCTATCAGAAAAACACGTAAAATACATCACTCCCTGTTCCTTCAAATGCATCACACAATTCTGTATCAGTTTTTTTCGGTCTTCTAACAAAAATAAATGTAATAAATCATAACAATATATGCCGTCATACCTTTTGCTTGTACGAAACTCTAACACCGATTCTTGAATAAAATTCGTTTTTAAATCCCATTCTTTTGCTAGATTTATAGCTGAACTAGATATCTCAATTCCATCAACCTCAAAATAAGAAGAGAACATCTTGGTATTTCTCCCATACCCAGCCCCAGGAACCAAAATATGATGTGCATTATTCTTTTTGAACAAATCTATAGCTTGGGTTACAGTTTGACTTGGTTCACAACCCCAAATCATTCCTTCTTCAGCAAACCTTTTGTTCCAATAATCTCTCATATTATTCACCTGCCTATATACTCACATAGCTCTTCTTTTAAGCTCATCAATCTGTCTTATATGATGTTGATCATGCCAGATAAAATCTCTTAGATAAGATATTACAGTAAACTTCCCGTCAGCATATTCTTTAGTAAACTTATCATCTTCCAAACTCTCTATACTCTGCAATATCATGTTACGGTACTGAATAGTCATTTCAATTAATTCTTCCTTCGTTTTTGTTTTCCCATATTCAACAGCACCCTGATTAAATTGATTAAAATCAATATGTGTTAATGTCACAGGCGTATTGTTTAATATCGGATGTATGGCTGCTTCAAAAAAATATTTATCCCACAGCAGTATATGACTTACGATATCGTGAACTGACCATTTATCTTCGGCAATCTTTATTTGCCAATCCATTTCACGAATCTCAGAAACAAAACGTATCCATTCCTTGAACTCCTCTAGTAACTGCGACTTCTCATTCATGGTTTCAGACCCCTCTTTTCAGATTTGAGTTAGTTAGATAATGTATTTGTATTCATGAACCCCAAAAGTGGGGTTTGCTAAAAATTTTTTTATGAATTTTCCCGTTTCTTTAGGCACAATTCCTAGCTTCAATCTAAGATCCTCAACCCTCACTCCCTCCTCGACACGTCTCAAAAATTGATTATTTTCAGGTATCTCATAATTTTTCAACCAGTCGAGTCTAACTTCTTTTTCAACATTCCTGCCTGGTAAAAATTCATAAATCTCCGGTCGCCATGTGAGTTCATGTATTTTATCTAAATCTTCTAAAAGATATTCCCGAAGGATAATGTCTTTACATTCTATAGACAGGCTATACGTGGAATCCTCTTCAGAGTGCATGTTGACTCTCCTTTGATTGTATTGGTACTACAATGGATTCGCACTGCTTTCCTATAATGTTTCTGTGTTCGCGAGATCTGCCGCTAATCGGATGTGTCTGGCTAAATCCATTCCCCAAAATTCCTCTGTCAGACTGAGGGCGTTAGCCTGATGTGTGAAACTTTTATTAGATGACTCCTTCCAGACTTCATTGTACTGACTTACACTAATTTCTTAGCTACAAAGGTTATACAATCCATTGATAGTTTCACGAGTTGTTTATTTCTTTCAATTTCATATTCCAGTTGCTTTACTAATCGTTTTTTAACTTCCCATCCAATGTAGTGATGTCTTAATAATTCCATCATACTTTCAGTCGAGATATTTACTTCAAACATTGGCTCTAATTGTTGTGCATCCTTCATTCTCATCTCTTTTATATTCGTTCCAACAACAATGCAATTGGTTCCATTTATTTTTGTTCCTGTAGTCATTTCTTCAATTTTTAATTCCATTTCCCTTTCCGATCTTACATGCTCCAAAGCAGATACAGCTATTATAATGTCATACTCATCTTGTTTAATATTGAAGTTTTCAATATCAGATAATTTTGTTTCAATAAATTGTTCGACACCATACTCTCTACTATAATTTTCCAACTTATCAATAGCAGACTTTAAAAAATCCACGCAAACTACTTTTCCTTTTCTAATCTTCATGGATTCAGCTATAGGAATACTATTTCTACCAATTCCAGCTCCTAAATCAAGCACCGATAGATTATCGTAATCTTTATATTCAGCTAGAAGGTCCAATACCGTTTGTACCGGTCTATGTAACCAAGAACCGGACTCAAACAAATTGTAATTGTCATAACAGAAATCATGATACTTCTTCTCTTCTAATCTTATATTCTCTACCTTATTCAAGTTCTCACCACGAGCTTTCTGCATGTTTTATCTTTAACGTCTCTGTATTCACACGAACTCAAGGGTTGTCTGCTGAAAATCTCTCGCCGAAATCCATCTTGGAGACCTAGCTCCATAAGGAGCCGCAGACCAAATATTATGATATAAGATTTTTGAGTCTAACATTCTAATGCCCATAATTAACCATCTAAATAAAATGAATATTCTGTACTAACCAAACCAGAAAATCACTCTTACATCTTCAGCATTCCCTAATTTCGATAATTTTGGAATTGTTTCATTGATGAAACCCGAACATGTATCCATAATATTTCTATATTCCATAAATTGATCACAATAATAATTTTCATCCCATAATCATCATCTACTTTCATTTCCCATCTTAGAAGTTCATTCTTATGTTCAAAGGAGGCCCATGCAGTACTATTCTGAATATCTACGCAATCCGTTATCTTATTTAAATTAAGTTTTGTCATATTTTTAAACCGCATTATTACTCTTGCATAGTCTCCATGGTCCTCAATATATTCCGTATCCAAATACCAAATTTTATCAGATACATTTATAAATTCATCATTTACTGCAACTTCTCCACCTAAAGTAAGTAGTAGCAAGTTGTAGGGATCTTCTTCATATTCACTTCTTGAAGTTTCTTCTAAAAGTAATTCTTTCTTTAAATCTGCTCTCATGAAGATGCCCAATTCAGAAAGTTGGTTTAGTTGATCTTCAAATATTGTTTTCTTTTTTCTTAAATAAACCAAACAGATTAAACACCTTCTTTTTATAGTTTGCATCCCTTTCCTATAACGTTACTATGTTCATGAAGCTTGCCAGGGATTGTCTTACCTGATCAAACCTCCTGGAGTGCCTCTTGTAAACAAAAGTCCTCAGACCTGATTGCAGACCGAAGCTCCGAAGGGGCACAGCTCGAATATTATGTTATCTGATGTAGAGGTCATATGAATAATTCAATTTAATGCAAATAGAAGTTCTTTAAAAGCTCTACTATATCCCCCCCCCTAAAATCAGCATATTTTTTTGTCTTCAATAGTTCGGGAATCTGACATTTTTCAATTAATATCGGGATAACCTTTACCATTCCAGCTTCGATCTCATCCCAATATTTAGAGCACCATTCTTCTTGAACCCATTTTGATTCTATAGAGTTTTTCGACAGAATTACCAAAACATATTCACTTTCTTTCAAAGCAATACTTATACTTCTCGGAATTGACTCACCTACTTTAATACGCCATTCATCTAACCAAGGATTATGTCCTGCTTCTGCTAAGTCAGTTGCTATTAATCTAGCAAAGGTTTTATCTTTAGAAGAATGTGAGATGAAAACCTTTTTTCCATTGTTATTCAACAACAACCTCATTTTAAAATATCTATCTGAAAATAATGATTCAATAAAAATAAATTCTGTTAGCAAATCTGCTTTAGTTTTCTCATCCTTTATTTTTACTTTTGAATATTTTAAATCAAATAATATCTGTTCAATTTCACCTTGTCTCCTTAATAACTCTTCGGTTGTAACTTCTTTTAAATCATTAATTGGAATCTCGTATTCATTAGCATAGAGGGATTTCCCAGACATACATATCCAATATGCTTGTCTAAATCAGTAAAATCGTCATCATCTAAATAACCAATCCGTTTTTTTAATTTTCCAGCTGTAATAAAAACAGATGAACCATAATGTAGCATCAATAAGCCCTCTCCTTTTTTATCTTCGCCACTATTTCAGATAACGTTCAGGTATTCACGACGTCTGACGAATGTCGGATAGGTTACGTTTATGGTGTGTTCAGCTGATTCTACCTCACAATAACTACCGAAGACGCATGTCCGATGCGTGAGTATGATGTTAGGCAAAGTTAATCAGTATCGGGAGGATATACTTCAAAATGTTTGTTACGGGATTCTTTTTTTAATATCTTTAGCATCTCTTTTTCATCACTGTATATTTTAAACTCCTGAGGCACGTCATTTCTTTGGAGTTTACTATTCTTCACACCAATTAGTGGAATATGGATTCTAGTAAAAAACTGCATTAAAAAACCAAGAGCAAAATCACTTTGTAATTCGAACATATCATGATCGTAGCCACCCATATTATTTTTATGCCCTTCAATATCCATATAAAGATATCTTTTTTGATTTGGAAATTGCTTTTGAGCATTTTGTAGTAATTTCACAAGTATCGTGGCCGTCGTTTCAAAATCTTCATGTTCATAAACTAGGTGGTATATTGCAATCCCCTTATTTTTGAGCATATTTATATTGAACGGATTTTCAGAAATTGGATCTAATATGTTAATTTCCCCATTTACCCTTCTCTCCATCAGATCAAACCAATGGTCTCTCATTTCTCTAATTTGTTTACGCTTTTCCGGGTTCCCTCCAAATAGATCATGACAAGATGCACATAACGGAGCAGCATTATCAATGGTGTCGCTACCACCATCAGCTTGTGGGATTATGTGATGAATTTCGACAAACGGCTTTTGACAAATAACACAACGAAAGCAAGCCTTCTTTTTTGCTTCTAACTTCAATTTCTCTGAAAACGCCAAGTTTAATCCCTCTTTCGATTAATTTTGCCTAACATATCTGTTTTCACTGACAAATTCAGAATTTTTCACTGAAAACTCTCTCAAAATCGACCAATCCAGATCAAGCTCTGTCAGTAGCCGCAGCTAGAATATGTTGTTACGCGTTATTATTACCTTCCATGATTATCCTGACACATCTGTTCCAGTCTTTATCATCTGTATTGATTTCTCTTGTAGGGACTTTCGATCGTTTGGCTTGTTCTCTTAACATATTTTGTGTTTCCAATAATTCGTTAACTGACATTTTTACTGCTTCAGGCATGTTTATCCATTCACTTGGATTTCTGCTTATAATTCTTTCTTCAGCCGTTTCAGGAGAAATTGTTAACAATATGCACTCCGCACCTAGATATAAGAGTTTTTCTTCAATTGTTGTAACCTCAATTGGGTCTGAGTTAGAAAAAGCTACCCTGTGATTAAGGTGGAATCTTTCTAAAAACGTAAAACAGTCCTCTAGCCGTTCTTGATGCAGGCCCTAACTATACAGCCCATTCATTGAGCTTTGTTAACATTTCCGTTCGTTCCTTCAGTAAAATTAAATGCTCTTCTTGAGATAAACTTAAATACTTCCCATGCTTGTTATTCAATATTTGTGTGTAATGTTCCCCAAGAATAACTACGCTTCTCTCTGCGGATTCATCTTGTGATTGGTACTGCTTAATGGCCCTCAATACCGATGTCTTACCAGCATTAAAAAATCCCTCAAGAATTACTCCTTTGATATGCATCCTTCTCCCTCTCTATTCCCAGTGATGACTTCGCTAAATGTTTCTATATTAATGAACCTCTCAGGGGTTATCTGCTGATATCCCTCTTTGAGAGCAGATCAAGGTCCACACGGACTGAAGCGTGGATAATGTTATCAGAAGTTCGTTTCTTCCGAAATACTTCCAAGATTTTGACTCTATATATTCTCTATTCTACTTTTCTTTGTATTATTCAAGTCGAGCTGTTGCATGCAACTCATTATTAAAACTATCAATAAAGAAATTATAACTTCCCATTTCAATATCAATAATGTTTCTGGATCAGGATGTAATATACTTTGAGAGGATAGCCCCCAATTCATGTAGTTTAGGGCATGCGATAGTAATGTTGAAGTTGATATTAATATCCAGTTCACTATAAAGTAATAATTGTTATGATCTTTATTGAACCATCCATTAATGACTACCAAACAAAAAGGAATAATTATGGTTGTTCCCATTGCAGAAAAGAAAGTAACAATCCACAATTCTTCAAAAACATTTATCAACATCCAAATAGGTAACAAAGTTAGATGAAATATAACTATTGGCAATATGTTAATGGTGAAAAGGTTCCTTCGTATTATTGCAATTAGTTTTGTAATTTCTATCCCTCTTTCTATTGTTTTTTGAGGACTAGAGATTTTCTGATAACGTTTTTGTACCTACGAACGCGAGAGGCTTAAGTTGCAATAGGGCTGACTGCTCAAATACAAACAGGACGTTAGCCCACATTAATTTTTTATAATGGTTTGTAATTTATCTATAACTTCATTCCGATCTTCACCGTTTACTTCACATACTCGAGCCGCTAAAGTTAGTGCCATCCATTCCTCAAGGACTTTTGGGTTCATTCCAGATAGCATTAAATACTCTCTTAGATACTCTCTATTAAAAAATTCACGATATTCTCTCTTAATTAGCCAACTGGGAGCATTAGACGGTAGTGCATGTGATTGAATCATCATCGAAGTTCTAGTAACATCTGCCGCTTGATTACCAACCAAAACATTCATCCAATCAATAATTATAGGCCCCTTGGATGAAAGGATGATGTTGCCGGGGTGAAAATCATAATGACAAAGTGCATTACCTTCAGGTAATGCATTAAGAACATTTATAGCAAATTGCTTCTCATATTCTTTAATCGCTTCAGCAGTATTAATTTTGTGGGTTAATTCAGTTTTTAGATTTGAGTTAATTTTGATCTCAATGTTATGCAATTCAAAATGAAGTTGCGCCATTAGCTTAGCATAATGAGAAATACTTAATTTCGTCGGTTCTATTTGTTTTAGCATTGTTGGCCCATCAATTTTCTCATAAATAAGACACGACGTGCCCTCATACTCCAGCAGGCCAGAATAATTAGGTGCTCTAAGATTTAAGTTATTTATAATCTCAGCATTTTTTGCTTCCTTTTTTGCCTCGTGCATTGAGCGGCTTTGATTATGAAAAATCTTTATTACTTCGGTTTCACCCCATTAATAGACACTTGCAGTATTACCAATACCAAGTAATTCACCTATCATAATTTCCCCCTTTCTTCGAGCAACAAGACGTTGCGTTTGTTTTCTCCAATTAACATTCCAACGCTTTGCTTGCTTCTGTTAGTTCATTATTGGCCTCTAAATATTTTAATATTTTTTCAATATCATCGTGGTCCATTGTTTTCGCTATAATTAGATGTTTAATATTAAATCCTGGTATCTCCATTTCTTTTTCAAAGTGATTTACTAATTTTTGAGGGGTTGTCACCAAACTCCATCGTTCACTTCCATCCGAAAAAGTAAGGGTCACCTCCACCAAATCAAACTCCTTTGGATCATCATCAAACTTCCATTTTTCTAAATAAGGCACTTCTATATTTCCTTCAATAAAATGAGTTTTTGATACCCAAACTGCTTTTCCATGGTTTCCAATAATTCTATACTTATCCCCATCTTCTTTTTTTACGATGTATTTATTGCCCCTTGTAAGTGCATGAGCATATACGCCTATACTTATACAAGTTATGATTGGTTCCTCCATCAATTCACTTCCATACCGTATTTAATTTACTGAGGTTTCACATACCGTTTTGTGGATCGAAAGTTGCCAGGTTTGATGTAAAAACAATGTTCTTTACTTTTTGAATCTAAAAGAGTTTATCTCCCTTATACCAATTAAATTTACTTATTAATTCTTTTGCAGCTTCATGTATTTCATCACCTCTTGAAAACCTTTGCGTAGAGTGTTCAGATTTCTCATTAGAGATACCATGCTCTTTTTTGAATTCTTCCATCACTCTCCATATATACTCATCACATGCATCAACTGAATTTCCTACATATAAATCAAAATCGGTTACTTTCAAATGATTCGGATTATAAGCTTCCTTAAATATAGCCATATAGGCGTTTTTATCTCCAACTAATTTAATAGAGATTGACTTCTTTCCAGTTCCAGTCCGTGTATGAAGTGTAATAGAATATTCATTAGCTGTTCCTCCAACCCAAGTCGACCAGTTATAATCAATAGCTCTATCAACCAGCGTTGTTACCAGATTTTCAAATTCAATTATTTTAAATTTCCTCCAATTAACCTTTCTAGATTTCGTAAATTTTCTCCAATTATCTTGTGTGATCGCTTCTGTTTCTTTAATGCCAAATATACTTGCTAATTCACCGAATCCTTGTTCATAATTTGTTCTAAAGTCAGCAAACTTTCTATCTGATAAAAAAAGAGGAATGCTACAATCCCTATAATAGATGGGTAAAACAAATACTTTTCTAAGTTGCATTTGTTTTGCCCATGCAGCACCTAATTCACTTTTCACCCATTCCGAGCTTAGTGCTTCAGGTGATATAACAATTCCAAGATATTCATTTTCACGAATTCCCTCTTCGACTCGCCATGTAATTGATTCCCCCATCTTTATTTCCCACTTATCAAACCAGACATTAACACCAATTCGTTTTAAATCCCTAGCTAATTTTTCAACGAATGGTTTATCAATACTAGTATGACTCAAAAAAATACTAGACAAATTAATATTCCTCCTTTTAATAAATTCAATTTTCGTTCCCGTACCTATATATTCCAAGGTATTATTCGGTAAAATACCTCCTCGAAATCCACCCGCAGACCAAGGTATCATAAAAGTCGTTGCTTGAATATGATGTTAAGTGATGTCTTTGCTTCTTCGAATCAGTATACATTATTGTTTTTCTATTATTCCAAAAGTATCATGAATGACTCTTTCATAGTTTGCCCATTCAAAATAAAAAGGACCTATATTTATTGGTTTGTTCTCATGCTCCAACTTGAAATCTTTCCATACTACAATTTCTTCCTCTCTGTCAATTTTCACTGAGATATAACCACACTCTTCATCTCCACGCCAAGGACATACAAGTACTGGATATCTATAATACATATGCTCATGTGGTTTTTTTAGCAAAAAGTATTGAATCATTTCTTTTTGGTGATCTTCGCTTCCCCATCCTAAGGATGGAACCAAATCGTGTTTCTTGAGCATTTGGTAAAGTGATCTTCCATCAATAATTAAATCTGCAAATTCTGTGTTCTTATTCTCATCTTGTTCTGGGTCAAATTCATCATATCGGCTGGAAAGTTTAGTTTGTAGAGTATTTATCGTTGTCATTGGTTTCTCCTTTGTTGATTATCTCACATAGATTTCATATAACATTCTTATATTCACGAATCCTCACTGGCTTAAAGACCGAATGCCTGGCGTGATGCGGTTTAATCAGTGCAGGGCTGTCTCGACAGTCACTTCATCGCCTAGTGCTCCCAAAACCAAGGATCGACTTACCTCGGCTTTAGCATAAAATAGGCGAAGCATTGTAACTTTTCGAATCTGCTTTAATCATTTATTAATTTGCTCGCCCTTTTATCTCTTTAATTAATTCTCTATATCTTTCTACATCATATTGAAAATTCAAGTCATGCGTAATCATTATGCTCTTTAGATCATCAAATTTATGTATTAATTCTTCTAAAAAATCGATTATTTGGTTCCAAGAGAAAGCAAATTTATTAGAAGTCTTAACGAATTGTTCCTTAAAAGGCGATTGCTCAGTTAACCAAAACAATCTATCATCCTCATGACTGACTTCAACATAGTATCCCCCACAACCAAATATACCGCAAGTACAAGTGAACATAGGATACTTTCCTGGACAAATTAATGATTTTAAAATTTCTTCTTCAACAAACACTTCATCTTCGTCCAACTTATTTCCGTTTATATATAAAGCTATCCTCCAATTAATAACATGGACCATTCGCCCAGAATGTCTTGTTATATTTTTGTATTCTTTTCTTATGTCAATTTCCATATCTACTGACAGCACATCAAGTCTATTTTCATCTACTTTATTTAAGGATATTTTCATGGTTTCTCCCTGAACTTGTTGTATGACCACCATATTTCACCTAACATTTCTGTATTCATGTCCCCCTCAGGGGTCGCTGTCTGCTCTGGCTTCTTTAAAATCTCTCTGGCAAACCAAGAGCTCTGCATGACCCGAAGCATGAATATTATGTTATATGATTGTTACCATCTTCATGAAATACCTACAGTCCTTAATTCAGCTTCCATTATTGCAAAGTATACATCCATGACAATTTAAATAGATATCATGTTTTTCGCATTTGGGATACCCTCTTGGAATTGTAGGGTTATCATCCCCCTCTTCAATTTCTGACCATTCTGTATAATTATTCATGTCAACATCTTCTTTATTGAATGCTTTAATCATTAAGCCAAATTGATTCAAACAATTAACAACCCAATCTTGGCGTGGTTTATAGCTTAATTTCTCCCACCCTAAACCATCTGCTGCATTTGAAATAGTATCTAGTATAAAATCTTTCTCGCTTTCAAAGGAGCCTATAGTCCAAGGCATTTCATCAATATCAAAACCAACTGTTCCTATTCCAACTACAGACTGGTCCCTTTGTGCTAGCCAAATAATTAATTCTTTTTCTCGATTCGTTTTAGCTAGTAGTGATCCACTAATAGCTAGAACTTCAATAAAGACTGATGTTAATCCATTTGACATACCTATGGGTTCAACTACATCATTTAATTGTTTTGGTAATGAAATGGTGTTCGCCATACTATCCTCCAACACTTTTCAACTAACAAAATCAGCCCTTTATTCCTCGCCTTCGAGCTGTTTTAAAATTCTCAATCAACTATCTATCAGCAATTCTCTTAATCGTAGACAAAATTGCTTCGCATGAAAATGCCAACATTTATTGGTAATCATAATCCCTTAATGATAGTTCTTGAACAATTTTTCTACTGTCCTTTATTCTTAGAATTTGCTTCGGTTTATCATATATCCAACCAAGCTTTATACAATATTCAATTAATATGGATTTTATTAAAGGTCTATATAGGTTAATGTAATAACATTCTTTCCAGTCAAACGAAATTTCAATAAAAGAAGTTTTATACTTTCTTGAATAAGCTCTAAACAATACCTCATAAGGTTTCTCGTCAACAATGCAAATGAATTGATAATGTCTAACAATGATTGGGATTGCTTTTTTTCGAAATACTTTCATCATTCACCTCAACATTACTTTATCAGCAATTATGTCTAATAACGTTCTTGCGTTCCTGAACCCGAGTAGCTTAAAGAAGTGTAGCGACTGGCTAGCTTCGGTTCTTAACCTCGCAGGATAGTCTACCTGACTTTCACTTTCAGGAAAACGATGTTATGTGATACCTCTAGTTCTTATTTAATATATTCTTCAATCCTTGTTTAATATTATTTGATCTTGTCTATTCTGGATTACTCTATTAAAAAATCTCTGTAGTCTTTTAAAGTCAATGCCTTTTTTATTTCTATATTGGAAGAAATACACCACATATATTAGCACTCTCTTCTTAAAATGCTTTTTACATTGATTTCCTCAACGTTAATTTTGGTCCAACTCCTTTATCAATATTATTTCCAGAGGCTCGTTCTCAAGCATTAAGCATCCAGCATCTCTATATCCAAGCTTCCTATAAAAATGTTGAGCTCCTTCATTCGATTGTGTTGAGGTAATAACCATTTCAAATCCTTTTTGTTTCATTAATTCTTCCCAATACTGGACAACTTTTTTACCAATACCTGTTCCTCTATACTCCTCATCTATCCATATCATATTCATAAATGGTGTGTTGTCCCAGAAAAATCCGTATCTCATCCAACCTATTTCTTGATTGTATTTTCTGATTATTAGGATTTCATTTTCTTTTATTTTGGGTCTTATCAGTGTCTTATGTATGTGCTTGTCTCTTAACGAGATATACTCATAATCTGATTCAATTGCAAAATCAATCTGCATTGTAAGTCCTCCCTTTCACACTTTTCATTGAATATCTTCTTGGTAACCCTTAGCACTGGTGTATCATAACGTTTGTACATTACATAAGTTTATAAAGTCTTTTTAAAAATGTATAAGTCACCTTCTTCTCTAACTTTAGTAAACCCACACTTTGAATAAAAGTGCTGATTCTTCACACTCCAGCTAGGAGTATCCAGCCACCATTCAGTGCTATCTGGAAATTCACTTTCAATTTTCTCCATCACCTTCGTTCCGATTCCTTGATTTTTAAAATTTGGATCAATAAAGATCCTTCCTAGATTATGCACTTGATTACATTCTACAAATATCATAGCTCCCCCGATTATTTCTCCATTAAAGAGTACCTTGAAGTATTCGCAATTTTGCATCATCTCTTCTTGCCAACTTATGGAGTCATATCCTATAGGCCCAACGGTTCCGTTAATATTAAAATACTTTGATTCATCCTCAAAACTGGCCTTTTGTATTTCAGCAAGTTTTTGAGCATCATTTTTTCTAGCTTTTTCTAATGTCAGCACCCAACATACCTCCATTGTCTTTTTATTTTTTCCAGGGTTGTCTGTTGAAACGCCTCCTCGAACTCCATCCCAGCAGGTCAAGGCTCCGTGAGGATTCTTATGCTTGAATATTATGTTATCAGAAGTTACCGAACTTCTTCACTATGCATTCAAAATCAATCTGCAATTTTTTTATTAGCGAAATTTCTTATATGGTCTTTTTTCATTTTGTAATTTGATTATTAGTTCATATGCATCTCCTCGAATTATATTAATCCCATAATTGGCAAAGAGTATATCCATAAAATGACCTCAGATCTTTCGCGTTCTTTATACTATAGTTTTTAGTACTTTTGAGATCTAATTATTATGTTTTTAGTAATTCAAGAATTTTTGATAGCGTTTCTGTATTCATGAACCCAAAGGGTCTGTCTGCTGAAATCCCTCTTCGAAACCCAACTCGCAGACCTAGGCTCCATTAGAGATGCAACTTGAATTCGCTTCATTATGGGTGCCAGCCTCAAAAAAGCCTCAAATTTAGAGACTCAAATGGACGATGTTGGTTCGTTTCCCTCGACACCACAATTCAGCAATTTCCAAAATTGTTCAACCATGACCGATGCCGGATACGGCATCGAACGGGTAATCCACCATTCCAATACCCCCACTGCCGCTGAAATTAAAAATTGCACCGTAATGTCCCTGTTCATATCCTGATCGAGGTTGATCGAATCCAGATGCTCGCACAGACTTTGCCGGAACATTGTCTCTATTTGGTTTCGAAAAACCGTACTTCCCGTGTTCGTCAGCATTATAGAGTAGAATGAAGCATGCTGCTCCAAATATTCAAACGTACGCAGTAGTGCGGTTTTGGAAGGGAGATGAAAGAAGTTATCTTCAGACATACAATTACGTAGTAACTCGTTAATTTGAGCTTCCATGCATTGATCGCGCAGATCGTACTTGTCAGCGAAATGCAAATAAACCGTTCCGCGATTGACATTCGCTTCCTCCGCAATTTGATTGATCGTAATTCTCTCGAATTCCTTTTCTGACATTAGCCTCATAAAAGCATCAATAATGGCTTGCCTCGATTTTTGAATACGCCTGTCCATATTCTTCTCCCCTTTGTACCATCTGAAAAAATAAACATTTCGAAGTCCTCTGTTGAAAAATCAACAACCACGCTTGTTTTAACCATTGAACCCCATATACCGCTCTGATACATTCACTTTATAAAATTTATGTTGATGATTCAACATATGTTCAATTCTAGAGGAGCTGTAATCATGAAATCTATTGTTGTACAATCTTTTGAATGATTTAAATCATATTGAATTAGGAGGTTTAAAAATTGAAACTTACAGGAAACACGATTTTTATTACAGGCGGCGGTTCGGGAATTGGACGTGCGTTAGCAGAAGCTCTCCACAATCTTGGAAATAAAGTTATTATCTCCGGTCGACGTAAAGAGCGTCTGGATGAGACGATTAAAGCGAATCCCGGCATGTCCGCAGTGGAATTGAATGTACAAGATCCTGCCAGCATAAAGGCGACCGCCAAGCAGTTAATCGAAGAATACCCGGATGTTAATGTCTTGATTAACAACGCCGGCATCATACAGTCCGATGACGCGGCGGGCGTGATCGATGAGGATGTTTTGATTTCGACTGTCACTACAAACTTGCTAGGTCCCATTCGGTTGACTTCTGCATTCATCGAGCATTTGAAGGCCAAAGAAGAAGCTGTTGTCATCAACACGACTTCAATACTTGGATTTGTACCGTTAGCGACTACTGCTATATACTCCGCGACGAAGGCAGCACTTCACACCTATACGCTGTCCCAAAGGTACATGCTTAAAGACACATCGGTAAAAGTAATAGAAATTGTGCCCCCATGGGTTCAAAGCAACAACGATGAACCGCGTGCGATGCCACTTGATTCATTCATTGATGCAACAATAAAGATACTTGGCACGAATACAGACGAAGTTCTGGTGGAAGAAGCGAAAATGTTTCGAAATAACCCTGGCCCGAACGAAAATGTTTTTGTGACCCAGCTTAACGATACGATGAATTCTGAACCTCCAAAGATCCATTGATCCATCTGTAATTCAATTCTCAAAAATTTAGATTAACATGAAGTAAACACTCAGTTCCGTCTACTTCATGTTCATTTTTATGCAACTTGCTCGTGAAGTAAGAAAAAACGCCAAGCAGTCACACCCATGTTTACCTCTTAAATAATTTTGTTGATTTCACATAATGTTGGGTATTCCCGAAGTTCAAGCAGCCCCTTTGTTAGGTGATGTCGGGGACATCCTCGATTTATAAAAAAATATTTTTATGATCTTACTTCATTTAAAAATCTTGTTATTATCGGTAGGTCAGGAGGACTTATTTGATTGGGTATCTTGTTTAAATCAAAAAATTGTACATCTTGTACTTCATTTCCATCGCCCCTAATTATTCCACTGTATTCTTTACATATATAAGCTGCAACTACGTTATATACTTCATCTCCATGAGGATATCGATAGTAAAGTTCCGGGCCTGAAAATATATCAAGTAATTCTAACTCTTCAGCTTCTAAGCCTACCTCTTCAAAAAGTTCCCGGCTTGCAACCTCCTTCATACTCTCACCAGGCTCCATTGAACCTCCTGGTAATCCCCATAGACCATTATCAGTTCTTTGTTGCAATAGTAATCGTCCCACATCATCTATGAGTATCACACATGCTCCTGCCATAATTATAGGTCGGGTACCTACTAACTCTCTTAATTCTTTTATGTAATTCAATATCTTCACGCCCCTTTGAGATCCTTCAACAGACCAAGGCTCCGTTAGGAGCCACTGCTTGAATTTAACGTTATATGACGGATTCACTTCTAAAATCTACTTTCGCCAATGGATAAGGCACGTAGCCGGGTGGCTCTTCCACTTAACCGGTTGAATATGTCCGGTGAATTCGCTCCTCCGAAATGCATCTTCCGGGGCTAAAGGTCGGGCTTGTCCCGGCCAGATGAGTTGAATGCTAAGTTAGATAACGTTGACTTTTTTCGAGTTAAGTAATTATTATTCTCGTTTCCATTTATGTGTTTCGAGTAGTTTTCCAGTTTCATAAAATATCTCCTTGATTTCTTCTTGCCATTAACATATCCCCATCTTGTGTCCCCAAGTGTAAACGGTATACCTGATTCTCGTATTCGACAGCTTCAAGATCTTCCCCAGTATTAGATCCATAATCTGTCCAACTGTAACCCTCCTTCCAAGAAGCAGAAAAGCTGCACGTACTTATTTGAGTGTTCGCATGAGGCTTTATCCTAAATACTGCTCCCCAACATTCTTCTACTGTCAGATGTATAGCGAGATTGAGCTTGGGTCTACAGACAACTAGCTCACAATCAAATGAATCATAATAATATTTATATAATGACCCACCATTTTTGAGTTTATAACTTTGTTCTGGATGATAGAAGTGATCAGAGACTGTGAGTGAAAATTCAATTATTCCAAGAGGAGTATGTATTTGTGGCTGTAAGAGATTGTTTTCTTTAATTAAGACTTGTTCTCCATAAAATAGCTTCATTTTTTCCCTCCTCATAGTCTTTCTAATAACATTCCTGTATGCATGAAACCCAACTCGCAGACCTAGGCTCCGAAGGAGACGCAACTTGAATATTATGTTATATGATGGGGATGTCTTCTTCGAATTTTCTACAGTCTATTTTAGTATTCTCCATTGTATTCAATAAAACTGGTTTGTTTAAAGAGTGTAATATGATATGGGGTATAAACATACTTTGAATTTGGACTTAAGACTTCAATAAAACTAATTGCTGCATCTATATAGTCATCTGATGAGAAAACATCTTCATCTAGAAATCCACTTAAGAGTGCTGCATCTCCTTTATATTTCAAACAAAGATAGCCATACCCCGGGTCAACTATAACTAAATTTATTATGTCATCTTCTTCTTGTTCTTTGGAGCTATCGAAAAATCTAACTATTATGTCCTTATCTTTGTAATAAATCTCGGTGTCACAGGATAATTTATTATGACTAAACTTCATTGTGCTATTCCCCCCTTTTGATTTTTTTAGCTGTTTTAAAAACTAATTTTTGCTTCCCTTTCACATAACCTTCTTGTATCTACGAATCCGAGAGGCTTAAGGCGAAAAGTGCCGGTTCCAACGGACTTAGCTTCGCAGGGTTGTGAGTTGATCCTGGCTTCTCTGCTTTCCACTTCTAGTGAATCAAGGGCAACGCCCGCAGCGTAGATGCGATGTTATATGAGGTCAGTTCTTCTTCGAGCCAACTAATAATTATGCTTCCTTGCTAGTTCCCACTTCATGAATAAATTTATATCACTTATAGCATCTAATATTATTCCTTTATGTCCTATATTATTTTTTAATTCTTTCAAAATGATTGGTTTTACTAGTCTTTTATCTAACTGTTTTTTAGTTCTTGCTATATGTGCTAATCCCAATACAGAATTCGCTCTTACATTTGGATTATCATGTTGCGCTGATTTAAGACATATATCTTGAGCAAACTTCCAATTGTGATGATACATTCCAACTGAAAGTGGTAAATATATAAGTTCTTCTACTTCTTGACGAGTTAAAATATCTTTTATTCCCTGATCTGTGTATTCCTTGATATGCTTGTAAATTCGCTCCATAGTACTTGCTCCTAAATATAATCTTTTATACCTAGCTGATTTCACGTAACGTTTCTGAATTCAAGACGCCCGGCGTATGCCGGATATGTTCGGCTGATTCTACTTCATGGCTTCTCAACTTCTGCCGAACCGAGGAGCGAATGCGATGATGCTTGGATGTGATATTATACAAAGGTACCATGAATTCATTGAATCTACTTAGAAATCCTGTTTAATTATTCTTCTGTAATATCTTGATCTTCCTCAATTTCTAATCCAGCTAGTCTTGCTGCCTTGTCTATAAATTCAGCCAATTCTTCACGCCCCATCGTTTCAATAAAATAATCGTTCGCATCATTCAATTCATTAAAAGAAATTACAATTCCCTCCACAGCCTTCATGATACCTTCAGGATGTTTAGTTTCTTGTAATAATATTAATTGGTTTAGATAGTTATCCAGGACTTTATCACACATTAATAATCTCTCTTCCGTAAAAAGGTCATCTCCGTATTCAACCATTCTTTTGTTCCACAATTGAGTTGGTTTTTCATTAAATAGGTCCTGTAATGTCATTGGGCATATCCCTCATTTTCTTATCTTTGTTTTAATAGATTTTTAAAATTGCTGCTTAGTAATTTCGCATATAAGTTTGCTTACTAACTTGCTTTTCATTTCACTTATCTAATTTTTTCTTTGATTCATCTTTTTTCATCTGTTAGTACACCCTTAATGAAAGACCAAGTACGGTCAACATCTAGTCAGTACAATTGGCTTGGAGGGTTTATTCCCTTCTAAGTCTCAGGTAATAACCCCTCCCCCTTCGGCTCTTAACCTTTAGGTGATTTTTCACCTTCTCTTGTTGTTATTGATGCATGTTAAAAATGCAAGAATAGATGTCCAAAATAGTAACATTAGAGTCATCGCATCTTTTACTTCCATGGTCTCACTTTTCGAAGGAAAACCATACCCACCCAAGAGTCAATTGTATCTATATTTTACCTGTGTTCACTTACACAAACAAGTGTTCCCATTTATTTTCTTGCATTTTTCTTTTATTCTATTTGTTGTCCATCATTTCTAGCATATAACGCTTCTGTGTTCACGATGTCCCTCTGACTTATGCGAACGAAATGAGCGGCCATCGTGCGTATGTGTCCGCCTGCCCCCACTCCCTGGCAATCCTCTTTGCCGGAACGAGGAACCGCCAGGCTCCAATGCGTGGATATGATGTTATCTGATGGATTGGCCATAAAAAAACAGTTCAACTTTCCCTCTATGACATAAGGCAAAGATGAACTGTCTTTAGTTCCTGTTAAAATCTCTATGCGCACAAGTAGCAACTTCTTTTCCCATCAAGCCAACAAAGCCTGAGCGATCTGATCCACAATGCCATTGATGCCAGTGGGTCCATAACAGCCGATCCATGTCGCGGCATCGACCGCGTGTATGTGCTGGCGCTCAACGGTATCAAGCATTCCCCAGACACGTTGCTCTGTCGCCGATATTTCCTCCTGCATGAGTTCATGGCTAAGCAAGAAGTAATGGCTGGCATGTACAGCCGTTAGTCTGTCAACTGAGATGTGATAGGCCGTGTCGGAGGTATCTGCCACAAATAACGGAACAGGCAGACCTAGATCACGGTACAGTACAGCCCCTGTACGATGAGAGGCAGAATGCACGCGAACCAGAGAATCCAGCGGACGGATCAGTGCCACGCTCTTGCCTGCCAGTACGGGAGCAAGTTCTTCGGACAGCAATGTGGTTCGTCGGTGATAATCCGCTATAATACGCTTTGCCTCTTCTCGTTTGTCTGTCAGTTCACCGAACAGCTTCAGAATGGTCTGCCAGTTTTCATTGCGCTTAAACATGAGAACTGGAGCGATCCGGCTTAACTGTTCATAGTGCGGCTCATGTACCTCGGTGCAAATAATTAGATCCGGAGATAGTCGTTCCACTGCAAGCAGGTCGGGGTACTCATATGTTCCGAGTAATTCAGTATTCTGAAGTCCTGCCCTGATCGTTTGAGGGAAATGTAACACTGCATTGCCTAGTCCTACACTACCTGCTGGAGAGAGCCCCAGCGCAAGCAAATGATCGGCATATTGCACATCGAGTACAGCGATACGCTTCGGAGGTCCGATAACATGGTATTCCCCTCGCATATGGCATATCACCGAGCCTTGGGCCGACTCATATGAAGAAGCTGTGCGGTTCCGCTGCAAGGAATGGGCATAGTCTGTATCTGTTTTTGAAGGGGCATCAAGCCTATAACGTAGCGGAGGGATGCCATAATATTTCTTAAACGCCCTACTGAAATAATACATGTCGCGATAGCCCATTCTGTCAGCAATTTCACCGATGGGAGCATCCGTGTGACGCAGCATCCGCGATGCACTCTCCATGCGCAACTGAATGACATACTCAGTCAGTCCGAGCTGCTTCTCTTGTTTAAATCGTCGCTGCAGCTGTCTTAAGCTGCATCCAGCAAGGGCTGCCAGCTCTTTAAGCTCCAGATTCTGGCGATAATGCGACGCTATATATGAAGCGACAACATCCACCATGTCAGACGCTTCTCCTCCCTGACCACGTTCGTAATCCATGATCAGTTCGTAGATCATACCCTGAAGCAACGCATTGGCATGAAAACGTTCCATCCCTTCGCCACGACGCCATTTGGCAACGATTTTTTCTGCATTCTCGATCCATTCTGCTTGGGTTACCGAATTTTGCACAAATGAAGTGCGCAACGGGTGTTTGCGATATGAAGGCAAAACAAGAGAGGCTCCCTCCATGGAAGAAGCCTTGTACATGATCACGATATAATAAATGTCGTCTGATCTGGCCGTCAGCGTTAAGGATGTCCCCTTAACAACATGACCAGCAAAAGAAGCTCCAATGTGGCAAACCTCACCATTCATTGCAAGCTCCCCTTCCCCTCCGTATGCCAGCAACAACACATTCGAAGTTAATTCCGTTTCGCGAAGAACACTGCCTGTCTGCAAAGTACCGCTATACTCGTCAAGCATCTTGATCGTTGTATCACACCATAGACTTGTCTGTTCTTGTAGCGGCATTTCTCTCATCTCCTGACAATAGCATCCTTTGCTAGAGTGACTCGCATGACTGGGCTTAACCAATTAACTACACCCAGGCCTGTTAGCAAAGTAAAATTGTTGCTGTTGTCATTTTAATTGAGATTTATTCTCATTGTCAATTTTCGGACATTTTCTGCAATATTCCCCTGACATCTGGTAATAAAAACAACAGGTGGTACGCTTGCTTTTCACGGTTGGAATGCTGTCCTTATTTTTTGTGAACCGGGTGAACGGATTTCTTTTTACACCGAACAAATGCCCGGGCGCTCCTTGCGTCAGATATGAAAAATCTGCCTGGATGTGCTGAATTTCTTGCTCAGCATTGTCTACTTCAGGAGTATATAATGGGACAATGCGTATCATGATATTCTCCCAAAGGATACTCATCGAAAGAGGAGCAATTACAGCAAACGTCTTTAACAGCGGTGCAAGCTGTAACGCGAACATCTCCTTTACCACCTTTTCCCGCCACACTTCCCTGTCTCCCGTTAGTGCTTCTGCCCGAAGCCCGTTCATAGCCAGAAAAGGAAAACGCGTCTCCCCCTCATTAGCTGTGAGCATCGGATGATAGAGAAAGCTGTTGTCTAGCCGAAAAGAAACATGCTGATGATGAACGCTCATCGCGGTCAGTAACGGAGCAATCCACAGGTAGCCGATTCGCTTAGCTAACATCGAAGCGGCTACCCTCATGTCAGGCGCACCAATATACTCTTGAAGCCAGCTTAAATACTCTCGGCATGCAGCTTCTTCATGTAGTTGACTCAAAGCAATAATACGGACATTATCTTCAGACGGCTCACCAAGCCGAATCGAGTGTTCTTCCATTGTTTGCTCCCATAAGTCAGTCGATAGATAATGGTCCATTTTAATTCGATCCCAACAGTGCTTCCGATGCCTGATCTACAATAATATTAATTGCAAGTGGGCCATAATAAGCGATCCAAAGTGTAGAATTAACATCATATGCACGGCTATTTTTGACTGCATCAAGGGATTTCCATACTGAGCTGCTATCCAAAGCCTCTGCCTCTGCCGCAAACAACTCATCAGACAGAACAAAATAATGATCTGCTCCAATCTCAGGAACTTTCTCCATCGAGATTTCAACGGAGGTATCATCTTTGATCTTCTGGACTAATGCAGGCATTTTTAAGCCCAAATCCTCATACAGAATGCCGCCTGTTCGATGCTCAAGACCATGAACACGAATGCCTTCTTTTCTCGGACGAATAAGTGCTACCGTTTCCTCTCCCAACTTCTCCGACAGCTTCTCCTTCAGTCCTGCAATTTTGTCCTCATAAGCCTTACGCACAGTTTCTGCCTCTGCCTGCTTACCTGTGATCGCAGCCACCGTAGCTAACGTATCTCGCCAATCCTCGTAGAAGTCAAGTACGATTGTGGGTGCTATTTTGCTTACATTCTCATACTCTTTCTCTTGAAAATCAGTCATTAAAATAAGATCCGGGTCCAATGCTACAATCGCTTCCAGATTGGGCTTGTCCCGTGTACCTAAAACCTTTACGTCGCCCGGCTTATCGCCTAAATATTCTGGAAATGTGCTATTGCCTTCAGCGATAACACTGCCTGCCGGCTGCTCGCCAACGGCTAGCAATTGATCCAGAAATTTGACATCAAGCACAGCAATTTTCTTTGGTTTCTCGTTAAGCGTATACTGACCCTTCATATGCGAGATCGTAACCGGGAAGGCTCCGGCAGTCTGAGACGCTCCATTCGAAGGCGTGTCCGTTGGAGTTGTAGCAGACTCATTGCCGTCATTTGTACCTGCTCCGGCACCGCAAGTCGTCAGTACAAGAACAAGGGCCAGCATCCAGCCCATTAAAAATCGTGATTTATGGTTAGCATGTGCCATGCTTCCGGCAGCTTGCCTCTTTGTTCCTTTATTCATGGTGAATCCTCCTTATGTATGATAATGATTTTCATTATCGAAATATAAGGCGAGTATAATATATCTCCACATCGCGTTACCATGTACTTTTGCGACATTTCAGCCGGACTAATGCGACATGTAAACCGCTATATCTTCATTTACAATTCTATCAGCTCTTTTACTAATTACTGCATAATCATCGTCTAATGTATCAAGCCAACAAAAGCAAGAATCTCTCCTTTTTTCTTTTCATTGATTTCTACCTCTTGCGTCAATGTACATTCCATATCCATTTGTGAGCTTGGGTCTACAGACAATTAGCTCACAATCAAATGAATCATAATAATATTTATATAATGACCCGCCATTTTTGAGTTTATAACTTTGTTCTGGATGATAGAAGTGATCAGAGATTGTGAGTGAAAATCAATTATTCCAAGTGGAGTATGTATTTGTGGCTGTAAGAGATTGTTTTCTTTAATTAAGACTTGTTCTCCATGAAATAGCTTCATTATTTCCCTCCTCATAGTCTTTCTGATAACGTTCCTGTATGCATGAAACCCAAAGGGGTTGTCTGCTGAAATGCTTCTCCGAATTCCTTCCCGCAGACCCAGGCTCCAACGGAGACGCAGCTTGAATATTATGTTATATGATGTGGATGTCTTCTTTGAATTTCTTACAGTCTATTTTTAGTATTCTCCATTGTATTCAGTAAAACTGGTTTGTTTAAAGAGTCTAATATGATATGGGGTATAAACATACTTTGAATTCGGACTTAAGACTTCAATAAAACTAATTGCTGCATCTATATAGTCATCTGATGAGAAAACATCTTCATCTAGGAATCCACTTAAGAGTGCTGCATCTCCTTTATATTTCAAACAAAGATAGCCATACCCAGGGTCAACTATAACCAAATTTATTATGTCATCTTCTTCTTGTTCTTTGGAGCTATCGAAAAATCTAACTATTATGTCCTTATCTTTGTAATAAATCTCGGTGTCACAGGAGAATTTCTTATGGCTAAACTTCATTGTGCTATCTCTCCCTCTTTTGGATTTTATATCTGTTTTAAAACTAATTCTTGCTTCCCTTTCACATAACGTTCTTGTATCTAGGAATCCGAGAGGCTTAAGGCGCAAAGTGCCGGGGCCAACGGACTTAGGCCTCGCAGGGGTGTGAGTTGATCCCAGCTTCTCTACTTTCCACTTCTAGCGAACCAATGGCAACGCCCGCAGCGTAGATGCGATGTTATATGAGGTCAGTTCTTCTTCAAGTCAACTAATAATTATGCTTCCTTGCTAGTTCCCACTTCATAAATAAATTTATATCACTAATAGCATCTAATATTATTCCTTTATGTTCTATATTATTTTTTAATTCTTTCAAAATGATTGGTTTTACTAGTCTTTTAGCTAACTGTTTTTTAGTTCTTGCTATATGTGCTAACCCCAATACAGAATTCGCTCTTACAATTGGATTATCATGTTGCGCTGATATAAGACATATATCTTGAGCAAACTTCCAATTGTGATGATACATTCCAACTGAAAGTGGTAAATATATAAGTTCTTCTACTTCTTGACGAGTTAAAATATCTTTTATTTCCTGATCTGTGTATTCTTCGATATGCTTGTAAATTCGCTTCATAGTACTTGCTCCTAAATATAATCTTTTTATTCCTAGCTGATTTCACATAACGTTTCGTATATTCACGACGTCCGACGGAGTCGGATGTGTCCGGCTGTTCCAACTCCCCTGCCAATTCTTCTGCCGGACCGAGGGCGAATGCCCGATGCTTGAATATGTTGTTATCCGATTCTGCTGGCTTCTTGAATGTTCTACCACATTCATTAATTCAGGTCGCCAAATATAGAATCAGTGAGAAATGCTAATTTAAGTTCAGCGTCCTCTATTTCGGCCTCAGTCATCCCATTTAATATTGCAAAGACTCTAGTCCCCTCATAAAAAGTCATCATTAACGTTTGACATTTAAATCCATCCACCTCACTGAATTGGTATATAAAAATATCAGGATTGCTCCCTTTTATTTCTGTTTTCCAATGTCTTTGTTCTGACTCTAAGAGAGCGGATGATCTTTTGTTAAATTCTGTTCCATTAGGATCATCCTCGTGATCAAATAATGTTGAGACAACAAAGCAGCTACCCTTAAAAACCTCATTATTTTCGTGGAAATATAAAGCTCGTGTAATAGCCTCGAATGAATGTCTTAACTTAATTGTATCAACAGTAATCCAAAGAACCGGAAATTCTTTGTTCTTCAGTTTTAATATTGCACTTTTATCAACCTTAATTATTTTAGGATTACGCATTCTACTACGGCTAACTTTCGTTGCTGTATGAACGTAAGCAACAAAATTATTACCAACTTTACCGCTTAAAGTGGCCATCAGATATTCATCTAAATTTGACTTATTTGTATTATGTTCATTACAAGAAGGGACAGTTATCAAATTATTTCTAAATGATTTTTTTAATACGTCTTTCACGTCCTTTTCTTCTGGAAAAAGGGATTTAGGTGGGACATGCTCCATTGAAGTAGCTTCCGTACCACACCAATAACATATTGCACTACTCATCTTTATCACTCCATTGCATTTTTATAAGTTTATGTATTTGTAGTGTTTTTTCAGCAGTTTCGGATAACGTTCTTGTATTCACGAACCCTCACTGGCTTAAGGAGCGAACGCGCCGGGTCCGACGGACTTAGCCAGTGCAGGGTTGTCCGGCTGCTTCCACTCCCCCAAAATGTCTCTGCCGGACCGAGGGCCGAATGGCCCGATGCGTGAATATTCTGTTATCTGATGCCAATGCCTTCTTGATTAACTTTCAAATGTTGCTTTGACTCGTTTTGAGTTTTTAAAATACAAAATCCATATTGATCCAAAAATAATTGTAGAGATTAAACTTGGGAGTTCATCTATTTTGTTAATTGTGAGAATGAAGTTTAAAAATCCAAATATTATAGTGATTATTTCAATTTGAATTATTATATTTGGTCCTTTCCTTTTCTTCTTCAATATAAGCACTAGAGAAACAATAATTAAGACTTCAGAAAATAAATATATTCCGACAGAAATAATTCTAGCAAGATTCCAACCAATTGTTCCAACTAACATATAAATATAAAATTCGAAATAAAGACCTATTAAATTACTTATAAGTAGATAAAAAGAATAGATCACAAAGAAAAGCAGCCAGCATTTAATTCCACTCATACTATTCTGAGATAATTGCATTATTGGCTCCTTAATTTTTGTCTTTTATTTGCATTGAGCATTGGTTTCAGATAACGTTCCTGTATTCATGAACCCCGAAGGGGTTGTCTGCTGAAATGCTTCCTGAAATCCTTCTCGCAGACCAAGGCTCCAAAGGAGCCGCTGCTTGAATATTATGTTAGTCGAGGTTATTCTACTTCTTCGCGTATACTTTCAAATTCTTCTTGAATCAATCTCTGACATTCATTCCACTTCTCTATTAATCCATCTGTACTCAAATCCATGTTTTTTAAATAAATGTATAAAACTATCCTTGAAAGTTCACATGACTTAGTCAAAATATCAGTTGCTGAAAAGCTTAAGGGGCCTACAGCTACTGATAATTCATCATTGTCGTCAAACATAAAACCTTTAGATGCAGTTATATTGGAGTGAACATAACTTGAATCAAGTTTATAAACTGCTTCATACCAAAAATCCATACTTACGTCTTTAGCCATATCTGCAATAGAAATTTCAGACCACTGAGCTTTATTCTTATAGTTCCTTTTATTCGCTTCATAATTCTCTTTAATCTTATTACGACGTTGTTCATCTATTTTAGAACCGTTATAATGTTTCTCAATCGTTTCAAGTAACCTATGTTCTGCTATATGTCTATATTCAATAAATCTGTCTAATCTTTTTTCCGGTTCCTTGGATATGTATGCAATAACAATCGCGATTTCGACCATTGTTCTAAGAATAATGCTTGCATCCTCATTAAATCCCGAAACTACTAATAGACGAAATGAAAGCAATGATTTGTGGAACTTCGCTAGAAAATAAAGTGATGTATGTGATAACAAGTTATTTGGCACTTCACCACCTAACAAATACTTATCCAGCTCTAAAACCATTAATTTGTGAGCTTCTAATGATTTTGAGTAGCGCATCTCCATATCACTTACTACTTCTTTGATATACATATATCGTACTCCTTAAGAATAATTTCGACTAACGTTTCCTGTATTCATGAACCCCGAAGGGTTGTCTGCTGAAATGCTTCCCTGAAATCCTTCTAGCAGACCAAGGCTCCGAAAGGAGCCGCTGCTTGAATACTATGTTATATGACGGAATCACTTCTTCGATTAACCAACATTCATTCTTGATTCTAATCAGTCATTGTTCTGTTATATGTTCCAATAAATCTCCTGGCTGACAACCTAAAGCCGCACATAATTTATCAATCACTTCTAATGACACATATTCGTTCGTATTGAGTTTCGCCATTGTAGCAGACGAAATACCTATCATTTTCAATAAATCCTGCTTCTTAATCTCCCTGTCGATCAATAATTTTTGAAAAGGTTTATAACTAATCATCTGATATTCCTTTCACACATCAAGTGAATTTTTCTTTAATTATATGAAAGTATATTTTCTTTATCAAAAACATCTTCAACATGTATTGACTTAATTATTTAATATAGTAAAATTATATTTAACAAGTTGAACTTTTATTCATAAAATCAAATGCATTGGATGGTGTTCAAAATGTATAACTCTTTAGAAGTCTTGCTTGATTCACTGATTCAGACTCGAATTGAATCTTTATATGAAAAACTTATGAAACACAACTCCAGCTACAACCAGTTCTCATCCGAACGGAATCTCTACTTCAAACAGTTACATGAAGGAGTACCGGAGAATATACAGAAGACTCTATTCCTTTACGACGATGCTGAGCTTTCTGTTCAAGCTATATTAAGAACGTGAAATTTATTTGCAAGGTTTTAAGGACGCTCTTCACCTGCATAACGAATTACATATATCTTTAGATTGAGAGCCTTCTGGCTCTTTTTCATTTTGATTCTGTCGTATAACATTCCTGTATTCATGAACCTACCAGGAGGGGTTGTCTGCTGAAATGCCTCTCCGAAATCCATCTCGCAGACCAAGTCTTCATGAGGAGCCGCTGCTTGAACATTATGTTATGTGTAGTTATAACCCATTGATTGATATTCTAATTTACGCCTTCCAACCCATCTCTTTATACAATCTTCTAATCTGTTTTATAAAACTATCATCTTCTCTTCCCTTATTTATAATCTCTACATCTGTGGTCACAGCCCATCTAAAAATTTGTTCAATGCTCCCGTAGCTACGTTTAAATCCTTTGGCCAACTTCAGTATGTTTTCTTTAGTTGGTGCAAATGATAATACTACTCTTAACTCTTCATCTGCCCAAGGTCTCCCCTTATTTTCTGTACTATACGCTTGTTTTTTCTCATATTCAAAAATCAATAATTTCGTTTTGTGGATTATGTTGTTAGTTCTTCAATCCCTTCATTAAGTAATTCAATTAATCTATCCTTATATTCTTTCTTTTTCATAGATTTCTCCTCCATGATCTTTTCAATAATTACACATAACGTTTCTGTATTCACGACCCAGCAATGCTGGGGTGTCCGGCTGCTTCCGCTTCCCCGAAATCCATCTGCCGGACCGAGGGCGTATGCCTGATGTGTGAATATTATGTTATCTGCTGTTCATTAACCCACCTAAATTCCTAACAAAATTTTTGGTAGTATTCTATATAAAATATCAATTTCCACTTCAACTTTAGCTAATGTCTCCCCATTTATTGGATGAACAGGATTCTTAGACTCAGTTAGATTTTCTTTAGAACTAGTTCTTCTATTATCAATGTTAAAAACAAATATTTTTTTATCGTACTTTTGAATTTCTTTTAATACAAAAAAACTTGAGAATAAAAAGTTGTTTGATAAAGTTCTTAGAACTGTTACCCCATCCTAAAAAAACATAATCGCTAGATTCAATTGCCGATTTAATTTCCTTTTTATTGTCCTGAATCAAGTTATTTAGTTTTTTACTGATAAATTCATATTTTCATGTAAGGTAATAGATTTAGGATTATAAAAAGAAAATAAATTCACTATTTTTATAATTTTCATATTTAATTCTTGTTCAATATAAAAATATCAATAATCCTATTAACCGTTTTATCTGAAATCTTCTGAACTGCTCTTGAGGGATTCATCATAATTACCGTTGTCACTTTATCATTCGCTCTTTTTTTAGGTTTAATTGCAATAAAGTTCTAACCCCAATATTTATGTTACTTTTAGTAATAGGTTTAACTTTAATATTATCTATATCAACTTGTTTTTTGTCGTATTCCATCAGACAAAATTACTCCTTCATAGACTTTACTTTATGAATTTCAGATAACGTTCTTATATTGCGACGTCCATTACCCTGAGATAGCTTTTATCATAGGGTAATGGATATGTCCGGCTGCCACTACTTCTCAAAGAATAGCTGCCGGATCAAGGGCCGAATGGCCCGAAGCGCAAATATTTATGTTAGCTGATGTTGCCCCTGCTCGAATCACCTTCAATATATTCTATTAAATACATTTCCTCTAAGTCTTGAGGTGTCAATTTATAAATTAATTGCTTATCATACAGAAAATAAAAAAAGTTCTTTTTTTGATACTTTGACAAAGATATCAGAACCTTCAGTAGCTGTTGTGTTACCCCTCTTACAACTCCGCCAATATCATTTGAAACATCTAAGGCAGTCTTTTTTGATGAAAACAATAGAATTCCATTCTCACCTTCGAAACTATATGTAATATATGTACCTGTAACATTTCCATCATGGTTCTCCATTATTGTCCAAAATGGTTGTCCCACAACTTTTTCATCAGGCAACATAACACTTATATGGGCAGAGGCTACCTTTGCAAGCAACGGTAATTCTCCTAGAGATATTAGTTCAATATTAAATTGTTTTGCAAATAAGGGTGCTCCTTCCTGGAAACCACTCGATGAAACCATGATTCCAACGCAATTATCTAAATCGCTTAGCTTTCCGTAAAACTCCTGAACATTGCCCTTTGTTATAGGTCTTTTATGATTTTTACATTCAATTGCTACTCTATGTTTCACACCAGCAAGTGTAAATTCGTAATAAGCATCAATTTGATGAGTTGATCCAGACTTACCTCTAACCTTTACATCTCGTTCAACTTTAATATCTTTCCCTTCGATATAGAGTAATGATTGGTATACATATTGAACTAATCCTTCAAAAGTCTTTCCATCGTTTTTTATATTCTTTTTGAATTTAAACATCTTAATCTCCTTTTTATTTTTAGTAATTTCAGCTAACGTTCCTGTATTCATGAACCCCAAAGGGGTTGTCTGCTGAAATGCCTCTTCGAAATTCTTCCCGCAGACCCAGGCTCCATCGAGTCGCAGCTTGAATATTATGTTATCTGTTGTGCCACACTTCTTCGATTAAAGTTTCAAAATGTCTTTCATTAACCAGTTATTATAATTTTATATCTTTCGATATGAACCAAACACTTTTATAAACACTTGCTTTGTAAATTAATTCCTTGTCTCTTATAAAATCACTCATACCAAAAATAGGAGAAGCATTTCTAATTACTAATGCTGTTGGACATATACTTTCATATTTCAATACCTTTCTTTCCTTCAGTTTTAGTAACTTATTCAACGTATTAATTAGTTCATTATTCGCTTCAATCTCAAAAGCTTGAATAAAGTCCAGCTTTGTTGTTTCTATATTCGTTTCCCTATATAGCTTATTGAATTCCGACTCAATCCCAATTTCACCATCAATTCCGTTATACAATCTATTGACGTTCTGCCACGAGTTCCATATATTGCACTTGATTACTGTAATATTTTCTACTCCATAATTCTAGCTTATCTTCAATACCAGTAATCATCAATAAATGGGGAAAATGTATAAAATAATAAAACTTCACTGCTATTACTCCAAACTTTACTACTAGACAGAATCAACAATTGAAAGTTTTAAAAGATAATCAACTTTCTTAAAAATCTCATCAAAAGTAATAATCTCAACTGATTTCAATTCATTCCTAAATAACTCGAAACTAACTCTCTCTTCTTGATTTAAGGATTCTATCAAACCTATAATTAATAAACATTTTGGATTATAAAGACTAAAAATTTCACTTGTATTATGCCTTGTAGAATAATAGTCTTTAAGAATTCGATCTTTATAACTTAAGAGTTGGTTAACAGCACCAGATAATTCATTCGATAACGAATAAACATTGCGATATTTACTACCTATTAATTTAGTAATAGGTGTTTTAATCTCAATCAATGTCAAATTATTCGTGTAATCATTTTTGTATACAAAATCTATAATCTGTCCGTTTGTGTTATCTAATCCTTTCCCTCCCATATAAACTTTATCTTTGAATAGAATTAACGGGAGTGAAAAAGCCTGGGATATTACCCAAGAATGTTCTGATAGGAAATTCTGCCAAAACTCTTCGGAAGAATTATCTTGGTTCTCATACCACGTGTTCAAAATTTCGTAAGCTTTTGATAAACCTGACATAGATGCTTCTGCAGTAAAAAGAATGTCCTTTAATGCAGTTATTGTTTCTTCAATGCAACTTTCTATTGTTTCAGACTGTTCAGTATCTATCTTTATTATGCAAGTTCCAGGTTCAAACAATGTCCCATCTTCACCAAATATCCATGAACTTATTTTCTTCTTATCACTCATCTTCAATAACTGAGTATGAAAGTAGTCGGGACTCCATTTCTTATAACTATTTTCATTATTATTATGTAAACTAGAAATATAAATAACCGAAAATGAATTATCTTTTTTCAAAAAAGCAACCCAGTCATTAAAAGGATAGGGCAACAAGCTTAATTTGCTTGTCTCTACTAACTTTACTTCCAATAATTTTATTAATATTAATATTGAATCAGGGAAATGGGATATTTTAGACTTAGCTATATCATGATAATCAATTTTATAATTATCAATTTCCGAATTTGTCATAAATATGGTATTACCAAAATCATCTTTGGTATCAAAGCTTTGAACAGGTAATTTTATATCACTTTCAATTTTCAGATAAGTAATATTATTTTCGTAAATAATTTCGTACACTTGATGATTTCCCCCTCACTCTTTGAGCAATTTCAGCTAACATTTCTGTATTCACGAAACACCCCAGTCTAAGCATCTAAGGCTGGGGTGTTTGTTGTCTGAGCCTTCTTTCATCATTTTAGTCACAATAAATTTCATCGAATTTTTGGTCATGTGAATTCTTCAACCAATATGATTCACTTTTCCCGACCACAACTATATCCCTAAATTTAGCGTCTTCTTTAAACATTGATTCTATTTCAGAGCGTTTCGTAATTGGGAATCAAAACAATCCATATAATGAATTTTATGTAATTATATTACCAATATGTTCTTTGTACTTAGCAACTTGATCCCAATTAGTGCTATAATCACTCTTCCAATCAAATTTAGGAGCAATAATTTTTAAAATTCTATACAATGTATCTTTTCTAAAACCATTACTCTGTCCGTTAGCAATTTAATATACTGCTTTAGCAGTGAACTAGAAATTAACTTAACCTCCTCCCGGTCAATAATATACCTCACCACTTCGCTTACCCGCAGCCCGGATGTATACGTCAGGTACAGAATAGCCTTATGCTTTGGATTTTTCACTGCTTTCAACAGACGCATAACCTCATTCAGGGACAGCACATCTGGCAGTTTACTCTCCTTTTTCGGACGAACATAGGCGGCGGATTTGGGCTGCTTTAGCACATGGCGAAAGTAAAATTTCAGCGCGCTGATCGCTTGGTTAACATAAGCGTGTTTCGAGCAGCGCCAACGCATATTTTTGCACCGTCGCATCATTTATGCTTGCTTCGGTCCCTTGCAATCTTGCAAAAAAACGTTCCGTTTGCGATATGTATGCTTTAATCGTCTTGCTGCTGTCCCCCCTTGTCTCCTTAGTATATCAGCGGTTCAAAAAATTGGAAATCTAATTTTACACAAAAAAAGGGACTTAAGATGGATATTCATCTTAAGTCCCTGATTCTTTCAGAGTGAATTTTTGATCCATTAAGTCCAATTTTCGTCATCATAAAGTGTCTTGCCTTTACTTGTCCAGTTCCTCCGTCACATCACCGAAAAAACAAAAGAATAGCCTGATTATTTTATCAAGAAAATAAGATAAGCCGCTAAAAAGCCCGCGCTGATCGCGGGCTTTGCTGTATATAAGTCAAAATCATGCCTAGTAGACTTGCTACTCAACCTTGAACTGTTTTAATTCGTCTTGAAGCTTATTGGACAATTGGTTTAATTGTTTGGATAGTTCAGCAACTTGTTCGAAGCTCTCCAATTGTTCCTGCGTGCTGGCGCTGACCTCTTCGGTTGAAGCGGAATTCTCTTCTGTGGTGGAAGAGATGATCTCCAGCGCCTGCAAAATCTCATCTTTGTGCTTGTGGACTTTGGAGGTGTTGGTGCTGATCTGGATCATTCGCAATTTCAAATCTTCCAAATCCTTGTTAATGCTAAAGAACACTTGCTTCGTGTCCTCTACCGATCTCGCGTTTTCTTCTGCGATTTTCAGACCATGAACGGTGTGCTCAACCGATACACTGGTTTTTTCTTCGATGACACGGACCTTCTTGTAGATTTCCTGTGTCGCCAGCGCCGTCTGCTCAGCCAGCTTGCGAACCTCTCCGGCAACCACAGCAAACCCTTTGCCCTGTTCTCCTGCACGCGCAGCTTCAATAGAAGCATTGAGCGCCAGCAGGTTGGTTTGTGTGGCAATTTGGTTGACCGTATCCACGATGCCCGAAATCTCATGACGGCTCAGATCAATATCCTGAATAATAGCCGACATCGCTTGTGTGGAATTATGATTTTCTTCCGCCCATTTGGATAGCTGATCTACTACTGTAAGCCCTTGTCCACTTTGTTCGGCCGAGGTTTGCACCATCGTTTCGATGGTTTTGGCATCATTGGCAATTTCGTCAATTTGGCCGGATAAGGCTCCGGTTTTTTGTAAAATATTATCCGTCTCGATGGATTGGTAGTTTGTCGCATTGGCAATTTCATTAATTGCTGTCGCAGTATCGTTCATCGTAATTGCGGTTCTGGAAGAAATGGATTGCAAATCATTTGAAGACTGATTCAAGACTTGAGCTGAGCCGCCCACCATTTGGAGCATGCCTTGAATTTTTTGAACCATATTGTGAACCCCTTGAGAAATTTGCCCGATTTCGTTATGGGAATTCGTATCAAACGGAATGGTCAAATCTCCATTTTCAATCAGTTTGATTTTGGCAAGCAATTTCGGGATTGCTCTTAATAGATAACGGAGCGTTATATAACAGATTACAACCAACAGAATAGTGGCTGCGACAAAACCGCCAATCGTAATCCAGGTAAAGGTTCTTAATTCTGAGAGCGCCTCTTGTTCAGAAATGGTTAAGCCTACGGACCATCCCGTATCTTTACTGGTTGCATACCCAATGTAGCGACGTTCGCCATTATCATTAATGAGCTGTACTCCAGACTCGCCAGCAATCATTTTCTTACCGATCTCGCCAAGATCACCTGTGCTTTCGGTAATCTTTTCTTTCAGCACTTTATTTTGATCAGGGTGATACAAAATATCACCTGTTTTGGATGCAAGAATCGAATAACCTGTGCTTCCAAGCGAATAGCTTTGCATAACGGCAGGGATGTCTTTGAAGGCAATATCGACAGCTGCAAATCCGATTAATTGGTTGCTGCTATCTTTGATCGGATAGAAGATGCCCATGACCACATTCCCTGTATTGACGTCCTTATAGGGTTCTGAGTAGTACAAACCGTCTGCTTCAACAGCTGGCTTGAAGTACGGACGCGAATGGATATCGAAATCCGGCTTGGAAGCAGCACCATCATTTTGTAGAAAGAAGCCTTTACCGTGTATTCCTGCAATCCATGCGTCGGCAAAAGATGGCTCTTCCTTGACAATCGCTGCCAGAGTCGCTTGGGTTGCCTCAGCATGTGGGGAAGTTTTCACCATCTCTGCTGATTCGGTGGTTTCTATATATTGTCTAAATAAAGTGTTGGTTGACATTTGCTTGACTAGCGAGCCCTTTTCCTTAAATAACGCGTCAAATTGACTGACAGTGGCCTGCGTCTTGGTCTGGAGCATGGCCTCTTGCTGCTTGACAAGCATGCTTTGCGTGCTTGCATAGATGAACGTCCCCAAGGTTGCAAAGACGACAACGATAATAACTAACAAGACCATGGCCAATGTGTTGGCGATGCTGGATGATCTGAATACGCGCTTCTTCATATTTTGTGACATGCTGCCATCTCCCCGAGGAATATTGAGCAAAAAGCTCTTAGATAATATGTCGGAAGTTTGCAGCTGTTTGAATAGGTTTTTAGTATACACAATTTAAAGTTTTGCTATCTGATTCCTCATAGATTTCTTCCCAACCTGTTCGGTAACTCTAGCAAAAAATTAGGGCAGCACAAAGAGCCTCCGTCAGACGCAGGCTCTTTACTAAAAGTTATAAACACGCAGGGTTATGCGGACTTAAAGTGTACGAGCAATCAAGTAAGCTCAACCTCTTTATTCTCTATTGTTAACCCAACTGCATCGTTGTAATACATGTATCGTCTTTTTCATATGTAGAGAATTCCGTTTGGGCCGTTTTACCTTCATGATTCACGCTAATGCGGTAGGTTTTGTCTCTTGGCAGCCATAGATCAATAAAACCATTGGGTTGTGATTTCATGGCAGCATTCTCCATGATGATATTCCCTTCGGAGTCGTGAACGGTCACATTGAACGCCCCATTTTTTATTTCGCCTTGGCAACCGGTTAGACTATGAGTTGCACAAGGGTGGGTCTCTTCTACATATGGCGCAATCGAAACAAAAAACTCGTTGTCAGGCAAATCATAATTTATGGTCTGGTTATTGTCCCCTGTGACCATCAACTGACTGGAATTAATGGAAGCGGATTGGGCTGTTGCCTTGCCTGCGCTGAAATCATGCACCAATTGCTTGATATCTGTTGTCCCGAGCTTGTCCGCTCCTTCTTTCTGAAAATTTCCAGTAATCAGATACGTGCCCAATGCCGCAACAACCAACCCTGAAGCGACCAAGATTCCTTTTTTCATCTGGAGTTCATCTCCTTGTCCGTTTTAAATCATTATAAGGGAGAACGCCCCATAACGGATAAAATACGGTACTGAAGTCACCAGATATTCACATCTTTGCTTGTTTATTCAGACATATCTGGGACACAACTCTTTTTAACGGTCCCGTTTCACAATATAATTCATTAAGTGCTTCAAAAAAGAGATATTGCGGGGCACCTCTTTTAATGCTTCCATGGCAAGGCAGTAGTGCTCCCACATCTCTTTACTGGCACCTTCGTAGCCAAGGATGGACACAAAATTTGAATTATTGTTATCTGAATCCTGACCCACAGGTTTTCCAAGTAAGAGCGTATCTCCTTCCACATCAAGCAAATCATCTTTGATCTGGAAAGCAATCCCCATATGATAGGCGAATTTCTGCAAAGCGGCAATCTCTGATTCCTCGGCCTGTGCGAGCATGGCTGGCATAACGAGACAAGCCTCGAACGCCACTCCTGTTTTGTAAAAGCACATCATATTCAGCTGCTCCAAGGTCAAAGCCTTTCCTTTGGAATCCAGATCCATCGCCTGACCCATACACATATCCTCTGCCTTACGGGCCGAGTATTGGATCAAGGCAAGCACAGTCTCAGCGTTGAACTGACTCAGTGATGCTTGCTCCCCGATGGCCTTCTGGATCAGATATAGTCCGGTTAATTCCGCAGTAGCGCTATTGTGCACCTGATGTAATGTCTGACGCCCTCTACGGGTAGACGCGTTATCCTGGGAAGGCAAATCATCAAAAATCAGGGAGGCTGTATGCATATATTCCAATGATCGCAGAAGAGGTACGATTGCCGAAGCGTCTAAACCATATTCATTTACGCCCATGACCCAAGTCAAAATAGGACGTATCCTTTTCCCATCCCCCTCAAGACTATAATTGGCAGCATCAATAAGCTGTTCTTTCATGGCCTCGATCCCAGAAGGCTTGGTTATTTTCAATTGGTTGTTAATCTGGTCCCGGACGGTTTTGACCGTATTCATAAAGTCTTCCTTTTCCCTCGAATCGTTTTTCAAATGGGTAATCATCTGGTCACGAAGCAGCTTATCGAAGAAATCTACATCCTCCGCTTTGCCCACCATCTTCTGAATGAGACGATTGAATTCCGGATTTCCAGATGCAAAAATTTCCATTATTTCATTGTACTTTTCTGCACCTACCCGTTCTTTATAACGTTTGAGTCCATTTATTGCACGGTCCAGTATCACCTCGCGAGCCGTGGCATCGGAATGATACACGTTATGGATCAAATTAGAAATGACCGCCCAGTATAGTTCGAAGGGATTGATCAAATCCGATCTTTGCTGATGATATTTTAGATAATAGGTATAGGGTGTTACTGCACCGTCTCTCATATCGTCAGCCATATCCGCAAAATCATCAGCAAGCTGGTTGTAGATACCGTAATAGAATGTTCGTTGCTCAAACCCTTCATCCTCAGGAGCACTTATCACGGAACGGACAATCAAGCGGGAAGAAGCAGATTTTAAAATCACGGGTATATAAAGTTCTTCATTGGTGTAATTGGCTTTCGCTAGATCCTTATCCCGATCGATATCTTGAGAATGAAAGAAAACGTAGGACTGCTCGAAAAAGGTTTGCTGTGTGTCTGACCGCTGATGTGCCTTAATATACTCAAAAGCATCCGAGAGCTCCGAATGGATATAGCGAATAAACTTCATATGCTCGCCAGTCCAGTCGCCCAGCTCTGGCACAGATCCGGTAAGAAGCGCGGTACGTATCATATGGGAGTATTGTTCTTTCTCTTGAACGGTCAACAGCTGAGAATCGAGAAGATCATCAATAAAAGGGTAGGTCAGCCCATAGGAATACCCAAGCCTAATCGCTTCATCCAGTCTGCGCGAACGCTCAACAGGTGGCACGGCTTCGTCCATTTCTTCCATCACATGCAGAA
Organism: Paenibacillus sp. EKM211P; assembly: GCF_011066175.1. NCBI lineage: Bacteria > Bacillati > Bacillota > Bacilli > Caryophanales > Paenibacillaceae > Paenibacillus > Paenibacillus sp. EKM211P. The sequence goes on from NZ_JAAMNS010000002.1 coordinate 320,226, forward strand.
TAACCCCAATGATGATTTTAATCAGTTTGCGCTGAGCGTGCTCTGCATCCATTTCCTCAGGAATATGAGAAGATACAGAGTTAAGCTTGTTGATTAGCCAAATTACAGTGGCTTCGATCCCTTCCTTTTGAGACCACCGATACACCCCGGCTATATTCATAAATTCCGGTTGATTTCTTCTGTTAGCACGGGTAGGGTGAAGCAAATATCTTTTCACGTCAGCAATAACGCGCTGAATCCGGGTCTGTGTGTGTGCAGAATCTAGAGCCTTGCCTAGATCCCTCATGTAAATATAAGAGACACTCCGCTTCAGATATTCATCTAACTTCCCCGTGTAACTCAGCCATTGAATATATCTGTCATAATCCCGAGTATCCGGCTTTCTCTTATTCCGCGAAATGAAGGATAACCATGAAGAAGGACGGATATGATTCCTTTTCCATATATGGATATCTTCTGTAAGAGAAGTCACATAAGTCTTATCCTTGACCTGATTATAGAGTGATGCAAAATACTGGAGCGCCTTCTGCTCAGCCAGCTGGTATCCTGTATCGGCTCGAAATTTTTCATTCATATGATGCATTACCTCAACTTCTCATTTTGTTTAAACATGGTTGCATTTCTCCCTAAGGGAACGAATTTGGATCATGTTTTTATCTTTATACGGAAAAAAATCTGTGAAGTTACGAATAGATTATATCCTTCTATATATATGCTACAATTTCAGAGTAGAACAAAAATAATGATAGGGAGGCATAACGTTGAGTATTAGTCTAGTTAAAGGACAGAAGGTAGACCTAACCAAAAATAATCCACACTTATCCGTGCTGAAAGTAGGGCTTGGATGGGACCCTATGAGGGGTAGAAGCATGGATATTGATGCGTCAGCGCTGCTTCTTAATGAGAACGGCAAGCTAACCCAGACGAAAAATCTAGTATATTTCGGAAACAAAAATAGCCCTTGCGGGGCCGTCGTACATAGTGGTGACAACTTGACAGGACATGGTGCCGGTGATGATGAAGTCATTACTGTATCCCTTCAACAACTACCACCTGAAGTGCATAGAGTCGTATTTATTGTGAATATATTCCGTTTTTTCAGCTTTGGTAGACGTAAGGATTTCAGTATGGTGAACAATGCTTATATTCGAGTATTGGATGCGTCGCAAGATGAAGAGATTCTCCGATACAATTTGACAGAGGACTATAAAGGGATGTGTAGCATCCGTGTAGGTGAAGTATACCGCTATGGAGGGGAGTGGAAATTTGGTGCTATTGGGGAAGGCAGCACCATTACCTCCCTGAATGATCTTGTCAAAACGTATGAATAAGTATTTTTGGTGTTAAGGAAAAACCCACGTCTGACGTGGGTTTTTATACTATCTCTTCAACAGCCACCTGGTACAGCATAGAACCTTCACGGAGCAGCAGACGGTCTTTTCTAAAATCCCGTTCGTGCGGCTGAAGGAACTTTTGATCGTCATTTAAAAAGCGAATGTGTTGTCCTTTGCTCAAGCTGCCTGGCTTCACATTCTTTTTCAGGACATATTGTCCATTCTTGCCATACCCGCCGTCGAACAAAAAGTGATACCCATCTGTAGCCACCCCGGAGCAGCCGGAAATCCTCGGATTCATAAACGTAATATTCGTACGGTCGCTACCGGAAATATGCCCTAATGAAAAGTCTGAATAGTAGTAAAACCAGATTTCCTGTTCGCTAACCACGTTCAAAGCATAGCAATCATGAATGTCTGCCGCTTGGTTCTCATATATTTTGTGTCCCTCTTTATTCCAGGCGACAAGGCCGGAGGACCCCACAGGCTCATTCCAACCATAATTCCCGAATATACCTTCATCAAAATAACTGGTCCAGATCGTACCTTCTTTTGTAACCTGAACACTCTGGATACCGTCTCCAAGCAGTAGTTCATTCACAGTACGACCTTCATAATCAATAATTTTACCATTTAGATCGTATTGATCAGGTCCGTAATAATGGCATCGTGCTCCGACGAGTAACAAATAATCTTGTAGAGGCTGTACATAATGATAGTTGAACTGCTGCCCCTCCAAACACACCTCTTGAATGTGATCATCTATAATGAGTATCTTGTAAATACGTCTCTCTTTAAGAGAGGAAGGCGGGAACATCCCCCGTACTCGTTCTGGGACTTTATCAATGAGCAAAATATACACGCGTCCATCAGGACCAAATTGGGTCGAAACGATCTCAAACCCTTCTATATTATTGGAAATATCGACAAATGAATGAAGCTGTTTATCTAGATGTGACAATGTAGTTCCTCCTCTGAGAGATCAGTAAAGTGAAGTTTTATTTGTATTGGATTTCATTTTGTCATAACGACAAGTAACTGAGGAGGGTGGAAGTATGGCGATATGGGTAGTAATCCCAAGAGATGAGTCATCGGCAAAATATAGCGAACCAAAAAAGCTGGGCTCTGCTTCATAAGAAAAGCAACCCAGCTTGATCTTTATAGATGTTCCCCTTAGAGTGTCTGGCCCTTGTCGGCCTTCTGCCATAAAGCCTCAGTCAGCTCATCAATCGTCTCTTTCATTGCCAGCTTCTCGCGCCAGTGATCCGGGATACTGCTTAGCCCGTAATAAGCCCCTGCAATCTGGCCGTACACTGCTCCGGTCGTATCTGCGTCATCTCCCAGATTTACGGCCAGCAGTGCCCCTTCTTCAAATGAAGCCGAATGGTGAAATGCCCACAGCGCAGCCTCAAGGGAACGAACAACATAACCGCTTCCTTGGATTTCAGGCGGCTCCTTATGCTTGTAAGATCCCTGAATGATTTCTTCAATGGCTGCCGAATAAGCTGACTGTTCCTGCCGCCGCCACTTATAGCAGACGTCGGGTGATAACATGGATTCTTTGTCCGCTCCCCGCAGACCTGCCACAAGGATTGAAGCAAGCACGGCACAGGCCTCCACACTTTCGACTGCTCCATGGGTGGTGCGCGAGCTCAGCTCGGCGTACATTACAGCTTCTTCCGGGCGGTTCGCATAGGCCATGGCGACAGGTGCAAGCCTCATAATCGAACCATTACCAGCAGTCATGGGGTCAACGGACCCGCTATACGCCTCTCCAGTGGCCTCGAAGCGATGCAGTGCTGCTCTCGTCGCACCACCGATATCAAAGCACGTTCCCGTACTGCTCATATATCCCAGGTGATACCAATTGGTGTAACGGCGCATTTGGTCTGCTGGATCAAAGCTATCTTTTCGCACCATGCTCTCGGCCAAACAGAGCGCCATAGACGTATCGTCTGTCCACTGCCCTGCCTTCAACCCAAATACACCACCGCCTACAATATCCGTTACAGGTTCGAATGTGCCTGGACTGCTAAATTCTACTGTGGTTCCCAAAGCATCACCTACGGCTAGTCCAGCGAGACATCCATAAAAACAATCCTTGATCAGTGCCATTTTGATGTACACTCCTTTGTAATTGTTATAACTAATGCATATATTTCCATATCACTAGGAAGGAAGAATATCCGGTACGCCATTTATTCGTCGTAGCTCAAGGCTGTACAACCGCTATCTGGATTTAATTCAATGAAAATTCCTGCCTCTTGATGGTAAATGAGTAGAAATCGCTCCGTATCTTCATATTCACGCACACCGCTTGAAAGCCGCCATACCTGAAGCGGAACTCCTTTTCCCCACAAGAATAATCGGTCGCCGGAAACAGACATATCCGCTTGGGGATATGGGTAAATCCCGTATTCATCAGGCTTACAATTTAGAGGGGGGATGGCAGAAAGCACACGTCGGTACCCAGGCTGAGTCATATCGAATAGGACAACCGCCGGTTCCACTCCTTCCTCTCCCCAATCTTCCTCCTCCAGTAAATCGGCATCCATCTGTCCCCATACCGCCAATGTATCAGGTCCTGTCCAGCATATTGGCCCATCCCAATCTATGGTTTGCCAAAGATGGCGAACTGACGGACCATTTTCCGATTCCCATGGGTTCAGCAGCCAATCGGATAGCGACCAAGTTCGAACCACCCCCAAGGGAGCCCATACCCATCCCGTATCCGCAATCCACTTTCCCTCTGGAGAAGCCAGCAGCCTCCCATGAAAATAATCTAGATAATGCTCATCTTTGCTTTCGTTGTTATAAACAGGGCTAGGTCTTGCTGTCAAAAGCCTCCCGGTTTCTACATCCGTCAGATCCAGCCGATTCCATTCCGTCCCATGAACAAGAATACATGCACCATCTCGATGAGCAAATGCCAGAGGGAACATACTTTTATCGGAGTGGTAGTCGTCCCGTGATAATTGCATTTTTTCTTGTGCATGGACTAAATCATACACTGCTGCATGCCTACCAAAACGATTGGAGATCGCTACGTACTTGCCGTTGGGACTGGTCACCATTTGGACAGGTTGCATGGGATTAAAATCAGGGATACAAATACGTGTACATAATTCTGCGTTACCAGAATACAGCTCTAGCCTCCACAGTTCTGCTTGTGTGTTTAGTGCTAGCAGGGTTATGCTGCCCTGAGAGCCACCTTTTACAGGATGAATGGCCGTAAGGCGTCCGATAGACGATGGTAAATCAGGTAAAGAAACGTGAGAGAACGGCATTATTTAACCCCTTTTACTCTGGATAAATCATAAGGTATACCCGCATTTGCGAAGATAGTATTATCGACAAAAAATCCGAGTTCAAGCAATGCAGTCAATACTTTCATAAAAACTCCCGGTTTTTTCTTGCAGAATAATTTAAAATATGTAATTTCGCTAGGATTACTTTTGAGAACAAAATAGGAGTAATTCATCAAGATCATATTGGAGATGAGCTGCTCTGTTGGAGATTGATGCTCATTGATACAGTCGATCAGCACCTCTAATGCCCTATTTTTATTAGAGTTATAGGCTTGTATAAATATCGTTGCTTCTGCAAACGACTTGTTGAAATCATCATACGGAAAATCATATACATCATGACTGCCCAAGATGAAGTTGACCAACTGGCCTTGCAAATTTTTTATTTTTCTCAGCGTTGCTCGGGTATCCATATCCATCATATTTTTGTTAATATGCTCATGCAAAATATCAATTAGAATGTGCAAATCATACTGCTGTCCGTCTTCCATACTGTACAGTATCTTATTATTTTCAATCGTTAGACGATCATAAATGTCATCTCCTAAACCCAATTCAAATAAGAGAAGGTGAAGAAAAAATAGCCTATCCTGAGTAAGTGAGAATTCATTCCCTCTCTCTGCTAGATGTGAAACTTGATATTGATAATAAACACAACATAAGTTTTTTCTGCAATAAGCAACATCTTTATGTATATCAAACATGTTAAAAATAAGCGCAAGCAATCGAATCAGACGTTCAGCATCCGTTACGCTTAGAATGGGATGATCCATTTTTGTAAATAGCGACCTGTCAAATAAATCATGCCATCGCACTAAAGAAATATGATCCTGCTCATTTATATTCAGAGTTAATATTCTTAAATTTTGCTCTTGATCAGGATAGGAATAAAATAGATCTTCATGATTCAAATCAAAAATACGCTCATTAAAATAGGCTCTTAATTTGTAATCGTATATTTTAGAAAATGACATTTCTCTCCTCCTTGCACCTTATTTTCGAACTCCTATATTGTAAAATTAATCAGGATCAACTGGCAAGGCGGCATAAATACAGAAACATATGTTCTTCTTTTCTATATTATGATATCTTTATACTAGAAATGAAACGTTATGTCAGAGACCATAGCCTACGATTAGAAAGGAATACACACCTATGAAACAGTTAAATGAAGCGCTTACCCGGTTTGTACACCAGCAAAACTTGTATAATGAAGCCTACGGGCTGTTCCAAGACCACGATATCCAGCCCCGTTCAGAGAGTATAACAGATTGCTGGGACAGTCGGATTCCTCTATCTCCTGAGCTTGCGTACATGTATAGCCACTATGAAATGATCGATGCCAAGCCAGCGGGAACACACAAATTAAAAAACGCGGCAGTTGAAGTTGGGGATGCCGCAGTTCTCTTTTTTGTCGCACCAGAACATTTATATCGCCAACAGCTGGGGTATCGCTTCGTTACGTCTGGTGAGCTTGTCCAAGAGTCTTCTTCGTGGCCCTCCCATCATGTTGTAATTGCCACGTTTAATGACGATCCACTCATTGTCGATACTAGCGCACCCGATTCTCCTGTATATGCTGCAATTGAAGGTGGCGCAGCGCAGCAGGTTGCCGACTCTTTAGCTAACTTCTTTACGGCTCTTTCCATCCTGATTGAAGGTGCCTGTACCTTTAAGGGAGAATTGGTAGATGAAGATACATACGAAACCAAAGCAGCATATATCGAGCACGTAAAACCATTGCTGCATCACTTACTGGGCGAGAACCAAACCACGTATTTGCTGAAATACCTATCCTTCTGTTAGAAATCCTATTTGTTAAAGAGAGGTGGGGCTTTTTATGATCTATATCGCATTACTGCGGGGCATCAATGTCGGCGGCAACAACAAGATCGAGATGAAGAAGCTCAAGCAAACGTTTGAACATGCAGGTATGGGGCATGTGACGACTTACATCAATTCTGGAAATATCATATTTTCCAGTCAGGAGCGGTCCAACCAGGAGCTATCGCTCGTACTGGAACAGGCGATTCTGGAGGATTTTAGCTTACCCATCCGTGTCATCGTCCGTAATATGAAGGAGATTCAGAGCATTATGGAGGCACTGCCGGATGAATGGGCTAATGATACACAGATGAAAAGTGACGTAATGTTTCTGTGGGATGAAATTAACGATATTACCGTTCTGGACAAGCTTCCTTTGAAACCGGGAATTGGGCACGTCATGTATACGCCCGGGGCGATTTTGTTTTCTGTCAGCAAGGAACAAGTCACAAAAAGCGGGTTAACGAAATTAGTCGGCACCAAGCTGTATCAGCATATGACGGTGCGGAATGTGAACACAACCCGGCAGATTTATAAGCTGATGCAAATGGCTGAACAGGAAGAGTTACGAGATTTGGACTCCTGACTGGATGACGAAAGCAATCTAGTAGAGTCTGCTCAAAAAGGGAGCCTTCTTACGGCTCCCAACTGTTTTTCTTCGTCCTTCATTTAAATACCCATCACCGTATGGTCCTCGTTAAATTTTAAAGCCTTCGACCAGCTCATTCAGTCGAGCTGCGCTTTCCTTCACCTGATCAGACTGGTGTGCCACTTCACGAGATTTTTCCGTTGATGACACCATATTCTCAGCAATGTGCTGAGTAGATATAGCAGACTGCTCGCTGGCGGTTGCAATCTCATGGATCGCTCTCACCATGGTTTGGATGGTTTCATTTACCTGCTTAGAGGTGGCGTTCAAATCATTGACTGTGTTCGTATGCTCAACAGCATCAGTGTAATATTGTCCCGCTGTGTCCTCAAGCAGCTGATAATCCTTGCCCACCTGGGTTTGCAGGAAGTGCAGTAATTCTTCGGCATTGGTAGTCAGATTTTCTACAGACTGCACAACCTCTTGAGTAACACTCTGAATTTGGTCTACCGCGTGTTTGGAGCCGTCTGCCAACTTACGAATCTCATTAGCTACAACCGCAAACCCTCGACCTGACTCACCGGCACGAGCCGCTTCAATAGATGCATTTAGGGCCAGCAAATTGGTTTGTGCCGTAATTTCCAAGATAGACTGAGAAAGTATACGAATTTGATCTACTGCCTTGGCTCGTTCTAATGCTTCTGTCATCTTTGCATTAGCCTTCTGGTAAATTTCCTTGGCCGCTTTATTGGATTGACTAGCCGCCTGCTTCAACGTTTCGGCCTTTACGCTTGTATCATAGGCAGACTGAGCTCTTTCTTGAGCTTTGACTGAGATGTACTCTGCTGCCCGCTGCATTTCATCCGCAGAATGATTCATATTTTCGGTGTATGCTGAAGTCTCCTCCATAGCTGCTGACAGCTGTTCGACCGTGGCGGATACATCGCGAATCCGTTCATTGAGATCTGTCATATTCAGATTCGTCTGATCGCTAAGCTGGTTAATTTGGCGCGACTCATTGATCACTCCCGTAATGACCATTGAGGTTGAATCTGTCATTTGCTGAATAGCACGAGCAATGACAGCGATCTCATTATTTCCTTTGAGCAAGGCTGGATCAAGGGCTGCCGTTAAATTGCCTTGGGTAATTTCTTCACAGTATTTCGTAATGGTGCTCATCCGAGAACGAATGTTTTGAATGGCCACAAAGGAGATTGTGATCAGAACAGCCAGCACGAGAGCGAGAACCGTGATCAACACAATTGTGCGCATTTTAATCTCATTTTGTGTATTTTGATATAGGTTGGCGGATTGCTCATTGTTATAATCTGAAATGGTAGTCAGCATCGTAACTATGGCCGTACTAGATTTATTAATCCGACCTCTCTCTTCTGTGTCATAGGTTCCAGTATTTTTTTTGACGGCCATGATCTGTTCAATATCCTGAAAATACGTGTCTATACTGCCTCTTAGTTCCTCATACAATTTCTGTTCCTTTGCATCCAATGTCCTTTGTGAAAATTCATTTAGCCCGGTTGTAACACTATCCTTTCCTTTCTGTACCTGCTTATACTGTTTATCTGTATACTCTTTATTGTCGAGTATTTTTGTATAATTGGCCCGCATATTGTAGAAATCACTTTTGACTTCAAGAATATTGGTTTGGTGTTGAAAGCGATCCACATACAAAATACCTTGACCCTCTTTAGCTTGATACATACCGATAACCCCTACCAACGATACAATGAGCAAACCCACCAAGCTGATCACAATCATGGAGATCATCGTTGTCGTAACCTTTACATCTCTAAAACCTTTTCCTTTTTTTGTCCTGTCTGATAGCTTGTTACTCATCCAAACCCCTCCAGCTCGTCTGTGGTTAATAGTTCACGCTGCTCTCAACTTTCACGAGTACTCCGATCCCCCCCTGATGCTGCCCTCCAAACAACAATATGAAGTAGATTACAAAACGTGATGCTATATATATCGGTAGAAAGCGCTTAAATTTATAAGTCAAATTACAGTACTGCAAAAATAATGAATATTATAACAGGCAAATTTATACATGGACTTGCTACGTAAATGCACAATTTTAGTACTTATAAGCATGGGGAGTTTGGTAAACTAGAGGGGAATGCCTGCATGAAGTGAGGCACATATGCAAATTAAGTTCTAAACACTGGATGATGGGAGAGAACGTATTGTGACAAACATACAAAATCAAAAGCAAGTATATATAATCCATGGATACACCGCTTCGCCAGCAGATCATTGGTTTCCTTGGTTACAAGACAAATTACAGGAAGATGGGGTTTCGGTAGATATACTAGAAATGCCCAACTCGCAAGCGCCCAAGCTTAATGAGTGGATTGAGTATCTATTGCAAAATATTAAAGTTCTACATAAAGACACCTATTTTATTGGTCATAGCTTGGGATGTGTATCCATATTAAGGTACCTGCAGCAAGTAAATATCTCGGAACCGCTGGGGGGCGCCGTGTTCGTTTCCGGTTTTACTGACCCAGTGCCAAGCCTACCATCATTAGATGAGTTTACAATTGACCAGTTGGATGATCAGCAAATTATGGATTCACTAAAGGCACGTGCAGCTATAGCTTCAAAGGACGATACGATTGTCCCCTTTGCACTTAGTAAGAAACTAGCGGAAGATATGCAGGCTGATTTTCACGAAGTAGATCATGGGGGGCACTTTTTGCAAAGTGACGGTTTTACCACCTTACCGGTGGTATATCAAGTGTTACTTGAGATGATGAATGCAAATGAGTAGCATGTCAGGAGAGCCTTGTGTCAAAAAAGCAACGCGGATTGAATCCGTAAACCTAGCTACTATTTACTTTTAGCAATATGATAACAAGCCCCGATGATAAGTTATTCCATCGGGGTTTATTATCATTTGCTATGGCCTTCTTCTCTTTATTGTTAAGTCTTCATTTTAAAACCTAGTGTAATAATTTCATGCGGCTTTACAGACTGAAGCAACTCATTAGCAGAATCCATTACGATGTCTTCTCCTTGTTCTTCAAGGACATTACTTTTATAAAAATCGTACTGCTGCGGCCCGGGCTTGATAATTAATTCGGCTATACTATTGCTCATATTGTACCAGCGTAACAGCACATCCCCCGACAGCTCATTCATTTTCATAGAGGAAAAGGCAAGCTCCGTGCTTTGCCAATCAAACGGAGCATAATCTGGAGCAACTGTACCCGCATGAATCCCCGTTTGTTTTACAATCCAAGGAATTTGGTATTGATAGGCTTCTGTATACGAGCCGGACTGAATACCGTCGCCATCATGTGGAATGATTTCCAGACGAGCGGTGTGCTCACCTGGGCACTGCGCTTCCGGCGTCGGGAACCATCCCCAATCCCCCAGCTCGCCAACTGAGCGAAGCAGCGTTATTGCAATCGTGTTACGACCATCACGCATGATTTCATATTCATTCAACCCGAGATTGGCTACGGTTAGACCCGCCTGTTCCCCGCTTACATCCACAAACGCCTGCTGATGCTGTGTGTTGCTTGGGTTTTCCCACTCAGGTGCAGGTTCATTGTCCCGGATTGCAATTTCAAACATCGAGTCCACCCGATGCTCACCAGAAACTATATCTGTCGGAAACAGAGCACGAAGACGGTGATCCTTGGCCTGGTTGTTAAAGGTGGTTTCCATGGAAACCCCTCTGCTGTTCCTAGATAAAGAAATGACGGTCCGTATCGTCAGCGGAACGGTCTGCCAGGAGCGCTGAGCCTTGCGGTACGGATAATAAACTAGTTCTCGCTGCTCCTGCTCCAGCGTTTCATCAGCGGAAGCCGGTATTTCCCAATGATGAATAATCTCCATGGATGCCAGAAAAGGTGTATCTTCAAGCACGCGAATGTCAGCGATCAAATCTTCGGTGGTCAGCGCCTGCTCTCCCTCGGGCTGTCTGAACATATACTCGTTGCCGATATCACCCACATTTTCATATACGCCAAGGCCCTTGTAGCTACGGGCTGTACGCTTATCTGTCAGGGTAAAAGAACCGTTATCCGAAATTTCGACGTGAAGCAGATCATTTTCCATACTTCGACTGCCATGAAAGAGGGAAGAGGAGTCCGTCTCGACACTACTTCTCAGCCAAGCATAGGTTTTTAAGCCTAGCAGGGGCACACGTTCAACCTCAAAGGTAAGGCGAACCCGACGAGACATGTAAGGCTGGCGGAATCGGTCATCCGGCAAATCATAACCGAACTGTAGCCCGAGGTCCTCCATCTTGCATGCCACCGGACTCCCTTCACTGTCCACCAGTATGCGCCCGGAAAGATCCACGTTCTTCGCTTGATGAGCAGCCTCCTCAAGCGTGTATCCTTCGCGGAAGTACAGACGCACCACTTCTAGTTCTGCCGACACTACACCACTGCGTTCCCAGCCTGACGTATTAAAAATCACGAGTGGCAACGCATCTGCTCCAAAGCGATTGAAGTCCGTCGTATCCACGGTTTGCGCAATGACCTCAATGCTTTCATCCACAATGCTCTCGGCTACATGACGGCTCTTATCGAACCGGGTCACCATCTCACGGTGCACCTCGTCCACACTACAGCCGCAAATACTGTCATGCGGATGGTTCTGCATCAGTGTTTTCCAGGCATAGGTGAACAAATGGTGAGGATAAGCCTGCCCCAGCAGATGCGCGATGGTCGCAAGCGGCTCTGCCACTTTTTCCAGCATCACTTGTCCCAACTGGTTCATCTGTTTCAAATACACCCGAGCAGAAGCCGTATTCACCAGCGTTCCCCAGCCGTCCGTGCGCTGACTCCGAAGCTCTCCCTTCACTGACGAGAGTTGCCTTTGGGAAGTCCGTTTCAGAGAAGTCAGATAATCGTTGAAATTGGAATGAACAAACTCGATATTTGGATAAAGCTTCTGTGCCGTACGGACTGCCTCCGGTAAATCAAGCTGTAAAGGCTGATGGTCGCAACCGTTCATGAACAGCAGCTCGCCCGTTGAAGCATATTTTTGCGCATCATCCAGTTTACGCTTCCAATACATTTTGGCTTCCGCCTCATCTACAGGAACCTCATTGCCGTTGGAATACCAGTTGGCGAATAAAATACCGAGTACCTCTGATCCGTCTGGCCCCGTCCATAACAGTTCCGAAAAGGAGGACTCGTAGCCTCTATCCGACACTGTATTGTTAAACCCTGTCGGCTTTACGCCCCTTCCGAAGAAAACATTCGTTATCCCCGACTGTTGCATGAACTGCGGAGTCTGCCCAACCAGGCCAAACGTATCGGGGAAGTATCCGATCTTGGACGGACTGCCGTAACGTTCGGCATCGCGGTGACCAATCTGCATATTGCGTACATTGGCTTCGCCGCTGGTCAGAAAAGCATCCTGCAAAATGTACCAGGGTCCGATAAAAATACGACCATTGCGAATATGCTGCTCAAGCCGTTTCTTATGCTCGGGCCGAACCTGTAGATAATCCTCTAGAATGATCGTCTGCCCGTCCAGATAAAAACTTTTATAATCCGGGTCCTGCTCCAGCTTATCCAGCAGAGAATCCATCAGGCTAATCAGGCGCATATGGTGCTTCTCATAAGGCAAATACCACTCCCGATCCCAGTGGGTATGCGAAATAATATGTGCTGTCTTCTTGCTGCCCGTGTATGTGTCTACTTCCCTGCTTATCGCTTGATTGTTGATTGATTCATCCCTTTGCTCGCTCATCGCATATCTCCTCACCGTATGTCTTGACCTGCCATTGTTCACTGTATCACTTCAATCGTCACGTCCTCGGGACGATATACCGCCAGCAATTGACCTTCTCGATCCACAGCAAACAAGACAGAGCGGCTCCTTGGCAACAGAAAAGCGTAGGATAATCCAGTCTCCTTATCCCGAACACGCACTTGGGTATCCCGGGAAAACTCCGATACGAAAATATATAGGCCCCCATTCTTGAAATTCAGCTTACGTCCATATAGCCCCGGCTGATCGCCACCGTCTATCCATTCCAGCTCTAGCTCCACCCCGGCAGCAGCGAAGGCGTAACGATACAATTCGGCAATCGGCTCATCTCTGCCATTTAACTCCAGTGGAAGCGGACTCCAGATCAAGCGCCCCTTGCCAAGTGGCAGGTTCACGACTTCATCACCCATCGCTCCATCCGCTTCCGGTGACAGTTGTTCCTCCTTAGCGACCTCAGCAATTCGCCGCTGTCCGAATGAGACAGGGAAGGTTTGACCCTCCAGACTCAGTACTTCCTCCCGTTGGACGTTCCCCAGCGAACGCTGCCCAATAATGGCATCAACCCGTTCGGTCATTTTCCAGTAAGGATCAAGCCCCAGTGGTCCGGTGACTAGTAGCGTCACACCGAAGGCTCGCACCATGTCCAGAAGATGCTCCAGCGATGTACTATCGAAATTGTGCGCGCTGGGGATCATAATCAGTTTCGGTAACTGTCGCTTGAGTGAGTCCAGATGATACTCGGAGACGGCACGGAACGGCTGCTTGAGATTATAGGACATCACCCGGGTAAGCCGTGTCGTGGCATCGAAGGTAAGTGATCGGTTAGAGAAATCATTGGAATACGGGAATACAACAGCCGTTTCCTCCAGCTTCCGGTCTGTAAACAGATCGCGAATATCACTCATAAAACGCCCAAAATCGTAAGATACCTCTGCTTCTGGCTTCTCGGTCCCATCCGCACGTAATGCACCGATGTGCGATTCATTGGCATTATCCATATAAAAGTTCGTATTCCAGATCCAATGAATCGCACCCGCTCCGCCAGTCGAAAAGGCATACGCATACTTGCGCTCCAGCATGTCGCGCAGCTCCTCCTCCGAACGCTTGGCTCGACCATCCGGTGTCTCAACATACATGATCCCGGTTTCCTGCACGAGATTCGGTTTGTCTGGTGTTTTGGCAAAAATACCGTCCCACACCAAATGATCATTCAGCCACCATGAATGCACCGTCGTATAATCCACCACAGCCTCATAAAAAAACGGAGATGGCCGTTGCGCGCCCAGTGCCTCGTCCTGACCTACAGTTACCAAATGTCCGGGACAAAGCTCCCGAATCGAAGTCGCCAATTGCTCGGCCCACAGATTGTGCATTTCCATCGAAAATAGACAGTAATCCAGCCATTTGGCTCCCTTTTTGGCCTGATGCATATCCTGAACGCCGAAGTTGATCTCCTCCGGCTCGGGGATTGTGGCAGAAGCAAAACAGGAAAGCTGCTGTGGCGTCATATTCCAGGCTTCCTGCAAAGCTTCAATGCTGCCATGGCGTTGCTCCAGCCATGTGCTGAACGCCGCCTGTTCCCATGAGTCCCTCGCAGAACGTGGACCGTCTGCGAAAATACGCGACGGATCAAACATCGAAGGCTCGTTAATTAGATCCCAATCCACATGGGTTGTAGCCGTGTGCCGACTGACAATACTGCGGATGAACCGCTTTTGTGCTTCCACGCTTTGCGGATCAAGATAAGGGTTAACCCCTTCCCACGTTTCCGGCGTAAAAGAAAAGAACGTGAACGTCACCTGCAAGCCATGCCTTTTGGCTGTCAGCAGAAAAGCATCAATCGCACGAAGCACCTCTTCCGAAGCGTGTCCGTCTATCTGCATCATATTGCGATAAGCCGTCCATACCCCTGTGCGAATCCAGTTGATGCCTGCTTTGGCCATCTGGGCCATATCCCGATCCCAAATTGCTGCATTGGGCAAAAACAAAAATTTCCGTGCCACATCTGAGGTCATATAGGTCATGCCAACAACAGGTAACGGACGCCCGTCCTTTATAAAATAATCCCGACTACGCATGATGATCTGTCCTTCAGCCAGCAGTTCGGCATCCTGCCCCCAAAAGCCCTGTCGCAATATACGTACTTCACCATCCGATGATTCAGCTCGGCAAATGACCCGATATAAACCGCTTAGAATGGAAAAGCCAAGGGGAATACGTACAAAGTTCTGTTCTTTGCTAACCTCAATCTGCAAGCGATTGCTCCATACCTGCTGATTGTACTCATCCAATATTTGCTCCACCGTCAGGTCAAAGCTCCATACCTCGTGATTTCTGGGCGTGGCTCCTTCTCGCTGCAATCTCTGGGTTTGAAGTGTCAGTATGGCTCGTTCCCCAGACTCATAAGCAGCATAGTTCGGCTTGATAGATAGCTCCGTCATCCCCTTGGCGCAAAAACGTGCCCATTGGGCAAGCAGCTGCTCACCATCCTGTTCCCAAAAGGAAGCTATCAACGGCACATGGATAAACATCCAGCGTGCGCCAGCAAACAGACCTCGGGCATGCTCCCATAGCACCCCAGGGGCAGCAATATCACGCCCGTCCTTACTTACTCCCTTGAGCAAAGGATAAATTTGCGTATTCATCGGCCCGGCAGAGCCCATTTGGTGTGGTAGATCGCTACTTTTGGTCGTATGTGGAACGAGATTCCACGTATCCGCCACCTGGAACAGAGACTCCTGACCACACAGCACAGGAATATCCTCTGATGCGACCAGGGAAGCTACCTTCGACGCATCCACTCGCAGCACCTCATGAATATGCAGCTCCTGATGATATGCAGTCTGCTCAGTCTCAATCCACCAATCTCCATGCTCATCAGCAGGATTGCGGACCGGAATCTTAAAGGGTGCTCCCCCGACGTTAAGCAGCCCCCCTCCCCTGTGGAGAAATGCCACGATTTCGGTCCAGGCAGACTTAGGGAAATACGGCGCATGCAGATTGACAAAGCAACCGTTGTCCATATGCTTTAGCGTTTCAGCCAGTTCATCGGCTCCTACGACCACCACCTCTGCAACTCCCTGAAATGCCTCATCTGGCAACAGGCTCCCTATAGTGGGAAAGCCTTGCTCACTGAAAACAACGATGGATGGGTTTACTATGATTCCATTCATAACAAGCCATCCTTCATAGCCTTATACACAAGCTGGGCAAACAGACTGTTAGACCAAGCGAACCATTTTCGCGTATAAACCGTAGGATCATCGGCATGAAAACCTTCATGCATGTAGCCAGTGTCCCCATCTGTTGCTTCCAGCATCTGGATCATCTCCAGCTTTTCTTCTGCGGTCCGGGCCGTTAATCCTTGCATAGACAGGGCCATATGCCAGATGTAACCTGGCAGCGTGTGCGGACTTCCGATGCCTTTAGCCGCCTTGCCCTCAAAGTAAAACGGATTCTCCTGACTTAAAGCGAAGCGCCTCGTATTTTGATAGATAGGATCGTCCGCCGTCGTATAGCCCAAATACGGAATGGACATCAATCCTGGTGTACCTGCGTCGTCCATCAGGCAGTAGTTGCCAAATCCGTCCGTTTCATAAGCATATATAGGCCCAAATACCGGATGGCGGTAAATGCCGTACAAGCGGATACCGTGCTCCACCTCAGCCTCCAGCTCCTTCAGCTCGTTCAGAAAGTCCATATCACGGAATACCCACTCCGCAAACTCCTGCATCTGCCGCAAAGCAACCACTGCAAACATATTGCCGGGTATATTGTAGTGAAAATCGCAAGCATCATCACTGGAACGGAAGCCCGACCAAATCATCCCTGTATAATTTACAGGCATACCGAGTCCCTGATTGCGCAAGGAATCTGTGGGAATGCCGTTATTACGCGTAAAACGATACGCAGATTGCTCTTGGTGACGCTGCTCCGTTTTGAACACATCCACTATTTTGCGCAGAGCCGACTTGAATTTTGAATCAAAAATATCGGTAAGCTCCGTTTCCTTCCAGTACATATAAGCTAGCCGAATGACAAAGCACAGCGAGTCGATTTCAAATTTTCTTTCCCACACCCATGCTGACATCTCCGTCTCATCGGTCGCATTCCAGTGCCAGTCATTCGCTGTCTCATTGAACGCATTCGCATACGGGTCTATGAGGACATAATGAATATGGCGCTTGATCAGCCCCCCAATGATGCGCTGTAAATCAGCATCCTCCCTGGCTAACGGCACATAATGAATGACCTGCTCTACAGAATCCCGCAACCAAAGAGCTGGAATATCCCCTGTAATGAGAAACGTTGTCCCATCATCCATTAGCTTGGTCGTCGTCTCCAGTGAATTTGGAAAACAGTTTTTAAACAGCTTCAGCAGCTTCGGCCTGTGAGCCAGTGCTTGCTCCGCTTCCTTGAGTACGTCCTGAACAGCCTGCGGCAAGTCAAGGTCGGGCATTGGTATTTTGGGAAGTCTGAATTGTTCCAATAGCTTTTTCGCTCCTTTATCTGTCGGGAAACACCCGTGCGCTTATAGTCATTTCAATCCAGCATATCTATTGCAAACGTATCGTTTTAATTTCATAAGGTGTAAAAGACAGCGTAAGACATCCACCTTCCAGCTCAAGCAGCTGCACAGGTTCCTCCAGCGCATTCGACACGTAGGCTGCGTTGAACGTGTAAGGCCAGGTCAGCTTGATCGTTTCCCGTCCCCCGGAGGATTCGTACAAACGAAGAATCGACCCCAGTCCATCTTCGGCCGGCTTGATCGTATCCAGCACAACGTGACGGCTATCAAAGTTAATGAACGATCCACTGCTCGGTAGCACTCCGCTATTGTGCTTTTGCTGCTGCACAACAGGCATATCTTGATTCAGCTCAGCCGCATGACGCAAAGTATGGGCGCTGCGCCAATCTCCAACATGCGGATAAAGCGAATACGTAAAATCGTGCTCGCCCAGATCGGCATCTTTATCCGGCCATTTGGGTGCTCGTAGCAGAGACAGACGGATGGTACTGTCTTGAATGTCGTAGCCGTATTTGCAATCATTGAGCAGACTCACTCCATACCCGTGCTCGGAAACATCCGCAAATCGGTGTCCGCACACTTCATACTGCGCCTGCTCCCAGCTCGTATTCCGATGTGTCGGCCGCTCCAAAGTACCAAAAGGAATTTCATATGTCGCCTTATCCGTAACCACATCTATAGGAAAGCCTACCTTTAGCAGCTTGTGCGCTTCATTCCAGCTCACATGCGTTTTGAAATCAATTCGCCGCTCATGATGATAAAAGATTACATCCTGTGTCATTTCAGATTGATGAATTCGCCATCGGAAGCGCAGCACATCCTTCGTTTTTCCCTGAAGCACTACTTGTTTTTCCAGCAACTCGGCTTCTCCTGCTATCTGTTCCTCATAACGGTCATCCAAATCCCATGCATCCCACAGCGTCGGACGGTCATGGAAAAAATAAAAACGGTTTGCCCGTTCCCCTTGCTTCAAAATTTCACGGTTTGCCGCTTTATCTAGCAGGCGAATCATTTCGCCCCGCTCGTTAAATTGCACCTTATAAAATGCCGTCTCCCAGATGTCCCCCAGCGGTCCGGATATCATAGCGATCCCGGGCTTCTCACCTGCTTGAGCCTGTTCTCGCTCCAACCAAATCGTTTTGTAGCCCAGTGCAGGAACATCCGGAATACGCACTGAAATGCCGCCTTCCTCCACATCGGTGTCCAGCCGCTCGGCTTCATCATTAGCGTAGTGGTAGGCATACCATCCCTGTGCCGATTCCGTAGCAATATGAATCACAGCATTACGGCTCCAGCCCAGGCTGTTAAACACCAGATACGGTGTTCCTGCTCTCGATCCTCCCGTGTTCACTTGAGCCGCCAGCGTCGTAATACCCTGTTGAAGCCCGACATGTCCCCATTCGAAAATTTGCTGATACTCCTTATCCGAAGTGCCGTACACCTCGGTAATCGCCGAGCCAGGGATAATATCGTGGAACTGATTCAACAAAATCAGCTTCCAGCCCTCATGCAATGCCGAACAGATATCCTCCACCTGCTCCGGCTCCAGCTGTGGTAATGCCAGCGTGCTCCACAGTTCTGCCTCGCGGTAGACTCCCTCCGCTTTCCGGTTATTGCGTTTGTTGCGGGCGTGGGTCGTGTAGGTTCCCCGGTGCAACTCAAGGTACAAGTCACCATGCCATCTGGGAAGCTTCGGATGCGCCTCATCTATACCTGCGAAAAACTGTCCAGCCGTGCTGAACCGACCCGCAGGCAGTCCCACCATTAGCGGAGAACGCTCTATATATTCCAGCATTTCACGCGTAACTCCACCGCCGCCGTCTCCATGCCCATAGAGCAGCATGTGCTCAGGATGAGTCGATTTTTCACGATAGGACTGCCAGTGGTCATGAATGTCCTGAGGCCGTGTATTTTCATTCACGCCATGATTGAGGTAGGACAACATCGAAGTACCGTCGATGCCCACCCAGTGGAACAAATCATAAGGAAACACATTCGTATCATTCCAGCCAAGCTTGGTCGTCATAAAATAGTCTATCTTCCCATGCTTTAAAATCTGCGGCAGGGACGCACAGTAGCCGAACGTATCCGGCAGCCATTCGATATGAGAGGTTTGGCCAAATTCCTGTTGGTAAAAACGCTGACCATACAGCATTTGGCGGATGAGTGATTCGCCACTGGGCAGGTTCAAATCAGGCTCTACCCACATACCCCCGACCAGTTCCCACCGTCCTTCAGCGACTCTCGCTTTGACTCGTTCATACAGCTCGGGATCATTTTCCTTTACAAAAGAGAACAGCAGCGGCTGGCTCTGTGCATATTGGTAGGCCGGGTATTCATCCATCAGCGCATCCACCGTTGAGAAGGTTCGGCTTGTTTTCCGTACGGTCTCGCGCATCGGCCACAGCCAGGCAATATCGATGTGCGACTGTCCTACCATGTGCTCCAAAGCTTGCGCATTTCCGCCTATCTCCTGAACCTGACGAATCAGCTCCTTTTCTGTGGCTGAGATTGCTCCTCCTGCTCGAATAGCGTCTTCCTTCAAATTCGCAAAGCAATCCATCACCTCATACAGGGCTTTCAGCAAGCGTATGCTACGGATGTCGCCCTCCGGCAGCAGTACAGCGGCTTCGCTAACAACGGTAACGGTATACATGAGGCTTTGCACGGGCTTATTGGGCCGTACAAGATAGCTTGTAATAGAAGAAATCGGAGGTTGAATGACAGCCTGCCGATTGAGCGGATCTACGGGCTCTGGTACCGGATCAAACAGCTCAATCTCCAGCTCAGGGGAAGACCCGATGAGCTCTGGATTTAGCGTGACATAGGTATGATTGCGATCAAGCCCGTGATAGGAAGCACCATTGACTCGCAGCAATCCTTCTCCCCCGGACTCAAACACCAATCCAAAAGGCTCTCTCAACCACGCTGTCGGGACATCCAGCTGCGTTCGAAAAAAATAAGTCGTCCCCTGACTGCTGGGGAATCGCTTGAGGTCCAGTCCTTCCTTTAAAGGCTCGGCGCCTTCGTATTGACCTGGTGCCAGGTAAGTGGAGCGTGTGATGTTCCAGCTCCGCAAATCCAGCTTCTCCAGCCATTGGCATTCCGACAATTCCCGAATCAGGCGTTTGATACGCTCCATTATTCATCCTCCCGTACGATCAACTCGACACACAGGGTATCTTTGGAGTGCCTGCCTACTTGAATTGAAAATCGCCCAGCCTCAACGACTGGCTGTAGATCACGCCCTATATATTGCAGCTGGTCGGAGCCTACTACAAACACCACCGTCCGTGTTTCTCCCGGCTGTAATACAAGCTTGCAAAAGCCCTTAAGTTCCCTGATTGGACGGGTCACCGAACTCACCGTGTCCGAGATATATAACTGAACTACTTCAGCCCCTTCCCGGTCGCCCGTATTGGTTACATCGACTGTAACCGTAACGGATTCGCCCGCTCGGATCGAATTGGCGCTTAATGTAAGCCTTTCATAGCTAAACGTCGTGTAGCTAAGACCATAGCCAAACGGATAGCGCGGCTCGGCATCGTCTTCCAGATACCGCTTGCCCCGGGAACGCTTGCCGTTGTAATATACCGGCAACTGCCCCACATGTTTAGGGATGGAAAGAGTCAAACGTCCCGAAGGGTTCACATCCCCAAATAAAATATCCGCGATTGCATGCCCTCCCTCCTGACCGGGATACCATGCTTCCACAATGGCATGTGCGTGCTCCTCCACCCATGGCTCAGCAATCGGTCGCCCGTTCATATAAACGACGACAAGCTCCTTCCCCAGCCTGTAGACTTCCTGCATGAGTTGAAGCTGTACGCCTGCAAGCCCCAACGTCATCCGGTCGATGCCTTCGCCGCATTCCATGTCGTTCCAATCGTGATCCGATACCTTCGAGGCGCCGGTTTTCAGGTCAATCGTCCCTTCCCCGAAATCGCGGGCGCTGGACCCTCCAACCACCATCACCACGGTATCGGCCTCAGCCGCACATGCCAGTGCGTTACCAAAGCCTTCCCGGGACTCTCCCTTAATCCGGCAGCCAGGTGCATACAGAACGCCTGAATGATCCTTGCCCAGCTTGCCACGGATACCATCAAGCACAGTGACCACACGGGATCTCTGCTGCGGTGATGTATAATCGCCCAGTTGGTTGTAGATCTGATCTGCATTCGGGCCGATGACCGCAATACGCTTGGAGGTTTTCGGCAGGGGAAGCGTGCTATTGACGTTTTTAAGTAGCACGATCCCTTCGGTCGCAAGCTGACGAGCCAACCGAATATGCTCCGCCTGACCAATTACCTGCTCCGCTCGTTCTGCATTCACATACGGTTTGTCAAACAGACCGAGCCTGTATTTTAACGTGAGCACCCTGCGAACCGCCCGATCCAGCACGCTCATCTCCAGCTTGCCAGCATGAACCGCCTCGACCAGATGACTTCCGAACATTTCCCCGGACATTTCCATATCAATTCCTGCGCGAATCGCCTGCACAGCGGCATCCGATCCATCCTCGGCCACATCATGTCTGCTCGCTAACATTTCAATTGCGCCACAATCTGTAATGATCAGACCGTCAAATCCCCACGCCTGACGAAGAGTATCGTCCAATAGCTCAGTATTCACTGTACACGGAACCCCGTCGATTTCGTTATAGGCTGGCATAACAGATTGGGCCCCTGCTTCTACCGCTTTTTGGAATGGATACAGATCGACCTCCAAAAGCTCGCGCCAGCCCATATGCACAGGTCCGGCATTACGTCCGCCTTCCGAGCTACCATAGCCTGCAAAATGCTTTAGTGTGGCAGCTACGCTATGTTCGCTGAGTAAGCTTTCCCCCTGAAGTCCCTCCACTGCGGCAACAGCAAATTCGCCGATGAGATAAGGGTCTTCGCCAAAGCATTCCTCCGTGCGTCCCCAGCGCGGATCACGCACAACATCAAGCACGGGCGAATACGTGACCGCCCCGCCCTGAGCGCGGGTTTCACTCGCAACCGCACGGCACATATCGCGGTACAGATCGACATTCCATGTGCTGCCTATGGACAGCGGAACCGGAAACACAGTGCCGTCAATCGCCATATGCCCATGAGAGCATTCCTCACCGATCAGTATCGGGATACCCAGTCGGGAATGCTCTATCGCATAACGTTGGATCAAGTTCACGGCCTCCGCCCCTTGTTTGGCAGATAAGCCATTCTCCAAGGTCACTCCGGTCCACGGATCAGCGCGAAGTACCCCGTATAAGGAGCCGACTCCTCCATTTTGTACCTGCTGCTTGAAATCATGATGTAGAGACAATTCTCCGTCTGTGTGCTCATACACTTGCCAGCCAAAGGGCTGCACAAGCTGTCCTACCTTTTCCTCTATTGTCATCAAACCGATTAAGTGCTCTACCCGTTCTTCGATCGGTTTGCTTTTGTCTTTATAAATCAACATGTTCATGTCTCTCCTTCCCTGTTATTCCTTCACAGCCCCAACCGTAAGTCCCTGCACAAAGTAACGCTGGAAAAAAGGATAAGCGAATATAATAGGCAGCGTCGCCAGCACCACCATCGCCATCCGCGAGGTATCCTGCGGAATGGATTGAAGTGCAGCCAGACTCATAGAGCTGTTTTGCGAATTTTGCTGGATGAACTGAATGCTGGATTCAATCCGCATCAACATAGACTGAAGCGGCACCAGATTGGGATTGTCAATATACAACAGGGCATTAAACCAGTCATTCCAGTAACCAAGCGTGCTGAATAAGCCAATGGTGGCAAGTCCAGGCAGAGAGAGTGGAAGCACGATTTTTAAAAAGGTGTAAAACTCGCCTGCCCCATCTATTTTGGCTGATTCGACAATGGCATCAGGCACACTGGTGCTATAAAATGTACGCAGGATCATAATATAAAAGGCATTCATGGCAAGCGGCAAAATCAAAGCCCAAATCGTATCCTTAAGCCCGAGCAATTGGGAAACGACCATATAGGTCGGGATCATTCCGCCATTAAAGAGCATGGTTAAAATCGCAAAAATGGAAAAGAATCTCCGGTAACGGAAGCTCTTTCGTGAAATGGCGTACGCATATAACGAAATCAGAATGAGACTGATCACCGTACCGATGACCGTTACGGCAATCGTCACCCCATAGGAGCGCAGTAGCGTATCACTGGTACGAAATATGAAGCGGTAGGCTTCCAGACTCCATTGAGCCGGGAGCAAACGATATCCGTCCCGCGCCAGCGTTTTCTCATCGGTTAGGGAAATAATGACGACAAACAAAAACGGAAACACACATAGGAACGCGAACATCCCTGCTATCCCATTCAGAACAACATTCCAGCCCCGTGAAATATGATGGAAATCTCGTTTTTTTCTTTTTTTTCCAGAAGCCATAGCCCACACCCCTCTCCTCTTTTTTAGAACAAAGCGCTGTCTTTATCTATTTTTCGCACAACATAATTGGATAGGATGACGAGAACGAAGCCGACCACCGACTGATACAAACCTGCCGCTGTGCTCATCCCGATTTCCCCTGTCGTTTTCAGTCCGCGATATACATAGGTGTCGATGACGTTCGTTACCGAATATAAGGTGCCCGAATCCCTCGGAACCTGATAGAACAAACCAAAATCCGCATAAAAAATCCGTCCGACTGCAAGCAGCGTCATAATGATAATGATCGGCGAGAGCAAAGGGAGCGTCACATTACGAATTTGCTGCCACTTGCTGGCCCCATCTATCATGGCTGCTTCATACAAGGATTTGTCGATACCCAAAATCGAAGCCAGATATACGACACTGTTATAACCGATCGCCTTCCATAGACTGACTAGAATCAAGATATAAGGCCAATAGGCGGCCTCTGAATACCACTGAATCGGCTCGATGCCAAACCCTGCGATAATTTGATTCAGCATTCCCCGATCCATGCTCAGAAAGCTGAAGGCAAAGTAGCCCACGATGACCCATGATAGAAAATATGGGAGAAACATGCCTGTCTGGTACAGCTTCGCCAACCGTTTATTAATCAGCTCGGAGAGCAGAATAGCCATAACGACTGAAAACACAAGTCCAAGAATAATAAAGACCAGGTTATACAAAAGGGTATTTCGCGTGATGACATAGGCATCATTGTTATTGAACAGAAACTTGAAGTTATCCCAGCCCACCCATTTGCTCGTATAAATACTGGCCCAGAATCCTTCCCTGTTAAAACGATATTGCTTGAAGGCAGCCACAGTACCAACCAACGGCAGATATGAAAAGAAAAAGAACCAGATAGCGCCAGGCAGCACCATGAACAGCATAACTTTGTTTCGAATCACATTTCTGAAAAATGCGGCCATAGGTATCCCCTCCCAATCTGTAATGAGAAAATCAGCTAAAATAGCTATTGGAAAAAGACCGGGCGTAACTTACACCCGCCCGATCTCGCTTTTATTTCACAACCTAAAGGATTATTTGCTGTTTTGTGCCTTCCAGGCATCAAGCTGGGATTGCGCTTCCGCCATCACCTTATCCAGCCCAGCCTGCTTGAATTTCTCAATTACTTTCGGGAGATTCGTTTCCGGTTCCAGCGTGCCTGTCATCAGCGAAGCCCAAAATTGCTCTTTGACGTTCTGCACCGCTGCCATCTCCGTGGATACTTTACTGCTGTCAAAGTTGAAGCTCAGGATGGGAGAGTTTTTTCCTTCCGAGTTGAACTTCTTGAATTGCTCCCATTTGTCAGCAGGATCATTCGGATTCAGATACAGCAGCATATTGTTACCGAGTGAATACGAAGGCATATCATAGTTTTTGGAATCAGCCAGATTTTCGATATATTGGCCATCTGTTTTTTTGTAATGCACTCCTTCAATACCAGAGTCAACCATATTACGTAATACTGGATCTGTATTCAGCAGGTTCAGGAACTGCATCGCCTTTTCAGGGTTTGCCGAGTTAGCCGAAATTGCCATAATGGAGCCCTGAACAGACGTATTGGTCACAATTGGATCACTGGCAGGTGTCGATATCACCGGATAGCCGTAGCTGGCAGACCATAGATTATCGGCTAGTGGTTGAGTTTGCGCACGATCCAGAAACCAGTTTCCGGACGTAGTTAAGTCATTAGTCGAGCCTGTAGTTGCAGCTTCCGGTGATACATATCCGGCCTTGTAATACTTATGCATCGTCGTCAGCGCCTGCTTCATTTCAGGTGTTTCCAAGATGTTTACGATTTTATAGTCCGTAGTATCCAGTTTGACAGCCATCGGCAGGTTTTGAATGATATAGTCATATGGAACATAGGGAACATAGTTTTTGTCCATACCGAATGCCGTTACGCCGGGCTCGTTTTCTTTAATCGTTTTGAGTAGAGGCTCCAGGCTATCCAACGAGCGGACATTGGAAAGGTCCAGCTTGTATTGGGTTAGCAATTTTTTATTGAACCGCCATACCTCTTGCTGTGGAAGCTCCTTGTTGGCAGGAATGCCATAATGATGACCATCCACCTTGGAGCCTTCCAGAAACGCAGGATCAATCGTCTTTTTAAGATCCTGACCGTACTTGTCAAGCAAGTCGTCCAGCTCCATGAATGCACCCTTTCTGGCATTTTGTACATAATCAAAACCACCGGAAGCCGTAAATACAATATCCATGGGCTCTCCCGAAGCCACATTCACCTGCATTTTTTGCGGGTAGTCGCCCCAATCGACCATTTTCATTTTGATCGTGGCGTTGATTTTCTTTTGGGTGTACTTGCTAACCTCTTCCATCACCCGATCTACATCTTTTTGAGGTGTACCAATGGTATACCAGATCAGCTCTACCGGCTTTTTCGCTCCCTCATTCGTCGTTTCCCCGCCACCGCTGCTTCCTCCACATGCACTGAGAATGAGCGTCAAAACCATACACATCACTAGAACAAACAAGTAGCTTCTTTTGCTTTTACCCATGTATGATCCTCCCTTATGAAATGGAATCTGACCCTGTCGTTTCATTCATTTCTGTTTCAGGATTTTTGCGAAATCCTCATTGATGAAGCAACTACGTTAACCTTAACTAATGTAAGCACTTTCATAAAGAAGATAAACTTAATAAACCAAGGTACAAATTAAAGAAATCCATGTACACCTGGTATTTATCCCAATCCTTTATAATCTGTCGGGGAAATGCCCACATATTTTCTGAACTGCTTATAAAAATATCCCGTCTCCCAATACCCTACGTTCCGCGCAATTTCGTTTACCTTGAGATTTGTGCTTTTAAGCTGCTCCTTGGCTTTTTCAATCCGGTATTGATTGATATATTCAGCAAAGGTTTCGCCCGTTTCCTTATGAAATAACTGACCGAGATAAACGGGATGAAGGTTGTACTGGTATCCTAATATTTTTAATGATAGCTCCTTGGCATAATGAACATGGATATAGGACAGCACCTGACTTACAATAGGGTTTTTCATATCTTGCAGTAGTGAATTGACCGTCTCTGTCGCCACATGCTGAAGCGCGCTCACCAGCTCTGCCCATGTCGTACAGCATTTTATCTGGTAAAGCCCCTGCTGAAACCGTTCCGACTCATTGGAATGCTTGATGCTTTCTAGCTCCATCTTGAACCGGATCACCAGTTCCAGCGCCATATTCCGCAATTCATCCGGGGTAACCCTTTCAAGATGCTGGATTTGCTCAAAATCACTCTGAATCCGTGCGGTAAGCGCATCTAGGTCTCTTGCTATAATCAGCTTCGCATAATCCTTCCATTCGATGGAACAAGTCTCGCCAGCATTTCCCCCGCCCTCCTCTAGCAACGTATAGTCAATGATCCGGCGGTCATCATACAGCATAAAATATTCCAGTGATTTTTTAGCTTCATTATAGCTGCGTGGAGCAGCAACAAGCGAACCGGCGCTGCCTATCCCGATATAAACTGTTTCTTTCCCGTCCGTCGACCACTGAACAGAAAAATCCTCCAACAGCATAATCAAGTCCTGTCTGCCCTCATCATAATTTGGTAGTGCGGCAATGATTACACTATCCGCATCAACATCGAGAAACAATGTTAAGTTGGGCTGATGCTGAATGTACTGCCTTAACTGTTGATGCATTCCTACCGAATCCCCCTCCGTCCGTAACACGGCTACCGCCATGAAGGGGATATTTAACGAAAAACCTATCAATTCAGCACGTTCCTGAAATTCTGTAGGCGCAATCTGCCCTGTCAACCAACGGTACAACGTATTTTCCTTAAGCACCTGCACCCCGAACGTCTCATGTCGTTGATCCATCCGGAACCTGTCCAGCTTCTCCTTTGTATTGCATAAAGTGGATTC
Organism: Paenibacillus sp. EKM211P; assembly: GCF_011066175.1. Lineage (NCBI taxonomy): Bacteria > Bacillati > Bacillota > Bacilli > Caryophanales > Paenibacillaceae > Paenibacillus > Paenibacillus sp. EKM211P. Next base: position 347,866 of record NZ_JAAMNS010000002.1, read on the forward strand.
CAGTTCATCCACATTAATCGGCTTCAGAAGATAATTTTCGATGCCCAGCTTCATGCCTTCCTTCAAGTAATCAAATTCATTAAATCCACTCAAAATAATCACCTTCAAGTCAGCATGCAGCTTTCTCGCCTCACGAATCAGCCTGAGACCATTCATCGTTGGCATGGAAATGTCCGTAATAAGTATGTCCACGGGCCTGGAGGCCAGCGCTTCCAGCGCCAAAGAGCCATTTTCCGCATGTCCGACAATTTCTAGCCCAAAAGAGGTCCAATCCACAATATCGTATAATCCTTCAATGATAAAAGGCTCATCGTCTACAATAAATACTTTATACATATATGGCATCCATCCCTTCCCTGTTGGGGCATCGTACCCGAATCGTCGTTCCCTCACCGCTGCGGCTCTCCAGTTCAATCCCGTAATCGGCTCCGTGTAGAAACCGAAGTCGGGTGTGCACACTGCGTAGTCCAAACATTTGTCCGTTTTCCTCCTGGCGTTCCAGTTCCTCCAAAATCTCTTTCAAACGCTTCTCTTTAATGCCCTTCCCATTGTCACGGATCTCAACCAGCAGAACTTCCCCCGTTTCCCGTACATCAATGGTCAGCACATTATCATTCCGGTCGCTTTGGATACCATGAACAATATAATTCTCAATGATGGGTTGAAGCATCAGCTTCATGACAGAGCGGGTATACAACTCGGGGTCGACCGTAATCGTGTAATTGAACCTTTCCTTGTAGCGTATTCTGAACAACTCAAGATATAATCTGCAAGCCTCCAATTCATCTTTAAGCGTGTATATTTTTTTCTGCTGAACCAGGCTTTTGAACAACACCGATAAGCTATAGATCATTTCTCCTACATCCTTGGCTCCCTGGGAAATCGCCCTCATACGTATCACTTCAAGCGTGTTATACAAAAAATGTGGATGAATACGTGCCTGCAACGCCACAAGCTCCGTTTGCTTTTGTTTGATCTCTGCTTTATACACCCGTTCAATATATAGATTAAGTTCGTCCAGCATATCGTTGAAGCTTCGAGAGATTTGTCCCAGCTCATCCTCTCGAAGGTCCTGGATGCGAGCTGTGAGGTCACCATTTTTTACCTGACGAGTGAATTTAATAATCCGATTCGTTCGTTTAGCAAAGTTAATGACGAAGAATGCAGGGAACAGCACAGCAAACAGAATACAGATGACACTGATGGTCAAAATCGTATTACGAATGCCCCGGTACGATTGAGCCATTTCCTCATGGGGGACTGCCCCAATCACGACATATCCTTCGTCCGGAGAAATCAGCTTGTTAATATACATATTTTTCTTCGTCTGAATGATCCCGGCATCGGAATCCACATCGTCATATAATGATCGGGTCACTTCGACATAAGGGTACGTTTTTCCGTAATAGTTATTCCTTGAATCGAACAGAACGGTTCCATTGCTGGACAGAACGATAATTTCTCCCTTCAGGTTGTTCCCGTAGCTGGCAAGTGCATTGGAGATACTTTTGGAATTTAGAAATACTAGAAGCTGACCGGTATTTTTGAGTGTTTGCTTATTGTTAATGGGGACTTGTAACGAATATAACGAGGGGCTCCACTGATCGACCGCCTTCCGAATCCAGTAATTCGGAGTAGAGACGCTTTTGCTTTCTGCAGCCATCACATCCGGTACAAAGGAACGCGCCGCATGCACCGGGAATTGCTTGAATTGCTTGTTCTCATTGAAAGTAGACAGATATTGCTGGTCGGCACTGTACAAAATCAAATTGCTGATGTCGCTATTTTCATCCAACCAATTTTTAAAATAGGTGAGTACATCTGTTGAGTAATCATGACTCTCCATGTACATTTCGTCCATGCGGTGCTGTACATATTCGGAATACGCGTGGTCCATAAAAAAGGAAACATTCATTGAGAGAACCTCATTCCGGTACATATCTCGCACCATGTTCTGGACGGATTCATGCCGGAGATGGATATAACGGTCAACACTTTCCATAGCTGCTTTCTGGGTATCCAGTTCCCGCCGAACAATGGATTGCGAAATGGAAACATACGTGACATATGCAATTGTAATGATGGACAAAATCGCAATACAGGAGAACAACACTAGTATCCTCAGGAACATGTTGTTTTTAAAATAAGCAGTGTATCTAGTACCCCTTTTCATGGTATAAGCCCTCCAGAATCGTGATGCGTAAATAAAGTATACCATGTCCTTCGCAGGAGATAAGTAAGCGCATTCATGAAAAACGCGATTTTCTTTAATTTAAACGCTATATCTTTAATTTATCCTCTATGTAAAAACCGTTTTATTGATTATCTTTAGGGGGATAAATACTCGTTAGGGGGATGAGCTATGAAACGTAACAAGGTTCACAAGTTCGCTTTAAAATGGACTGCTCTGGTTTTGACTTCTGTCCTGTTCAGTCAAACCCTCTCTCCATCCGTGTATGCAGGCGATACCCTCCCGTATAAAGGAGAAAGCGCCAAAGGACCGAATCAGCCTTATCAGCATGGATACGCCAGCTCACATATTTTGGACTGGACTCCCACCCAAGATGTCTATGGAGATATGCTTCGCGCCCGTGTCCCACTGCAACAACGAAACAGCCCCTTTGCAGCCACACAGGCTCAGCCTGCTTTAAGCCCTGACACGCAAATGTTTACACTCAGCGGGGATTATGGCAACGCTTTCTTCGATAGCTATCCCTATACCAATAAATTCAGCCAATATTTGTTCAATTACTGGCAGTATACCGACTATTACGGCTACTGGCATGGCATGCCTACCGCCCATGTCCCTGAAGAGCTATACGATCCCCAAAAGGATTGGACGGAAAAGTGGTTTGAGTTCGGCATTCTGAACATTCCAAATCCGGGTTATACGAATGCGGCGCACAAAAACGGCGTTCTCTCCATCGCCTGTATCTTTTTCTCGGATAATGACCGTGGACCGCAAACGTATAAGCAAATGCTTGTACAGGATGCTCAGGGTGAATTTCCGGTAGCCAAAAAATTGGTCGAAATGGCGAAATATTATGGCTATGACGGCTACTTCATCAACCAGGAGGAAGCTTCAAAAGGCGTAGCTACAGAGGACATTCCCCGGTACAAACAGTTTATGAAATACTTACGGGATCAGGGTATGTATGTGCAATGGTACGACTCCACCGTAAACGCAACCGGGAAAATTGCTTATCAAAATGAGTTTAATGCCGTGAACAGCCCGTTTGTCAAAGACAAGCAATATGGACAGGTGTCCGATTCTATTTTTCTGAATTATTGGTGGGACAAAGCGAAGCTGAAAAGCTCCCGCGACCATGCCAAGCAATTGGGTCTGAACCCTCTTAAAACTGTTTTTGCCGGGATTGAGGGCGGGAACGGTGACTTTGGCAGATGGAAGCAAAAATACGATCTTCGTCTGAATATCGGTGATAACGGGCAGCCGATGAACAGTATCGCAACGTTGGGAGCCGATTTCACACATAATGCGCTGGATGAAGAGCTTGGCGGGCAGGACACCAATCGCAGAGCTGACAATGCCTATCAATGGATGACCTTTATCCGCGACCGTGTCTGGTGGTCCGGTCCGAATCAGAATCCCGTTCGTGCACAAAGAAACCCAAGTGTAGATTTGTCTGATGTAAAAGCTTCAGGTGCAAACTGGGACGGTATCGCGGCATATATCGCCGAACGTTCTGTCATCCGTGGCTCCCATTTTAACACCAGCTTCAATACCGGCCATGGCTTGCAGTATGTAGTGAATGGAGTTGTTTCCAATCCCAAGGAATGGTCCAACATTAATATTCAGGATATCCCGGTGACCTGGCAATGGTGGCTCGATACCAAAGGTAAACCGCTCTCGGTTGACTACGACTATGGCCCGAATTATACCAAAGGTACTCGGTTTACCTATCAGCCTGTGGGCGCTTATCAGGGCGGCAGCTCCCTTGTCGTTAATGGAGTGCTGAATTCAGATAACTTTTTACGCCTGTATAAAACGGATCTGTCGGTTAATCAGAATTCAAACTTGTCCATCACGTACAATAAGCCTTCCTCTGATGACAGCTCAGTACTGAGCATCGGACTTATGTTCAAGGATAACCCCGGCCAAGTCGTAAAAGTCAGCATCCCTAACTCTGGTAAACAAACCACGGGCTGGGTTAGCCGCAATTTGGACTTGAGCCCCTATCAAGGAAAAACAATTGCAGCTTTCGGTTTATCTTTTGATAATACGAATAAAACAATCAAAAACTATCAGATGAATATCGGCCAAATCAAGATAACAGACGGTTCTGCCCGGAAACCAGCCGCGCCGACAGGATTTAAAATCACCAAGGCACTGACCGATACGAACGAAATGCTCGTAGCCTGGGACCTTGAGGATTACTCCAAAGTTAAACAATACAATCTGTATGAGAACGGCTCCTATATCGGCGGAATTTATGACTCAACCTATTATATTAAATCCCTAAACCATAAATCCGGTGAATTAATGCTTACCGCAGTTGGGGCTGATGGAACGGAAAGCGAACCGGCTCGATTAAGCTACGATCTGAATGCTGCCGTCAGTCATATTAAGGTGGAGACGAAAGAAAACGGGGGGGCTACAGTAACGTGGAAAAATCCCTCTAAAGCGGACGGAACGGTTAAATTGACCTTAATCACCGACTATACGGACACCGTATTCCATAAAACCATTACGGCGGACAATGGCGCTGAAACGGCTACGTTTACCGATCTGCCCACAAATGGTGATCGCTACACCCTACGTATCGCCATCGGCAATCATGAACCTGTAGCCTATACCGGGCAGCTCGCAGACACGATGATAGAGCCTTATGCAAAAGAGAATGTGACAGTCACCGGATCAACCTATACGCTTGCTCTACCCACCTTGAAGGACTGGCATTATTTATATGTATACGAAAACGATGTGCCCAAAACTATTTGGTGTAACTTATGTATCAAAAAAGTTTCCTTACATTGTCCGGGGAAGAACAAAATTAAGTGAACTCACTTTTACCCCTACTTCTCGTACCAGCTCGCTAAAGATCGTGCTTGAAGATTACGCTGGCAATCAGGCCACCACATATGTAAGATAGCTTGGTGCAAGAATTCCGAGACCGTCGATTCGTTGTTCAAACAACTAGCTCAAATTCAGCTATAGGGACATACCCATACGGCACAATAGCGAGAAGTCCCCAATTCAATAGACTTCTCGCTATTGCTATATATTGGGCAGGATCATGCACCTATCAATATAATGCCCATTTTTCCGTACACAGCTCTATAAATGAATGGGCAACCTGTTCACATTCGTCATACCCCAAGCTACCAGAATGAGCAAAAAGAATGGGGTATTCGTTGTTTCTTTTTTCCTCTCTCATATCAAACATATAGTGGTTTCCGCACCCATCCATCGCAAACGACACGGCACCCGGCATATACTCTGGCAGCTCGTAGGCGAGGTTCATTTCTCTCAAATCCTCGGTATTGAAAAATTGAAAATAACGTTCTCCATTTTGAAATTCCCCGCCATTAGAGTATTTCAGCAATTCTATGTAACTATCAGGAAATTGTTCTTGGGGCAGATGCCAGCCCACAGGATCTAGCGGTTTATATTGATCATAAAATGGAGACGATTTCGGGAAAGGGTTCACTTGTCTTTGTTGGATTTCGTGAATCTCCTGCTCCGATAGCTTGATGTTCCATGTGCTCAAAAAATCCCCGATTTGTTCACCAGTTGCTTCCGGGCATTTTACAAACTGTTGCTCAAAATGAATACTCCACATAATAACCAACCTCCCTGCCTTGACGTCTCTAAAAGTTGTTGTTGCTACCTTTTCAACCTTCTCCATCTTTTTCAACCCATTCAGCCACACTTTCATGAGGTTGAAGGTTCTCACGTTTATAGTATAAAACGGTCTTGAGCTCGTAATCCAAGCTTTCAGCAGCAATGAAAAATCGAGTGCCGAACGTTTTATCCTCCATACAAATCACAGGCCCCTCATGAAATCCGTAAGAGACGGTTTTTAACATTTCCAACTCCTTGTCATTAGCCAGTCTAAAGCATTCAATTGAAAATACTCCGCCCGGACAGGAAAGAAACGAGACCTCGTAAAATGTAATCTCTATGTTGTGATAATAGCTAAAGTCAAAGCTCCCTGCTAGTACCAGCTTGGGGCGACTTGTATAATCATAAATGTAGTAATGATCAATGTTATTTTGAGAAAGTATTTCATTCAGCTGCACCAGTTTGGATTGAATGGAATGATTCATGATCTTATGTCCCCCTCCCCACTCGCGGCTATTCCCGATCCGTCACCGCCTGCCACGCTTCTGTTATGGCTATAGGTGATTTGTGGCTGGTCTCTCCGCCACCTTCCTGAGTCCATAGCGGCGGATAATAAGCAAATACCTCTCCTGGCTGAAGTTGCTCCATATCCGACTGCCAACCATTCCAACGGAATGTCTGGTAGAACAAGCCCAAATCTCCCTCAGCCAACCAGCTCAAGAAACCGGAATAGGCCAGTTCAGTGGATTCCCACTCCAATGCATCCGGTGCAAAATAGTAGATGTGACCGCTGCGTCCAAACTTCCCTGTATCCAAACCAAAGAAGCCACCTGCTGCATCATAGGCCACAATCAGCATTCCCCCAAGTGCAGGGACGCTCACTGGCTCTTGCAGCCCGTTCCACGAAGCCAAACTACCGTAAATTTCAGGCCCACCTGCACCCAGTAAGGTGATCCATCCGTGGTCAAATATGATCCCTCCTGTTTCATAGGCAACCGTTCCCAAGTACGATTTTGTGCTCACTTGCAAACGGTAGAGCGAATCTCCCCTAGCAGATTCCGATTCTGCCAGTACAATACGATATGGATTATTCCCTTCTTGCAGAATATTTCTGACCTCTTCCCATGCATGGTTGTCCTGATCCACCAGCTCATCAACCGTTAACGTATGCATATCCATTCTCCTTCCTGTATTCCGATATCCATCTTTCAACCTGTGAACTGATTTTCGAAAACCTGCGTTTGCTCTAAAATCACCCACTGATTCAGCTCGTCGTAGCCTTGGACAATCGCCGTGATCTCATGCCTCGGATACATCCACTCAGATGGGGTCTTTTCCGCATATGAATGGGTGTCTGCCAATCCGACTGCATTGTGCTGGAAAATATGAATAAGTGTTCCGTGTGGAAAAAATGCTTCAATATATCCGCTTACCTTAATCCCAACCGGCAGTACGGTTTTGACTTGATGCCATTCCTTGTTAAAGGTGTGAAGATTGCTAGACCAGATTTCTTCAAACTCTTTTTTTGTAATTTTCGTATAATAGGGCTCTGTATCATCAATTGCTTTCTCGGCTAACAAGAAATGATATTGCTCATGCTTGCGATTAGAAGCAATATACGTGCCGTCATCCTGGATCACAATTTGCCGATAGGCTACACCGTCTGAGTCTATTTCAAAATACCAGGTTCCCATGCCTGGTTCCGGACAATCTTTAAGATATTTCATTCGCACCTCCTAAAAGGATGTATAACCGTGTCATTTCTTCTTTCTTTTTCCGCTATAGATTCTTGTCAAGTATGCGAGATATTCCGAACGCGTCAGGCCTCCCGTTTGGCGGTTGAACTCATCGTACGAAATGTCTTCCGGGAATCCGAATTCGGCCAGTGCTTTTCGACGCTCCTCTCGATACAACGGATTATCCAGCGTTTTGTGCCACTCCCGCTCTTCCCAAGGACCAAAACAGTCCGTAATAATACCTGAATACACACCGTTATTTAAAAATTCCCGCGAAGACTTGAACACTGTCTCCCCTTCCGGTTTGGAAATCGTGCCCGTTCCCCAGGACAGCCTATATATTCTTTCTTTACTGCTATCCGTGCTAATGCCGTAACCCATCGGAAACACAATATCCTCTTCTACCAATGCTTTATGCCCTACCCACTCGTAGGACCCTCGCATAAAGGAATCATCCATAACAATCCAGGTTGTATCCGATAACGGGGCGGCTGTGATGGATTCTAAAGTTATTGAACGGTCACGACTTGTACACAAATACGGACGTACGAATAAAGGCATCGTCATGACACTGTTCCATATGCTCTCCTTTGCAAACAACTGATCCTTTTGCATTTGGCGCAAATCACCGACGACCAATACATACCCATCTGTAAAAAGGTCTATTTCCACACGAAAGATGTCTCCCGGGATGGTTTTATAACGCTGTTTTTTCATATGCTTTAATCGATCCAGCTTTCGATCATAATCGTTAGGCACAAGTGACGGGTAACGTTGAAGCCAATCCATGATCTCTTCTTTACTATGTAAATGCTCACATCCAGTGATGGGCAATCTCACGCCAGTTTTGCTATTCACAGCAGTAACATAACTAATAGGACTATCTCTTCGAATGCCTGCTGAAAAGGACACACCTTCTGCTGAGATGCTCGAAACACTTGTAAAATTCAGTTTTTTCTCTTTGCCACGAGCCGTTTTAGGCAGAACAAATGCCCGATCACGGGTAAAAATCTCTACATCAGCTTCTCCATAAGCATCCTCTTTAGAAGAAATTCGCTTGCGAATAACATCTCCATCCATACAAATAAAATATCCTTCTTTAATTTCTACCACGTCCCAATGTTCTTCCAGCGTCTCCAGCCCAAAATAGGGTCGTAACGCGTTCGTTAACCAACTATTCATCTGCTCCTCCTGTTCCGAGTTTAATTCAATAGACTTCATTTCTGTTATTCCAGAAATTATAACATAACACGGCATGTAGCTCGTTTATTCATACATTGTCCCAGCTTGGGCCAACTCCTCCTGAATCCAGCTACTGCTGGTAGACAGTTGGAGCAAGTCGGCTGTGATCTGTTTGGCCTGTTCTTGCAATACGTGTGGCTGATCTGTTCCTTCCAGAAAGCGACTCACAAAATGAAGAAATACGTCTACCTTTCTAAGCAGCATCAACACAGGCAAAGCGTCGATCTCGGGTTGGCTTAAACGGATCTGGCGGCTGAAGCCCTGACAAAAATCACGAACAGCCGTTGTCTCCTCCGGTTGCCCCAAAAATCCTGATAAGATGACCGCCGGTTCCATCACCCGAACGTCTAACGTGCAAAATTCAAAATCAAGCAGTGCAGCCACCTGGCTATGATCAGAATCCTTTACTAATAAATTAGAAGCGTTCAAATCTCCATGTACAAGCTGATGCGGCAACTCTTCCAATGCTTGAAGTGAATCTGTAATCTCTTCATATACTTTTCCTATCAGGCGCAGCTCTTCATGCAAATCTTTTAGAGGCACCGGTGGGTTGAAACAGAAACCCTGCACCGTTTCCCGGTTACATAATGGATAGGATTGCTGCAGAGCATAATAAGGACGATAGACTGGGGTCATATCAAGATTAAGTGTTGCAAGCACAGCAGATAGTTCACCAGCTGCCTCGCCAAAAGAATGGGCAAAGCTAGGGTCCTGCTCCAAGGGTGATATACCTTCTATGTATTCGAATAGACACACATATTTGCCACTATCCTTCTCAACCTGTGCAAGTGTCTCTCCTGTAATCGTTCGAATTGGCATTGGAACCCTGAAGGATAGAGATTGCTTGCTCAGCGCCTGCAAAACCACATGCTCAAATTCAATTTTTTCCCGATCCCTGTGTGTATCGTAGACGCGCAGCACCCCGCTTCGCCCACCACTCTTAACAAAATACGTCGTATTATTCCAGCCCCCGGTTCGTCTTTGCAATGTTCCATTCCACTCTGGCCAGTTCCGTCTTAGTACCGCTTCCAAGGATATCCCCCTTTACTTACTAGCTTATGAATTTGCCGATATTATAACATATAGACGCCCAATTCAAATTGGACGTCCTTGTGTATTCTTCATTTCCTCATTTGTTTGTTTCGGATATTTTGCGGGGTAGCACCATACGCGGTTTTAAATTTTTTATAGAAAAAACTCATGCTGTTATATCCCACCTGCTTAAAGATCATTTCGAACGGCAGGTTGGTATTCACAACCAAAGAATAGGCGGCATTAAGCTTAATGTTGGCAATCAGCTCAGTGTAAGTAAGACCCGTAACTTTTTTTAACTTGTTACTTAAATACGTGCTATTGTAATTAAAATGGTTAGAGAATTGCTGTAGGCTTAAATGCTGATAATGCTCTTCCATGTAATTCAGAATAGAGGTAATATGATTTTCCTGCTGGTTTACATGAATATTATGCTCGCTCTCCAATACACGGACCAATTCTCCAAATACGATTGGCAAATAAGCCTTGACCAACTCCATAGAGTCCTCTTGCCTGGAAAAATATTCGATTAAGATTCTACGCAATATATACTGAAGGTTCTCATTATGCTGTGACTCAAAAATAATAAAGTGATTATGGTGCTGATGCTGGAGGACAGAGTTGGCGAGAAATTCGCCGATCAAACTTTTTTTCTTGGATAGCCGCTGTAGAAAGAGGGACGAGATCGTTTCTCTTTGCAGCAGGATATTAATCAGTATATCGTTTTCTCCCAAAGGAGAGATGCTGTGCGGCACATCCTTATCCAGAACACACACTTGACCTTCACAAAGCTGAATCTCTTTGCCTGCTATAATTTGGTTGCATTTACCTGAGTAAACATAGTTTAATTCAATAAATTCATGCATGTGCTCTAGCATCGGAGCAAACCTGTTGTGCTTGCTAATATAAATATCATGTTCTCCGAAAAAGAATAAAGCGGGCATTCGATACATATTCAGATTCATATCAAAAAATCGCTCATTCTCCGATTCTTTGGAGAGATCATTAATCACCTGATTGCTTTGTTGTTGCAGAAGCTCAATTTCAGTTTTACTTCTCAGCAACTGATCCAGCTCATGAAGGTTCATAAACACAGACTCCTCCTTCAGACTCCCATTAACTGTGAACTGCCGTCTGTGTTTTGCTTCCCTTTCCTCTAATAGCGATTCCCAGACAGAGGAGCGCAGCAATCATAAATACAATCGCAGAGACGAGAAAGGAAAATGAGGCAGTTTCATTCCCAGACAACACCCCAACTAACTTGATAACATAAGGCGAAGCAAACGCTCCCAAATTGGAGCCTACCATTGCAATCGAAATAGATATCGTCTCACTGCCTTTAGGTACGATTTTAGTTAGTATCGTAAAAATATAAGGAATAAACAGCGCAAAGCTAAAGCCAATGATCAGCATGGCAACCGTAACCATGGTCACATTCTGAGCAAACCACAGCAGGACAAAACCTGTCGCTGTTAATAAACTGGAGATAAAAGGTGCGTAATTTCTGAACCATTTATATATTCTACCGAACAAGAAGCCTGCAATCATGGTTGATAAGGAGAACAGCGTTAAAGCGGTCCCTAAAAATCCTGCATTAGGCATACTCTTCTCAGCAATCATAATGCCTGTTTTGGTATACACAATCATAATAAAAGTCATAAACAGAAAAAGTGCAGCTCCTAAGCCAAGTACAGGTAGGGATACTCCCCTACTCTTGTTACCCGTTCCTGTCGTGCACACTGTAGGCTCCCCACGCTCTGGTTCAGGGATGATAAAAAAGAATAACAGTGCGATCGGAATCGTGATCGCATAGCACAAAAAGGCAAACGGCCAGTCGATTAGGGCAAGCTGTCCTGCCACAAAGGTAGCCAAGCTGCTTCCGAGCCCTTGTACAGCGCTTTGAAAGCCTACCAATTGAGCACGTTCGTCCCCTTCAAAAAAATCACTAATTAAACTGACAGCCAGTGAATTGAACATCCCCAGACCTGCTCCTAGCACCAAACGCAACGCGAGAATCCATGTAATATTCGTAGTGAGCATAGGAAGTATTCCGCCGATGACCACGAGCAAAAGTCCTAGCAGGACTGTATTTTTTTTACCCATGCGGGAAGAGATCGGGCCACTCAACAATACAAACAGCATCATCGAGAAAGACGGGATCGTAACTACGCTTTCAATCAGCGAACTGGAGACTCCCGGGAATTGGTTCAGCATCATCGGGATGACAGCTGAAATAGCACTCGCTGATGTCAGGACTAAGGAAATAGACAGCAACGCCGTTTTAAACCATATTTTGTTTTTGATATTCATCAAGCTTCTCACCTCTAGTCTATGTTATTTAGCCCTGGTTGTATTTGTACTGGAACGTATACTGTCCAGATCCGACGATAAACGTCAATTCATGATCTCCGTTCTTTTGAAAAACCGCCTGTTCCCCGGTAGAACCTAATTTTCCGGCCAGCTCTTGTGGCACATTACCAGGCGGATACTGAATGGACGGGTATTGTGTGGTAATGGTCTGTTGTAGCGCATCCAGCTCCATAACGCCTGGAAGCGTAATCTCAGCTGTCGTATTATGTGGTACGTGAACCGTCATCTGCATTTCCTCATTCACGATTTCCCAATGGACAGCAAGCGCACCATATGGTGTCTCCAACTTGCCATGGGCCGAAGTAAGATTAACAGGCGGTTTGGGTGCTAAACGAGATTTTTTATAGCCCGCTTCAAGCACATCGATTCCGGCAATATTTTGGTACATAAAGTCTCCAACTGAACCGTACGAATAGTGATTGAACGAATTCATATCAGTGCTCCAGAAGGAGCCGTCCACTTTGATGCTGTCCCAATGCTCCCACATGGTCGTGGCCCCACGTTCAACCTGATAGAGCCAGGAAGGATAATCTTTCTGGAATAAAATTTTATAAGCTACATCTGTATAGCCATTGTCGGATAAAACTAGGCATAGATAGGGTGTGCCCACAAAGCCGGTATCCAGATGCATATCATTTTTTTCTATCAGCCGTACGAGCTCCTGGATCACTTGCTTTTTATACCTTTCCGGTACCAATCCGAAGTGCAAAGCCACAACCTGTGCAGTTTGGGTATTCGAAGTCAGCTTGCCAGCGTCATCAAAATAACGGTTCGCAAAAGCGACTTTAATCCCTTCATGCAGGCTTTGATAGGTGTTGTAATCGGTATAGCGATTCAGCAGTTTGGCCGTCTGCGCCAAAATATGAGTCGAATACGCAAAGTATGCAGTCGCTACCAGCGTTCCATCGGTCGCTCCAAAATAGCTTCCTTCCTCGCTGTCCAGCGCCAACCAATCTCCCAGTTGCAAACCACTATCCCACAGATGCTCCTCAGTCCCCTGGGCACGGATATAATCGACCCATGCTTTCATACTGTCATACTGCTGAGCCAAAATCTGCTTATCCCCATAACATTGATAGATCGTCCACGGACATATAACCGCCGCGTCCCCCCATGCTGCCGTCGTTTTGTCCATATTATCTGCAAAGGTTCCTTTGAGGACGTCCGGCACGACAAAAGGCACAGCCCCATTCTCCAGCTGGTTGTAAGCCAAATCTTTCAGCCACTTTCGGAAGAAGGAAGCACTATTCATATTGAAGCTGGCCGTTCTGGCAAAAATCTGTGCATCGCCGGTCCAGCCTAATCGCTCATCACGCTGCGGGCAATCGGTCGGCACATCCAGGAAGTTCCCCTTTTGCCCCCATACAATATTGTGCTGGAGTTGATTGAGCTTTGGATCGGATGTCTCGAACAAGCCAATTGTCTCCATATCTGAGTGCAAAACAACGCCCGTAAAATCTTCAATGTCTACGCCAGCCGGAAAGCCCTCAAGTTTCACATATTGGAAGCCTTGAAAAGTGAAATGCGGCCTAAATATCTCCGTCCCCTTGCCGTTGCAAATGTACGTAATCTGCTGCGCTGCATCCCGAATGTTATCTCGGTAAAAGTTCCCTTGCTGATCCAGCACTTCACCATGTATCAAATTCAGAACCGTACCCTCAGGAGCTTCAACTTTAAATTCCAGCCAGCCTACCATATTTTGACCCAAGTTAAGAACCAGTTCGCCTTTAGGCGTTTGAATCAGCTCAACAGGCTTTAATCGGTTCATTACACGGACAGGCTCGTTCTCCTGAGCAACCAGATGACTTAACGGAAACGGGACGACCTGCATCATTTTCCGTTCATTCAAGGAGCGATGCTCGCCTGCCTGCTGCTCCAATCGGGCATCATAGATTTCGCCGTTATAAATATCCGACATCAAAATGGCACAGCTCGTTTCCTCCCAGGAAGAATCTGAGCAAATGAGTTCTGAACGGCCATCTTCATAGCTAATCTTCATTTGAAATAACAAAGCATTCGTGTTCCCATAGGTATCCTTGCGCTTTTGCCAGCCTAGATAGCCGCTGTACCAGCCTTCTCCTACCGTGGCTGTGATGCGATTATGTTGTTCTCGAATGGTAGAAGTCACATCATAGGCTTGCACCTGGACACGATCGTTATAATCTGTCCATCCCGGGGTAAAATAGGCATCGCCTACTCTTTGTCCATTTAGCTCCAATTCATACAAACCAAGGCTTGTGGCATAAATGACTGCTTTTTTCACTTTTCCCTCAACTGAAAAACACTTGGAAGCGGCAAAAGGGGCTCTCGTCTGAAACTGTTCATGGAGGCTTCGCTTCTTCACTGTAATCCATTCTGCCTTCCAGTCCTGCTCATGGAGCAGTCCCATTTCCCAAAAGCCAAACTCACTCCATTCCGATTCCTCCGGTTCGGTGTCCCCCGCTCCCTGAGCCCAAACTTTTACCCGGTAATAATATCGTTGTCCGGATTCCAGTGGAGGGCCTTCATAGGGAAACAAAATAGATTGCTCCGAATAGGAAAAATGATTCCAGAGCAGCGGTTCAAAAGCAGGATTTATGGATACCTGCAATTGGAAGCGTTTTTGGAAAACGTATATGTTGTCAGATTCAATTTGCCAGCTTAGTCGCGGCTTTAGGCAGCCCAGTCCAATCGGATTGTTTAAATGTTCACATCTAAGCGCTTTCACTTTTAGCATTCGTATGTCCTCCCTGAGGTCTTCTTTTGTGTTTCTATACTCAAATTAAAACGCTTCCAATAGTTGTGCGCAATGTTGTATCCCTGCATGTTGTATGCTTGATTTACAGGTGTTGAATGTCCAACCCTTATATTGAATCTTAAAATGGGTCTATTAGAAAAATATGTACGTGTATACAGCGCTGCTACACTAAGCGATCCCGTCTCAAAAGGAAATCGCTTGTTTTATATACATATGGATTGTAGTATTAAGCCGATCAAGAAAGGAGAATCACAGTATTGGAAACGAACTACAAAAGGCTGCTGGATCAGATGATGGCACCCTATGATGAAATGCTGCAGAGTCTAATAAGTGATCACGCCGATTTTTCGAAGGTTGACTATTTGGAGCAACACAATGAGGAATATGGAAAAAGTGATGCCAATTATACCAATCGCTTGAAGGTGCTTTTGGCTATGTATAATCGTGAGGATCGAGATGCCCCGCATTACGAACCGATTGTGAGAAGGCTGCTCGTGAATGAGATTATAGACAGGGAAACGAACCGTTTTCAGGGGATTGGCGATGCTCTGTATTACGCCGTTTTTTTACTGCAAAAGTATGAGCGTGAGCAGGACCAAATTTTGTTCCAGCAGGCCAAGAAGGCCAATTTCGATACATATGCCGGGTTTGACCCTGAGTTAATTTTGGAAACATATTTGTTCAGCAAAGATACAGCTGATCTTGAGGATTGCATCAATATCGCAAGTGAGCTCGGGGAAGATATGTATCTATCATTATTTATCGATTTGTGGATCAGAGAGCAGACGGATTGGAACAAAGAAAATTTACAGGCACTCGTTTATCATGAGAGATGGCGCAACCATCCAGAAGGTGAAATTGAAGCCCTTAAAAAGCTGGCCGAAATGGAAAAAACAGAAGGAAATCATCATAATTACTGTTCTACTGCATCTAACTTGGCAGAGAAGTTCATTGAAACAGGTCGATTGGATGAAGCGTGGGAAACGATGGTAACCATTATTCCGCTTATTACGAAGGAAAAAGAATGGTTCCTGTACGGACTTGGTCGCAATATTATTACCTCCTGTATCCATATCATCTTGCATTTTGGGGCAGAAAGCCTGCAGGCCTCTTCATTATGGCAAACAATAAAAGGGATTCTTCAACCTGCCGCTAACAATATGGGGACCAATCAATATCAGCTTGCTGTATCTGCCAGCAAATTTATGGGAGATACCGAATTGGAGCAAACGTTAATCAGAAACCAAAAGCACCGTTAATAATCCAGTTGCAACAAGGAGACTGTCGCGTGTACTGCAAAGAACCAGGCACTCGACTCAGTGGCTCGCCGTCCGGTCGCCCCTCGAAGCGAGGGGCAGCAAAAATACGGATTGCAGTGCATGGCCCTTCTCTACAGATTTCCGGTCACGATAATACCATCTGCTTGCTTCAGATGCGCTCTGACCCATGCTGTAAAGGAATCAATAAATAGGCGTAATTCTGGCTCCTTGGCAGGCCAAGTATCCAATTGTGTTAATATTTCATGCCATACCGACGCCTGAATCGGATTATCCCAGCAGGGGTCAAAAGCCTCATACGTTTCTCCCGTATCAGGATCGACAAGTGGATATTTGGACTTTAACGCAGACAGCACGATATCAAAGTCATCTGCGTAGATGAATATCATCTCCTCCAGCTTCGGTTCATCAGCATCCCCATAACGCAACGGTTCAAAAGTATATCCAATATTGGCTCGTGGACCGCTATAGCGATAGATTAGTGTCTGAATCTCTTTTTTGTCCTTCTTACTCAATCTCACCCACTCCTTTCTTCGGCTATAACTCGAACCAATCCGCAGCGCATTTCTCTTCTTCCAGCACCCTGCACATTCCTTCCCTCAACCTCATCGCATCTCCGCCGCCGATATGAAATAGACAATAGATATAAGGTTCATCATCTTCTAAATCTTCAATATTTCTTGCCTCTTCCAATGAAATCTGGAGCGCTTCAGGCCAATCAGAATTATTCTGAAGCAGGACAAAGCCATCCTCATCCCTTTGCATCCGATATCCGTCAATCCTAGGCAATGCTTCAGCTAAGCGTTCCATTAGCGCTTTAATATCCTTAACATTTGCGACCTTAATTCCATACTCCCAACCCATCTGCATTCCTCCAACACGTTTTCAAAAAACCTGACTGAAAGACCTGAGTGCGTACAAGCTGTATTTTTTGTTTAATGCCACCCATTTTTGCCGGATTTCCATAAGCTCTTCACTCCCTTCTGATTTTCCTGAAATTTCTTATAACTTATTATAATAGATATAGGCTTCCGGTGAGTATACTCCGGAAGCCTATGGATTCATCTAACCACTCTTTTATTTATCATGCCTTGTCAGGCACAGGCTTACTATTCCCGTCTCCCTTTTTTACCCCCAGCATAACGATAGCCATACAAGCAACCAGAACCGCTATAAGAATAAAGGGAATATATTTGTCTACTCGATATAAAGTGGTCGTCAAAATAGGAGCAATGATCGCGGAAATTCCCTGTATCGCAGCTACCAGCCCTGCTGCTCCCCCTTGCTGTTCTTGACTGACCGAAAGCGAAGCACCTGCCATAAATCCGGGCATCAGTAAGCCCGTGCCTATGCCAAACATAAAGAACGCTGCATAGTAAAGGGCCAAGCTGGCTGAAATCAGAAAAAATGCCATTCCAGCAATCAGGAATAGAGAACCGAGCAAAATCATCGGCTTAGGCTGCCATTTAAGCCATTTCATTTGGATGATCTGCACGATCAGCATCGCTGCTCCGGAGAACATAAGTCCAAAGGAAACAACTCTTGCTGTTTCTTCGGATGTAAGACCTAACTGATCTTGAAAATAAAAACCACCTATAACCTGAATAGTCACAATACTAATCATCGTAACCAAGCCTGCAAACAAATACATTCTTAGACCTGGCTGGAGGGGATTAATTCGAGCAGGTTTTTGCTGAATAACAGGCTGGGCGGCCGGAATCGCCAGTAGAGACACCACGAATGCAACAGCGGCAATGACAATTCCAAAGTATAAGGGCCATAACAGTCCTATTAAAGTAAAGGCACCTGCAATCGCGGGGCCAAATACCAGCCCAAGCCCATTCGCCGCACTAATAATAGCCATACCACTTCCACGCTCTTCACCCTCCGTTACATCCCCCATATAAGCTTGGGAAGATGACAACACCGCCGGGATAAAGCCGCCAATTAAGCCGCGTGTAACAATCAGCAGGACTAACAGCAGTCCCCCACTGAGCCAACCCTTTAATCCTGCAAAAAGGATAAGCGTAAACAACAGACAGCTTACACACATCCCTATAAACCCAAGCAAAATCACAGGCTTGCGGCCCTTTGCATCACTCAGATTTCCCCATACTGGAGCCATTAAGGCCATCGTTATAGAACCAAGCGATATAATTATTCCGGAATGGCTTTCTCTTAAGCCTAATTCACGAATAAGGGGCGGCATAATTGGAGCAATGAGCATGAGCCCTAGCATAGCCACAAAAACACTGAAAAAGATGCTCCCTTTTATTCTATTCATCCTCGCACACTCCTCTGTTATAGATTCTCTCTATGCAGAAGTATACGGAGCATACCAAAAAGCTACTGCCTATAGACGGATAAATTTGCGGTTAAACGGATTTAATTTAGCCTATAAAACAGCAGCCAGGCTGAAAGGGCTTAATTTCCTGACGAGTTTTTACGATATATGATGTACAGTCTTTTTACCTTTAGTAACAAAACGCAGTTGTGGGTTGAGTCTGTATATCGATCTCTAAGGGGGAAATCACAGTGAAAACAAAGATAGGATCAATCATGAAGGTGAGATCGTTAAGGGCGAAGTTAACCATAATGTGCTTGATTATTTTAATTGTACCTACTTTTGTGATTGGAAGCAGTTCTTATGTTGTTTCCAAGAATGAAATGAATGAATCAGGCAAAGTGGCACTTAAGAATAGTGTGCAAATGGTAATTGGTATGATTAGTTTCCTCAATGGGCAAGTCGAAGCCGGTAATTTAACATTGGAGGAAGCACAGGAAAAACTGCGCATCGAACTGCTCGGTGTAAAGGATGCTAATAACAAAAGACCGGTAAAGATTAAATATACTGTAGGTAAAACAGGTTATCCGTGGGCAGTCAACCAAGATGCCGTTTCAGTGATGAACCCTTCAAATGAAGGCCAGGATTTAATAAATGCCGTATCCGAAGACGGTGTGCATGTGGGAAAAGAGTTTGTAAAAGCCGGTACAAACGGCGGGGGATTCGTCACTTATAAATGGGCTTTACCTGGTACAGATCAAGTAGAGACGAAAATCTCGTACGTCGAAAAGGATCCTTATTGGGGGTGGATCATCGGTTCTGGAGCATATTTTAACGAATTTAACAGCGGGGCGACCAAGGTCCTTTATATTGTCCTGATTATTACGACTATTGCAGTTATTCTGGGAGCAATTATCGTAAGCTTTGTTTCGGGACGTTTTACGAAGCCTATTATCATGATTGCAAAGCGGCTTAATGCAGTTGCGGACGGTGATTTAACGGTCGAAGAAGTCAAAATGAATTCAAAAGATGAGGTTGGCGAGCTGGCACAGGATTTCAATCATATGATTAAAAATATTCGATTTCTGATCGGTGAGGTAAACCTGTCCACCAAGCAGGTCGCTGCTTCCTCGAAAGAATTGACCCTTGGAGCAGAGCACACTGGACAGGCAACCGAGCATATCACCGTCGCAATTCAGGAATCGGCGGCCGGTGCGAAGGAGCAGCAACTGATGCTTCAGAAGACAACCAGCTCGCTTGAGGAAATTTCAATAGGTATGCAACGGATCACGGATAGCTCCTTGACTATTGCTGAATCGTCTGCAGACGCGATGGAAATGGCGAGCCTTGGCGGTACTGCTGTACAACATACAGTGAAACAAATGGACTTGATTAACCATTCTGTCAATGAAACCGATGCGGTTATGAGAATGTTGGATGAACGCACTCAACAGATCGACACGATGCTACATGCCATTACGGATATCGCACAGCAGACCAATCTGCTTGCTTTAAATGCTTCGATTGAGGCTGCCCGTGCAGGCGAAGAAGGCCGCGGTTTCTCCGTAGTTGCTTCAGAGGTAAGAAAGCTGGCCGAACAATCGAACCAGTCTTCCGGGCAGATTTCTGAGTTGATTCAGAATATGCGCAAAGATATGGAGCATTCGCTTCAGACCATGGAACGCGTAAAACAGGATGTCGACTCCGGCATTAAAATTGCCAATGAGACGGAGCAGCAGTTTAATAAAATTGTGGCGTCCACCAATCATATCGCACAGCAAACGGAAGAGCTTGCAAGCATCACGGAGCAAATAACCGCAAGTGTCCAGGAAATTTCAGCAAGTGGAGAAAACGTATCGAGTCTGGCGCTCCAAGCGGCGGACAACTCGCAGAATATTGCAGCGTCTGCAGAAGAACAGCTAGCTTCGATGCAGCAGATCACCAGCCTGGCAACGACCTTGTCGGATATGTCACAGAAATTACAGGATCTAACGGTCAAATTTAAATACTAACGGAATGAGTCTTTCCAAAATATCACGCTAAACTGTCATTCATATTATGAGGTCAACCATTTCTTTCTGGTTGACCCTTTTTGCATTTGCTCTGAGAAATTACGGAAAAGGCTCGCAAATCGTGATCCCCTTCTAGCCATGTGAATTGGGCACGGTTTTTATCGATTTGGTTCAGAATTGGTTCAGAGGCATTTAGTATAGTAAATCAGTAGTGTAAGAAAGAAAAATTATATTAGTAGGTTAGTCATCATGGAGGATCCTAGTAAGTTCATCGTGACACCGGAATTTTATGGAGGAAATTTATGCGTAAAATCAAGTCTTTTTGTTTATCTTATCTTGCTATTATCGTTTTATTTGGAACCTGGACATGGAGTTTTTCCGAGAGTGCTGTGTATGCAACCTCCCCACCAGTACCTAGTGTAACGGATGCTGTGTATGCTACTGAAACCACAGTAACGAGTTGGACAAATCCTTCTAAACAAGGTCAATCCGTAACGTTTAGCATCAAAACCATCTCAACCCCACAAATTACGAAAGATTTAACCGGCACGGTGGTCCTTATGGACGGAACGGACATACTAGATACGCTGACAATGAGGCCAAATGGCATTGCGAATGGATATGCCACTGCCACTTACACCACAAGTAATCTAAGTGTGGGAAGTCACCCGATTACGGCTATATATAGTGGGGATGCTCGATTTATTCCCAGTACATCTGAGCCATACATTCAGGTCGTAAATGCATCTGCACCTGCGCCTACACCTTCACTGAGACCTACAGTAACTACAGTATTGAGTTCGACGAATCCGTCTAGTCAAGGTCAAGAAGTAAGGTTTAGCGTGAGGACAACTTCAAACCCACAAACTTCGGGCGATTTAACTGGAACGGTCATTCTTATGGACGGCACGAATGTATTAGATACGCTGACGATGGAGCCGGTGGGCATTTCGAACGGCTATGCCAATGGGTACTACACTACAAGAGACTTAAGTGTGGGAAGCCACGCGATCACTGCTATATACAGCGGGGATGCTCGATTTGCCCCGAGTACATCTGAGGCGTATATACAGGTTGTAAATGGAAATGCAAGCACTGGTGGTACTGAAAACACTGGCGGAACTGGTGATACTAGCAATAACGACAGCAGCAGTAGCAATAAAAAAGATAAGAAGGATAACACGGATAGCAGTGATTCATCTTCTTCCAGTGAAACAACCACACCTTCATCACCATCGGTCTCTTCAACGGTTTTACCGACTCCAGAAATCATGCCAGTAGAGCAATCCGAGGTTGCGCATGAAAAATATATAACGGGTTATCAGGATGGTACTTTCCGACCGGACCAGTCGATTACACGGGCTGAAACCGCTGCGATGATGGCTAGGATTATGAAGTTGGAGACAAAAGAAGGCTCAACGACATACAAAGATGTACCTAGCACGTATTGGGCAAAGGATTCGATTATAGCACTTACGACACAGCACCTCATGAATGGGTATGCAGATGGAACATTTCGACCAGAGCAACCCATTACCCGTGCAGAAATGGCAACAATACTCGCATCCTGGAAGCAGCTTAAAGGAACACAAACCACAGCGTCTCCTTATACCGATATCGAGAAACATTGGGCAAGAGATTCCATTGTAGCGTTAGCTAATGCAGGATGGATTACCGGCTATAATGATGGAAGCTTCCAACCCAATAAATATATAACACGCGTAGAAACCGTTACAATTTTGAACACAATCTTAAAACGAGGACCCCTGGAAGGAACCATTCAGGCTACATGGGGGGATGTACCAACAGATTACTGGGCATTCAAAAATATTGAAGAAGCGTCTCGTACCCATACTTCAACCATCAATACAGATGGCATTGAAACTTTCGTGAAATAAGCACCAAATAAAAAGGCTGGAGTCCTATCTATACAGGGTTCCAGCTTTTTATTTACTTAATATTTTTTAACATGGTCAAAACAGAATTTTTAAAATAATTTCTTTAAAGATGATGGCTTCACTCCGTATTCCCGGAAAAATTGCTCTGAAAATGCACTCACATTACTGTATCCTACAGCCATCGCTGCTTCTGTTACATTGCTTTCCTGGCTTCGAAGCAGCTTCATCGCATATTCAAGACGAATTTGGCGCAAATGTTCAAATACAGTTGTTCCAAAACATGCTTTGAATCCTTTTTTTAATTTAAAATCATTTAATCCAACCTTTTTTGATAATGCGATCAGTGAAGGAGGATCAATCATGCTGGATTCAAGGATTTGCCGAGCCATATGCAACTTTCTGACATCTTCTTTAGATAGGCCTTCGGGCATGGGAGTTAAATCAAATAATTGAATCATAAACCTATTCAAAATCTCTAGTGCCGCTGCTTCCATTAATAAAGGCGATCTATGCACACTTTTCAAGTCTTTGATCAAATGTTCAATCATCACTATACTTCTGTGATCCAGTTCAAAACTAAGATGATGGAACGCAGCACCCTTCAGAATTTGATTAAATTCAATAGCTACCTGTCGACGAGCTGCTAACTGTGAAGCTGCATAATTAAACAACGAGACAGGAATGCCAAGCGCAAAGGATTGGTATTGTTCGTTAACGGGAGGATGGAAATATGCTTTGAAATCCTGTAAAAAAATAAGAGCACCCCGCCCTATCGGGAGCGTGTAGTCCAGACCAGCTATATTTACATGACGTTGACCCGAAAGTGCAAATTGAAGTTCAATCATTTGTCCTCTGGAGGCAAAGTTCGTCGGATAAGGCTCGTGATATTGAATATGCGAATACACAATCTCGATTCCGCTGTAAGTCGTAACTCGGTAAATATGTCCGTCGCCCGCTTCCGGTAACATCATATACGTATGCTCGTTTTGTTTTCTAAACGGAGTTTTTTCTAAATAATGCTGATATATTAATGATAACGAATTTGAATTCACAAGCATCCACCTCAAAGGTTTTCATTCATTTTGATGATTCAAATGAGAATCGTTATCATTAATATTAGCTGAATTTGAATGGTTTGACCAGACTTATTGGAGTATGCTGGAGTGATATTCGGAGAATCTATTAATCCCAATCCATATAAAACGTTGCTTTCAATTTTCCCTTTTCACATGCTGGGCAACTCAAATGAACAGGCACATTGTTTTCAATGTGTTCCTGCTCCATAACACTCGCGCATCTAGGACAAGCATAAGAAATTTTATACTGTGATGAGTCCGATATCATCTCAATAAACAGTTCATTGCGGATGGCCTGACAGACCGGACATACATATATCGCGTCATAAGCATCATATCTCGTCGAAGGGTTGCCTATGAATTCCCCAATACGTCGTTTAAGGACAGTATCCTGTACAAACGAAGCAATGGATTCCAAACTCATATATGAAAAACCAAACCCTACAAATATGTTCTTAGTATAAGCACAGGTATCACAGTCCAGCTTGTACGCTTCCCCCATGTTTAACCCTTCACATCACTCATTCTATTTATAATGGCTTTGTTAAACTTTGTTGTTGATATTTGATAGTAACGAACAAACGTTCTATAATATAGGCAATATCACTATTCGGAGATGGCTTACCTATGGATTTAAAGGAACTGAAAAAGCTTGCTAATGCCTTAAACGATAGCGAAAAACGAGAACTTGTTTACTTTTTGCAGACTCGAACGACGGGGATTGCTAATCAAATACGGGCAATTGATGAAATTCAAGAGCAGAAGCACAAAGATGGGCTTGTTTGTCCACATTGTAAAAATCATTCTGTCGTGCGATTTGGAAAGTACGCTGTAAAAACACGCACTGGAGAGGTTAAACGTCAACGTTACCGTTGTAAGTCCTGTCGCCAAACGTTCAATTACCTTACAAACACCCCTCTTCAACGCACGAGAAGACCTCATATTTGGGTTCGTTTTATTGAATGCATGATTGAGGGCTTTTCTCTGAGAAAATGTGCAGAGCAGTTAAACAATGAAGTCACGCATGTCACCTTGTTTTATTGGCGGCATAAGATTCTCTCTGCTTTAAAGCAGATTCCAACCGATGCGTTTCAAGATATTGTTGAAATGGACGAGACTTATTTCTTGTTCTCTGAAAAAGGTAGACGTAACATCACCGAACGCAAGCCACGTAAACGTGGAGGTAAAGCTAATTATCGTGGTATAAGCCACGATCAAGTGTGCGTACTGGTTGCTCGTGACCGTCAGAAAATGACCTACTCTGGTGTGCTTGGGCGTGAACGTATTCGAACTACAAAATTGGACGAAGCAATTGGCGGTCATCTTTTGGTTTGGTTTCGATACTTAGACAGCAAGGAATATGAGAATACCGCATCGAATAAGAAAAATACGTTGGTCAAATCGTGCTTGTTTACTGTAACCGACACGAATACCAAACTTCGGATTTCTGCTTATTCTTGTTAAGCTAACTGGCAGTTATGTACTAAAAATTTGTTCGAGATGGTGTTCCAAGTGCTCAACATAGTCTTTTATAAGCCACTCTAACGTAACAAGTTTTTCTTCACCAATGTCGCATAAATACAGCAACTTGTCTTCAGGAATGTTTGCAATGACTACAGCCACTTGCTTATTCAACATAACCCAAAGAGCCAAAATATGATCAATACTTAGGTTTTGGTAATTCATGAGTTCCACCCAATGATTCTGGGCGTATTTTAACACTGAGTAAGGTTGAGATTCATATTGAGAACGCACAAATATTTGTAAATTAGTAAGTGCGGAGTCACACAGATGCCCTAGTATTTCCTTTTTTGACCAACTTTTTGGTCGGGTCCGAATAGAAAAATCGAGTTCAGAATAAGTATGGATTCTGGATGGAACATCAGTAATCCTAAAATTAAGATGTTGTAAGATGGCTTCCATGGTATTTCCTCCAATTTGTTTTTATAGATTGTACCAACACTAATATTGTGGGTCAACAATTGGTTATTACGCTAAGGTTTTTTTCATGGGTAATTCTTAAACAAACGGGTACGATAGCTTAATGAACCGCCTTTCAACTGAGGCGGTTTTCTTATGGTCAAATATCAACATTAGAATTTAACATAGCCTTTATAATAAAAAGCCCGCCGTAAGAGGCAGGCTAGGCTAATTAGCTCTAAGGCGCGTCGGCTCTTAATTCCCTTTATTAATAAGCCTCTATCTATTTCTTTACGAGACTTGCTGAATGCGTGACTTGGTTTCTCCCGCCACTCTTAGAAGCATACAGTGCCAAATCCGCTTGATGAACTATCGATTGTTCCGTATCCGCTTGCGTAACCGTTGCCACACCGATACTCACAGTAATGCTGTAGTCTCCCCAATCCCTTGAGGCCGTCATGGAACGATATCTTTCTGCCGTACGAATGGCTTCCTCTTGATTGTTGCCCGGAAGAATAATGACAAACTCCTCACCACCATACCGAGCGACAATGTCCATTTCCCGTGACATGGATTGTAGTAACTCAGCCAGATGAGTGAGCACCAGGTCGCCCACCGGATGACCATAAGTATCATTAATGCTTTTGAAACGATCAATATCAATGATCAGCAACGAGAAAGGTATTCCAGTCTCTTGAAAAGAGGCTAGGCTGATTAGTAATTGATCTTGAAAATATCTTCTATTTTTAAGCCCGGTTAACGGGTCGGTTGACGCCATCGTTTCTAGCTGGAGATTGATCCTCACTAATTCCTGCTGCTTGATTTCATATTCTTCGTGCAATCGTTCAAGCTTCTGGTTTGCTTCATTCGTCGCCTGATATAATTCCTGAAGCTTGGTTTTGGTCTGTAGTATATCTTTTTCATGTTCAATTCGCTTACGCATCATTAGCACTACACAATCAATAACAGCTTCTCCGTTTCGTTCCTGGCGAACCCCGTTTAGAAGTACAGGCACATCCTGTCGATCACTTGTCCGAAACGAAAAGTACATCTCATCGACACGCCCGTACAACTGGATATAGGGATAAAAATAAGTATGAAAAAATAGCTTGTTCGTAACAGACATTGTCGTTTCAATCGGCCGTCCGAGCAATTGATCGTGTTCATAAAGAAGCATGTCCAATAAAGTTTGATTTACCGATTGGATGATCCCAGCGTCCGAAATTGAAAAGTATCCACAGGGAGCTTTATCTAATTGAATATCCATTGTATGTCTGCCTTTCATTCGATATTACACACTGGCTAGATATTCTTTAATTAAATCGCTCGTTTCTCCTGGTTGGCTTAAATGAGGATAATGCCCCTTTGCTCTCATCTGCTGAAGTCTGCTATTTCTAAGATGGGTATGCAAATAATCCCCTACCTCAATCGGAGCAATACTATCGTCTGAGCACTGGAGAATAAGCGTAGGAACCGAAGCATGCTGAAGATCGACACGGCAATCTGAAAAAAATGTAACCTCTGCGAATTGCCGTGCAATATGAGGATCTCTTGAGCAAAATGCCTTTTCCAATTCTTCGGTTAAGTCCCCTCGCTCGGGATTCTGCATAGCAATGGGTGCCATGTAACTAGCCCAGCCAATAAAGTTCATTTGCATCATATCCAGTAATTCATCAATATCACTCTTATCGAAGCCTCCATAATAAGAAGGCAGGTCATTCACATAGCGTGGAGAAGGACCGAGCATGACAATGCGTTCAAAATATTGAGGGCTGCGGATGGATGCGAGCATTCCGATCATGCTGCTAACGGAGTGTCCGACGAATATGGTATTTCGTAAGTCTAACGCTTCCATAATATCCAGCACATCTTGGGCATACCCTTGCAAGTCACTGTATTTTTTGGAATCATAGTATTTTATTTGAGAATCTCCGGAACCAACGTAATCAAATAAGACGATTTGGTAGCTGTCGATAAAGCTAGGGACGATATAACGCCACATATCCTGGTCGCATCCAAAGCCGTGAGCAAACACAATCGTCTGGCTACCTGTGCCCAGCACTTTTACATTATTACGTAGGAGAATATCAACGGTCATTGTAAATCACCTCTCTGAGGTAGGATCTGTTCTATGGCTTCTCTTCCCTATTATATCGGAAAAGATTTGATTATGGATAATGGATCTCATTCATAAATCCAGCGTTTAATGATCTCTTTTACCTTGCGCACATGTTGCTGTGATAAGGAACAAATAATAACTAATTCGTTTTTCCCATTCGTATCTAACCAATAGTGTACGTCATCCTCTTCATTAACCGTTTCTTGAATGATTCTGATGGATTTATGGCTTAATTTTGATTTAGCCGAAAAAATGGGGTTCATATCCATGAATTTCTGACCATTAGAAAAAGATGTGTTGTAATAAGGAATCACCCAGTTCTCCTTATCCTGATCTTGTACTACATTTAGAAATACACGCACCCAATAATCCTCTAGTTCTGTGTAACTCTGTTCATTCAACCCATTCAAATTCATACATGTATCCACTCCAAGTTATTCATCTATAAACTTAAAAAAAGTCTCGCCCTGTGATCTACATTTCCATGACGGAATGCACAATTCACAGACCGAGACTTTTTTCAATCTTTATTTTGCATCAATATCATTAGTGATTTTCTCTATTAAACCTCTCAAGCCTTGGTTAGTTTCATTTAATTGATCGATAATATTCATAAACTCCGACACAAGCTTGGCCTGCTCTTGGGAAGATACCGTAATCTGCGTAATCTCTTGTTCCATGTTATAAACGGATTGTCTGACAGCTTGCAAGGATTGCTCGATTCGTCCAGTTGCTTCCTTAGTGCCCGTAGACATCTTGCGGATTTCTGCAGCGACAACTCCAAACCCTGCTCCTGCCTCACCCACCCGAGCAGCTTCAATGGCTGCATTTAATCCAAGCAAGTTTGTCTGCTCTGAAATTTCCTTGATGTAGCCTGCCACCTCAGTCACATTACCAGAATCCTCAACCGCCTTTTTCGTATTGCTTAAAATGTCCTCGGCCGTCGCACTAAGCTCCTCCGAATGGGCCGCCACATGCTGAATCCCTTCAACTAGCTTGCTTGTAACATCCTCTGCTTGACTCATCAACTTCTTCAGTTGATCTTGATTATCCGTACTATAGGTGATGCATATTACTGCCTCGATCTCATTCTGTTCATTCTTAATCGGATGAAAGTAAGAATCAGCAGCAAACCCAAAAACTTCGGCATCATAACGCACTCTGGTCTTTTCTCCGCCTACTAGCATTTTGAAGTTCTTGTGTACATCAGGAAGAGGGTCGCCTGCCTTGAAGTCATAGACTAAACTTTTACCCGACTGAAAGAATAGAAATTTTTCTCTATCCATTACGGAAATTAAAACATCTTGTCGTGCAGCTTCTCTGATATACGGCATGGCAGTCAAAACAGCTTCTACTTGATTCATAATATGTATCCACTTCCTTATATTTTGTTATCCATCCTACCCTCTATTTCGACATTTTCATCCCATGTGTTTAGTGAATTATCATACTATTGGCTAGGTTGAGTCCCTAATTTGTATACATTTACCGTAGTTTCCTGAAGGGGAGTCGTTTTTAAATCCAAACAGCGCATACCTATGGAATAGGCACGCGCTGACTGTACAACTTTTTGAAGACACACACGAAGCATTAATCCAGCTGTTCTCCATTGGTTTCGATCACGCTCTTATACCAATAGAAGCTCTTCTTTCTGGATCTGGCAAGTGTCCCTTTACCTTCATTATCCTTATCGACGTATATGAATCCATAGCGTTTTTTCATTTCACCGGTTCCCGCACTTACCAGATCAATACATCCCCAAGGCGTATAACCTATTAAATCTACTCCATCAGCAATGGCTTCTTTCATTTGCTCAATGTGTTGCTTCAAATAATCAATTCGATAATCATCCTGAATGGAGCCATCTTCTTCCACGGTATCCACGGCACCCAGACCATTCTCCACAACCATTAACGGAATTTCATATCGGTTATAAATGTTATTGAGGGACCATCTCAATCCCTGTGGATCGATTTGCCAGTCCCAGTCGCTTGCTTTTAAGTAGGGATTCTTTAATCCCATGGATAAATTGCCACCCACCTTCTCCTGATTGGGGTCTGCACTGACACAAGTAGATGAATAATAACTGAAGGTATAAAAATCTACGCAACCTTCTTTTAAGACGTCCTCATCATTGTCCTGCATCGTAATTTGGATATTATGTTCTTTAAAATATCGTTTAGCATATCCCGGATAAGCACCTCTTACTTGAACATCTGAGCATAGGAAATTACTCAAATTATCCTTTTGTTGAGCCAGCAAAACATCATCAGGGTTACAGGTAAGTGGATATGAACACATATAAGCAATCATACAGCCAATTTTAAAATCCTTATTGATCTCATGTCCTAGCTTTACCGCCTTTGCGCTGGCTACAAATTGATGATGCAAAGCTTGATACAGGTCCTGCTCATCCTTCACTGTAGCATGGGCAAGCTCTCCATTCCCCTCTGGCATCATCGCTCCAGCCATGAACGCCCCAAAAGACAAGGTTAAGATATTGATTTCATTAAAGGTGAGCCAGTATTTTACAACATCTTTGTATCTGTTAAAAAGAACTTCACAATATCTTACATAAAAATCTACCACTCTGCGATCTGACCAGCCGTTATATTTTTGGGTTAAATGAAACGGTGCTTCATAATGTGAGATCGTAACCAACGGCTCAATGTTGTACTTTTTTAATTCTGCGAACACACGATCATAGAACTGCATGCCTTGCTCATTCGGCTCTGTATCATCTCCGTTAGGAAATATTCTGGACCAAGCGATGGACATTCTAAAAACCTTGAAACCCATTTCAGCAAATAATCGGATATCCTCTTTATAATGATGGTAGAAATCAATAGCCTCGTGACTTGGATAGTTCATTCCTTCTTCCAATACAGGCGTAATTCTTCGGGAAATAGTATGCGTCCCGGCTGTTATTACATCAGCAGTGCTTAGTCCCTTACCATCCACGTTATACCCACCTTCAAATTGGTTAGCAGCCGTGGCCCCTCCCCATAAAAATCCTTGTGGAAACTCCTTGGTTATATTATTGTTCATAGTTCATTCCTCCTAAAATATGGGTAGCTTAGACCATGACCGTCAACAAATCCTCTTTATAACCAATCGTCTTCTTCTCCGTTTCAATAACATCCAAGTAACTAGCAGTGTTGGCAACAATTACAGGAGTAGTCAGAACATAACCAGCCTCTTGGATAGCCTCCAGATCAAACTCCATGAGCAATTGTCCCTTTTTGACGGCTTCCCCTTGTTTTACTTTGGGATAAAAATGTTTACCTTTTAATTTGACTGTATCCTTACCTACATGGATGAGAATTTCCACGCCCTGATCACTGGTAATTCCGATCGCATGACCTGACGAAAATAAGGAGGTTAATACACCATCTACAGGTGAAACGACCTTGCCTTCGGAAGGCTCAATGGCAATCCCTTTACCCAGAGCACCTGTGGAAAAGGCTTCATCAGTTACCTCAGATAAAGGTTTTACATCACCCTTTAACGGACTAATTACCGTCTCCTGTCTTATTAATACTTCTCCTCCTTTTGCTGCTCCCGTTGAACTAACTTCTTTTTTCGTTTCTTTCACCTCATCATCTTTAAACCCGCCAAAAAACATAAGCAAGAAGCCTAATACGAAACTTACCAGGATACCAATAACAGCCCCATAAAATCCGCTGTCTATCCCTGACGGATTAATATAGCTCGGAATCGCGAAAATGCCTAAGCCGCCAATGATATAGCCTTTCGTTCCCATCATTCCGATAATACCGCCACCTACTGCAGACGCTATACAGCTTAAAATGAATGGTTTCTTACGTGGTAATGTAATCCCGTAAATCGCGGGTTCTGTTACACCAAAGATCCCGGAGATGACAGCTGGAATGGAAAGGGATCTCAGCTTTACATTTTTGGTTTTGAACAAAATTGCCAGTACGACACCTGTTTGAGCAAAGGAGGCTCCCAGCGTTGCAGCAAGGATCGGATCGAATTTGAGCACCGCCAAGTTGTTCATAGCGATAGGAACAAGACCCCAGTGCAGTCCAAAAATAACAAATACCTGCCAGAAAGCCCCCATGATAATACCTTCAATCATCGGGCTTAAGTTATACACAAAGAGGGTGGCTGCGCCAAGCAGTTGACCTGCCCAAGTCGAGAGTGGTCCAATCACAATCAGCGCTAAGGGTACAATAACTAACAAAGTGAAAAACGGAACCAAGAATGTTCTCACTACGCTAGGGATGACCTTTTTAAAGAAATTTTCTATTTTTGAGCCTACATAGGTGGATACGATGATCGGAAGAACCGTTGATGCATAGCTCATCAGAATGACCGGAATACCTAAGAAGGTGATATATACCGGTGACTCAAATATAGTGCCGCTAAATAAAGTGTATAGCGGTTTACCCGAGGCTGTTATCGTGCTAAAGGTTGGATAAACAAGTGACGCCCCGATCGCCATACCTATAAAAATGTTGGCATTGAATTTTTTAGCTGACGTATACCCCAGGAAAATAGGGAAGAAGTAGAACAAGCAGTCTCCTAATGCATTGAGAATTTGATAGGTACCCGATGTAACAGTCAGCCAGCCTATAGCTACAAACAAGGCCGTAAAACCCTTAATCATACCCGTGGCACTCAAGACACCCAGCGTGGGTGTAAATACACCTGAAATGGTATCAATAAACCTATTGAACAAACTGACTTTTTCACCTGATGTTTCTTCTGAATCACCTGCCTGGAAGCCGCCTATCGCAGCAACATCCGCATAAACCTCGGGCACATGATTACCGATCACAACTTGGTATTGTCCCCCGCTTTTTACCACCGTGACGACACCATCCATACTTTTCAGAACCTCTGTATTGGCCTTATTTTCATCCTTTAGCTTGAAGCGCAAGCGTGTAATACAATGAGTTAGACTATTTACATTTTCTTTGCCGCCGACATTTCTGATGATGTCTTTTGCTAATGTCTCATACTTCATTGTAACTGCCCCTTTATTTGTATTTATAAAAAAAGGCAAAACCAAAATAGATCAAATTCGATCTAGGTTGGTTTCGCCTGCATTACCAGTAACAATCCAAGGAGTTATTCAATTGGTCATTGAGTTACGCGCTGAATATGAATCGTTATATACAGTTTTTCTTCATCTGACAATACCGTGTCCAAGTATTTCTCAATTTTCAGCATACAACTGTAAGCTTTTTTGTACTTTGCTTTCACTTGCCTTAATAGAAAATCATCTTCCAGTGCTAATTTTTCTTTTTGAATTAACCGCTGAAAGAAAAACCTTAAATGTGTAATAAATCGTTCATAGCTAGTCGAGTGTTCATCCAGGGTAATATTGTAAGAGTACTTAATAATATTTAGGATATCCTGTATTTTTTGAGTTTGCTGAGCGACATCCGCTACTTTATGGTAGGAGCTGTTGACTTGAGCATTGATTAAATGAAGAGCTATATTACCTGCTTCATCTTCAGACAATCGTTTACCTGTTTCGTCTTCAATAAACTCCAGCGCTTTTAAGCCAACTCCAAACTCTTTAGGATAAAATTTTTTAATTTCCCAGATGAGCGGATTTGCATTTTTAAACCCTTCATCAAACATTTTAAATGCATTGTTCATGTGATCTGTAAGCGAAACATATACATAGTCGCTCAGCTGTGCTTCCAATATGCTTTTTCCATATTCAATGATGTCATAGCATAACGAAACATATTCTGTAGGGACATCCTCTAACAGTAATTTAAATTTCTCTGAAGCATCTTTTTGTTTAAGTACAAACACCTTTTCAATTAAATGCTCTTCTACTTGTTCTCCTGCATTCTTTTTGAATGCAATTCCACGACCCATAACAACAAATTCATGCCTTTTTGAATCTTTGGCTATTATGGCGTTATTATTAAATATCTTTGTTATGATCATTCTGGCTGCCCCCCTGATCCCGCAATAATCTAAAAAAGGATTTAGATGCTGGGCGATATTTCAGATAGGTCACAAGACGGTAATAGCCGATCAAGCTTTCGCTGTAAACCAAACTATAATGTGTAGATTTATAAACCCATTAAAATGAAAGCGTATTCATAAAGAGGAATAAGCCCTACACTATCACTCACCTTTCTACGTTATTGCAAATCTGTATACAAAAAGAAAAGGCAAAACCCAACACATGGAAGTCCAGTTCCATGTCCCGGGTTTTGCCTTTTCAGTAACAATCCCAAGATCATAATAACATCGAATTTAAGTTTTGCCAACAAAAATGTTTGCGCTTTCTTTTTGGGAATATCCACATCGAATACGGCACATTACCCGTATAAAAATGTCAGCCGCCAATGTAGGACATGTTAATTTTTTTTCTGTTGTTTGCAGTCTGTTCTGTACGTTCATCGGAATACCGATCTATGCGTTGTTCCCATACTGAAGTAATCGCATCAAGTAATTCCTGATCATTCGCCCCGTTACGAAGCATCTGGCGCAAATCAAATCCGTCTGAAGCAAACAAACACGTATAAAACTTACCATCAGAAGATAAACGGGCACGCGTGCAGGATGAGCAAAACGAATCCGAAACCGAAGTAATAAAGCCAACTTGCGCGTCGCTGTCTTTATAACGGTAACGTTTTGCCACTTCTCCAAAGTAATTCTGATCTACCGGCTCCAACTCGTACTCATTCTTAAGGCGCTCCATAATTTCTTCTTTTGTTACTACCTTTTTGAAGCTCCATCCGGTATCGTTACCTACATCCATAAATTCAATAAAACGAAGAGTTATTCCCTGGTCCTTAAAATAAGCAGCCATCGGCAAAATCTCAGAATCATTAACACCTTTTTGAACCACCATATTGACCTTAATCTCAAAACCGATTTCTCTTGCAAAATCGATCTGCTTCAAAATAAACGCAGGCTTAATGCCCCGTCCATTCATCTGCCCAAATAGCTCGGGGTTCAGAGCGTCTACACTGACATTAAGCCGTCGCAGTCCCGCGTCATAGAGGCGTTGCGCCTGTTGCCCTAATAGCAAACCATTTGTGGTCAACCCTATATCCTCAACTCCACTGATAGACAAAATACTAGAGACAAGGTCGGGAAGGTTCGGTCGCATTAACGGCTCACCACCTGTGAGTCGTATTTTTTTGACCCCAAGGCCTACAAAGAGCTCAGTAAGCCGATGAATCTCTTCAAACGATAGGCATTCGCTTTTGGGAAGAAAGGCAAAATCGTCGCCGAAAATTTCTTTTGGCATACAGTAGGAACAGCGAAAATTGCAGCGATCCGTAACAGATATACGTAAATCACGAATCGGACGCCGCAATGGGTCCTTCAGCGGATGTGAACTCATGTGACCACCTTCTTTTTTTCATTAGCTGTATTTGACGTTGCGGACATGGACACATGACGAGCACTTTCACTAGCCTCCGCTGACAGGCGGAATAAAAGCTGCGATATCTCCATCCTGCAGTACATCTGTAAGCAACGCGTACTCCTCGTTTACTGCAATTCGTGTAGAATTGATCGGCATGCCCGGGTATTTATCTGTGATCCAACTGTATAATTCCCCTACAGTTTGGCCTGCCAAATCTGCCATTTCTTCAAATTTTCCTGTTACTTCACGGAGTCCCGCAAAATAGTACAGCTTAATCATGACTGATTTCCTCCGGCTTTTTCTTTTGTTGTCCGATCCATTGTGTTCCGTTTTCCCATATCTCTCGCTTCCAGATCGGAACGATTTCCTTGATTCGTTCGATTGCGTATTCATTCGCCTTATACGCATCCGAGCGGTGTGGTGAAGAAACAGCGATGACAACGGCAATATCACCGATCTGAAGCTCACCAATCCGATGTGCAATTGCTACTCTTGTCCCTTCCCATTTCCGTTCAATTTCGTGGCCAATCTCTGCAAGCTTTTTCTCAGCCATAGGCACATAGGCCTCGTAAGCAAGATATAATGTCCGTACGCCTTGGGTCCACTCTCTTACGTGCCCTGTAAACACGGTCACCGCTCCCGCTTCTGGTCTTAAGACATAATCTGCATAAATCTGCGGAAGAATGGGTTCCGTCACGATTTCAAATACACTCATCTTTTCCACCTTCCAGCCACCTGGCAAGCTACTCTGCTATGAAAACTCTGCTCACTATTTATATTTCCTGGATCTATATCCCTTGTTTAACCGAACAACTGATGGTATAGCTTTTGACCTCTGGCAATACTTCCAATACCGTGAATGAGGAGCCTTCCGTTTTTAAATAAAATCATTCGGTGCTCAAAGGCATAAAATTCAACGAAATAAGGGGTCCTTTTTACACGTTCCGCCATAAGCCTGCCCATTTTCTCTGCATCGTCCAACGTAATCGGACGATGAGGGTCTGGAAGAACCTGCACTACATCCCGTCCGCACAGCGAAGCATACGCCGAGCGACGGGATGCGGTCAGTGCAGGAAACACAGGATGTTCTCCACAGGTCGGACAATTCTGATTGCGGATGCGGGAAATCCCTATGTCCATCTGCGTATTTTCCCATAGATCAAATAAATGAACCTTGCTGCGCATTTTATCACGTTTACCGCTCAGCCACTTCATGGCTTCTGCACTTTGGAGAGCAGCCGTCACTTGAACTGCGGGCGAGATGATTCCAGCCGTATCGCAGGTCTGATTGATTGCCGGCAGCGATGGCAGTAGGCAACGAAAACAAGCTGACTTGCCCGGCACGAACGGAAAAACAACGCCTGTGCTTCCAACACAGGCGCCGTAAATCCATGGAATTTCAGCCTTTCGTGCAGCATCGTTTATAAGCAGCCGGGTTTCAAAATTATCCGTTGCATCCATCAGCAATGTGCTTTTACCAGCAAGCTCTTGAGCAAGCCCGGTATCCAAGCTGTCGAGATAGGTATACAAGCGTACGTCTTCTCGTATCGCCTTTAACCTTTTTTCAGCAGCCGTTACCTTGGGGAGCATTTGTGCAGCATCCTGCTCCGTGAATAACTGCTGGCGTTGCAGATTCGACGTCTCCACATAATCACGGTCAACCAGGTGAATCTCTCCGACGCCCGCTCTTACTAATGTTTCAGCGATGGCGGAGCCTAGTGCCCCGCAGCCGATAATGGTAACAACAGCTTCAGACAGATTACGTTGTCCTTCACTGCCGATGGGTCTAAATAAGATCTGTCTTGAATAACGTTCCTTCATCACAATGTCCCCCTAACGTTGAAGAGCGAT
This sequence comes from Paenibacillus sp. EKM211P, assembly GCF_011066175.1. Taxonomy (NCBI): domain Bacteria; kingdom Bacillati; phylum Bacillota; class Bacilli; order Caryophanales; family Paenibacillaceae; genus Paenibacillus; species Paenibacillus sp. EKM211P. The sequence goes on from NZ_JAAMNS010000002.1 coordinate 384,595, forward strand.
CGTTAACTTTGTGCTTTTTCCTGTGGCTCTCGCTAGAAACGTTAAAGGTGTCTTTATAATTTCTCCACTCTTAATGCTTTACTGCTGAAGTTCCTTTTGTTTCTCAAAGCGGTTCTGCTCGGCAGCTACAGGGAAACGTCCTTGATAATATAGCCATATGACGAGAATCAGGCTAGCGAGTGCCACTTGGGAGAGTAACATGAACCCAATGGAATATTGGCCAGTAGCAGCATGAATCGTCGATAACAAGATCGGAGGGAAAAAGCCACCCAGGCCGCCCATCATGGATACAATTCCATTCACTATGCCTGCCTGTTTATTAAAATAAAATGGAACTAGCTTGAAAATGACACCGTTCCCGATTCCCGCACTCACAGCGATAGCCAAGCACCCTACGGTATACAGGGTGATGTCTGGGGAAAAAGCCAAAAGAATCGCAGCGACCGTATACACAGCAAACGTACCTACCAGCAGGAACAAGGGCTGAAAACGATCCGCCAGCCAGCCACCGATCGGGCGGAAGAATGTAGCAATCGCGATAAAGCCTGCTGTACGCATCCCTGCATCCACTTTATCCAGTTCGAAATTCGATACGAGGAAATTCGGTAGATACACTGTGAACGCTACAAATGAGCCAAACGTAATAAAATAAAAGAGCGAGAAAAACCAAAGCTTTTCATTTTTGTAAACCCCTTTGATTTGCTCCATAATGGGCGTCTTGACTTTAGCTTCATGACGGTCCCCAAAGAAGAAATTCAAAACGATAAAAACAAGCAATAGGATAAGATACAGCTTGACTGTAAGTGCCCATCCTACCTGTGTCGCTACAATCGGAGCGGAGAAGGTCGTTACTGCTGTCCCCAGGTTGCCCACACCATACATCCCGTTGACAAAGCCATGTCTTTCTTTCGGATAGTACTTGGGCAGTGAAGTTACTCCAACCGAGAACACCGCTCCCCCAATCCCAAGGAACAAGCCACCGATAATTAAATCCGTCATCGTCGAAGCTTCACTGATATAGTAGACCGGAAACAAAAGCAAAACAAAGCTAACGAGGAAAACGATTCTCGCCCCGAAAATATTGGCATAATAACCAAGCGGAATGCGCAGAATCGATCCAAGCACGACCGGAATCGCCGTAACCATGGCCAGTTTTCCGGGTGGAATCGCAATATCCTCCGTAATGAACGGCATGAGGGAAGAAATGATGACCCACACCATGAATCCAAGAATCAGGTTCAATGTTTGTAGCGGCAACTGCATTTTTCTAATCATTTAACTCACCTTTTCAACTTTATTCTGTCGAATGTTTGATTTGTATTTTTCTGTTCCCATTGTAGCCGCTAGCCGTTCCTTTCGAATATAGGGGACTCCCCTTTCCCGGTCAGGGGAGTCCCTGAAAATAAAAAAGCCGCTTCTCGTAAGAAGCTGCTTGATTCATTGTAGATATATTATTGGATTAAAAATAATCTTCTTCATAAACTAGAAATCCAGCATTTTTTTCTTTAAAGCATATTGGACCAGCTCAGGCCGGCTTTTTAAGTTCAACTTCTCCATGATTTTAGCTTTATTCGCTTCCACGGTTTTGACAGAAATGAACAGCTTTTCGGCAACTTCCTTGTTACCGTATCCCTTTGCAACCAAAGGGAGAATCTCCAGCTCGCGCTTGGACAGAATCTCATACGGATCTTCGGTTTGTGATGTTGTGTCTTTCTTAATGAACTCACGCACGAGAGAAGTGGCCATTTTAGGATGGATATAAGTCCCGCCCCCATGAATGGTTCGTATGGCCAGCAATAACTCCTCATCTGGCGCATTTTTCAAAACGTACCCTGAAGCACCATTCTTCAAAATATGAAATAGATATTCTTCGTCGTCATGCATGGTCAAAATCAGAATTTTAGTATCAGGATGGTCCTCTTTAATCTTGCCTGTGGCGATCAATCCACTTTCGCCTGGAGGCATGCTGAGGTCCATAATTAGAATATCCGGCTGATGTTTGGCTACCATAGTATACGCTTCAATCCCGTCCGCAGCCGTTCCGACAACCTCCATATCCGATTGGAAGTTGAGAATCATGGAAAATCCGCTTCGTACAATGGCATGATCATCCGCTAATACAATTTTGATCAAGTTTCTATTCCTCCTCGTGTCCAATCGGAATTTGTAAAAAGACTTTGGTTCCTTGCCCAACATTCGAAAGGACGCCAAAACTTCCACCTACCAGCTCTGCTCGCTCCTGCATACCATACAAGCCAAGTCCTGTTCCAATAGGCTTGCTCCCCTTATCAAAGCCAATCCCATTATCCTCTACAGTCAAACGAAGCGCGTGTTCGTGCTCCGACAAAGTAACTTTAACGGTATCCACCTGGGCATACTTCAACGCATTGAGCACAGCCTCCTGACAGACGCGATAAATGACTGTTTCTTTTTCGCTTCCATACCGCTTCTGGGGAAGATCAGATACGAACTCAACCACTAGACCAAAACTTTGCTCGACCCGCTTAAAGTGGGAACGGAATGCCGCCTCAAGTCCAAAATCATCAAGGGTAGCAGGACGAAGATCCACAGACAGGTTGCGGATATCATCCAGCAAGCGTGTCATGGATGCTTCTGTTTGTTTCATGTTTTTAATGAGCTGCTCATCATTCGTCATGTATTTTAATACCCGTAGTTCAACAACCGCGCTCATCAATTCCTGGGCGACGCTGTCATGCAGCTCTCTGGAAAGCCGTTTACGCTCGTTTTCCTGTGCTTCAATAACATGTTTCATCATTTTGTTCTGATACAATTTCTCCTGCGTCTGAAATTGCGGGGTCAAATCTCTCAGCATCAGCACCCGGATTCCATTTGTAGAATCAATCGTATGAAAAGAAGCTGCATAGGGAACCATTCCGTTGCTTTTCGTCTCCAGATAAACCTGAAAAGAAGCAAAATTGTTGGATTCAGGCACATTGAAATAACAGTCAAGGCAGGTACGGGGCTCTGTGTCGCTTGTATAGCCTCTGCATGTTCCACATAAGGCCCTGTCCTGTCCTTCATAGAGTTGAATGAGAACGTCATCGTCTACAATCTCCTCAGCCGCCGGGTTCATGGCTAGGGTTTTCCCTTCCCTATCAAAAAAGAAGATAGCTTCTGTACTGTTCTCAAACATCTTCACCATTAGCGTACTCAAAGAGTCTGTCCCTATAGACAATGTCAATTCAGATCACTTCCTTCCCGTTCAACTCTCCAATTCCCCTATGTGCCAAGGTTTCCAAATCACGCATCATAGCTTCGGTCATCAGCTGTTCTTCTCGAAATCCACCCAGCAGTACACCCGCGACGCGAGCATCATTCCACAGGGGCACAGCGCCGAGACTCTTGAGCTTCTCGGATTGAACGATTGGATAGTTAAACAGGTTGTCTGCCCCAACAAATTGATGAACAGATGGAATAAAGATAGATTTCCCGGTTTTAAACACGACTCCTGCTATGCCCTTTCCAGATTGCAGTACAATCCGCTTAAATCGATCATTCAAATTGCCAGCGGCGTTTTTCCATTTAATGACGTATTGATATTCGGCCGGTTCAACCAGAGCAAGTGCCATAAAATCATAACCGAAATGTTCGCGTATTCGCTCAAGCTCCCTTTGATAATCCATCTTATTATTCATCACTCTCTCCTAATAAAACTAGGAAAGAAGGCAGGGCCCGCTTTCCTAGTTTGATTTATGTCTTCTGTAAAGGATATAACTTCTGCGCACATAATTCAACGGAACACTCCACACATGTACAAGCCGGGTAAACGGCCAGAATGCAAAAATCGCAAAACCCATAAGGACATGAAGCTTGAACGAGATCGGTACGTCTCTCATCAGTGTAGGGTCAACACGGAATATGAACAAACCGCGGAACCAGATCGAGATTGTCTCCCGATAATCAAATTCCGGCTGAACCGCATTCGTTACGAGTGTGGCAAACATCCCCATGCACACAAGCGCCAACAGCAATACGTTTACAATCAAATCAGAAGCTGTACTTAAACGGCGCACATTACGAATTGTAAAACGTCGAGAGGTAAGTATCAACATCCCAAGGAACGTCATGGCTCCAAATATTCCACCAATATAGACCGCTCCAATGTGATATAGATGATCGTTTACCCCCAGTGCATGCATCCAGGTTTTGGGTATACCCAGACCAGATACATGACCGAAAATAACTGGAATGATCCCCAAGTGGAATAAGAGGCTTCCGATCATCAATTGTTTCTTTTCAATAAATTCGCTCGATTTTGCCGTCCAATTGAATTGGTCCGTTCTATAGCGGAAGATATGGCCTACGATAAAAATGACCACACACATATAAGGGAAAATGACCCATAAAAACTGCTCCATCATCATAGCGTGGCTGCCTCCTGTTCTACGCAAGCTTTAAGCGTTTCGCGCAGTCCCTTGACCAGATGAAAATACGGGCTTTCCATTTTTTCCAGCGCTTTAAGCAAATGATAAGTGCCGTCTTCCAAAATCGCGATCGGCATGCGGAAATTTTCTGTCGTCTTTGCATCCTGTACCCATTCGGCGGCATACAGGAATTCACACATGAGCGGTAGGTAATCCGGCAGCTCACCATCTGGCATTTCAAGACCATACATTTCATAGAGAACCTTTAACTTTACCAGCATTTGTCCTCTTTCTTTTGCATCTTCAAACTTGAAGTAAGTCATATATAGTGCGCAATTTTTTTGAAAATCGAAGGTTTCTGTATACAGTTCCTGAATCTCTTCCATACTAAACTCTTGCATAAGAGACCAGTACTTATGAGCATGCGTATACGCAGGATGATCCGAATCAAATGATGCTTCCAGAAAAGCCGGATGAAAATCCAGCTTTTCCGGGTACATGAGTTGTTGGGCGAAAAACCCGAATGAAGGCTTGAATTCATACAGTTTCGCTACATTAATCACGCCAAATACCCCCGTAGAAGTTTTCTTCATACATTTGCTTGCCTGATTTCGAAGGCTCTTCCATTCCCGTGGAGCTTGCCAGGCTACAACCGCTACAGCCAGCTCCTCCAACTCCACAACCTTCCATATTCCCTAAGGTATCACCGTAACCAGCAGCTCCTTGGGCGCGATATGGATTAGAATAACCCTCTTTATGCGATGTTGGAATAACGAAACGGTCCTCGTATTTGGCAATGGCCAGAAGCCGGTACATCTGCTCGGCCTGACGTGCTGTCATGCCGGTGCGTTCCAGACGGCTTTCATCGAAAGATTGTCCTGTGGACTGGGCACGCATATAGGAGCGCATCATAGCCATCCGCTGCAGCGATTCTTTCACCGTCTGGGTGTCGCCCGCCGTCAGCATATTGGCAAGATACTGAATAGGCGTGCGCATTTCTTCGATAGCTGGAAAGATCATATCTGGATTCTCGATGGAGTCTTTCCCTTCAAAGTAATTCATGATCGGACTAAGTGGTGGTACATACCAGACCATCGGCAGCGTGCGGTATTCCGGATGAAGCGGGAATGCCAGCTTATACTCAATAGCAAGCTTGTAGACCGGTGAGTTCTGCGCAGCCTCAATCCAATCTTGCGAGATCCCATCTTTTTTTGCCTGCGCAATTACCGCTGGATCACTTGGGTCCAAGAACAAATCACACTGTGCTTTATACAGATCTTTCTCATCCTCTTTAGAAGCAGCCTCCTGCACCTTATCCGCGTCATACAACAGAACGCCAAGGTAACGAATTCGTCCGGTACACGTCTCGGAGCAGACGGTTGGCAACCCGGCTTCTACGCGCGGGAAGCAGAAGGTGCATTTCTCTGCTTTGTTCGTCTGCCAGTTGAAGTACACTTTCTTATATGGACAACCCGTCATGCAATATCTCCAGCCGCGACATGCTTCCTGATCCACAAGCACGATGCCATCCTCGTCCCGTTTGTACATGGCACCTGAAGGGCAGGATGCGACACAGCTTGGATTCAGACAGTGTTCGCAAAGCCGAGGAAGATACAGCATGAACGACTTCTCGAAATTGAATTTAATCTCTTCTTCAATTTTCTGAATATTGGGATCGAGAGGTCCTGTCACATGCGTACCTGCCAAATCATCCTCCCAGTTTGGCCCCCAATTCAGATCCATTTTTTCGCCTGTTACAGCAGATTGTGCACGCGCGACCGGAGAATGCTTCTGCTCTTTGGCGTTGGTCAAATGTTCATAATTGTAAGTCCAGGGTTCATAATAATCCTTCATTTCTGGCATATCGGGATTGTAGAAAATCTTGCCGAGCGCTATCTTGGACAGCTTGTTCCCTGACTTCAGTTCAAGCTTCCCTTTGCGAAGCTGCCAGCCCCCCTTATACTGCTCCTGGTCTTCCCAGCGTTTTGGATAACCAATACCGGGCTTCGTTTCCACGTTGTTGAACCACATATATTCCGCACCTTTGCGGTTTGTCCAAGTTGTTTTGCACGTCACGCTGCACGTATGGCAGCCAATACATTTATCCAGGTTCATGACCATGGCAATTTGAGCTTTAATCTTCAAGCCAGTTAACCTCCTTCATTTTACGTACCGCTACGTACACATCGCGCTGGTTGCCGATTGGACCGTAATAGTTGAACCCGTAGCTAAGCTGAGCGTATCCGCCAACCATCTGGGTCGGTTTGAGATGAATTCTTGTTGGCGCATTATGACTGCCCCCGCGTGTATCCGTGATTTCGGAGCCTGGCACTTGAATGTGCTTATCTTGTGCATGGTACATAAACATCGTTCCTCTTGGCATCCGGTGGCTGACAACTGCCCGGGCGGTGACGACACCGTTACGGTTGTACACTTCTACCCAGTCATTGTCGGCCAGATCGTGGGCTGCTGCGTCTTCGTTATTGATCCATACCGTTGGGCCTCCACGGAACAGCGTAAGCATATGCTGGTTATCCTGATAAGTGGAGTGAATATTCCATTTCCCGTGTGGAGTCAGATAACGAAGCACAAGTGAATCCTGGCCACCCTTGATTTCCCGATCACGTGTACCGAATACCATCGGTGGCAAAGTCGGTTTATAGATAGGCAGCGACTCCCCAAACTGCTGGAAGATTTCATGATCGATATAGAAATGCTGTCTTCCTGTCAAAGTCCGGAACGGAACGAGACGCTCAATATTCGTGGTAAATGGCGAGTAGCGACGTCCCTGTTTGTTAGAGCCACTGAATACCGGTGTCGGTATAACTTCACGCGGCTGCGCTGTAATGCTTTGGAACGTGATCTTCTCGGCGGCGCGGTCGGCTGAGATGTCCATTAGCTTCACACCGTGATCCTTTTCCGCCTCTGCGTAGGCTTTTTGGGAGACACGACCATTCGTTGCAGACGAAAGATGAAGAATCGTATCAGCCACTTGACGGGCTGTCTGGATCTTCGGCAGTCCATCTTTAATGGACTCATCGTAATAAACCCCGTTCAGCTTCTTCAATTCCTCATATTCATCCGCTACCGAGAAGCTAACGCCATGCGCGCCCGTTTTTCCAGTAGCCAAATTTGGACCGAGCGAGACATATTTATCGTAAATTTTGGTGTAATCGCGTTCTACGATGCTGAAATTAGGCATGGTTTTACCCGGCACAGCTTCGGCCTCGCCTTTCGTCCAGTCCTTTATAAGACCCATCGGTTGCGCAATTTCGCCTATGGAGTCATGCCCAAGCGGTGCAGTTACAAGGTCTTTATATATTCCCGGTAGATGCTCTTTGGCCATGTTCGAGAAGGTTTCAGACAACTGACGGTAAATATCCCAGTCCGAACGTGATTCCCAAAGCGGATTTACCGCAGGATTAAATGGATGCACGAACGGATGCATGTCTGTCGAGGACAAATCCGTCTTCTCATACCAGGTTGCCGCCGGAAGTACGACATCCGCGTACAATGGCGTTGTGGTCATCCGGAAATCAAGTGCGACCATCAAATCAAGCTTTCCTTCCACATCTTCCCGCCAGACGATTTCCTCAGGCTTCTGATCTTCGTTCGGCCGGGCAAGCAGCGCGTCGGAGGCTCCGAGCAAATGCTTCATGAAATATTCCTGTCCCTTGGCCGAGCTGGAAATGAGGTTGGACCGCCAAATAAAGAGCGAACGCGGAAAGTTCTCCGCTGCCCCTGGATCTTCAATAGCAAAACGAGTCTTACGCGATTTAATCTCTTCCACAGTGTGGTTAATGATTTCCTCGTTTGACTTCTTGCCTAATTGCGCCGCCTCTTCGGCGAATAGCAGGCTGTTTTTATTAAACTGCGGGTAAGAAGGCATCCAGCCCAACCGTGCAGCAAGTACATTGTAGTCCGCCGGATGTTGGTAACTGACCTCTCCCCCAGTCGGCGATTTCAATGTGTCGGTGCCGCTTTCTTCATACCGCCACTGTTCAGTTGCAAAATAGAAAAACGAAGTAGCATTTTGCAACCGAGCCGGTCCCTGCCAGTCTTTGGCAAAGGCAATCGTTGACCAGCCTTCAATAGGACGGCACTTCTCTTGACCTACATAATGCGCCCAGCCTCCACCGTTAACACCTTGGGAAGCCGTCAGCACGACCAGGTTCAAGATGGAGCGATAAATGGTGTCACTGTTAAACCAGTGATTGATCCCCGCCCCCATAATGATCATGGAACGTCCTTGAGTGTCGATGGCGTTCTGAGCAAATTCGCGAGCAACTTGCACTACGACCGATGCCTTGACTCCCGTGATCTTCTCCTGCCAGGCAGGAGTGTAATGAGAAGCTGCATCGTAATAATCCTTTGCATTATGAGGGCTATCATTGCGAGCGACACCATACTGACTCATCATCAAATCATATACGGTGGCTACGAGGCGCTCTGAACCATCAGCCAGACGTACTTTTTTCGCCGGAATGACACGTTTGAATGTTCCGTTACCTGTGTTATCAAAATAAGGGAATACGATTTCTTCCCATTGCTCGTCATGACCTTCCACCGTGAGCGCAGGCTCAACCTTGGTTCCATCTTCCCGCTCCAAGATCAGATTCCATTTCTTATCCTGCTCCCAGCGCTGTCCCATTGTTCCGTTCGGGACCATCATTTCCCCTGCTACTTCATCGAAAATGACCGGTTTCCAATCTGCATGCTGTGAAGCATCTCCCAGATCACTCGCCCGCAGAAAACGTCCACCTTTCCAGGCCCCTTCGTGGGGATCAAGCAGAATCATGAATGGCATATCTGTATATTGCTTGGCATAGTTAATGAACATGGGTTCCTGACGTTCCTGGTAGAACTCATCCAGAATGACATGGGTCATCGCCTGTGCCACAGCGGCGTCTGTACCCGGATTAGGTGCAAGCCAGTTGTCAGCGAACTTCACATTTTCCGCCAAATCCGGAGCCACGGATACGACCTTGGTTCCTTTATAGCGTACTTCCGTCATAAAGTGGGCATCCGGCGTCCGGGTAAGCGGCACGTTCGAGCCCCACATGATCAGATAACCTGCGTTGTACCAATCTGAGGATTCAGGTACGTCCGTTTGCTCACCCCAAATTTGAGGAGAAGCAGGAGGAAGATCGGCATACCAATCGTAAAAGCTCAACATCTCCCCACCAAGCAGAGAAATGAACCGAGCTCCCGAGGCGTAGCTAATCATTGACATCGCCGGAATGGGGGTGAAGCCTGCAATCCGGTCAGGACCGTACTTACGGATTGTGTAAATTAATTGAGCCGAAATCAGGTGCAGAACATCATCCCAAGCCACACGAACATGGCCGCCTTTGCCGCGAGCCGATTTGTAGAGCTTGGCTTTCTCCGGATCTTCCACAATGCTGGCCCATGCGTCTACCGGATTGCTATGCTCCTTGAGGGCAGCTTGCCAGAGTCGCAATAACTTACCGCGCACATATGGATATTTCACACGTAACGGGCTGTATTCATACCAAGAAAATGAAGCCCCACGCGGGCATCCACGCGGCTCAAATTCCGGCATGTCTGGACCGCAGGAGGGGTAATCGATTTGCTGATTTTCCCAGGTGATGATGCCATTCTTAACAAAAACCTTCCAGCTACAGGAGCCAGTACAGTTAACACCATGCGTCGTACGAATCACTTTGTCATGAGACCAACGCTGGCGATACACGTTTTCCCATTCTCTATTTTTTTCTTCAAGGATTGACCAATTTCCAGAATAGCTCTCGATTGGCTTGAAGAAGTTGAGACTGTATTTTTTTTTCATCGGTGATCAACGCTCCTTTTCAGAATGAATCAGCCCATCGCAAACTCACAGGGAAGATTCATTCGCTTACTCTCATTATGTAATTCATTCATCTCCGTTCCCATTAGGGAATGTCCTATAGCGCTATAGAAAATCCCTCGTTCTATGGAAAGATACAAAAAAAGCCCCCTCTATCAGAGGGAAGCTTGTATGAATAAATTAATTTTTCTTTTGGCCTGTTAACAGGAGCATCATAAAGGAAATCAGTATAATAGAGCATGTCCATACCCAGGCCATAGGAAGATGACCAGAATCTACTGCAATATAGATGGCTGTAGGGATCGTTTGTGTTTTACCCGGAATATTTCCGGCAATCATCAGCGTAGCCCCGAATTCGCCCAGCCCACGGGCAAACCCGAGTATAAAGGCCGCTTTAAAAGAAGAGAAAATCAACGGAAAGGTGATATATCGAAAGACCTGCCATTCATTTGCCCCCATTGAGCGTCCCGCGTTTTCCAAGTCCTGATCCACTGAAGCGAATCCCATTCTCAGTGTTCGATAGACTAGAGGAAAAGCCACAACCACCGCGGCCACAACCCCAGCCCACCATGAAAATACAATAGGCTCGCCAAACCATTGCTCCACCAAACGTCCAAACCAACTTTTTCGTCCGAGTAAGATTAACAGTAAAAATCCAACTACCGTTGGTGGGAGTACCAAAGGCAGCATAAGCACGGTTTCAACGAGTGTTTTCCCTTTGAATAATCCTAACCGCGACATGGACCATGCCGCAAACAAGCCTAATAGGATCACCAAAACGCTGGATAACAGTGCAACCTGTAACGATAATCGGATCGGAGGCCAATATTCGTTCCAATCTATAGCCTGCATGCTCACTTCGGTATGGTAAATCCATACTTAGCCATAATATTCAGAGCTTCTTGCGATTGAAGGTATTCATAGAAGCTTTCGGCTTCTTGGATGTGCTTGGAAGCTTTGATAATCCCGATAGGGTACTCAACCGTTGAATAAGTTTTAGAGTCCACCTCAAAGGCAATTTTCGCCTTTTGCGAAGTCAACGCATCTGTCTTATACACAAATCCGACATCTGCGTTACCCGTTTCCACATATTGCAGCACTTGTCTAACATCTTTTGCCTGAACGAGCTTGTCCTGTAGCACATCCCAAAGCTTTACGTTCGTCAGTGCTTCCTGTGCATATTTGCCTGCAGGAACACTCTCAGGAATACCGATTGCTACCTTTTTCACTTCGCTTTGCGTTAAATCCTTTACACTCGTGATGCTCATCGTCCCGTCTGCAGGGATCACCGCCACCAACTCGTTCGTCAGCCATGTTTTTTGTTGATTGCTCTCGATTAGCTGCTGATCTACGAGAGACTTCATGTTTTTCTTCGAAGCAGACAAAAACAAGTCCGATGGAGCTCCTTGCTCAATCTGCTTTTCCAATGCACCAGAACCACCAAAGTTGAAATTCAATTTAATACCTTTATGGGATGATTCGTACAACGGTTGAATTTCTTTGAGTGCATCTGTTAAGCTCGCGGCTGCGGAAATGGTCAGATCAACAGTTTCAGCCTTGTTCGATGAATCCTGGCCGGAGACCTCATTCTGGGCCGTGCTGCTACCACTTGAAGCTGATTGTTGCCCCGCACCGCACCCCGCAAGTAATAACACAATGGCAAAAATAAAAAAGAGTGCCTGACTATGTTTAACAAATTTCTTCATTTTATTGGCTCCTTACGTTCAGCCTGTCATTAAGTGAGAGGTTACATTATGAATGGAGTTGTGCCTGTCTGGTACGTTCAACTAAGGTACAATTCTCAAGAAGAATATGATTATAAATGTCCGCTTCCAGATCCTCCAAACGCTTCAATACAAGTCGATGCGTACCACAAGCTTCCTGCAGCGGCTCAAAGCCATTGGTAATCAAGCGCAGCTCCTGCAGTATATCCACAACCGCTTGATGCTCCTCTTGCAACTCGGATAAATGAAAGTGAAGTGCGTCCACACGCTCAAACGTCGAGTCCTGAAAAAACGCTTGAATCAACGGAAACAGGAGGCTTTCCTTGAATTGAATATGTATCGTTAACTTCTGTTTAAGCAAGGTATAAAGTTCATTCACTCGCTTTAGGTGCGAATAACGTTCGCCGTGAACCCGCGTTAGTTTGGTAATATACGGTGTGAGCGCCGCTAGTTCTTCACATAACTTTGTGTGATACTCTTTCTGAATATAGGCGATCAGTTCTTTGGGTTCGAGTGAGGAAGGTTGCATTTGCTTGTGCTGTGCCTGATTTTCCTCCACTTCATGCACCCGCGCCAGCAGTTCACCAGCGTGAAGCCCCCGGCTGGCAGCTGCTTCACGGAGTGATATTTTCCCGCCACAGCAGAAGTCAATCCGTAGTTTACGGAACAAGTCACTTGTTTTGGGTACTTCTTTCACAATGTCCGCTACCCATGTTTCTTCCGTTAACTGGCTCATTTTTCATTCCCCCATCTTACTTCAGTTTTATACTCAACTCTCATTCTATGTCTCTCTCAAGGCTGAACCAATTAGGGTGATCCCTTTTTCACTCGTGGAAAGAGCCTGATTATAAAAAACCTGAGACCAGCTGTTCAGCTGCTTCTTTGCCTTGAGCGATACAATCTGGAATGCCAACGCCTCCATAACCAGCGCCACAAAGAAATACATTCGGAAAATACTGTGACAAATCATGTCTCACCTTCGCCATCTGTTCTTGGTGCCCAATCGGATATTGTGGCATGGATTGATTACACCGACTGACCTCGGTCATTTCAGGTTGAGCATCGATCCCCATTAGATCTTTCAGGTCTTTGCGGGCTGCTTCCACTAGTTCCTCGTCTGTCATCTGAACCCATTCCTGTGCACCTGCATGGCCAATGTAAGTCCGCAAGAGTGTATACCCTTCGGGTGCGGTATGGCTCCACTTTGTAGATGACCAAGTACAGGCCGTAATCATTTTTCCTTCTTTGCGGGGAACGAGAAATCCAGTTCCCTCATAGGCCAAGCGAAGGTCTGAATTTTTATAAGCCAAGGAAATATTCGCTACCGAAACGTAATTGATCTGATGGAGCCAGCTCACACTTTCGATATCGGAAAATAATGTAGCCGCCTCAAAGGCTGGAACAGCGCAAATCACTGCATCTGCCTCTAACATTTGGCCATTATCCAGGATTACCTGATAAGCGTCCTCTTTTCTTACTTCAGAGGCACGCTGTCCCATCACAAATTGAACGGTGTCAAGCTTTTCCTTTAACCGCTCCACGATGGTGGATAATCCTTGCCGATAGGAAAGAAACATGCTTTTCTTAGCGATTTCCGGGTATTTGTTAGATATACCCGACTTTCTCCCCGCTCCTTTAGCCATACCTATAATTAGACTTCTATGCTTTTGTTCCATCTGCTTAAATTGAGGGAAGGTTGACTTGAGGCTAAGAGAATACGTATCGCCAGCATAAATACCAGATAGCAAGGGTTCTGTAATCTGGTTCAACACTTCTTCGCCAAGACGCCGCTTAATAAAATCTCCCAGAGATTCATCCATATCGCCTTTCTTGGCTGGAAGGATCAAATCCAGGGCTGCGCGCGCTTTTCCCAGCGGAGAAATTAACCCTGTACGAATGAAGGGAGTTAGCTTTGTTGGAATACCTAAAATAAAGCCCATCGGCATCGAATGCAGCTTGCCTTTATGCAAAATGGAGGCTGACTTGGCCTTCGGGTTTGTTGACACCAAATCGGCTTCCAGCCCCAATTCCATAGTCAGATCCAATATAGCCGTCTTTCTGGCCAGAAAAGCATCCGGTCCTTTTTCGATCATAAAATGGTTTTGGCGTACCGTTTGCAGTTTTCCTCCCAGACGGTCGCTTTTCTCCACTAACGTAATCTCCACTTCAAGCTGTCTGTCCTCCGCCAGCTTTTTCACATAAAAAGCGGCACTTAAACCGCTTATTCCTCCACCAAGGATCACAACTTTTTTAGCATTTTTATTCATGAGAACACACTTCCCTTCCCACTCCGGGCATATATGCACAATAAGGGTCACTCTCCAAGTAATCTCCGGTGATGGCAAAAGCCCTTGCTCTGGAGCCTCCACAGATTGTATTAAATTCGCAGACTCCACATTTGCCTTTAAGCAGAGATTTATCTCGAAGATTATTCATAATCGGAGAGTGCCGATAAATATGGGCCAAACTGTCATTCCGTACATTCCCGCATGACAGCGGTAGGAAGCCACTTGGGTACACCTCGCCGATATGACTGATAAAAACAAATCCATCTCCATCATTTACGCCTTGGGGAGCGCGACCCAGAACATCTACCCTTTTTTGTTCCGACGTTGCGTTATGCTGTCCTGCTTTATGCTTTTCCTGTAGGACAACCCTTCGATAGTGAGGTGCTTCGGTAGCCTTTACACCGTAGGGCATCTGTTGCTGTATCTGATACAACCACTTCATTACAGCCTCATGCTCATCAGGAGTAATCATATCTTTTTCCATACCACGCCCGGTTGGAACGAGAAAAAACAAGCTCCATAACACCGCCTGCATTTCCTTTACCTTCTCTGCAATTCGTTCCAGATCGTGAAGATTGTATCGGGACACGGTTGTGTTCACTTGGATAGGAATGTTCAATTCCTTCAAATAGCCAATTCCCCGCATGGTCGTATTATAAGAACCCACAGTCCCTCGAAAATGATCGTGAATGTCCGCGCATGAACCGTCCAGGCTAAAAGCCCATCGTGATAAGCCAACCTGCTTTGCTTTTTCGACTGCTGCTCGTGTCACTTTCGGGGTAGCACTGGGTGTCATGGAAACCGATAACTTTTTCTCCTCAATTGCATATTGAGCCAGCTCAAACAAATCAGGACGCGATAACGGATCTCCACCTGTGAAAACCACTAATGGATGATTCATTTCGGCGATTTGATCAAGCAGCTTTTTGCCCTCTTCAAATGTCAGCTGACGAGGGTCAGGCTTATATTGGGCTTCCGCTCTACAGTGAAGGCATTTTAATGCGCAAGCTCTTGTTACCTCCCAAATGACGATAAACGGGTCTACGCGATAATCTCGTGGCGTTTGCAAAGATATCATTGATGTCTCTCCTTTTTAAAAATATAAAAACAGCACAGATACATAGAGCATCAATGAAAATCCAATTTCAGCCATGCCTACATGCTTTGCCTTTAACTCGAACTTAGGAAGCCATATAGCTCGTATGAACAAAATTAAAAATGGAATAACCAAAAACACCTTGATCCAGGCGGCCAACAGCACAATGATCAGATGATAGATAATAGACGCATAATAGTAACGTGGATTTTTTCTTTCACGGATGATCGTTTTAACATAAAGAGCGGTTCCTATGAAATAACACACCAACAGCAAAAACAGCTCTGTGGTTAGCGTCCAATCTCCGCCTTCTCCAATATGAACAACAGGATATATAAAAGAGCAGAAAAGCAGAATCGCGGCAATGTCATTTAACAAAGCACGCTCATTCTTCATTTTGGCGTAATACATATTAGCCATAAAAAAGAACAGAAGCAGAACTCCGTACCAGATCAACGCAGGTTTAACCCAGACTAGAGAAGCTAAAAGAGGAAGGAGTATTGCTCCGTAAATAACAACAGGTTTACGGTATCTTTTACTGTTTCCTGTTTTGATCCATTGGAGAACAGGAAAACTAAATAAATAGATAAAAAACCAGCATACGAATAGAGGTATATGAATGAATTGTTTTGGAGAAGCAGCTAAGCCAAACAAAAATGGAAGAATGAGCATTGCCCAAGCTCCATGCTGATTGGGGATGTATCTACTGATCCCTTTCAAAGTCTTGATCCTTTTTTCACAATGTGTAACATCTTTGTAGCTACGGTTAATCGACTCATCATCCATTCCCCCAAAGTTCAATTTTTCACCCTACTTTAATTCTAAGTATTCTGTCCAATTGAACCAATCAGGGAGTTCCCTTATTTGTTTGGGGGAATAGCCTAACCTGAAGATAAACCTTCACTTTCTTTATAAAAACGTACCGAAGTAATAGTCGAGCGCTTCCTGTGAGTATCCGTCATCTCCTTGCCAGGCTGCTACCGAACAAAAATCATCATTGCCGCCGCGGCGCCTGCGAGGTGTGTCCCGTGGTGTGAGCAATCCTGCATATCCCCATACTTCCATAGCCACATCGCGTTCATTTTTACTGGATGGGAGCACATCTTTCCAGCGCTTCTCCAATTGTCGTGGACCGTTCTGAGCCTCACAGTCCTGAACCGCTTCCAGCATGTTGTGAAGTATTACCAGATCCTCATCAGTAACCTGGAACTCCTCCTCTTGACTGAACAATTCAAGGTCCATCCAGCAATAAAGAAGGTGATTCAGCCGAATACCTCCCCATTTGATTCGTTCAAAATTCAGTACATTCAAATCCTTATTGACGTATTCCTTATCGGACATTAGTTTATGAAAATTACAATCCCCACAGCTACTGTAGTTGGGCAGGACGACAGGCCGCTCCCTATAGGTGTGCAAAGGCAGTTTTGCGGTTAATGCCCAGCTCGATAAGGCGCTTCGTAAATGGACTTTTTTCGTGGAAAGACTGTGTAAAAACGCTGCTGCCACTCGCTCTTTTGTAGCCTTTTGCTGGTGCAGCTCATATAACCTTTTTATAATCTCATCATGTGTAATGGTGATCGGATCGAACATCAAGCCCATACTTTTGGCATATTCAAAATCCTCACCCGAAAAAGGTTCCCTCTCCTGCTTCCAGCCGCTGGAGGACCAGAAAGTGTTCATAAGTATTTTCTTTGCTTTTTTATCCATCACACTTCTCCTTACTCGTCTGACACTCTCACCTTCAACAATCATCTTTATACTTAAAAGCAATGGCCGTATTTCCCGACCGGGGGTCAAAATAAGAAGAGATTTTCCCCCAGTTCAGTTCATATTCCATATAGGGGTAGGGCTTGGTTTGACGATAGCTCGGCTTCATGGACAAATGTTGTTCTAACAAACGATCATGCTCCCTTTGCCGCTTTCTCTCCCCTTCCTCAGACCAATTATCCCATGAGGTTGGAAATTCATTGCCCTGGAGCGAAATCTCCACAACAATTAGGGTTTATCCTTAAAGCATACAGACACAAAAAAATGCCGGTGCAGCAAAGGAACCTGATCAAAATGGTACCAAATGTACCCATTTCCTAGCTTTCTTACAGAATGAAAATATTTCGTGTACAAAGCAGTCTCTAACAACTGATCTTCCGTTAAAGAAGAATAAAACGCGTGCTCATTATCAACTTGAATGATTCCCGATTCCCAGTCATTCATTGCTGCCACTCCTTAAGCTGGTATGACAATCTACTAGTTGCTCTCTAGCCTCATTTGTCCACATGTTGGAAAATGGCCTGCCAGGACCGATCCAGCATACGCGTATGTAATCGTCTGGCATAAACATTTCTAACGATGGCAAGAACGATCACACCCACGAATACAACACTAAGTATGGTAATAGAGGGAACCCAGTAGTCGAACATGGCATTCACCAACACTTGCAGCAGATGTCGTTCCGGCTGCAAATATTCCACCGCCGCAACGATAACTGCTGCCAGCAATATAATCACAGATATGATCAAAAGCATTGTATTAATTACTTTGTATCTGGCAAGCCCTTGCTGAAAAATGCGAGTGCCGGCATATTGCTCCAGCAAGATGATCTGCTTGTGAAAATCATCCTCCACCTGCTCTACAGGCAGGTCGTGCTTCTGAATCAAGGCATGTGCTTTCTTCAGTTCGGATTGAATAAATAGACTGTTCTGGATGGCAGATCCTAACTGACCTAAAACATTCATCTCTTTTTTACCCCATTTCAATATTTAGTAAAAATCAAAGTACCCCCGCCAGATTCCTTCATTCTGATGCTTGGCAAAATAAAAGCTGCCCCCATCGACAATATTCAATCCAGCTTTGGCATCTGACGCAATCTGAAACATAAATTCATAGCCTTCGCCAAAGTCGATGCCTGGTTGAATAAAGCTGGGATAGCCACCGATTTTGTGAACCGCATGTATTTCCTCCACGATGTCCTCAAAATAGTCGGGTTCTTCCTCATCCATGTTGTTGAGGGCATCACCATATTCCTCAGGGATATCTTCCCCGTCCCAAACGGGATAGTCATTCTCTATGAGCTCGGGGAATAACGGGAATGCCTTGATATGCATAAATACCGGACTAAAATCTTTTTCTACCAAATTCTCTACCGACGTATACTCACGAATACACATATATCCTTCCATGTCCTCATGATCCAGAACATCGGGAGACAGGAAGACCGTCAACAGCTTGACATCACATATAGCTTGTGGAACAAAAGGCATAGCAGGCAAATACAATTGCATGATCGGAGCCATAACATTCCCCTGTACATCAACGGGTTGTTCTTCCGCCGGCAAAGCCACTGCAACTCTGCCAATCCAGCTCTGTTCCAGGGAATCTAACGGTCTGTGGCCCCCTGTATGAAAAATAGTAGCTTTACGCTTTAGAATCGTTCTTAGCTTCTCGATAGAGTTGCTGGACAACGAAATCACCCCTTTCTAGGCTAGAGTAGAAACGCAACAGCATACGAGCCTGCTTTAAATCCAAACTCACTTAATCGGTCTTCCATCCCTTGAATTTGACAAAGATAATCTTCCGGTACAGCTGGCAGATCCTGTTCATTGACTAATGTTCCGCCGAGTCTAGCGCGTGCATATTCGGCACTTTTCCACATCGCCTCAAACACAGCTTGCGGCTGCACTGTTCTTACCACATCCATACTGAAAATCAAATCTGCAAACTGATCCTCTGCAAGTGTACTCAGCCAAAAAAATCCAGGCTCTGTTCCCGTATGTACGCTAAATAGTTCATCATTGCCTCCCCGACCGTGATGGTGTGCATGGAAAATATCCATATCTCCCCACTTCATTCCAAGGCTCAGCATGACATCCCAAATGTCCGCTCCACGATAAGATTGACCTTGATCCGCTACCAGCCTAAGCATGACAAAGTGTTCCCTCTCCCCCTCCTGATCTGTAAAGGCTTGTAGCTTTTCCGCTTTTGCACGTGCATGGGCAGCATCCTCCCGAGGAAGCACGCGAATGGTCCCCTTCTCCTGAAATCGCGCCGGTAGTGTGTTCATAAAATCAGCAACCTTGGCTTCTTCCAAACAAATCTGCATCTCTACATTGTTGAATATATCCACACAAATACAGATTTTATCATAACGGCATTCGCCTTCTAGTCTACGCCCGACGCTAGTCCATATCTGCAAATCTTGGACATGCCCGTATACGATATATCCTTTGAGCAATTGCAAAATGTCTTCATCTGACAACGTAAAACCATTGAATTCCACATCAATCAGCCAGTAGATATTAGAATCAGGCTCCACTTCATGGACTCCTTTTATTGTCTTTCTAGGCCCATGATCCAACTCTACGGCAAGGATGCTCGATACATCCTCACTTCCATATTCAGGTAAAATCAAAATCCCCCTCCTTATTACCTATTTTTTACTTTATAGTTTCCTATAATTCTCAATCTATATTAAACTATAAACCACCAAGCACAAAATAGGTTAAAAGTGCTGGGTTGTTGAACATGACTCGTAGAAACTCAAAGCTTCGAAAGGGGAGAACTCATGATGCAAAAACTTTGGCAAAAAGGAAAGGCTCTGTCCCTGCCTATAGTGGTGTCTGCATCGCTGATTTCAGGAACGCTGTTGGTAAATAATATACCTACGGTGAATGCGGCTGCGACCAAGGAACTGCTTCAGTTATCCGGACAGACGACTTACTACGGAGAGGTTGAGAATGGACAGCCAAGCGGACGTGGTACGATCAAATGGAGCGAATACAAGCAGTATTCGGGCGATTTTGTGAATGGCAAGCGATCAGGAACTGGAAAATATATGAATCAATACACAGATGCAGATGGACAACATCATAAAGTCGTATACAACGGAACATGGAGCAATGACACGATGAGCGGTAAGGGTACGCAGACTGAAAAAGTGACGCAATCGGATGGAACGATCCGTTCGAATCAGATCCAAGTAGGTACTTTTCAGGATAATGGATTACAGAACGGCTACCAAGTGATCCATGCTGTAGCCGATCCAGACTATAGCTTCACTTATAAAAATGGAAAAGAAGTGCTAAACATCTTGCACAGTAATCAGGATCTAGTCCAAAGATGGCAGCAAGGAGAGCTCTTCTCCGTAAATTATAAAAATGGCTCTGTTCAAAAGGAATACTCCATGTTCCCTGAAGAGGTCGCAACCAAAGAACATCAAAGACAAGCGGCCATCAAGTATCTCAAAGGGATTACCGCCAAGGTCACCCCTCACTTGCAGCAGTTTGAGAAATTGTCCAAGCAGGTCCCTCTCAAATAAGTTAGAGTATCGCACAGTATATAAATAGCCTCTACGCAAGAAGCCCTCTCTTTCTTATAGAAATTCCTACAAGAAAGAGAGTCTTTTTCCATTTTCTTCATAAATGACATATAAGAACTTCGGATCATAACGACTCCTACTATTCTCCCTTATGCCCATCAACGAACTCATACAAATGACTTATTTTTCGCTCAAACCCCCTCCTTTTTTTGCTAACCTCCGCTGGAATCACTAAAATATAAAGTAATTATTTTAATCATCCGAGGTGGACATCATGGCTAAAATTATGGTTCCTCCTGAGAAACTAGAGGCGGTTTCCAGGCAGTTCGCGCAGGCACGTGAGCTGGGGGCACAAATTTGCGGACAACTGTCACAGCATATTCAAATGCTAGAGAATAGCTGGGCAGGAACGACACAGCAGCGCTTTTATCAGGATTTTCACAAAGCACGTGGACAAATGGACGCTTTCACTCAAACCGTCGGTTCTGTCAGCACAGAGCTGCGTTCGATTGCAGTAAAATTCAAGGAAACAGATACCCAAGCAGACACAGGGATTAACCAAGGAGATCAAAGCGGACAGATTAAGAGCAGTGAAGGAGCAACTTCCGGGAAAAAAGGAAACGATCCCGCAGATATAGCCATTAACAGCCTGTCAGAGGCCAATAAATGGCGAGGGCAACTGGGCTTTGCCGGAACAGCGATCTATAGCGGTCTGGCTTCCACACTTGTCCTCACCAAAACAGTAGAATTCAAGAAAAGTCTGAAAAATCCCACTCGAGCGGTTATACATAATGCGGCATGGGTGAAAGGCAAAGGTAACAATGCTTTTATGCGTAATTTGGGCAAAAGCATAAACCGCCAGTTCGCTAAACCAGGTATTGTGATGAAGGGCTTGAAAGGTTTCGATCGTTTAGCTGGAAAGCTGCAAATGGGTAAGCTCGGCCTTGGGTTTAACAAAGCCAACAGCTTTCCTCAGTGGACGCGCAACGTCATCGCCGGGGTGGAAAAAGGACGCTACGGCATAGCAACACGCCAAATTCCCGGCATGATCGCCAAAAAGCTATATCCAATTAATGCCACCATGAATATTGTGGGCGAAGGCATCAGTCTGGCTGGAAAATGGAAAAGCGGGAAGCTTACCGGAACGGATGTGGCTGTATCTGCTTCTAACGTAGCGATTAAAACCGCCGCAACTTATGGCGGAGCTGTCGTTTTGGGGTCCATAGGCGGTGCTATCGGCGGTCCGGTTGGTGCAGCCGTCGGTGCATACGTCGGCGGTACAGTGGGGAGCTGGGCAGGTGGAAAAGTCGCCAAATTCGCCGAAAAAGGGATACGCTGGGCCAGCAAACTATTCAAATAAACATACACTTAACAGATGGAGAAGGAGCCTGACTATGGACAAACAAACGGTAATTTTAACGCTTGAGGAACTAGGCTTTGCCTTGACCGCACTGGGTGCAGAGGATATGGCTTCGGGTCTGCTCCAATCCTATTACGGGGAACTAACCGAAGATCGCTGGGAACTGCTTTTTCATGCTGCAACACATAGCCTGGTATCCAAAGGCTTGTTGGAACAGCAGGATGACGGGCAACAGCAGCTTGAATTTGATGCGTTCATTGTTGAAATGCTGGCTCATCTGGTACAAAGCCGCCAAATGCTGCGTGGATACAAGGAGCAGCAGGACAAGCAAAATACATTAACGATACACCATGGAAACGAACGTTTTCTGTATCACTTTTCCAGCCACAATGAACTCCATTTCTTTCGCTGGTCTTCTCCAGAAGACTGGCATCACGATATTGATCAATTGTTCGGCC
The DNA here is from genome assembly GCF_011066175.1 of Paenibacillus sp. EKM211P. Taxonomy (NCBI): domain Bacteria; kingdom Bacillati; phylum Bacillota; class Bacilli; order Caryophanales; family Paenibacillaceae; genus Paenibacillus; species Paenibacillus sp. EKM211P. Next base: position 407,044 of record NZ_JAAMNS010000002.1, read on the forward strand.
TGTCGGCTTCCAGCTTCAATACCCACAACCGATACGTCGATCTGACAGAAGAACAGTGGAATGAGCTGACCTCATCCAACTTCACGATGCAGCAAATGGCAACGTGGAAACTTCAAGAGTTGGATCAACAAATGATACAAGACTGGCGAGAGGATTTTAATCGTAATCACTGCAGCCTGGATAATTTGAGCCAGATGGTATACACGGACACAGATGAAGAGGGTCCTTCCGTTACGAATCTGCTATTTGTTCTTAAAGGAACGAATAATGTGTGGGTTGTAAGAAATACAGAACTGGATATGCAGGCCACCCCATGCCTGAGAATTGAAAGTGTGACCGAATCAGACTGGAGAGAACGGATCACTCATTTCATTCAGGCATTTGTACCCGACGAGGCGGTATTCCGTGGATAAAATTGTATACCGCAGATCTTTGGCATTTTGGAAAGCCCTGGGCAGCTTGATGTTTGTGGTGATTTGTCTGTTTTTGCTGTTGCTCATTTTTATCGACGAAGATATCTCTGCTCTGCAAATCTTCTTCTTTATTACGTCCGCCATTATTGGAATTCCTTTTTTCGGTAGTTATTTGGTGGTCTGTTTGAGCAGAACGCTTCGTAAGGAAGCCTTCCTGTTCATCTTTGACGAACACAGTATTTCCGATGGTATTCGAACTGTGCCGTGGTCTGCAATCACTAAAGTCGAATTCGAGGGGGCCTCCATCCGTAAATGGCTGCGCCCTCGCTTCCCCGCCTTTATTTTTTATCTGAATGACCGCAGCACCTGGGAAGTCAGCACCGATTATGTGTTGAATGATATGGAACTAAATCAAGCCGGGAAACAACTTCGAACTCTCATTAACCAGTATGGCAAGCCAAAGAAAAAACGTTCCTGAACATTGCATGGACGCAGCACAATAACTTCCTTGCCTTGAAGATGACCCGTATAAAAAATCCCGTTCGCAATCTGGGTCATCTTTATCCCTTCGATTTGCGCCCTCAAACCTGCTATTTCTTCTTCCATGGCTCCGATATGGCTATACTCAAAGTTCGTTTCTCGATCCCTCCATGAATTTCTTTTATTCCAGCTTAAGCTTGAAAAACACCCGTTGCTGCGATGCGCTGTACCGCCTCCAGCAGTCTTTCTTCACTATTCACCAGACTGACCCTCACATGAGAAGCTCCTGCACGACCAAAGCCTTCTCCAGGGGCAACCGCAACATGCGCCTCATCCAATAAAAAGTTTGCAAAGGAAGCCGATGTATACCCCTCCGGCACCTTGAACCAGGTAAAAAAGGACCCTTGGGGAGCAGCTACATCCCAGCCAATATTTCGTAACGCTGCAATGAGAACATCACGTCGCCGCTCATATAACGCCGCGAGTTCCCGTACTGGCTCCTGGGTGCCCAGCAATGCGACAGCTCCTGCATCCTGTACCGCACCAAAAACAGTGCTGTAGGCATGCGTATGATAATGCTTGAGTGCACCAATGACGGACGCATTTCCAACCGCAAAGCCGAAGCGCCATCCAGCCATGTTATACGTTTTGGAAGCTGTATACGTCTCGACACCATACTCCTTGCCGCCAGGGATTTGCAATAGACTAATCGGCTTATGTCCGCCAAAGCCAAGAGCACCGTAAGCAAAATCATTCATAACCGGAAACTGGTACCGAGCAGCATAATCGAGTGTCTTCGTCAGAAAATCTACAGTAGCTACGGCTCCTGTCGGATTGTTCGGATAATTAATCATGAGCAGTTTGACCTGCTCTGCGATTTCTTCCGGCACGGTTGTATAATCAGGCAAAAATCCATGCTTCTCATCCAGTGGAATCGTATGAATATGGGCTCTTGTCAGCGCAGCAGCGGAATAATATTGGGGATATGCCGGATCGGTGGTCAATAACCAATCACCAGGATTCAGCAACGCCTGTGGAATCCCCATTACACCTATAGCAGAGCCGTTGAATACGGCAACTTCCCGTTCAGGGTCCAGCTCCACCTGATACTCCCGTTTATAGAACGCAGCGACTGCCTCCAGCGTGCTTTTTTTTCCATGAAAAGGCGGGTAGCCCTGATTGATCGGTTGATCGACCGCATCCTTCAAAGCGCTGATGATATGCGGCGGTGTTGGCTGATCCGGGTTGCCGGCTGCCAAATTAATTACATCTATTCCTTTGCTTTTATACAGATTCACTTTGTCATCGATTGCGCTAAAATAGTTGTCAGGCAGAGCCTTGACGAGATCAGAGGATGAAAAAATCACGTTTATCTCCACCTTCTATCCATAAGATATAGACTGAGAATGTCAGCCCGCCAGGATCATACCCATTTATTTAAAATAGCTTGGCAGCTTGTAGCCTTCATACGCAGGATTCGATTTGATGTACTGTTGGAATTCATCTGAATGATATCCCTCAATAATGTCTTTGACAAATGGCTTGTCCTTATTCTTGTTGTCCACAGCCACCACGTTCGTGAACGGGTCTGTCATATTTTCAAGCTTTAATGCCGAGGTCAACTTCATTCCATTCGATACAGCAAAGTTCCCTTGTATAGCCGCAAAATCAACATCCTCCAGTACACGTGGCCCCTGTGCCGGGTCGGTAGCAACAAATTGCAGATGATGCGGATTAGAGGTGATGTCATTCACCGAGGTTTGCAATGGATCGATATTGTCCTTTAACGTAATCCAACCTACTTCCTTCAAAATGTTCAGCGCGCGCAGCATATTAACTGGCTCGTTGGGCAGATTGATTTGGGCGCCAGCGCTGATTTCGTCAAGGCTGGTATGCTTGCTGGAATACAACCCCATTGGAGGAGTCGGGACCTGCACAGCACCAACCAGATCAATATTCTCCCGCTTATTCATAGAATCCAGATAGAGCGAATGCTGGAACACATTGGCATCAATATCACCATTAGCCACGGCTACATTGGGCTGAACCCCGTCTGTAAACTCTTTATATGTAATCTTATACCCCTTCTTCTCCAAATATGGAGCCACACCATTCTTAAACTGATCACTATATGGGCCGGGATTAAAGCTGATATGCAGTGTTTTCTTTTCTTCACCAGCAGCGCCGCCCGACGTATTCTTGCTGCCACAGCCTGAAATAAAAAGCACGACTACTCCCAGTAGCAATATAAATGAAATCCATTGTTTCTTCATTTTGATGTCTCCCCCTGCTCCTTGATATGATCTACGTTTAGTGAGTTAAAATGTTTACAGCTTTTTAAAGCATAGTAATTTGATATGTTTTGTAGATATTACAATGATTTTTTATTCACTGTCAACAATATTTAATTACGCATCTTCCGCATAACTCAAAAGGATCACATCAGGCGCTCCGCTTGAAGGCAAAACACTTCACAAGTTTGTAATATAATTCTGTTTCAATTATACCCCCAGGGGGTATAATTGAGTGTGTAAATACAATCCTAAAGGAGCTATTTAAATATGAAAAAACAATGGGCTTTGCTTGCTGGTGCAGTCATGATTATTTTGAGTGGGTGCGGGAACAGTAACACGCCAGATCAGGAGCATACGACAAACAGCAGTCAACAGCACGACACATCAGATATGAACCATTCCACTTCCAGTGAGCTTCCTGCTGGGCTAAAAGAAGCTGAACATCCAGCCTTCAAAATTGGCAGTCAAGCGACCATGCAAGCCGATCATATGGCAGGCATGAACGGCGCTACGGCCACGATTGTGGGTGCTTATACGACTACTGCTTATACAGTCTCCTATACTCCAACTACTGGAGGAGAAAAAGTGACTAATCATAAGTGGGTTATTCATGAAGAGATTAAGGATGCAGGCAGCGAGCCCTATGAACCGGGAACGGAAGTTATCCTGGCGGCAGATCATATGAAGGGGATGGATGGGGCTAAGGCTACCATAGATTCCGCCGAGCCAACGACCGTATATATGGTAGATTATACGCCGACTACAGGAGGAGAGCCTGTCAAAAATCATAAATGGGTGACGGAGAGTGAGCTTTCAGCCAATTAGAACTCTTTTATCACAGGTTGCTGTGATCGCCAGAGGGAGCACGGCAACGGCTCCCTTTGTATAGCTTGATTGGGGTTTGGACGTGTTCATATGTATCTCCTTGTGTCAGTTGTTTAACGCGGCATACGCAGAATGGCTGCCTTCAATGCTTTGGTCCCTTCTTCGCTTTTTAAATAATCCGACGGTGTTTCGTGACCAAGTGCGGGAACCTTTCGATCCATCCAAGTCAGCAAATATTCGCCCATGTCAGGCAGCAGCACAATCTGAATCTTCTTTGGAATTTCACTCTTGGCCACCTTTGCTCTTACCGCTGGATCTACCTGATCATATCGCTCCTGATAGATTTGAACCATGTTGGCCCAGCTTTCCGGCTTAAACTCTTTCAAATATATCTCTCTCATCCATGAGCCCTCCTTTTGATCCCAGACAACGCTTCTCATGCTGAAGCAACCATTCTTTTCTCCATAGGCCCCCTGCATAGCCAGTTAGTTTCTGATTCGATCCGATAATTCGGTGACATGGAATCACAATGCTCAGCTTATTTTTGCCATTCGCACTGCCAACAGCTCGGATTGCTTTTTCATTTCCAATAGCAAGAGCAATATCTTTATAAGCTGTCGTTCTACCGTAACCTACGGTCACCAGCGCATTCCATACTTTTTGCTGGAAGTCTGTACCTTCAAAAGCATAAGGAAACGAAAATTTAAAGCGCTCACCTTTAAAATACTCGTCAAGCTGGCTGGCGCATTCCTCTAATACTTGGACTGGAGCCTCTTCTGTAAGCCTCGTTAAGGGCTCATTCCGATTAGAGAACATAATAGAATAGACAGCCTCTTTGGTGCCCTGTATCTCTATCTCTCCAATCGGCGATACATAATTCAATACGGATAGCTTGCTCATAAAAAGATAACCACCTTCCATTCCTAATCTTTATGTAACTTCCTATACTCACTAGGAGAACATTGGTTCAAGCTGCGAAACGACTTATAGAAATTTGAGGGACTTTGGAAGCCTGTCTCATAGCAAATTTCAAGATTCGTAAGATCTGTATTTTTAAGAAGATAGGACGCCTTATCTACTCTTATTTTTTCCAAATACGTACGCGGGGTTTCGGAGGTTTCCTGTTTAAAAATCCGATCCAAATAAAAAGGGCTTATTCCAACATAGTTCGCAATATCCTGCAATACTAATTTTTCTTTATAATGATTGATTAAAAAAGCAACCACATTCTGGACAAGCCTGATATACGGCGAATGATCTATATGAGGCTGGCATCTTTTGCAAGCGCGAAAACCTGCTTTTTCCACGGTGTCCACATCAAAGTAAAAATCGACATTGATTTTTTTCGGTTTTCGGGATCGACAGGAAGGTCGGCAATATATACGGGTTGTTTTCACAGCGGTAAAAAACACCCCGTCATATTTACGATCACATGCTATAATTTTGTCCCACATTTCTTCAAAAGAAAGACTAAGGTTAGCCATGATCGAAGATTCCGTCCCTTCTATAGTTCATACTCATCTAGTTCAGGATTTGCAAAATCATCATATAAATGTGACGTATCTCGAAGGTTGACCAACTGTTCCGCATTCTTTTGCAAAGCAACTATTATCTTATCAGAAAACGCATTTCCAAAGCTAAACCTTTTGACTCCTAACTGCTGAAGCTGGCGGACATTCGTCAGACCTGGCAAGGATAAAACATTAAGCGGAGCATGTATATGATATACAACTTTTCTGATCTCTTCATCATTCTTTAACCCTGGCACAAAAATGCCGTTCGCACCACTTTCCACATACGCTTTGGCCCTTTCTATGGTCTCCGAAAGTGGAGCTTCTATCTGCAAAAATGTATCCGTTCTTGCGTTTATAAAAAAATCTTTAAACCCATGAACATCCAAGGCAGCTCTTATTTTGGACAGCAGGTTACTGTGCGCCCTCACTTCTCGAAGCCCCTTTTGCTGTTTTAATGAATCCTCAATATTAATCCCTGCCACTCCGACATCGGCTGTCCTTAATACATGCTCAACAATCGTTGCTACATCCTTCCCATATCCTGCCTCAATATCTGCCGACACTGGAATCTGAACATGCTCTGCAATCGTCCGAATGATGCTTACATGCTGTTCAAAATCAATAAGCTCTCCATCTGAAAACCCAAGCGTATTGGCAATTCCCCAACTTGTCGTACCTATCGTCTTAAAGCCTGCTTTTTCCAGAGCCAGGGCAGATAGCAAATCCCAGGCGTTCCCTAGAAATAAAATTTCCTCTGATGTATGCAAATCGTTAAATTCTTGTATTTTGTTCAATTTATAACCTCCTGTTAGGTGATGTATCTCATTCTATCAAGAGGCTGTATTGGTTTTCGTCCTCATTCTTGCTTTTATGGTCTGTGTTAATCTAATTACTTGAATTCAAACGAGCTGTTAAAGTGTTCCTTCTGTTTTCCATACACTCTACGAATCTAATTTTGAATTAAAAAACAGAAGATTTAGGCCAATGTATCCAGTTAGAATTCACAAAACTGGAATAAAAATGGTTATTCGAGCACTGTTCAATCATATGTTTCTTATCTATAATCTTGCTAAATTAATTCGAGTTAGATGCTAATCTACGTAAGCTTTAAAAGTGTATTTGGTGTTGCTACTTACTACTGACACAGCATCACTTTTTTTATATGTAACATTTCTTTTAGCCTTTCACAATTACATTATTAGAGGAGGAGTTATATGTTTAAAATCAGCAGTAAACTCATTTCCCATAAAACGAAGTTTTTTATGATATTGCTAAGCTTTTCTGTAATCGCTTCATTCTCTAGCTTGTACGGCCCCTTACCCGCCAAGGCTCTTGCTGAAGAAAACGGAACTCCAGTACAAGAAACAAATGAATCAAATATACAGCAAATCCCCCTCACCAGCGAGGAGACTACTAGCCAAACAGCGGTTACAGCTATTGATCATGATGCTAATTTCTCACCTTCAACACTTCAGTTTCTGAAGGATAATACAGGACTCGACGGTGAGCAATGGGATAATATTATGAAGCTAGTGAACAAGCCAGAGCAGGATTCTTTGAAATGGACTGAATTCTATGGCTATGCCGAAGATATTGGCGATGATCGTGGATATACCATTGGTATTTTTGGAGCAACAACAGGCGGTTCCAATGATACGGGACCAGACGGTCCGGCCTTATTCAAAGCTTTTGATGCTGCTAGTGGAGCTAGCAATCCTTCCATTGCAGGTGGATTAGCCCGTGCTGGACTGAAGGGGAAAATGAGTGGCTCGATTTTAAAACTCAGCGATAGCGATAGTGTAATCAAAAAGAAGATCAAAGCTCTCCAAAATAATGAAGCTTGGAGAGAAGCCATGTGGCGTACGTTCTATGACACCTATATCGAATATAGTGTGCAGCAAGCCCGGAAGCGCGGATTTAATACTGCTCTGACGATTGGATCATTTGTCGACACTGCACTCAATCAAGGTGCTACGGGTGATGACGGTAGTCTTGAAGGAGTCCTCTCACGATCTGGCAATAGCACGAATGAAAAGACATTCATGACTAACTTCTATGCTAAGCGTACATTGGTTGTCGATACCAACGATTATAACCAACCTCCTAATGGTAAGAATCGGGTGAAACAATGGAGTTCTCTTTTAGCTTCTGGCGAAACAGATCTTAAGAACGCAGATGCAGCCATAATCAAAGTAACTAATTGGGAAATGAAGTAAATAACCATATACGTAATAAGGAGAGCATATCGTATGCCCTCCTTATTTTATTTTCATGAAAATAACATTCCATTCATTCTTCCATACAGTTCTTCTCATCGTTCTATTATGTAGGCATTGTGTACAAATAGAAAAACTGCTCCAGAAGCCCGAAAGTTGCAAGCTCCTGAAGTAGTCTTGTAAAATGTTTATTGTGTCGAATTGAGTCCGTTAGATGACCCGATAGCCAGCTGGCAGTCTGCCAGTACTGCGGATATTACGGATTTGCTGCAATGTCAAACGTTGATTGGTAGAGATAATAGATTCCACATCATTCCCGCGAATCAGATCATCCAGGTCCGCAATGTTGCGATTGCCTCTAAATACACGGAAGTTACCTCTAAACCGCGTGCCGGTAAAGAGTACAAGTGTAGCATTGCTGCTGGTAGAAAAGAAACGCAGACTTTCGATGCCGTCGAGAATGTTATCGGTATTACGAATGCCTAGGTTTCCTCTGAATACTCTCCTGGAACCCCGAAAATTTTCTTCGTTGTAAACTGTAAGACGTGGATACGTTTGAGATACATATGCTTTGTTGTCCATATTGTAATTCCTCCTTTCAACTTTATCTTATGCTTCACCATCCGATTGGCGCGGGCCTCGCAGCATCCATCTAAAAATGGTTATGTGATTGAATAGAGCAGACGCAGACTTGAAAAAGGAACGTATGTTCTGTATAATCTAGCTTAGCAATTTGGAAAATCCTGAACTAACGGAGATGTAGACATGGACGATAAATTTATTGAGGAACTACGTGAAATTAGCAGGAACGACAAGCGAAGATCCGAATTTCTCATTAAGGGTATGAAAGAAACGCTTCAGGAAAGAAAAGAAAAAAACTTTATCGAAAGATGGATTTGGCGACAAAAGAATAAGAAGCTTATAGCGCGGAAGTTTAAGTCCCAGTAGATATAACAACAGTACTTCGTAGCAGTTTAATTTTCATAGCATATACAAGTACATTAGATCAAACCTCATTTTTAGGGAGGCAAGTCCATGATTGAGCAGCTAGTCCCATACGACGATCTATTAAATCACAATCCATTTTTGGCTGATGAGGTTCGATATAATTTGCTTCATCGAATATGTGAGTCAGAAGAATCAACATGCCTCAAAACGTCTGATGGAAATATGATTGCTCAATCACCCAGACATAAGGCTTGGCTATGGATTTCACAGCAAATCATCGGCAACCATCAGTTGACCTATATCGAAGAACTCTTACATTATATAGAAGGAATCAACCTACCAGGTGTATGTGGTGATATCGAAACTGCCGAGAAGTTCGCAATTGCTTACGCCGAGCGGCATACTGCTCAGGTACATACACACATGGTCATGGAATCTTATTTCTGTCCTGAATACAAAAACCCTTCAGGCGTTGGGGGAATCCTACGACAAGCCATTTCAAAGGACGTACAGTTAGTTGCCCAGTTTCTGGCTGGCTTTGCAGAGGAGGCTTTAGACCATTCAGTTGATCCAGCAAGTCAGATTTCAGCTGCGGAGGCAGCAGAACTACTGATATTGCGTTTGGATAAACCCTCCTGCTGTAAGAGAGCATATGATTGCTCATTCAAAATAAACAAGCCCAGCGATGCCATCTATCGCTGGGCTCATCCTTCAATTATCTATAATTCTTTATTCTATCACACCCAATTCCGTGTGAACCGAAGATCTTCGTGAAAGTAAATATACAGCTACCATGGCCATGGCGACACCAGCTGCTCCAAACCAAGTGATAGAAGCCAGCGAAACCTGGCTAACAGCCACACCACCAATTCCAGCTCCGGCTGCCATAGCAAGCTGCATCATAGACTGATTGAGACTCAGCATCACACCGGAAGATTCCGGTACGAGAGTGACCAAGTTATATTGTTGAGTAGGTCCGGTTGTCCAGGCTGCGAACGACCACAGCATCAGTAAGACAAATAATACACCTAGAGAATGAGCGACGACAGGAAGTAAAAGCAAGGAAAAGACATGCAACACCATGCCCCCGAATAATGTAAAGGAAGTACCCTTTTTATCTGCGCTGTATCCACCGATTTTCGACCCGATCAGGCTGGCAATCCCGAAGGCAAGTAATACTGAGCTTAGCATATTATCCCCTACACCTGATACATTCAGCAAGTACGGTGAAATGTAAGTATACGCGAGGGAATATCCCCCTCCCCAAAAGAAGGTAATCGCCAATCCCAAAGCAACTTCAGGCTTCTTCAGAAGAGCAAACTGCTGTAGTAAGGGAATCGGTTGATCTCCTTTTAAGCGAGGGATTGTCATAGCGATAACGATCAAAGCAATAATCCCTGTCAAAGCGATGCCGAGAAATACGGTTTTCCAGCCATATGAAGAAGATATCATTCTTCCAAGCGGCACCCCGATAATCAGCGAGGCTGTAAAACCCATAGTGACCGTAGCAATAGAACTAGCCTGCTTGCCAGCTGGGGCAATTTTCGCAGCAATGCTCAATGCTGTAACCACGACCATCCCTGCCCCGAGGGCCATAAGAATTCGTGCAGCGATAAACATTCCAAAACCCGGCAAAACAAAGGAGAGGACATTGGCTACGGCAAATAATCCGAGGGAACTCAAGAGCAGCTTGCGTCTGTCCCATTTAGCGGTTACTGCCATCAGAATCGGGGTGCCAATCGCGTAAGCAAGAGAAAAGACTGTAATTAGCTGGCCCGCTGCGGACACCGTAATCCCCATGGTTGTCGCAATCTGATCCAAAATGCCTGAGATAATGTATTCGGATGTGCCTACCAAAAAACTAACAATTGCCAAAATATACACTTTCCACGTGCTCTGCATTTTGCAAATAACGCCTCTTTCCTTTTTATATTTTTATATTTTTACAAATATCGAAATTAAGACTAAAAAAAATTATGTGATCAGGAACGGGGCATATTTCTGTGCTGCTTCCACATCCAAACTGTAATAAATAAACGTCCCCTCTTTACGGTATGTGAGCAGCCCCGACTCTGCCATTTGCTTCAGATGGTGCGATAGCGTTGAAATAGCTACACTGTTCAGCTTCTCGCCCAGCACAGAGCAGCATTGGTCACTTTCCTCTTTTAACAGAAGTGCTATCTTGAGACGAGTCGGTTCTCCAAGTGCTTTATATATTTTTACAGCTTGCTGCATCTCTGTTGTATCTTTCACCCTGTTCGTCTCCCTTCAGTTCCAGCCTTAATTTCGATGTTTGTCGAAATTAAGTTAACACAAACTTTGGTAAAAGTAAACCCGTTATGGTAAAGTCACATCTTTTTTGAACTCTATAGTGTGAATAATGGTCTTTCTCATCTTATAATAAAATAATCCCCCATCCATAAAGATAGAGGACCAAACAATCTAAAGGCAAAGATGAACTACGGATTTCATTTCATGGTGTTAATTCGGACTTGCCGTGGGTCTGACAATGATTTCATTCACATCTACATCTGTAGGCTGCTCCATGGCATACACAATGGAACGAGCAATGGCATCCGGCGAAATTGAAATACGGCGGTATTCTTTCATTCCCTGCCGGGCCTCTTCATCAGAAATACTGTCGGCAAGCTCGGATTCAGTTACTCCCGGTGATACCAGTGTTACACGAATATTCCCTCCAACCTCCATACGCAATCCTTCGGAAATGGCCCGAACCGCATACTTCGTTGCGCAGTATACTGCTGCAGTCGGAGTTACACTATACGCGCCAATAGAGGCAATATTGATAAACTGACCAAATCCTTGCTTTTTCATAATGGGAAGCCCTGCCGCGATCCCATGCAGAACGCCTCGTATATTAACATCAATCATGCGGTCCCATTCTTCTACCTTCAGGGCTTCCAATTTTGAAAGAGGCATCACTCCCGCATTGTTCACAATGACATCCACACGTCCAAATCGTTTTTCAGTATACTTAATGAACGCTTCCATCTGCTCCCTTTGGGTCACATCCAGTTGCAGATAATCAGCGGATCCCCCTTTTGAACGAATTTCGGAGGTAAGAACCTCCAATCGTTCTGTGCGTCTGGCCCCTAATACCACATGAGCCCCATGTTGAGCAAGTAAACGAGCAGTAGCTTCACCGATTCCACTGCTTGCCCCTGTAATAGCTGCGACTTTCCCTTTAATATTTAACATGCTTGTTCCTCCTTTAGTTTAAAATGTTACTGAAAAACGATAAGTTACCCACATCCCTATATAGGGATACTGAGAAGCGTGTACACTTTTTTCCGCTTTGTTGCTCTCCATGACTATTTCACTCCTTTGCACTTTTATTTTTTCTTAATTGCTCATTAGGTGTTGTATCTGCATCTTATTATGAGAGGAATGTCCATCGGGCTGGTAGAAGAATCAGAGCAAATTATTGCCTAATCCTCCAAATACACTTAATATGAATTCAAATCGATATCGAAAAACAAAGCGCATCTTAAAGTGAATTGTCCACTGAGGAGTGAAGATTAGCTACGTTGTGAAAAAGGGAGGGTCCTAGTGAAAGCAACCGAAATTGAGAGTTCTACTACGGAAAAGCAAGCCGAATTGCCCAGTCTCATAGAACAATTTACAAGTCACGACGGAGTTCACGCTACAGATATCCCTTCACTTTACTTCGTCCGAAGTTCGAATACCACCGTTCCGATTTATCAGGTTCATGAACCCGCCTTATGCATTGTGGCCCAGGGGAGAAAAGTTGTGATACTCGCAGAGGAAAGTTACTATTACGGCACATCCGACTACCTTGTGGTTTCGGTGGATTTACCCATTTCCGGGCAGGTCATACAAGCATCAACTGATGCTCCTTATTTGTGTCTTCGACTCAATTTTGGTCCACATCAGGTTTTGGATCTGATCAACGAACCTGCTTGCTCCGCAAACTCAAGCACGGGTTCCAGACGAGGCTTGTATGTAAGTCAAACCAACTCCCTACTGCTGGATGCCGTGGTAAGGCTCGTACGTCTTTTGGAAAGACCGCAGGATATTCCGGTGCTGGCTCCATTAGTCATTCGTGAGATATTGTATAGGATTTTACAGGGGAAGCAGGGGGAATCCTTAAAACAACTGGTCATGACTGGCAGCCATTCAAGCCGGATCGCAGAAGTCATAAAGCGAATTAAACAAGATTATGATAAGCCGTTGCGAATTGAGGAATTGTCCCAACTGGCTAGTATGAGTCCTTCGTCGCTACATCGTCATTTTAAAGAGGTTACGGCTATGAGCCCCATGCAATATCAAAAACAATTACGGCTGCAAGAAGCTCGTCGCCTGTTGTTATCTGAATCAGCAGATGCGGCAGATGTCGGTTTTCAGGTAGGCTACGAGAGTCCCTCTCAATTCAGTCGTGAATACGCTCGCTTGTTCGGCCTGCCTCCAATTCGTGACATCAAGCGCTTGCGTGTAGATCAGGATCACCTCCAATCATAATCGCAGGATGTACAAACAGCACAAAAAAGCTGCCTCGGATAGAGAAGCAGCTTTTCATTTTATATACTTCGAGGCAAAGCTCATCACTCGTTCAGCATCAATAGGGATTATCCAGCTTGGCGAACAGGACACGAATAACATCCTTCTCTGCCGTAGTAAGCTGTTGCCCAGCCTGCCATTGTTGAATCTCTTTCTTGACTTCCTTTGGGTCTCTATAGCTGAGAGCATACCCGATGCCCCCTATACCTTGTACACGGTTGGCTTTGTCCATATTTGCCAATGCTCGGGTCATCGCAGTTCTGTCTCTTGTAAACAAATCTCCCATAAGTGCATCATAGCTTTCAGTTAGCGCTCCGTCCAAGCCAGCAGTGCCCTTAATCACATTGGGGAAACTTTCCGAAGGAATCAAAGCACGCTGCTTATACAAATATTCGATAATTTCCATGCTTTGATGTTCACTGATTTCGTTCATCTTCCTCCAATCAATACCTGCCAATTGGTCCGTAATGTGACGTACCTTTACTTCATTATTGAGAGAGGAATCCTTATAAAAGGACAGCACAAGCTCCTCTTTACTTTGCTGGGCACGCTGCGTACTGACTGCGCTATGCTTAGACACCTCATTGCTTGCTTCAGACGGCGCCGCAGGGTCAGCATGGGGAGTACACCCTATGATTACAGCCAGCAATAGTATAGTACAAGCTACAGAAACAAACACGCTACCTTTTGACACGAATCCACTCTCCTATCCACACCTTTTACACCTGCGACCGCTCATCTATTGGTATGACGGAGCAGGATTCAGATCTAGACTTATCTTCTACTCGTCACGCCCAACCGTAGGCTTACGGATCACAGAGACGCTGGATTCCCTGACGATCAAACGAGGCTCGAACTGTACACGCTCATAATCTCCCACGGTCTGGTCCTGAATTCGCTTAAGCAGCAGCTCCGCAGCCAGGCGTGCCACCTCTTCCCCCATAATAGAAACTGAGCTGATCTGTGGGGTCGTTACGGTCGCCCACAAATTGTTGTCAATACCAACCACTGCAACCTCTTGCGGTACTTTTACACCCAAATCCTTAAAGCGGTTTACGATTCCTATGGCCACCATATCATTAACTGCATAAATGGCATCCGGCATATTTTTCAAGCTGTAAAAATAATCGGCTGCCCGTAGCCCAGTCTCGAAGGAAAAGTCATCGCCAAAATACACCAGTGAAGGGTCCACATGCTGGAGAGACTGCTCATAAGCAAAGTATCTCTCTTCGATTTTATCCTTTGCTGCACCTGCATAAGCAATTCTCGTTCTCCCGATTTTAAGCAAATGCTCCATCACAAGTCTTCCCTCTTGCCGAGCCAAACTGACGATATCCGCTTTAACGTCTTCACCCAGCTTCTTGCCATAGTTAATAATGGATACCGGAACGCTAGCCTTGTTAATCAGATCAACCAACATTTTGGGATACGCCAGTGGCATAATGATAAGCCCGTCTACATGCAGTTTCTTAACCTCACGTACTGTTTCAAGCTCCATTCTGGCATTCCCGGCCGTATTGATCTGCACAACACGATAACCGTGCTGCTTGGCGGCCTGTTCTACGGACCAAGCAATCTCTGGAATAATCGCGTTCCGAATATCCGGTACAGCCAACGCAATTTGACGTGTCTGCCGTACCTTTAGACTTTGAGCTGAGGTATTGGGCGTAAAGCCCATTTCTTCAATCACTTGCAAAATAAATGCCTTCGTCTTGGGGCTGATGCCCTCACTATCATTAATAGCCCTAGAGACAGTCGCAATACCGACCCCTGCCCGCTTAGCTACATCCTCTATGGTTACTTTCTTTTGCTCTGACACACCCAAAATCCTTTCACGCTCGGAATCGTTTTCTATCTATGCACATAAACTCTCTAATATAGATATTATACCACAGAATAGTTCTCTAAAAATTGAATTCGTTTTCTTCTAGCCTCTGCTTCACTTGCAAAATTCACAAAAATTCTTTTGTTCTAAGCAATGAGTCAAATATAGCGCCATAGTCACAAGTGATTATATTCACAAAAAAATCAAGTGCTTTTTGCATTAATTTGGTTTGACAATGTGTAAAAATTGTGACATATTATTTTTCGGAAACGTTTCCTAATTCATTCACTTTTATAGCGGCAATGATCATATAATCATCAAGGAGATGACAGGACATGCAAGCATTGAGATGGCATGGAGTAAAAGATTTACGTTTGGAAAATATTGAGCAGCCCGCTGCTCTTCCCGGAAAAGTAAAAATCAAAGTCGAATGGTGTGGTATTTGCGGAAGTGATCTCCACGAATATGTAGCAGGACCGATCTTCATTCCTGAAAATGCTCAGCATCCATTGACTGGTGAAAAAGCTCCGGTCGTGATGGGACATGAATTTTCTGGACAAGTCGTTGAAATCGGTGAAGGCGTAACCAAAATTCAGGTTGGCGACCGTGTAGTCGTTGAACCCGTTTTTGCATGTGGAGAATGTGATGCATGTAAACAAGGCAAATATAACCTTTGTGATAAAATGGGCTTCCTCGGTTTGGCAGGCGGCGGCGGTGGATTTTCTGAATATGTGGCTGCTGACGAGCACATGGTTCACAAAATTCCAGAAAGCGTATCTTTCGAGCAAGGCGCTTTGGTAGAGCCTTCGGCCGTTGCTTTGTATGCTGTACGTCAAAGCCAGCTGAAAGTCGGCGATAAAGCTGTCGTATTTGGCGCTGGTCCTATCGGATTGCTCGTGATTGAAGCGTTGAAAGCTTCGGGCGCATCTGAGATTTATGCAGTAGAGCTTTCCGAAGAGCGTAAAGCCAAAGCTGAAGAGCTGGGTGCTATCGTGCTTGATCCTAAGACTTATGACGTAGTGGAAGAGCTGCACAAACGGACCAACGGTGGCGTAGATGTAGCCTATGAAGTCACTGGAGTACCTCCTGTGCTGACTCAAGCGATTGAATCCACTAAAATCAGCGGACAAATCATGATCGTCAGCATTTTTGAAAAAGATGCTCCGATCAAACCGAACAATATTGTCATGAAAGAACGCAATCTGACTGGTATTATCGGCTACCGCGATGTATTCCCGGCTGTTATCAGCTTGATGGAAAAAGGATATTTCCCTGCTGACAAACTTGTGACCAAACGTATTAAGCTCGAAGAAGTGATCGAGCAAGGCTTTGAAGGTCTTCTGAAAGAGAAAAATCAGGTTAAAATCTTGGTATCTCCGCAATCCTAATATCGAAAATAAATCAGATGTCTGCCCTTTGCAGGCATCTTTTTATATAAAAAAACGCTCTCCTTCCTGCGACATACTGTCGTCAAGATGAGCAGCGTTTTTTGATTACCGTTTTGCTTATTTCATTACATTTTTCAGAACATCGTCAATCATTTGACTGTTTGCAATTGTACCTGTATACAACCAGCTGGAATCCTTACCAAAATCGTATACGTGCCCTTCTTTAACTGCCGGAATTCCTGCCCAGACTGGATCTTTAATAATCTCATCCTTGCTCACTTTTTTGCTGTTCACGATAAAGATATAATCAGCGTCCAGCTCAGCCAGTTTTTCCAGGGATAAGTTGCTCCAGTTCGCCTTGGCTGTTTTGGAAATCTCCTGTACGACCTGTGGAATCTTGAATCCCAAATCCTTGTACAATACATCACCGCTGGATAGATTCTGGTTCACCACATATACGTTTTTATCCGTTACCCACAATGCCGCAGCGGTTTTTTGTCCTACCGTCTGACTTAGCTTGGCTTTCGCTTCTGCTGCTTTTTTGTCGTAATCGCTCAATGCCTGCTTCGCTTCACTGCTCTTATTCAGCACCTCACCCACGGTCAGCAGCTCTTGGCGCCAATCATTATTCATATTACTACCTACAACATAGGTCGGAGCAATTTTGGAGTATTGATCATATTTGTCACCTTCGACCATACTCGCACTGTCCATAATGATCAGATCAGGTTTGAAGTTCAGAACCGCCTCGAACGGAAGATCTGAAGCGATGGCAGGAACATCCTTCAATTCTTTTTGCAGGTAAGCTTGAACTGAATTTTTACCTACCGACCATTGGGCTACCGGTTTAACACCCAACGCTACCAGATGATCCTCAAGATAAGAAGCGAGCACACGCTGAGGCTGAGCCGGAACCTTCACCTCATGCCCAAGTGCATCCTTCAGCACCCTTTCCTGTGATGTTGGTTCCGCTGATGTATTATTGTTCCCTTGCGACGCGCCATCGGTTGCCGCAGGACTGGATGAGCCTGAGCACGCGCTCAGCAGCAGGGTAAAACTAAGCAATAAAATAAATGCCATGGAATGCTTTGCGTTTCTATTCATTCGTAAAATCCCTTCATCATGATTTTGATAATGATTATTATCCTCAATAACAGTATGCAGGGCGCCACTTTTCGAATCAATGGAACATTCAGACATGCTTGATGGATTATCCAGACGCATATTACTAATAAAAGCAGATGAATATAAGCTGTCCCGATAATGAACCGGGGATACACCAGTATATTTTTTGAATGCCCGGCTAAAGAAATACACATCCGGATACCCCACACTCACAGCAATATCCTGTAAAGTGGCATCCGTCTTCCGCAAAAGCTCCTTCGCCTTGTCCATCCGTAATTGAATCAGATACATAATCGGGCTGCAATCCGTTTGTTTTTTAAATAATCGGGTCAGGTGTCGCGGGCTGCATTCCAATAATCCGGCCAGACGTTCCAGTGTGATGGATTCCGCATAATGAGCCTGCATAAATCGAATTGTCTGTGCCACGACATCCCGCGTGGAAGTCCGAGCCTGCGGCTCCTGCCATTGACGCATACATTCATATGCAAAATCATAGAACCGACCCTGAGCCTGAATCTTCGATAACGTCTCTTGATCCTGCCAGGCGTCCGCCAGTAGTTGCAGCTTTTGATATAGTATAACCGGATAGGACGGTCTGAAACCATAAGCTATCGAAGGATGATTATACACCGTGTTTCCCGAAAAAGAGTTTGCTTTATATAGTACAAGAATATATTCGATTCCGCACGGCGAGGGCTTTATATTCAGTTCAAAGCCTTTGCTGCCATGCAGTACATAACCTGAATGGGGTGCATCCTTCCAATCACCAGCCAAGCGTACGCTACCCTGTAGCATAAACACAAAAGCATGCGCTGGGAGACGATAGGGTTGAGCCAGCTCTTCCGCTTCCAGTCGAATGTGCCGGACATCCATGACACGGATCGACGAATGAAGCCATACGGACAGCAGCTTGTTCAGCTCATCAGCTTCATGCCCCTTGCTCATCCCGGTATGGGAACCTGTCTGCTTTTGCCGATCCTGCTTCACGTATCCAAGCCTCCGCTTCTTAAATATCATACTTTTTTTCAAACCAACCTCATTATATATCATAAAGACAGAATGATATCATAATACAACAATCGTCAACGATATCATTCTGCCTCTGTTCACCAGTTTGTTCCCTATCTATGTCATTCTTCCTACCAGATCCTATTTCTTTCATTTCCTAATTGAATATTTTCATGTAGTATAAGTCTAATTGAAGTAACCCTGCTTGGGCTATGCTGAAGCTATACACTATGATGAAGGAGGATTTCATATTGAAATCAAATGAAGCAACTTTACACAAAAAGCTTCGACCACGGCATATTACCTTTATGGCTATGGGTGGAGTCATCGGGACGGGTATTTTTAAAGGAAGTACCGAAACGATTAGCTTGGCAGGACCTGGAGTTATTTTGTCCTATGTCTTTGCAGGACTCCTGCTCCTGGTCGTTATGGGAGCGATTGCTGAGATGGCGACGGTCTACCCCAACATGAATATGAAGGATTTTATTCGCAAGGCTTTTGGAGAGCGACTTTCTTTTATTATCGGCTGGTTGTATTGCTTCATGTGGCTGGCCGTCTGTGTTATTGAGGTCATTGCTGCTGGAAGCTTTCTGCAATATTGGTTGCCAGATGTTCCTCTATGGCTCCTCAGTTTAGCAAGTGCGGCTTTCATTATTGTCGTCAACATGCTGAGTGTCGGCGGTTTAGGGGAGCTGGAATTTTGGTTGGCGGGTATTAAGATCGCCATGATTATTATCTTTATCGCCTTGGGTGGCTGTATACTATTCGGAATTATTCCCACTGAAACTCCACCTTATCTGAGCAACTACGCGCAGCACGGCGGGTTTCTCCCCAATGGCTGGCTGGCTATCTTTTCGGCGTTGCTGGTCGTTACCTTTTCTTACGGAGGGTCTGAGCTGATCGGATTGACGTTGACGGAGACTGAAAATCCAGAAAAGGTACTGCCTAAAGTGGTTAAAAGTTTTATTCTTCGCGTTGTTTTGTTCTATACGCTGCCAATTCTCATTATTTGTGGCTTGATTCCCTGGAACCAATTGGATGCAAGTACCAGCCCGTTTGTCCAGGTATTGTCTTCTGTAGGGCTTCAAGGCTCAGCTCATGTCATGAACTTTATTCTGATCACTGCTGTACTGTCTGCCGCCAATTCGGGAATTTACGGGGCTACACGCATGCTCCATTCGCTGGCGATTAATGGAGAAGGTCCCAAGTCACTCGCGCGCCTGTCTTCAAATGGAGTTCCGGTGAACAGTCTCAAACTGTGCGCAGTCATCCTGATTGTTGGCTCCATGGTCGCATACGTCGCTCAGGACGGGCTGTTCCGTATTTTGATGGCTGTACCTGGCTTTGTCGTGCTGCTTGTCTGGAGCTGTATCTGCCTGTCCCAATTGAAACTGCGCAAATCTTATCCAGTAGAGCCTACTTTCAAGATATGGGGATATCCTTATATAACGGCGGTAACAGTGGGATGCCTATGGGTCATTGCCTTCCTGTTCTTGATTGACCCGCAAAATCGGATCAGCATCAGTGTATGCGTGGCTTTTATGGCATTTTTAATCATCTGGTCTTTGGTGAAGTTCCGGAGAAAGCAGGCTTAAACAGCTCATGATTCAATCGTATCTGTTTCCAGTTTCATATGCTTTTCTAGCCTTCCCTGTTGCTGCGTTACTGTTTACACTACCATTTCTCATCGTGCAATATCGCAGACATGGCTATATTCACAAGGCTAGAGCGTGGTTGCTTTACTTGATGCTGTTATACTTGATGAACGCCTTCTTTTTGGTCATACTACCGCTTCCAGCATCGCGTCATAATGCAGCCTTGGCCGGGGGAGCGTTGCAATTAATGCCCTTGCAGTTCGTGCAAGACATTATAAGAGAAACATCCGTTTCACCTGCTCATCCCTCCAGTTATGTTCATTTGCTGAAGGAGCGTGCTTTTCTGCAAGTGGTTTTTAACGTGATGATGACCATGCCTTTCGGTATGTTCTTACGTTATTATTTCCGTGCACGATGGAGATGGTGTCTCATTCTGTCCTTCACCTTGTCCCTCTTCTTTGAGGTGACACAGTTGACAGGATTGTATGGATTTTTTGACCATGCGTATCGTGTGTTTGACGTGGATGATCTGATGGCCAATACTTTGGGCGGTATGCTGGGCTTTCTGCTCGGCGAATGGTTTTCACGCTTTCTTCCCCGCTTGGAGCATCTGGACAAGCATGTGGACATTACAACCAAACGGGTGTCCTATACGAGACGAGGAGTAGCCTTCTTAGTGGATTCTATCCTTTGGACAGGGTTACTCGGCATGATGGAGTCCCTGCATGTATCTGCTGCTTTCTGGATTTCCAGCGGGATATACTTTATGGTGGTTCCTTACCTGACGAATGGACGGACTCCAGGGAAATGGCTGGTACGTATTCATCTTACAGGGAGAGGAAAACGAGTTTCCCTGTGGGAGCTCATCAAGCGGTACAGTCTCTTGTACTGGTTGTATTTTGGACTGAATTACGTACTGGGTGGACCTGTGCTGCGGTCTCAAGTGTCCCCTTGGGTAAGTGTGCTGATCGGTCTTGTGCTATTGGTGTTGAACGGATGGTTCTTTCTCCATCTGGTCATACGCCTGTTCAAGAAAGCACCGTTATTTTATGAGGAGCTTAGCCATACTTCTCACCAGATTATATGGCCCAAGCGTGATCATCCACCTCAGTATGACACTGCTGACTCTGGACAGACACCAGATGCGAATATAGGTCAAGGATCACCCTAAGACTAAAGGACGTCATCAATTCCCGAATCAGCGTTACATCCGGCAAACTAAAAACAGGCGGAGCAAAGGATGTCCTTTGCTCCGCCTGTTTTTTTATGTCGCGTATAGATATAACTTAACTTATTTCCACTGTGCAATTTGATCAATCGGCAAACGTGTGGACGGGTGCCCCTCGTTGATTCCTTTACCCATCGAAATGAGCATAACAGGAACATAACGATCTTTGTCCATACCAAAGGCCTCGGCAATTTGATCCTTTTCATAACCACCGATAGCGTTGGTATCGTAGCCATGAGCGCGTGCCACCAGCATAAGCTGCATAGATACCAAACCACCGTCGATCAGAACTGTTTCTCTGTTCACAACGGGATCAAGGGCAGCAAAATGGGCTGTTACTTTTTCCTGTTGCATTTCTTTAATGTCTTGTGGCATATAGCCCAGTTCTACAGCTTCTCCAAAGATTTGTTCGAAATTATCAAAGTTGTTCAGATCCCCAAACACAGCGATTACAGCAGAAGATGTCTCCACTTGACGTTGGTTGAAACGAGCCAATGGTGCCAGAGTTGCTTTACCTTCTGGGCTGTCAATCACAAGGAAACGCCAAGGTTGCAGATTAATGGAAGATGGTGCGCGTGTAGCTTCTGTCAAAATCTCTGTCATTTCCTCGCGGCTGATCTTCACGGACGGATCGTATACTTTTACCGAACGGCGTCCCAATGCGATTTCTTTAAAATCATTCGTTTTTACAATATTGGATGTATTCGTATTACTCATTCCAATCTCTCCTTTGTTCCTCTGTGGGTAAATGTAAAATGACAATGTTGTCAGTCCATACTGGATATATGACTATTCATCACTTGCAGCATATCAGCTAGCTGCTGCCGCTGGGTCTCGTCGAAGCTCTGTAGCAGCTGAGCTACAAACTGCGAGCGCTCCTGCTTAAAGATGACAATACGCGCACGTCCATAATCGGTCAGTCTTACCAAAGTAACCCTGTTGTCCTCTGGCTTCGTGCGTCGTGTGACCATTTCAGTCGCCTCCAGTTGTTTCAAATGGCGCGTTACGGCCGCACCGTCGATGCCAACCTCTTTTTGCAGCAGCGTTTGGCTAATCTCCTCCACTTGATACAACTTGCATAACAACTGCAATCTGGATGCGCTGATCCCTGCACACCGCTCAAACTTGGAGCTAATCTGCTTGTTCAGTAGCAGCAGCATATCAAAAATATACTCAGCCTCGGATGGTGTCTGGGTGATATCAATCTCTCCTCCCTTTAGCATATCGCTGGGCCTCGTGATCCAACCTTTGATCCATCAATTATTGATCTATCAAGTAATATACATCCTCTTTAGCAATAAATCAAGTCCCTGAGAAAAATAAAGTGCCTCATGCCAAATAAAAGCTGAGCGACTCACACGGAGCCGCTCAGCTTCAATTTTGCTTTTATTAGCTAGGTTATTCAATCATTGTACAATGGAGAAAAGGAATTGTGACGTTGAGTTAGATAATTCCGTGAGACAGCATAGCATCAGCCACACGCACAAATCCGGCGATGTTCGCTCCGACCACCAGATTGCCTGGCACGCCGTATTCCTCAGCCGCCTTCACGCTGTTAGCATAGATATTTTTCATAATATCATGCAGCTTGGCATCCACTTCCTCAAAGGTCCATGACAGGCGCATGCTGTTCTGCGACATTTCGAGCGCCGAAACCGCTACTCCGCCTGCATTAGCAGCTTTGGCTGGTCCAAACAGAACTCCGTTCTCCAAAAATACTTCAATGGCCTGTAGCGACGACGGCATATTGGCACCTTCACCGATAGCTTTTACGCCATTACTTACCAGCAACTGTGCTGCTTGCTCGTCGATTTCATTCTGTGTCGCACATGGCAGTGCGATGTCGCATGGGATTGACCAGATTCCCGAGCAGCCTTCTGTATAGATTGCGCCTGGACGCTCTTTTGTATACTCGCTAATCCGCAGACGATTCACTTCTTTAAGCTGCTTCACCAGCTTGAGATCAATACCGTCTGGATCATAGATATAACCATTCGAGTCACTACATGCCACGACTGTAGCACCGAGCTGCTGTGCTTTTTCAATCGCATAAATGGATACGTTCCCCGAGCCCGACACAACAACACGTTGTCCTTCAAAGGACAAACCTTGAGCTTGCAGCATCTCGTTTACAAAATACACACAACCGTATCCAGTCGCTTCTGTTCGTGTGAGACTGCCTCCGTAATGAATCCCTTTACCTGTCAGGACGCCGCCTTCATGTCCTCCGCGAATCCGCTTGTACTGCCCGAACATGTATCCGATCTCACGGCCGCCTACACCAATATCCCCTGCCGGAACGTCGGCATCTGGGCCGATATATTTATACAGCTCCGTCATAAAGCTTTGTGTAAAACGCATCACTTCGTTATCTGATTTACCTTTGGGGTCAAAATCCGAACCGCCTTTGCCACCACCGATAGGAAGACCCGTCAACGCATTTTTGAAAATTTGCTCAAAACCCAAAAATTTGACGATACCCAGGTACACAGATGGATGGAAGCGAAGTCCACCTTTATAAGGACCAATCGCACTGTTAAACTGTACGCGGAAGCCACGGTTGACCTGTACATTGCCTGCATCGTCTACCCAAGGTACACGGAAGGTAATGACACGTTCTGGCTCCACCAGCCGTTCCAAAAGCCCCTGCTGCATATACTTAGGATGCTTAGCCAATACCGGAATTAGCGAATCCAAAATTTCTTTGACGGCCTGATGGAATTCATTCTCATGAGGATTGCGCGCGATAACCTTCTCAAAAACGGACTGCACATATTCGGCTGCTGCTTGTTGACTCTGCTCTGGACGGATCATGGTCATTATTTAATACACCCCTTTTATAATTAGCCCCTCTGTTAAATGACGGAATGACTTTTATTCTGCACCTTCGAGAGTGGAACTTTATGTATTCATAAAATTTAGTTAACTATACATGATTTTTTATATAAATACATCCAATTTCCCTATAAAAGATTTTTGTATCCTTCATTAAATAACTCTATGAACCTACCACTGCCTGTTATATTCCTAAAGCCAAATCCCTTGATTTACGGGCTTTTTTCACGATTTCTAAGGCTCTAACACCTTACTCTATGTGGCATTATAATGTGAACAAATTGAAACTAAAACATACATCATATCTGGAAAATATGGATATAAAAAAGGAGGCTAGCGCCCAGGGCGCAGCCTCTTTCCCATCTGTAAGAATGTAACAACTCACCATTACGGAAATATTCTGTTACACATAAAAGGCTTCAAGCTGACGCACAATTTCGGCCTCGTCATGCTCTACCACCTGCTGGTGTTGCGGCTTGGAGAACAATTGTTCAATTTGCGTCGGGAATTCCTGCTTAATGTCCACCAGACGGATCGCCTCATCGAATTTGGCTGGATGCGCTGTCGCGAAGGTCACACAGACTTCGTCCGCGCCATTATACGCCTCATACGCAGCAATACCGCAAGCCGTATGCGGATCGAGCAAATAATCGTATTCGGCTTTGTACTTTTTGATCAGCTCCAGACACTGCTCATTCGAAGCACCCAGCGCTTCAAAATCCTGCTGGACACGTTTCAAATCCTCTGCACCGATCACAATCCGTCCCTCTGTTTTGAGGTTATTCATGTATTCAGATACCTTGGCTGCATCCTCTCCGAGGAAGTAGTACAGGTATCTTTCGAAATTACTTGCCACCTGAATGTCCATGGAAGGACTGTATGTGCTTTTGAAATCGCCCGGCTGGTATTCGCCAGTCTTCACGAAGCGCTCCAAAATGTTATTTTCGTTCGTGGCAATGATCAGCTTGTGGATGGGCAGACCCATTTTCTTCGCAAGAAAGCCGGAAAAGATATTGCCAAAGTTGCCGGATGGCACGCTGACATTGATCTTCTTCGTACCCGCAGACTCCTGCGCCCGGAAATAAGCATAGAAGTAATATACTGTCTGCGCCAAAATACGCACAAAGTTAATCGAATTAATCGCCCGCAGATGATGTTTGGCTTTGAAGTCCAGATCTGCAAACAGGTCCTTAATTACTTTTTGACAATCGTCAAAGTTCCCTTTTACGGACAGATTCAGTACATTTTCATCGTCTACTGTCGTCATTTGCAGCTCTTGTACCTTGCTCACCTTTTGATGCGGATGCAAAATACAGATTTTGATGCCTTCCTTGCCACGCACGCCTTGAATGGCTGCTGCTCCCGTATCGCCCGAGGTTGCACCCAAAATATGAATGATCTCATTCTGCTTTTTGGACACGTAGGAATAAAATTCACCCATAAATTGCAGCGCCACATCCTTGAACGCGAACGTAGGCCCATGGAACAGCTCCAAAATAGACAGGGAATCGTTGATCTTCTTCACTGGCGTAACTTCCGGATGACGGAAGCTTGCATAACTACGCTCCACCAGTTGCTCCAAATCCTCACGAGGAATCTCATCATTGATATACAGCGCAAAAACTTCCAGCAGCAGCTCTCTGTAGCTCAATGTAGCCCACTGCTCCAGCGTAGCTGCCGACACGGTCGGAATCTGCTCCGGCACCATTAGTCCTCCATCGTCAGCTAACCCCATGAGCACAGTATCAATAAATCCCTTGGCTTCTACTCGACCTCTAGTGCTTATATATCTCATATACATCCCCCAATAAAAATTCAATTCGAACCTTTTTTCGAATATATTATTGTCTATAATACCCTGTCGCGGTGCTGTAACCAAGCCTTTTTTTCATATTTTAAAGACTTTCTCCTACTTTACCATACCCCGATGCATCAGGCATCTGTCATTGCTAGACAATCAGAACGTCAGGAACAGGTCGTAAGTGTGAAAAAAAGCAGGCTACTCCAGTCATTAGGAGCCTGAAATCGAAAGTGCAGCCAGCTTGAGCGAAGGAGATGTGCAGCTTCCCGTAAAACGCAAATCGTTGCCAACTTCCTCTACCTGCTGTAGGACGTCAAAGAAGTTGCCTGATACGGTAATCTGATTGACCGCTCTGACCACCTGCCCCTGCTCAATCCAGTATCCCAGACAAGCCAGCGAAAAATTACCGGACGCCGTATTGGTACCCGCATGCAGCCCTTGCAGCTCGACGATCATCAACCCGCGATCCGTCTTGCGAATCATGTCCTCCAATGTACACGTGCCTGGCGCCACGTACAGATTATGATACGACACCCCAATTTTACCGTTATAGCTGCCTTTGGAAGCATGAGAGGTACTCTGTACCCCAGCCTTGCGAGCCGTCTTGCGGTTATGGAAATACGTCCGCAATTCGCCAGCCTTGATGATCTCGTTGCGGCGTGTCGCACTGCCTTCCGCATCAAACGTGCTGCCTGCCGGAACGTTCTCCATTAGCGGATCATCGATCAGCGTGATATGTTCGCTTGCCACCTTTTGCCCCAGCTTCCCAGCCAAGCGTGAAAAGCCTTTATCCACCGACTCCGCAGAAAATACCGACGTATAGGCAGCCAGCAATTGCGCGGCTGCATCATGACGGAAAATGACTGGATAGTTATCTGATTGGATCGTGTGCGCACCCAGCTTGGAAACAGCCTCTTTCACAGCTTTATGCGCCACATCCGCAATATCGATCTCCTCCACGCTCCGCAGCGAATAATCATGCCAGCCCCCGGTAACCGTCTCGCCATGATCTGCTGCAATCACATATACATAAGCGGTCGCCAGACTTTTGTGACGATGACAATGCAGTCCTTTGGTATTCACAATCAGGACCTCATTCTCACGAACGCTGACCGAGCAATGTCGAGCCATCACGATTCGTGGATCTGCGGCAAGCGCTGTACGTTCCATTTCCAGCGCCGCTTCGATCAGAATTTCAGGAACTGTGTCAGCCAACGCTACGGCATAGGCAGGCTGCTCAGGATAGCTCTCAGAGCCTGCAAACAGCTCATCCTGCTCTTCGCTCTCCAATATATCCGCGTTGCTGCGTGCTTCTTCCAATAAAAAGTCGATCACGTCGGATTCCAGCTTCTCCGTAGAGGCATAGCCCATTTTGCCGTTAATAATACCACGGAAGGAAAGTCCGCCATTTTCAACGATGGTATATTGGTCAATTTCTCCCTTCAGTACCTTCACCGAGGTAGAACGTCCATTTACATAGTAGATTTCCATATCCGCGTAGCCCATTTCCCGACCTTTCGCGAACAACGCTTCCTGAAATTGCTGAATATTCATTGCCTATTCCCCCTTTCGTCCGCCGACGGTCATTTCGGATACTCGAATCGTTGGCTGTCCGCAGTTGACCGGAAGACTTCCACTGACCGAGCCGCACATCCCCTGACCATGATCCAGATTGTTGCCGACCATATCAATATTTTGCAGGGTTTCAATCCCTTTGCCGATCAGCGTTGCGCCTTTGACCGGCTCGGCAATTTTACCGTTGCGAATCATATACGCTTCTTCAACCGCAAAATTAAACTCGCTCGTCGAAGTATTCACCGAACCACCGCCCAGCGATTTGGCATAGATCCCGTACTCCGTATTGGCAATGATCTCTTCACGGGTAGACTCGCCATTCGCAATAAACGTATTGTTCATACGGGATGCAGGCGCGAATTTATAGGACTGTCTTCGTCCCGATCCTGTCGCAGGTACACCCATCTGGCGCGAGCCCATGCGGTCGATTAGATATCCTTTTAAAATACCGTTCTCGATCAGTACGTTGCGCTGTGTCGGTGCTCCTTCGTCATCGATATTGAGCGAGCCCCATGCATTCGGAATCGTTCCATCATCTATAGCTGTAACGAGCGGTGAAGCCACCTGCTGCCCGATCTTATTGGCAAACACGGAAGTTCCATGCGCCACCGCCGTAGATTCCAGCCCGTGTCCACACGCCTCGTGGAAAAGAACGCCGCCGAAGCCATTTTCAATCACGACAGGCAGTCTGCCACTAGGCGCATATCCCGCTTTGACCATCGTGGACGCAATCCGAGCAGCGTGTCTGGCATTTTCTTCGATATTCAGATTCTCCAGGAATTCAGTCCCAGCATACGCTCCCGGCCCACGGAATCCGGATTGTCTATGCTCTCCATCAGTCGCAATCGCGCTTATTCTCATGCGTGTATACGTACGGGTATCCTCCACCAGTAGCCCGTTGCTATTGGCGATTAAGATGTTCTGGATCGAGTTGCTAATCCCAACAGAGGTTTGCGTGATGGAAGGATCGTATTGGCTTGCCGCCTCATGCGCCCGTCTCATCATGTCAATCTTGGCGCGTTTCTGCAAACCGTCAGGAATGATCGCAATCGGATGTTGGTTAGGGATGGCGTGGGGATGGAGTGTAATGGTGTGTGTACCTGGCGCTCCACCTCCGCGAATAGCCTTGGCAGCCGATTTGGCCAGTCGAATCAGGCTCTGTTCGCTCATATCACTGGTGTACGCATACACCGAAAAATGCTCCTTCATGATCCGAATACCAATCCCAAAATCCCGGCCTGACAACGCCGTATCCACGACTCCTCCGGTCATGCCCAGTTGTCCATTGGTACGGTCCTCGACGAACACCTCTGCAAAGTCTCCGCCCGTCTCCAGCGCGGCTTGCAGCATATCCTGAATCTGTGTTGGATGTATCATCACGTTCCTCCTCGTATTTGCCATGTTTCCTATTGTACGTCTAAGCGATCAAGATCATATGCGGGTTCATGTTTATTTCCCATAACTTTACTATACATGATATGGGAGTGGGTGTAACTATCTGGGTGGCAAGTGGTTTGGAAGGGAGTGAAAATTCCATGTGTGGGATGGAGGGATTGAAATGAGAAAACCCGACCGGACCTTGAAGGGTCATGTCGGGTTTGGCTTTTTAAGGAGGTAGTACGTACAACTAAGGCCGCTACGTAGACGGATCATTCTTTCGATCGCTGTTGCCCCCAGATTTTTGATTATATTTTAACGGTACAAATCCGGGTTCAAAGGCGAACGCTGCGCTTCTTCAGAACGATTCCGCCCCCTCCGCTGCTATGTTTGGGTTTGCTTCATTCTGTCCGCCAAAATACTTTTTTTCAAACGAACTTTAAACAGTTCTCTTCGTAAATCCAGTTCCATGATATGAAGATGATCGGCCGCTTCTTTGACGGTTTCCATGTGCAGTACACTTGCCTTTTGAGAAATGATAGCTAGCGCATCCCAAATGAGCTTTGTGCATGTTTTAAGTCTCTCTATGTGTTCGTCTTCCTGCTGTACCAAACTTTCATATTGCTCAGCCGTATTTTCAGATGGGTTTGTATGTTCCACGCTCTTTAGTATCTTGGGTTGGGTATCCAAGTTATCATCTCCTTTTTATTCAAAGTGTAGCAAAGGATGATAACGGATGTGGTACGTGGATACGTAACAATGAGAGAATAATAGTGAGCGACCTAGAGAGCAATTCAGGATGGAAGATTTAGGACGGAAAATATCGGGAGAAAATAAAGAATAAACTTATGATACTCAGAACCCTTGTACAGTAAACATGCAATACTTCACATATGCTGGGTAATCAGTGAGAACACCCCCGATACGATCTATCCTTACGACTACAAAACTTAGAACTGACCTCATAGGCTGGGTTAAAATAAAATATCTTTAAGAGAATGCCCTATGTCTCAAGATATGGGAGAACTTTGGTGATGTTTTTGCTATGGCAACAAAAGTGATTACGTATCTTCCATTCGGCGGGAAAACCTTGTACTTATCGAGCATCTTGGACTTATATAACAGTGAGATTGTGAGACTTAGAGTATAGCAGGTAAACAAGACAAGTCTTTTATTTTGGATAAGTTGCACCAACTTCCAAGTTCACCTAGCATATGATCCTTATAAAGGATCAAGGTAGTGTGCACATATCTCAGACCTACCAGAAGGCAGTCAAAGGATAAGGCAATACCTTTAGCATCTCTGACATGGAACGCCCGCTGATAATGCCCCCATCGAATTGTTTCATTTCTACACTTAAGTCTGAAACATTCTATCTCGATGCCTAACTTGTCAACAACGGCAATCGTTGTATGAACGGGTTCGAGAATATATTACCTACTATATCTCAACTCATATTCAAGCGAAACTAAATTACCAGTCACCGATGGGTTTCCGACGGCTGGCTGCGTAATTTGTAAGGTATTTTGGTCTCTGCCTCACAAATAGGGGGTCCCCCCCCTTTACGGATGTCAGGCTTTTATTTTGAATTGAATAAGTACTTTCTACACTCATACTTAAGCTAAGGAAAAATATAGACAATGATGATGAGTTAGATAAATCATATACACATACTAACCATCTTCCATTTGAAATTTCGTATAGAAAATACTGCACTGCCTCTGAAATAATAACAAGTTTTAGATCTCTAAAATCTACAACTACAAATATTCCGATTTAATTTTATTTAAACCCATTCTAAGAAACAACTTGCGTTCTTTTATAAAATTGAAATAATAGATATAAAATTAATATTTTTAAATTTATTCCCATTCTAACTCATGAGAATCAATTAAGGTTAATTCATCAACAAAACCTTGGCGTTTATAAATATTATAATATTGTTTTAATATAGATAATCTTTCTTTTATTGCATTTAATGAGTTTGCGCCTTGTTGATTTAACCTATCATATTCATTTAATATAGGATTTAATCGTTCGAAGCTCATCTTCCGATTATTCATTTTAATCTTCTCAAAACTATATATAAATTTTCTCAACTTTTCTGGATTTTTGTCCCAATTATCTCTAATAAATAAATAATAAATTGGTATAGTCGTTTTTTGTGTTAATAAATCTTCTATCCCCTGGAATATTACGCTCATAAGTTTAAGTCCACTTATAGTTCTAAGTATCACTTTATCTATCTCTTCTTTTTGAATTTTAAATGTTTCTACAAATTTATCTAGATTGGTTTTAGTAAGCGAAGACAAGACATCACTATATTCTAACAATAAAAGTTTTGTAAGAAGTTCCTCATATGAAAACCTAGAATTTTTAAACCGTAGCATACTAAAGAAACTATGTCTTGATACAATAAGTTTTATTTCCCTGTTAAGATATCCTTCTTTAGCAAGCCTTTTCTCAGAATTATTTAATGCAATCCCTTCATTTAGTCGTAAGAATAGTTCCCTAATCTTTTCTTCATCGTTGGTTATTATTTGAACTACGTCTAGAGTGTATCTATCTAAACGATCAACTATTTTAGGATAATTTACCGCTAGATAATCATAGCTTTTCCCTGATATATCTCCAGATTCCACGTCATCTAAAGTAAAGTCTTTAGAAAGGGGAAATTTATTCTCAATAAAATCAAAAATACATTGCAATCTTTGTTTACCGTCAATAATTGAGTAGAGATATTTATCATTTAAGTTCCATGGTTTATGAACATAGAATTTAGGAACATCATATCCGTTAATTATTGAATCAATAAACAGTTGTCTTGCATTTACATCCCACAGTCCACTTACTCTCTGATAAGGAGGATCAAAGTCAATTTGTTCCTTTCTTCTATACCAGTCTAATATTGATTGATTAGACTCACTTCTAGCAGGTATTATTTCAAACATCTTTTAGCCCCTCCTCAATACAAATTAAATTCTTTGGAAATCTCAGATGAAAGATTTTCTAAGGAAGGATATATTGAATTCTGCGTTAAGCCTAATTTTCTAAGCTCATCCTGGATTTGAGCTATAAAATTTTTATCAATTTCTATTGTAGTGATAAAATCTCCTAGTTCAGTTAGATGTTTTAATGAGTGCTCTTCATTAGGTCTTGCTGGAAAAATCGTGAATGCCCCTTTCTGAGCAACAATCCTTATATTATTTAAAGGGCCCACGCATGCTAGAGGAAATCTATAGTGATTGTTACCTCTCAAACTAAAAATATTCACAACTTCTTCCATGATTATATTTGGAATAAACTTTTCAGGTTTTTGATGGGTTCTTGTAAATTCATTATTTAATTTATACGGCTCCAAACAGTACACTACTGCATTATAATCTTGGCCTTCGATACGGTTCATTACAGCAAATGAAAGTGCAATCAGGGCGTCAGACGTCCAGTCTAATAGTCTTGTTGGTATACCATAATGTTGCATTACAAAAAGCCATTCAAAATAGGAACTAGGGACTTTATCCAGAAGAGGAATAGCTCGTGATTGAAATCTAAAATATATACTTTCCTCTAATCTTAGTCCATTTTCTTGTCGAACTAATTTGGGTACCAATCTTTCATAATCTTTACCCTGTCCGCGAAACCATAGTAAATCTTTCCCCGAATAGAGATTCTGGACTTTCTCTAAATAATCAATTATTGATGTAACTGGGGGAATGATACTTACAGCCGGGACTGTATTTGTTCCTACCATATTTAATTTATCTCTCCTTTATAGGTAATTCAAAATTTACCAATTAATTTCTATCTTAAAATCCATGTTTCTCGGGTTTTATAAAGTCATGGTACATTTACCTGTTTGAGAAACAGACAGGAAGATGTAGAGATCAAATATCTACTCTTCAGAGATAGTCCACTCTTCGTGGCTATCAGATCATCTTATAAAAAGGACTCTATACTCACTTTAGCTTTTAATTAAATTTTATTCATAACCATTCCTCGGGGATCAATGCATCATTTCCATCTCTCCACCTCGCAACCACATGTATGTCATGTTCAGCGCTTTTCCACGTAATCTCATCAGCGTGTTCAATTACTATAATTTGAGTGGAATAGTTATTAAGAGTTTTTAAACTTAAATGAGTAGACAGCGCAGTGAATATTTTTTCTACTCTAACTACATCTTCTTGTTTAAACTGCGGTATCTGTTTTTTTTCAATTTCATCGTTTTCTTTTGTGTTTTCGTTTTCGATAACTTTTTCAGGAAAATATACCTGACTGGGCTGGTCTATTACTAAAAAATGAGGAACAGGATTCCAATTTAACCCTTTAAAGAACTCATGCAACGCAAGCATCGTAGCAATATGATATCCCATCCAATTTGCACCACTACCAATTTCCCACAAAAAATCTTCTCTTTTACCAGAGGTCTTCCTTAACGTTAAATTAGTAATATCCAATGAAATAGGGTGATCTGCATCTTCCACTCCAAGAAAATCAGCATATCTATTTATTTTACTAGATATATTTTTTAATGCTTCTTTCAAATTCATCTTAATTTGTTGAGGATTTATTTTTTCTTTTAAGATATTTATCTGCTTTTCAAGTTCTGTCACTTCATCTTGCAAATTGTGATCTTCATGAACAAATCTATAATCTTCTAATGCCTTTTCTAATCTTCCAACAAAACGAAAAACCTCTTGCTCTGTTTGCCTAATTTTCCTAATTTCCTCTGATTCTACTTCTAAATTATTTTTCTGTTTTCTGATGTTATTTAGAGATTTTTCTAGTTCGCTTAACCTTGCTCTAATTTTTACGATTTCTCTATCTAACATATCGTAGGATCTTACAATGTCATTCGAACTTATACTAATTTTAGTTTGATAATTATATAGCCTATTAAGTTCTTCATAAGCGCTACTGTTCTCAGAACCACAGAAAATACATGTAGTACGAGGTTCCACCAATTTTTGAAGCCAGTTAGTTGGTTGTAATCTTTCCTGCTGTTTTTCTAAGGAGTCATGATAAAGCTTCTCAGATTCAAAAAGCCTCGACATCTTATAGAGCTTTTGTCGAAGAGTTCCAATTTCACGAGATAACTCTAGTTCTTCATTCAGAAGTAAATTTAATTCATTAACAGCACTGTTAGTAGCCTGACTTTCAATTAAGAAAATTTTGGAGCTAACTAATTGAGGAACTTCCTCTAGATATTTAATATAGACTTGAGTCGACCATCCAATCATAAAGTCTGGAGCATTTGGAAGTAACCCATACTCTTTTGCTTGTGAGTAATAACTTTTCACTCTATAAATCCAATGTTCTGTAGTACGTTTAACTTCATTTAATTCTTTTATCTTTTTAGAATATTCCTGTTCAAGTTCTTTTAGTTCTTGCCTTAAAATTAGGGTTTCTTTATCTAAAGCACCAAGTACTAACGGGAAAATATTTTTCAAACGCTCTCGATTATCATAAGTATCAGCTTTATAAAATAGTGTATACGGATTAGCAACTATATGTTGAGGCTGAAATTGGAATGCGGAAAAATCTCTGAAACTTGCTCTTTTCCCTGCAGCATTCTCATCAAAATCGTCTGCCAAAGTAAGATAAGGCAAAGCGGCAATCTCATTTAATCTGTTTTTAAGAAAAGTTACATTTCTTTCTGCCGTCGGCCTAGGTAATTTGTCAGTTTCAACATTTTCCCTAATAAAGACTTCTGAGCTTTGACTATGGACTCCTGGTTCTTTTCGAGCAAATAAAGTCTTCTTTCCTTCAACACTAACAACAATTCCAAACCACTCAGTTTTTTCTCTAATTAACCCAACTGGGATTGTGCATTTGGAACTTCCAAGGCAATAATCAATAATTGGTATTATAGAAGATTTACCTTTTTGGCTGTCACCTGTGATTACATTTATTTTGTCTAGTTTAAATTCTAGATTCCTTATTTTTTTGCTAGAATCTCTTGGCCATAAAATAATATTATTAATCTTAAAGTCCATATGTTAAAACCTCACTTTTAAAAGCTGACATAATTCGTTGAATTCAATAGTTGCAAACCAATAGCCAAAACGTTTTGAAGCAGATAATATTTTTTTTATAGACTCTGCGTAACCAAGATTAGAGGTTCCCATTCTAATAGGAACAAACTCATAACTATTATGCTGATACATCAATAATTTTCCAGAAAGGCATAGATTAAGTGATTTTAGTGAGAGTGCTGACATATCTTGCATACGTTCTTGTAAACCTACAAAGAGAGCTTTATCATCATTTAATGAATTAAAAAGCCCTCCTTTGAATTTCCTTTTATATACTGAATTTGTAATGGACTCATTATAAATTAAAGGTAGCACTAACATAAGTGTCGGCAAATCAATTCCTCTTTTTTCTTCCAATGTTTTATAGTACTCTACTGAAAAAGACCAAAGAGCAAGTGAACCCAACGCAATATTTTGAACCACTTCGTATTCATCTAAATCAGTCAAGTTTTATTCTCCTTGTCCAAGCAGCATTTTATATTCAGGATGCCAACCAATTTGTAGCTTATTATTATTAGCTAATCTATGATAACTCCCTCTGGTTAAATAATATTGCTCTGTTGGTTGATCCGCTAACGGCTCTCTATGATCTAATGTTTTTGTCAGAATACTAAAACCCATATCTGCACCAAAATCATTTATATCATCGCATGTTTTCTGTCCTCTTTTATACTTACGGTTAAATTCAGCAAAAATAATTTTCCATCTTTCAAATAGATTTTGATCGAATCTATCCATTTCCTCCTTAGTAATGTTCCCTTGGATACTCAATCTTGTTCTTTCATGTTTACACCTTAAGTAATCCTCAATTGAATCAGTAAGTATGTCATTATCTTGCTCAAGTGCTAGTATATAAAGTTGCCTTACAAAAAGTTCGTTGTATTGAGCTTCTTTATCGACTAAAGAAAGTGGAATTAATGAATGGTCCGTTTCAACAAATGTCTTAAGCTTATATCGAGAAATTATTCTTTGGTAATATTCTGCAAAAGTGTCTCTTGGTAACCAAGCTGGTTTGTCATTTCTCCAACAATTCATTGCAAAATTATGCACCCATCCGAGTAACGAGTCGTATATCTCTGAAAAAGGTAAACTTTCTGGTATAAGTAATTTTGATCTCATCTCTTCTTTTAATCCGTCGCCATAGCTATTAGCATTCCCATCGCACAGAACAACTTTTTCAATCAACATACTTATAGTTTCGCCATCATACTCACAAACCTTCTCTGCGTAAACTTTTACACCAGTGGGAACACCCAAAGCTATATTCCTTAAACTTTTCACACAATTAGTGATCTCCTCTTTAGTTTGAGCAGTAGCAATTGACTTTACTATTCCGTCCTCAATAATTTTATTTGTAACCAAGTGAAACTCAGCGTTTTTCACATCTATTTCTTTGCTTGAAATTGCTTTTAACCAAATATGGAGAGTATTCCACAAATCTTTACTATGGTTACCAAACGGTATATTTTTAGAAATAGAATGCTTATCTTGTTCATACACATTATTTTCATTATCGCTTTTGGCTTGTTTCACAACATCATCTTCTGTCTCAATCCCTATTTTCGCTCCACTTTTGCTATTTACTAGCCAAAACAAGGCTCTTTCGGGTTGGAAGAGATATCCTGCAAGGCTACCGGGAGCTACGTGCTTTTCGTGCTTATCTTTCAGATTAGAAATGACAATCCTCTCCTTGGCCTTTAAAAATAGTCCGTTAAAACTAAAATTCAAAAAAATAAACCTTTTGAACTAGTATCTATTTTCGACATTATGTAACATTTTCCTCCCGAACATATGTTTTACTTTGAATACATTTTTATTAGGCTTCCCCAATTTGATTTTGTGTAATTAAAATTTAGTCAAATATCCCCCCATATTGTTTACTTACAAACAAAACAGAGCCATATATAGGCATATTTACGAGGCTTTTTTCAGCAAAAATATCTTGAAAGGTTATTAGCTTTAATCAAGTGCAGAGAAACAGAA
Source organism: Paenibacillus sp. EKM211P (assembly GCF_011066175.1). Lineage (NCBI taxonomy): Bacteria > Bacillati > Bacillota > Bacilli > Caryophanales > Paenibacillaceae > Paenibacillus > Paenibacillus sp. EKM211P. The sequence goes on from NZ_JAAMNS010000002.1 coordinate 444,048, forward strand.
TAGCTAGTTATTCAAATTACTTCATCCACATCCTACTACTTTAGAACTACTTAAGGGTTACAAACAGTTAGTGTATGAAGTGAAATCATCTTAAAATAAGCTCCCAACAAATTAAGCAATTAATCTCATAATCAACTGTTATTTCTATAATATGTTCACCTAAGATTCCTCAACACATGCTCCAGATATATTACAAACATTTACTTTCACGTATGCCAAAACGACGGAAAGGATATTACTTACTCTACTTAAAGCTTGCCTCCCACCTCTCTTACTTCCAAAAATGCAAATAGTAAATCTCCCAACGAATGGGTCATTCTGTAAACTAAATCTCGCTTTTAACCGATAAATACATATGCTGGGTTGTTTATTAAATATCACCTCCTGCCCCTTTTTAGCGTACAAACCTTGTTATACATATTTATATGGACTCACTGTTATACTCATCTGCGGCTTCTTTAATCAAAAGCAATTTCAAGAAGACGTGCTTTACTTGGAAATCCCCATCGCATCTAGAAAGGAGTCATGAACTCACTTGAGCGTATTATCAGATGGGATCGGATATGAAAGCCTACGCTTTTATGGTCCCTTTCAGCCACTACACATCGAACAACTTCAAATAACACGTACCATCAACGATCATGCCTATTTACACATCAGTGGCATGCTCTCCGAAGAACAGGGAGCTGCATGCATCGGACAGGATATGGAGCAAGAGCCGATTGTGATTCGTCAGTTGAATGATCAGGGAGAATCGCTGAGAAGGCTGTTTCATGGGATTGTTACACGTATGTCCGTACACTGTGTACGAGGCGTGTATACGTTTGAACTGGAGGCCGCTTCCCATTCATACCAGATGGATATTAAATGTAAAAGGCGCTCCTATCAAGATATTCACCGCACCTATGATGATCTGGTCACTGCGCTGGTTCGAAAATATCAGTACGGAGATGCCATTGATACGGTAAGCAACTATGCCAAACTGGAGACATTTGTTTTACAATATGATGAGACGGATTGGGCGTTTTTAAAACGCCTCGCTTCTCGCTTTGGTTCCGTACTTGTGCCAGAGGTAACCGCAGCCTCGCCCAAGGTTTTCTTCGGGATGCCAGAAGGCAAGCAGCATAAGGTGGAGCGAGATGTATTTTATCGAGTACGGAAAACGTTTCATGAGTTGAATGCGGAAAAGCCGGGAGAACGTGCTGGCTCGTATGTCACCTATATGATTGAAAGCCTTCAATACTATGCACTAGGCGACCTCATCACGTTACCTATTGGACAAGGCAAAGAACTGGTCGTGGTTCGAGCCGTGACAACCTTAGCAGATGGCTTACTGCGTACTCGTTATGACCTTCAAGCTGAACAGAATATTCGCTATGCCCGGTATGAAAACGATCAGACCACCGGGATTTCGCTGACAGGAACGGTGCTGAAGGTACAACAGGATTTTGTACAGCTTCAACTGGAAATTGATCCGAAGCAAGATCCTGCCAAAGCGTGCTGGTTTCCGGTAGCCACCCGTTATGTTGCCGAAGAACATAGCGGCTGGTACGATATGCCTGAAGTAGGAGAACTGGTGGAATTGTATCTGCCAACACACCGCGAACAGGATGCCTATGTAACGGATTCGCTGCGACAACAACGCCACACCAATGGACAGCCGAATGTGAAGGTATGGCAACATGTGCAAGGTAGCGGCGTAGAAATGTCTGAGCATGAGCTGACTCTATCCACCTCCGGTGAATTTTCCATTACACTTCATGAAGGTAACGGCATTACCATCGACAGTCCGGGGAATGTGCAGATTCAGGGTGGTCATGTGAAGCTCGGTGCAGGCGAGGAACTATCACTCGAAGCTGGCACGGCGCTATACTTAAAAGGTGGAGCCAGCAGCATGGTACTGGATGGTGAGACGGATACCAAAGCTCCAGTGATTTATCAGGAAGGAACGGTAAAAGCACCTGTTTTCGTTGCTGACCTCCCTCCTGTGCCTGAGCCGCCACTGATGAGCATCAAAGCCTATGAGGCCGCACAAGCTGCATCAGCAGCTAAGACATCATCGAGCAGCCAAACCTCTACCCCAAAAGCAAAAGTCACCAGTCCAGCAGAGCTTAAACAGGCGAATGCCTTGATGGGTACGGTGTCCAAGCTATTAGGCTCCATTCCAGTGATGGGAAAAGTGGCTGGCGTTGTTGCAGGAGCGCTAAGTGGACCTGCAGGAGGTGTGATTCTGAGAGCAACCGCAGCGATCCCTGTTCGGAGCAAAGGAACCCCTTCCGTTGGAGGCAGTAAGGGGAACGGCATTCATCCGTTGAAACACTTGGCTGGTCTAGCATTACAAGGGTTAATTACTCAGTATGAACATGAGCAAGCGAGACATGCCTACTATAGCAAATGGATTCTGGGGAAAGTGTATACAAGCACACGTCAAATAGTACATTCCGGCAGCCGATTAGAGCTGATCCAAAACTTGCTGACAACATCGAAAACCATGGTTCATGCCTATCAACAGGTACCTAAAAGAGTTAAAGATAGAATGCTGAGGGAATATAAAGAACAAGAAAAAGCTAGGGCTGAAGCTGCTCTTAAAGCAGAAAAAGAAGCTAGAGCTAAAAAAGAAGCTGCACCACCAGAGCTTACAGAAGAAGACTACGAAAAGATCTGGCAGGATTATCGAAGGAACATATATACCGAAGACCGTAGGCCCAAACTTAAACCGGGGAGTTATCGAGGAGAAGATGGTGTTGTACGTACTCGTGACGGTAAACCCGATGTCCAATACTATAGTGAATGGAAACATAATTATCCCGAAGATGATGATTTCTTCATGCAAACTAGGAAGCAAGGTATAACCGAAGAAGAAAAAAAGTGGATGTTCTATGCTATTTCCATAGAAAACCCTCTTATGGTTGGTGGTCGAGGGGGTATGGACAATACTAAAGAATTAGAGGGGATACTTTCAAAACTGGGTAGAGGGAAAGGGTTCTTTAATATTTCTTCTGGAGTAAGTGCAAAAGTAAGAGTCCAGGAATTATTAGCGAGACAACAAATAGAAGCTACAGAAAACGTAGCTTCCCAAAAAATTAACCAAACTCTTGAAACCAAAGGCTACAAGCCACAGCCAAATGAAAGGTTAACAACGAAAAACCAATATAAACAACAGGATCAACAGGCAAGGAAAACGCTACGAGAGACTGCCTCCAAGGCAGCTAGAGAAGAAAATAGTCAAATTCAAAAGAAGGTCATATATAATGTAGCTAAGAGTACAAATACAAGAAAAGCCTCAAATATAAAAGAATATTTAAAAAAGGAAAAAGAAATTGTTAAATCGCAACTGCCTGAAACTGAGGGGACGGGTAATCTTAAGTATAAAGAAGGTTACCATATTGAACATTTAACCGGAGAAGTTGAAAAATGTACGGATTGGAAAGGTGTCAGTGGTGGGCATAATTATGAGGAGTTTAAGAAATTCTTTGACATAAATGGGAAATATGGATATGAAGAAGTAGGAAGAACAAATCATCCGGATATCTCAGGAATATCTGATATTGAATACAGATTAAAGGTTGAAGTAAAGAACTACCAAGGAAAAAGAACAGGCGAATATAAAGTTATTCCAAAAGAAGATAAGCCACCTCTTAAGAAAACCATATATGACCCTAATGTAATCTCCAGTGATGATATTGTTCGATTAGGAAAAGAGGCTATGGAAGAAGGTATAAAATCGCAAAGAGTCAATCAATTGAAAAGCCAAGCAAATAAGCAAATAATCCGAGGAGTTTCAAGTAATGGATTGAAGTTTGAAGGGATAAAAAATATTGATACTGGAGAAATTGAGAACTTTTATCCGGTATTGAAATTTGGAGAAAATTAAGGAGATAACATGATGAACACTGTTTACAATGATAAAAATAAGTTGATTCTCATGTATGAAGAAAAAGGATTTGAAAAAGGCTCAGTCATTGATGTTCTTGGTGATTTTGTGTTGGAACATGATATTGTTAAGGTATTAGAGGGTTTTTTAAACGAGTATATTGAGAGACGAGATTATATGGGAGTAATCTATTCAGATGAATACGATGTTGGGGATGAAGGTTATTTTGGCGAGAATAGGGTTTTGTTTTATTATGGAGTAGATGATAATTATGATATTGTCAGTTATAAAGAACTATATGATTATTTGCAGGTAGCGTGTAATTTCTATATTGAAAAGAACTCAGATAAAAAAGATGAGATAAACGAATATTTATTAAGAATTAAATCCAAATATGGTATTGAAGAATAGTGGTTGGGTATGGCGATTAGTGGAGGGCTGCACGATATTGTGTAAACTAATTTAGAACTCCAACAACAAGATCGTACAATACAACCAACATTGCCACAATACGAGATAGCCACCCGTATTGTGGTCTTTTATCCTATTGAGGTTTGTTGATGAGGTAGACACCACCCAGTGCCGAATGAACCCATCATTCGATCAATAACACATTTAACCCATATAATACGTGTATAAAGATTTCGTCATTTAGTTTGTACGCACACATAAATGCTAGAATTTCATCACCTAAATAACGGTTTTCCGTTACATTGACAGGTCGATTATGGTCAGATGCCACCATGATTGACCTGTTTTTTGTTATCCTTATTACTTAAATAGGGTATTTTTTCAATAATTAAATCTACTTACAAATCCAAATGCAAAATATATTTTTAAAGATAATTCAACATCCCTCCACACAATATAATGACTTGCCATCCCTCCCCATCAGAGTTAACATACACACACTCAAACCACGGGAGGGAAAATACACAATGTCAAATTGGCCAGATTGGTTTCAAGAAGCATTACGCCAACGTTTTTATCAATTTGAACTAGCCAGTGAACGACAGGCTTCATGTTTATCTGAGGACAAAAATCTATTCACTCAAATGGATGAATTCAAAACCAACCAAAACGAAGATATTCAACGTCTGCTATCGGAATGGGAAGAAGCAGTAGGCTATCAACTAAGTCAGGACAAACAATCTACCTATATGAAAGGAGTTAAAGTCGGGATTCGATTGATCCTTCCCATCATACAACCCACAGTTACTCGTTAGCTTTTGATCACTTTAGCCTATGATTCTATTAGTCCAATATTTCATCTATGCTCATTCCACTTTCCAAGGTAAAAACAAAATGCGCTGGTGAGAGAATGGTTATCTTCTCCACCAACGCATTAAACAGGCTATCATCAAATTGTTCCAGTATATCTTCCCGTAAGCTTAGTACTTGAATAATTTCATCCACACGTTCCTTAATTTTTGCTTGCTGCTCTTTCTCCTGCTCTAGTGTCAGCATCTGTTGCCGTAGCTCGTTGAGCTCACTGGAAAGTCTGTTCGTTTCTTCATCATAAACAATTTCATCAATCTGATTCCGCAACTTGAGATTTACCAATTCCTTCAGGTCGGATTTCAATTGTTGCATATGTCCTCCAATTTCAACTAAGGGGTCTCGTTCTACTTTGCTGGAAAGTACCGATTCAATATTGCCCTCCAGCGTTTTAATGAATTCTTTCTTGTTCTCATACATCCGATTAAATACTCGTACAAACGCAGAATGTAAAATTTGTTCATCAACCGATTTGGCATCACAAACTGCTTTACCTTCATTGACATACGTTTTGCATTGCCATACTACTTTTTTGGATGGATTATTGCTGTTCCAGGTTCGGCGTTTAAAAATGACTCCACAGCATCCACAATATACTTTACTGCTCAGTGCATATTTGCTGGAATCACTCAAACCCCTTATAAATCAAGGAACAAACAGCTTACACATGTGCCTTATGTATGTAAATAAAATATATTCCCGCACTCAACTCTAAAGCACTTTTTTGAATGCAGGAACATATTCAAATTGCCCTTAATCACCGGTACATCAATGCTTCTGATCTCGATATATCACTACCACGCACTCCACATGCCTTGAGTGTACAAAAATGATGACCCTAAGGCCTGATCGCCCCTTGGCGGAAAATCTATCGTTTTTAGATCGGAGTCTTTATGTCTTTCTTTTTTTATTTTCTACTGAAAGTGTCCCTCCTGATCCATCTGCCCCAAGGCAGTCTTGGTTTTTCTGACTTTCTGACAATCCTGTCAAACATAAAACCAGTAAAATAATTTATTGCTCAACTACCCCAAAATCATCCACATAAACATATCCTGTACCAGGATTCTTGTAAGCATACACTGTTGCCCTGGTAGCACCTGCTCCGGTTGTAAAAGGAATGTTTACCATTGTCCAGGATGTACTGTCAGATGTTTCGGATGCATCCGTTCCTTCAAAGCCATTAACGCCAATCTGAATCCGCTCGCCTATGTCTGCCTTAACCCAAGCGGTACACATATAGCTGGTATTAGGACTTAGCCCCGTAAGTACCTGCTCGATACCATCTTCTCCGGGTCCCAATTTAACACTCTTAGAGCCGCTTCTTGGTACCGATACACTTGCAGCAGTATCTGAATATGTTGCTTCCCATGGTGAGATTATCCCTTTCTCGAAATCAGATTGCCTTACGTTATTAACATAAAGTAAGCTGACACTCTCAAAAACCGGGTCCGGAGGTGAAGAAAAATCATGCCCGGCAGTCCAGTCAGTTCCACCGAACTCATATGCTCCAATATCCGGTGCCGCACCAACATAATCATTCGTGATTCCAGATATTACAGCCCCTGCATTAATAGCTGGAGAAGTAGACTGCAACCTGAAATCATATGCTGTGGGATTCACAAATAACGGATTGGTTTCTGAGGTAATATTATTTCCCTCTATATGAGTACCAGGCAGTGTAAAGGCTGTAGTAAAGATATTGTTGAAAATTCTGTCGCCATACATATCTGACTGAAAATTACTTCCCCAATATCCTACATTTCCGTTACTGTAGGTGGTATTGTTATAAATCAGGTTAAAATTACTGGGTGTATTCAATCTTATCCCTGTATAGTTTCCCCATACAACATTATGATGCACAATATAGCCCTTGCTACCGTTATCCAGATAGATACCAGTGCCGGAATAATTCTTTGCCAGATTATCATGGATGTAATTATGATGAATTACCGTCCCTTGCCCATCCCAGGCAAATTCATAGAGTATTCCGCAGTCTTTTGTCAGCTTTCCTGCATTGTACAGATTATTATATTGTATCTGGCTGTTTTGGGTAGGCATAAATATCAGATGACGCCCAGCGTTATATACCGTATTATGACTGATTAGATGGTTTGCCCCCAATAGATAGATTGCCGGAATATCCGCTGCCGAATAATTTGCTTCATGAATAAGATTATTAATTACCTTATTTCCTGTTCCCTCTATACTCACCAGATTACCGGAACTGTAGGTCAAAGTACTGTCTCTAAGCTCATTATTGGTACCGGACATAAATATCCCTGTACTGTATTGTCTGGTAACATCCGAATCATGACTGACATATTCCGCAATCATATTAGAAACTTTACAGTAATTAGAATTAGACATTTTAATGCTGGAGGCAAAGATATTAATTCCGGTAATATTTATGTAAGAGTGGGAACTTAAATCAAATGCATAAGTCCGCTTCTTTGCTTCTACTGTCAAAGTATTCGGATCAACTCCACCAGGTGCCCATAAATAAAGTCTGCCAGTAATGCTGTCATAATACCATTCTCCCGCACTGTCAAGATCTTTAAGATTACCAGTAATATAATAGCTGTTACCGCCTGTCGCTGCAGTATCTATTTGATCAAAGGTAATGGAGCCGTCACTTGAGCTGGTAATGGTACTTTTATAAGATTTGTAGCCTGTTCCCGGAACACTCCAAACCGTTTTGCCAACCCAGTATCCAGGTGCCTGAGTTAAGTTTCCATCCTTGATGGTTGTAGTGGAACCGGAATCAACTGTTGCATATGTTGAATTTAAGGGATCAAGTGTTGATGAATTGGGCCATCTAGCTTCAAATTGCATTTGCTTATTAACAAATATCTGATTTTTTGTTCCAAGGGAACCCCTCATTTCCGCATAATAGATGGATCCGGAGTAATTTTTCCAGCCAGTAACCGGATCGGCACCGGATACCGTTACGTTCTCTCCTGTATAAGCCTCAAAGTTTATGGGTTTTGCAGAAGTTCCGGAAGTATGAAGTGTTACTGTTTCCCGGTATGTACCACCTCGTATGATGCAGGTATCTCCGGCTGTCATGGTATCTGCTGCCTTTTGTATGGTTTTCCATGGATTTGATAGTGTACCGGTTCCAGTGATGTCATTCCCCGTTGTAGAAACATAATATACGGAATTTGCCTTTACAGTTTCCACACCCAGATTAAAAGTAAATACATAAATCATCATAATTACAACTAAAAATCTAAAGCCTGTTCTCTTATTCATAGCTTACCTCCTGGAATGAATTCTATTTTTAGATACAGCTTCTACGCTTGGGCCTAAGTTCACTGCTAGGTATGTTCTAATATAGAAATTTGTGTATATATAAGCCCTTAATTATTTAATCGACTTATACCGACTTAAAGTTTATGATTCTTTCGGCGAAGCTTCTCCAATACTGAACCCATCCAGCCATTTCATTGACCATGCATGGTATTATTTTCTTTCCGAAATGGGTGCATGAGCATCCAGAGATTAAAGTACGCTATCAAAATGATTTTCCCTCTAATGGAAGAATCGCGTGAAAAGTATGAGACTTATCCGAAGCATGTAGTTCCTAAATTCGCATATATTACTTTCATTGAAAATGCAGGTGTGAACAACGAGAAGTTGATTGCCCAGGCACCTTACGCGGGCATGACAGATGATATTCGTGCGGGTAAGTTGCAAGCATAGTCAATCAAGACGAATTCAACTAAAAAGCCTGAGCCTGTGTCCCATAACGTAAGACAAATTAAAACACCTACCAACCTGGTCATACCCTGTCTACTTGACAGGGGTATGACCAGGTTGGTAGGTGCCCAGCATCTTTTTTAATGTTCTCTATAACCATCTAATCTCCATTGGCTATTCTTCTTTCTCTTTTTCATCATGAAGCATCATCTCTAATACAACATATACAAACTGTGCTCCGTCCTTCATGCCCTGCCAGTACAAAGCTTCATTCTCCAATGCTTGCTTGTAATGATGCTTATCCTCCCATTCCGAGAATTCAAGTCTGTTCACAATATCGCATCAGGATCAATATTTACGCTAATTCCCAGTCGGTCAACAACCAGGTTCTCAATCGTACTTTTACCGCTTCCATTATTCCCCGCAAATACATACATCATTGGTATATGTTTATGCATGAGAACATCCGTATCCGCAACATGAACAATGTCTCCATTGTTGTATTCTTTTACAATTTGGCCATCCGGCGTTTTATATACAATATAGGTATCGTTCGCTTTCGCATCCAACTTGGCGCGATCTCCTGTAAGCTTAATCAATTTCTCTAGATCTTTAAATTTATCCAAGGGGTTCACCTTCCCTGCATCCGTATTTATTTAAAGTAATTGCACCACAGCAAGTTGATTGCACGTCCCAGAAGGGAATAACCTTATTGCTTGAGGAATTCTTACAGGTAGCGTAAAGAAAAGAACGCCAAACTAAGGACGCTCTCTTGAATACTCACATTTTCAGTTAAATACATCGGATGTGTCCAACCACTTTAAATCCAAAAAAATCGAAACATTTATTTTGTTGTGCCATACCTTATTTCTATAAACTTTTCCCCAGCTCGTAAAGGACATAGGAAGCTACAATTAAGCACCTCTATATATCGACTCGACATAGCTTTACTACGGCCTCAACGTCTGTCGAGAGGATGAAACGGATTTACTTGAAATTAACTCGTTCCATTTTAAAAATAATAGTTCAATTTCCTTCTATTTCTTTTTCAGCTAAGCTAGCATGCTCTCGATAAGTCCCTTCCAGCTTAAAATGGATTTTTCTAATAATTTTATGGATGCTTGATTACACGCTGCAACCGTCGCGTAAATTTTATTCAACTCTAAATCCTTACGTTCAAACATTGTGCTTAAAAATAACTCAAGTAATACATTTGCATATCCTTGCATCCTAACTAAGATATATATTAATTGCCCATTTTCGAGTCTTTTCAATACATTCTCTTTATAATTGTTATATGGAGGTAGTTCGTTTATGGGTCTACAAGTATGCTGCTCTTTTTCGGTTTCAGCATGACTTCACTCATATAAGTCTGGTAAGTAATCTTCAATATTCCCACCAGTTAAAAGTACAAGTCCTCTTATCATTCTATCACTCCATTATTTTTAAATTTAGATCGTTTGGATAGGGCATCATTTTGATTTTAAGTATCTGATTAGGCAGCATGAAAAAGCATCGAAATGGCAAAGCATGTGGCCTAGCACCATATTTCCATATTAACTCATATTACACTTCCCTCTTATCCTCCTACTTCCAAAAATAAACATAGTAAATCCCCCAACCAATGGGTCATTCTGTAAACTAAATCCTTCTTTTAACCGATAAATACATATGCTGGGTTGTTTATTAAATATCACCTCTCGTCCCTTTAAAGCGTACAAACCTTGTAATACATATCTATTTTGACTCACTGTTGTACTCATCTGCAGCTTCGATAATTCAGAAGCAAATGCAAGATGACGTGCTTCACTTGGAAATACCCATCGCATCTAGAAAGGAGTCATGAACTCACTTGAGCGTATTATCAGATGGGATCGGATATGAAAGCCTACGCTTTTATGGTCCCTTTCAGCCACTACACATCGAGCAACTTCAAATAACACGCACCATTAATGATCATGCCTACTTACATATCAGTGGCATGCTCTCCGAAGAACAGGGAACCGCTTGTATTGGTCAAAATATGGAGCAAGAGCCCCTTGTGATTCGTCAGTTAAATGATCAGGGACAATCGCTAAGAAGGCTGTTTCATGGGATTGTTACACGTATGTCCATACACTGTGTGCGAGGCGTGTATACGTTTGAACTGGAGGCCGCTTCCCATTCATACCAGATGGATATTAAACGTAAAAGACGCTCCTATCAAGATATTCACCGCACCTATGATGATCTGGTCACAACACTGGTTCGAAAATATCAGTACGGAGATGCCATTGATACGGTAAGCCACTATGCCAAACTGGAGACATTTGTTTTACAATATGATGAGACCGATTGGACGTTTTTAAAACGCCTCGCTTCTCGCTTCGGCTCCATACTTGTGCCAGAGGTAACCGCAGCCTCACCCAAGGTTTTCTTCGGTATGCCTGAAGGCAAGCAGCATAAGGTGGAGCGGGATGTATTTTATCGAGTACGGAAAACGTTTCATGAGTTGGATGCGGAAAAGCCGGGAAAACGTGCTGGCTCGTATGTCACCTATATGATTGAAAGCCTGCAATACTATGCACTAGGCGACCTCATCACGTTACCTATCGGGCAAGGCAAAGAACTGGTCGTGGTTCGAGCCGTGACAACCTTAGCAGATGGCTTACTGCGCACTCGTTATGATCTTCAAGCCGAACAAGATATCCGCAATGCCCGGTATGAAAACAATCAGGCCACCGGAGTTTCGCTGACAGGAACGGTGCTCAAGGTACAGCAGGATTTTGTACAGCTTCAACTGGACATTGACCCGAAGCAAGATCCTGCCAAAGCGTGCTGGTTTCCCATCTCCACCCGTTATGTCGCGGAAGAACATAGTGGCTGGTACGATATGCCTGAGATCGGGGAACAGGTGGAATTGTATCTGCCCACCCACCGCGAACAGGATGCCTATGTAACGGATTCGCTCCGACAACAACGCCACGCAAATGGAAAGCCGAATGTGAAGGTATGGCAACATGTGCAAGGTAGCGGCGTCGAAATGTCTGAGCATGATCTGACCCTATCCACCTCCGGTGAATTTTCCATTACACTGCATGAAGGTAACGGCATTACGATTGACAGTCCGGGGAATGTGCAAATTCAGGGTGGTCACGTGAAGCTTGATGCTGGACAGGAACTTTCACTTGAAGCTGGAACGGCGCTGTATCTAAAAGGCGGAGCCAGCAGCATAGTGCTGGATGGTGAGACGGATACCAAAGCTCCAGTGATTTATCAGGAAGGTACGGTGAAGGCACCTGTTTTCGTAGCTGACCTCCCTCCTGTGCCTGAGCCACCATTAATGAGCATCAAAGCATACGAGGCGGCGCAAGCTCCATCAGCAGCTAAGACATCATCCAGCAGCGCAGCTTCTGCACCTACTGCAAAGATTACGACTCCGGCGGCACAAAAACAGGCTGATGCTCTATTGGGTACAGTATCAAAACTGTTAGGCTCCATCCCAGTGATGGGAAAAGTGGCTGGCGTTGTTGCGGGAGCTTTAGGTGGACCTGCGGTGGGTGTGATTCTGAGAGCAACCGCAGCAATCCCTGTTCGGAGCAAAGGAACCCCTTCCGTTGGAGGCAGTAGCAAGAGGAGCGAAGTTCACCCATTAAAACACTTGGCTGGTTTGGCTATGCAAGGGTTGATTAGTCTACACGAGCATGAGAAAGCTAAACAAGCCTATTATAGCAAATGGATTTTGGGGAAAGTGTTTACGAGTGCACGTCATATAGCACATTCCGGTGGCCCATTAGAGCTGGTTCAAAACCTGCTGAAAGAGTCTAATGCCATGGTTCATGCGTATCAGCAGGTTCCCGTAGATCTTAGACAACGCTGGCGAGCCAATTATGACAGCTATATGGCTCAACAAGCAAAGCCAAAGCAAGAAGAGGAATCTCAGTCATGGTGGGAACGAGCATTAGAGAAGCAAGGTGAGGCTGAATTACTGAACGCACAACTACAGTTAGAAGGAGCCCGGATTAGCAGTGAAATGGCATGGGATGCTACTCAAGGAGCATACCAAGCTGGTTTAAGAAGTGTATCACATGGTAAACATCATATTGACTACAACCCAAAACACCCGATTGCAGGTAAAACAGGTGAAGTGATAGGAGATGTATTCAGCACTATAGCCGGGGTTGGAGAGATGATGATTGGTACTGGGGGAGAGGTTGGTGGCTTTCTCCTTGACGGAACGGTCGTATTGTCTCCGGCTGGTGTGTTGGTGAACGTTGCATCTGCTGGTTTTATATATCATGGAGGTGTGATGTCCTATCATGGGGCGTCAAATGCAGGAGGAGATTCTGCTGAGCTTTGGAAAATGATTAAGGAAAAAAATAAGCAAGGTTCAACACCTCCTAAGCCGAGCAAACCTAAGGAGAAACCGCCCAAAACTGAGAGACCTGATAAACCTAATTCTCAAAAACCAGACGGGACCATTGATAAACCATTTGACGAAAATGGTAGCTTGAAACCCAATATTAAATATAAAGCTGGCGAATATGATTATTCATACGAAACTGATGGATTAGGAAGGTTAAATAAGTTTGAGACTGATAATTTACAATTAACAAAAAGAGAGAGCAGACTTGACCATAATCCCAAGACACCTGGTAAAAAGGACGGGGATCATGCAGGTCATCTAGCTGGAGATAGATTCGGAGGTTCGCCAGAGCTAGACAATTTAGTTTCTCAGTCTAGAAAGGTAAACTTAAGTCAATATAAAAAAATTGAAAACCAATGGGCCAAGGCGTTAAAAGACGGTAAAGAGGTGAAAGTTAAAGTAGATATCGAATATGAAGGAGATAGTTTGAGACCTTCTAAATTTAATGTACAATATGAGATAGATGGAAAATTCACAGAGAGAAGTATCCTAAACTAGGAGAGATTTATATGACCAAAATATTTGAAGATTTTTTTAGCGAGCTACAAGCTGATATGGTTTCCATTTGTTTGGAATATGTTAATGATAGAGCAGATAAAATATATATTTATTGCTCATATGAAGAGGGAATGATTTCTAGCGACTTTTTTTATCGTATAAATAACAAAGTTGTTGAGAGACATAAACTTAATGATGCATTAAGTAGTGCAGAAAAAGACGTTTTTGTATATGACGTATCTGTAGAAAGACAACGTGGAGTTATAAAAATAATAAACAATGATATTGAGGAAATTTTTCATTTATGCAAAAAACACGGACGTGAGATGCCTACAGAAATGAAAATAATTTATGATGTTAAATTAAACAAGTTAACAGCTAATTACAACTATGAATTAGTACACACTAATCATCCGGTTAAAACTGCAGATGATATTTCAATGGAATGGTTTGAACAAATTCAAGCAGAAAAAAGTTATTAAAGTAAATTTAAATGCTTACCAACAAACTTAACACTAACTGATTCAAGCACTCGATAAACTTACAAAAGCTCATTCCAACTTGTTTTATTAGTATACATGGATTTCCATTCCAAAAAAACAATAACTTTCCATCCCTCCCCATCAGAGTTTACATACACAGACTCAAACGGCTAAGGGAGGGAAATTCACTAAGAACAGTGTTTATTTATCAATAATAATCTAGATGAAAATCAAACCAGGTATATCACTAAAAAAATCTAGAGCTACTGAATTATCCTTATTTAGAAGAAGATATTTTTAAAGATAGCGGATATAAAACGTAACTTTTTCCTGTTTATTATATGATAAAAGTAAAATCAGAGTATCCTAAATAACATTTTTGAATTAAGTCGAACGAGTCGATTATGGTCAGATACTACCATGATTGACTTGTTCTTTTTACTTTCCTCTTGGCCCTAATGCCGTTTGGTAGTATGAACAAGCTGGTGAGAACATTAGAGGATTGAGGATAAAGGTGAACGACGAGAGATCCCCAAGCCCTATACAATTGATAGCGGTGATATTGTATGTAAATGCGGGGGGAAGTTATCTTTCCTAGAGGATTGCTACGTAGCATTAATGATTGTTACTGAAAGTAAGCCTAAAATAACATTAACATTTAATATTGAGGAGACAGTTCCTTTTGATTTCATGAATAGCAGTAGCATAGAGCAAGCAAATTTAAAAAAAGTAGAGTCTAAACACATGAAATCTCTTGGGAAGTTGTTTGATTTCAACTTTTTCCAAGAGTATTTTGGATCTGGGAGAAGAGCTATTAAGAGTGAGTAGTTCAAATGTTAAATAGAAGAACCATATAATGGTTTATTCTGAAACAATGAGGAGGATGAGCCTTTTAATCTAATCCTGAAAGGAAGAAATCTGTGGTCGGAAAAATTATACAACTAATAACAAATGCTACTTTAAATAAAGATGATAGTGTTATAGTAGCTGCTCTAAAGTTATTAAAGAATGATTGCAATTTAGAAGAATTAGAGGGTGACTATTTTGCTCAACTTGTTAGTATGATTCCTCTGGTTAAAGAACAGAGTACAAAGGCACTTTTAATCGAAACAATCGTCGAATCTCCAGAATTCGTTAGCGACAATACGATACTGGACGAATATGTGAAACTTATATCAGAAGGTGCGACTAACGTTAAGGAAGCTGCAAGATGTTTAGGTGCATTTACCGCCTCTGGCTCTACAAACAATCAGATATTCTTACAATTGGCCAATAAATTAAATAATAAATTTGCCGTTGAAATACTAGTTTCAATGGGACGCTCTAATTGGGGAGAAATCCCTCATTACCTAGAATCATTTGCTCAAGAGGTTCAAAATGCACAAAGGATAAGATATCGTTCAGGAATAATTGCAGCCTTTTTATTAATTGTTCATCCTCTGTGTTCAGAATACGCTCATGTCAGTTCGTTATCTTTTGGATATCCATTTACTGAAGCGGCTATGAATGATTGGACATGGGTAAGCCCAAAAAATACAGAAAATATAGTACAAAAGAAAATAGTAACCTCAAAAGAAGCTGACGTATTGGTGAAATTAGGGAGATTATTGCGATATAATAAGGATTTGAATTCAAACGAAATTGCAAAGCTCTACACCGATTTTTTTGAAGATAAGAACCCATTTGATGTTATTTACACTCTACCAAAATAAAAACATAGCGCCAAAGAAGTCACTGCGAGAGTTGTTTTGTTTTGTATAGAACACGCTCCTATCTTTCCCCTAAAACAATGACTTGAGATCCCTCCACATCTTAACGTGTTTGACTTACAAGAGAAAGTGTTCGAAGAATACAGTGCTGGTAAAGCATAGGCACCAAAGCAGATAAGTAATGTTCATATTGATATTGAAGAATAGGAGAATAGGAGAATAGGAGAATAGGAGAATAATTAAATGCTTATAATAAAGGCTTTAACAAAGATGTATGAGGATTGGGGTGAAGATATAGACGATTTCTATATTACTTATAATGTAGATATCGGACCCAGTGAAATAAATGGAGCATCAGACATGTTTTCATTTGAACTAATAAGTCCTAAAAGGTTAGATAGAATGGCAGATCAAGGTGATATTATTATCGGGCATGGTCATTTTATAGCAAAGGACTTTAATGAAAATACACTTGAAGCAACATTAAACCGTATCATTAATAAATGCACAGATGATGATATTAATAAGGCATACAAAAACCTATCTACATATTTTCGTTGGGAGATGGATGAATAATTAGAGATCTAGCTGATTTACATACACACAGTTAGCCCTATAGCAGATTTTACAAAAATAATGTCGTGATCACGATCACGGTTTAGACTGTAAATTTAAGTTAAAATATAAACAATTTTAAATTTATTTCAGCTGAAACCAAAGATACCGTGATCGATCACAAAGAAAAAACAAGGAAGTGTACAAAGATGAAAAGAACTGATTTACCTCTTGTCTATTCTTGTTCTGGATGTTCCTCCGCAGCACAAACCGCTAACATGATCGCTATACAAATGGATCGAGAAAAAGTCGCTGAAATGTCCTGTATAGCTGGTGTTGGTGGCGATGTCAAACCCCTTGTCAGAACAGCAAAATCGGGACGTGACATCATTGCAATTGACGGCTGTCCCTTGTCCTGTTGCAAGAGTTGCTTAGCAAGGCATGAAGTTCAACCCAAACACCATTTCCTGCTGTCTGACTTTGACGTACCCAAGATCATAGGAGAAGATCCTAACCCTGATCATTATAGGAATGCTTACACACAAATCTTAGAACAAATTGGACAATAATTCTTAGTCAAGATTAAGGTCTGTATCGAAAGATGGCTCTTATTATGTAACAATATCATAAATAGTTTTTACTGGTGGCTCCTAACACATCTTTAAGGGCCACCAGTATTTTTTTACTCCCAGTTTAATCATTGGATATAAAAATCCTTAAGAATTTGGAGCACTAATTGGAGTCATTTTTCAAATTTTCAAGCAGCTCATTTGCAACATCTGGCAAAGCGTTTTCAAACACTTTTCTTACAAGTACTATACATTCTTTTTTTAATACTTTTCAGATAACTAAGGTTCCCCCTCCTATATCAAGCTCCCCCGCCTCCTTGCTGCCTTGTAAAATTACGTCGTTACCATCCAATCAACACAGCAACTATGTATCTGCCTGCTTACCAGGTTTGAGTCGGAGTACTATATCGGTTCCCAACATCACGTTTCCAGCATTTGCACTGAACGGCGATTTTACAGCCATCTTTGCCCTTGAAAATTACTTTACGTATAGCGAAGTGCCTAAAAATAAACGTAATGATGAAATCGGTAAATATCACAAAATGACAACAGATGTTATATTATACTTTGGTTGAAGTTAAACAAAGGAGATGCTTATGATGAATCAAGAACCAAATCAGCAATTAGGTGAGATTATTGAGGAGTTCATACATTCATACATGGCAGAAAACAATAACATTCGATCTCAAAAAGTAATCAACATTGCAGATGAGGATACAATAGCTCATTTAAGGGAAATTGGCTTTCCCAAAAAAGGAAGACCCGTAAAAGAGGTTGTCGATGAAATGAGGAAAAACGTCTATCCTCATCAAGCCTTCATGCAACACCCTCGTTTTTTCGCAATGGTTCCTAGCCCCGTGTCTGTTTACTCTTGGTTAGGAGATATCATGACCTGTGCTTATAATACCCACGCCGGAAGCTGGATGCAGAGTTCGAGCGCAAGCCTTTTAGAGGGAGAAGTGATCCGGTGGATGTGTGACCAAGCAGGATATCCAGATACTGCCGGGGGTTTATTTCTGTCGGGCGGATCGCTGTCAAATTTGACCGCGTTAGCGGCTGCCCGCAATGCAAGGCTATCCGAGCAGGAATATGCCATTGGAACTGCTTATGTTTCAGATCAAACTCATTCATCGGTCGCCAAAGGGCTACGCATCCTCGGATTCCGTAGTGATCAAATCAGGAAGGTTCCAAGTGATAAAAATTTTCGTATGGATGTTTCAGCCTTAGAGAAAAAAATAATGGATGATCAGGCGGCTGGCATGAAACCTTTTGCGGTCATTGCCACGGCAGGCACAACCAATACAGGAAGCATTGACCCGCTAAACAAAATTGCTGACCTATGTGAAAAACATAGTATTTGGTTACACGTGGATGGAGCTTACGGTGCGTCGATTTTGGCTTCTTCGAAATATAAGTCTCTTTTGAGCGGGATATCGCGTTCAGATAGTATCACCTGGGATGCACACAAATGGCTAATGCAGACCTATTCCTGTAGCGTGGTTTTAGCCAAAGATAAGCAGCAACTCAAAAACTGCTTCAGCACACGCCCAGAATATTTGAAGGATGCCGAGACTGATGAAGAACATATTAATTATTGGGATTTGGGTCCAGAGTTAACCCGGCCTGCTCGAAGTTTGAAACTATGGGTGACACTGCAAGCTTTGGGGACTGATGCTGTCGGTGAAGCCATAGAGCATGGAGTTCAACTCGCAGAATGGGCTGAAGATGAAATCAAAAAACATAATCATTGGGAAATTGTATGCCCCGCGCAATTAGCGATTGTTAATTTTCGATATGCACCACCTGGGCTATCCGACCAGGAATTAGATTCACTCAATAAAAGGATCTCCCAAGAAATGGTGACGAACGGGTACGCCACAGTGCTTACGACACAACTCAATGGAAAAACGGTTCTCAGAATCTGCGCAATTCACCCGGACACTAGGGAAGATGAGATAAGAAATACAGTTCAGCTTTTATCGAATATAGCAAGATCATTGAATGAGAAAAAAGTTTTTTTGTGATGTTCAATTGTGAAAATGAAGTGCTACACTTTCTGTAAATAGATAAAAATGCTCAGCATTACGAAAATAAGAGGGGCACGCCGCCCCTCTTTACTGTCTTCCCATACATCTTCCAAATTATTTGCCATTGTGCAATGCAGTAACAATGAACATCACTCAATTCTAAAACGTACGCACTCCACGACCTAATGTGATGATAATGATGCCATATTTTCCGCCAACTATTTGGCATCCGAATTTCTATTACATCATTTCAGCAGATAGTCACTTTTAATACATTTTACCAAAAAACTGATCGCATCTATTTTTCACTAAAGCTTTTGGCCCATTCAGCAACCCTACGACTGCTTTCTTCTTCTGACAAATCCTCGATCCTGGTCATAATAGACCATCTTACTCCACAGGGATCCAATATACTTGCGAATCGATCACCTGAAACAAAGTTTGTAACGGGTTCCCTTACTTTCGCTCCTCTTGCTACCGCATTTTCAATGACCTGATCCACATTCATTACGTAAATTCCGAAAGAATAACACGCATTTCCTTCATCTGGCGGCAAGACCAATTGATATGTCGGATTCGCTGCTCCCAGTTGCAAAAAACCATTTCCAAAATCTAATTCCGCATGAACAATGATTTTATTGCCATTCTCATCAGGAAATTCAGTAATATCCTTAACCCTCGCATTGAAAACCGCTTTATAAAACTCTATTGCTTCGGAAGGATTCTTCACGGTAATAAACGGGGTAATAGATGTAAAGCCGTTGGGTACTCCCTTCTTTGTATATTTACCTGACACTCCCACATATTCTCTGCTTTCAGTCATTTTAACTCCTCCTTTAAATGATCGTAACAGTTCAGTTTTATGCTTATACCTTCATTGGATGGAATCCATCAATTCATAGTAATGTTTGGAAGCACGTGTCTTATTAAGACTATACCAGGCTTCTAATGTTTTAGAAGAAAACACACCCAGAGCTTTCAACACGTGTACGGAGAATTCCAACGGAGCCATTCCAGATGCAGTGATTAGTTTTCCATCCGTTACAGCAGACTCCATTTTGTAATACTTTTCGCCCGTATAGGTGGGACAGATCATTTTAAGGTATCCCAGATCATTGCTTGTATGCGAACGTAAATTCAGCAGTCCTGCCTGGGCAAGTCCCATGGTAGCACCACAAATCGCTGCAACCCATATACCTTCTTCTAAACACCTCTCAGCGCTTTTTAAGATCGGTTGGTGAATGGTTTCTGTCCATGTATTTCCACCGGGTAAAATCAATAAATCCGTGCTTTCAATACTGCACTCATCCAGTTTGATGTCAGGCAGGATTTTCAATCCACCCATGGTAGTGACAGGAGTCTTCTCCATTCCCACGGTAACTATTTTGGATGGGACCAGCCCCTTTTTATAATATCTCCCCGAGTTCAGTTCGGCAGTTAAGTAACCGACCTCCCAGTCTGCCATAGTGTCAAATACATAAAGATATACCGTACTATTCATTCACAGGTTCTCCTTATTTTATAATTTATCAAGTGATACCAACCTCGGTAACCCGTGATTATCCCCATTATAAAAAAGCTTCACTGACATCTGCTGTCAGTGAAGCTTTTAGCGCTGATAATATTCTACTAACTCCGACGCAACAGCAACTAGTTTTTCCTTCAAGCTCTGTGGTTCGATGACTTGAATGGATTTCCCATAGGGTAGGAGTAAATAAGGGACATATGTATGAAGTGATTTTTCCTCAAGCAAAAAGATGGCTTGGTTAGCGGTTCGTTCTTTCAGATGATGCCCCAAAAACCAATGCAGACATAAGTCATCCAATGCCTCTGACTTGCCTTCGATCATTAAAGAAATTAAACCGTCCTTGCCCACTAAATTAGGTAACAGATTTTGCATAAAAAATTCACGAGCCGAAAAAGCCTCAGGACGCTTAAATAGGCTTGGAGTGCGTTTGATCTGTAAAATCCGTTCTGCCCGAAAGCTACGGATCTCATTTCTTAGGTGACAAAATGCAACAGTATACCATTTGTTGTTCCAGTAAACCATTCCATAGGGGTCTATCACTCTATTCTTGGGTTGTTCTTCATGGCTCGTGCGATAATCCATTTCGACAGAGAATTGGTTGGCTACAGCCTGCTCCAATTCTGCCAATATCGGCTGAAGAGAAGGATCTCCTATGCGATTTATCACTTCAAATCCGGCTAAATGACGGCTAAGTATACTTTCTTGCTCTTGATTCGAATACATTTTCAATTTTGAGGTCGCACTGCTTAATGCCTCACTTAAAGGAGATCCAGCTTCTTTTGCAAAAACAGCAGCATGAAGGAGTGCCTTTTTTTCCTCCATATCAAATAGTAAGGGTGCTCTAATAAAATTATTCAGCAAGCTATACCCGCCATGATGACCCGTGTCGGATATTATTGGTACTCCACTGGCACATAGAGCGTCAATATACCGATAAACTGTCCTTATATTTATTTCTAACTTTTCGGATATTTGTTTTGCCGTCATTTTTACACCCGAATTCAGCATCCATAGAATGGCCAGCATATTATCGTTTTTTGGCATAACCTAAACCCTCCTCTCTCATTAAAAGCTGATCTTTTATAGATAACTCTTTGTACTCTTCTTACCACCTATTATATGCTTTTTTCCATCTTATACTTCCCTCTCATATCTTCTAATTCCAGATTTACACATAGTAAATACCATAATGAATGGGTCATTCTGTAAACTAACTCTCTCTTTTAACCGATAAATACATATGCTGGATTTATAATTCCTCTTTTTAAACACAACTACAGAAGGAGACACCTATGGAAAATATCGTGACATACGGTCATATCGAAATCATGCCTTATGAGTTCGTCCGCCTTCATGAACTTAAAATCTTGAAAACAGTCAATGACCATGCCCGAATGATCTGTACAGGCATCATCTCAGAGAAAAAGCGAGAGCTGTATGTACGTGCTTCGGATGAAGAAACCCAGGTCAAAGCTTTTGTTACGGACAAAAATGGCAATCGGCAGCCTCTTTTTCGAGGCATTGCCTTGGATGTGGAGGAAAAAGTCGTTCACGGGGTCCATTACCTAACCGTCGAAGCCATCTCTCATACCTACGAGTTAGATATTAAACGCCATCAACGCTCTTTCCAAAATCCCAAGCTCACCTATACGGGTTTGATTGAAAGTATTGTATCGGACTACTCCAAAGCAGAAGCGATGGATGTTGTGTCCCATAAGAAGCCCATTGGTACCTTTATCATGCAATATGATGAAACCGATTGGCAATTTCTGAAACGGATGGCTTCCCACTTCTACTCTCCGCTCATTCCTGCAGTGGGCTATGGAGTGCCAAAGTTTTATTTTGGCCTACCTATGGGACTCAGTAAAGGAGAAATTAAATCTACGAATTATAAAGTCACCAAACGGGTCGCGGAGTTTCAAACCGCCTCAGAGAACCATATCCCTGGCGTGCGTGATGCGGATTTTATCCAATATGAGGTCGAGACGGAGAAATTGCTGGAGCCTGGCTACGAAGTGACCTTTCAAGGTCATAAGCTGATCGTAGCTGAAGTGCTAACAGAGATGAAGGACGGAGTACTGACCCATACCGCCAAGCTGTCACCACGAAGCGGCTTACGTCCGATTAAAGACTACAATCGCTCCATTATCGGCGCTTCTATTCAAGGCAAGGTACTGAGCGTTCGTCGGGACAAAGTACGTGCCCAGCTCGATATGGACGATCAGCAAGATCCAAACACGGATTACTGGTTTCCCTACTCTACCATTTATGCCTCTGCGGATAACACGGGCTGGTATTGTATGCCTGAGGAGGGGGACAGCATCCGCATCTATTTCCCCAGTTATAAGGAAGAAGAAGGGTACGCGATCAGCTCGGTTAAAAGAGAACCACAACCTTCCGGGGGAAAATCTACTGCTGCTTCTGGACATGGCCCAGCCTCTGTTTCGTCTGCTGGATCAAAGTCTTCTTCGGCACTGTCTGCGGCAGCTCCTGCGCCAGATCGAATGGCTGATCCTGCCATTAAGACGCTGCGAACCAAATACGGCAAAGAAATCATGCTCGCCCCAGATCAAATCGTTATTTCTGGCAATGGCATGTCCATTGTCATTAACGATAAAACAGGCATTGATATTGTAAGCGGAAAAAATGTGAGTATTAGCGCGGCTTCGGATATTGTTATGAGTTCCGGTAACATCCAGCTTTCCGCCGGAAAAATTGAGCTGTCTGGTAAAGGCAACACGATCACGTTGGATGACAAAACCACCTTCTCTGGCACGGAAATTAAGATGAACTAACGGAAGGTGAGAACTAGCAGATGAATAAACAAGCGGCATTACACCATTTTAAAGAGCATCATTTTACACCTTTGCTGGACATTCAGTTGGACAGGCTGGAAGCCATATTTCACCGCTACCAAGCTCAATTGATCTCCGACTTCAAAGAATCGTTCAGGGATTTGTGTATACACATTTTGAACATGCAGCAACAAGGTCAAAAAGAACCCATTGGATATATTCACTATTCGTTCTTACGCACTCAGATGCTGGAGCAATCCTACCTGTATATGGTCGAAGCTTATTCTGCTGAATGGTACGAAGATGATTCCGATTGCAAGTTAACCTATGACGCATCATGGGCTTATGGACCGATGAGTACCATGTTGGAAGCCTTGGAGCAGGAACGAAAAATATATATGGGGACAATCACTTCAGTGGACGTTGAACGATTGATGTTGGAATCCGCTCCTTTGTTTCACCAGTTTGTGAACTCCCTCCTGCGCTTAGGCATGGCAGAAGTGGTTCAAATGCCTGAGTATCTCGCTATTCATAAAGCTGATCGTGTAGTCATCCGAACGGGCGAATACAAGGATATCAGCGAGAATCTATACGTCGAAGATCAGGAAGCACTTCTTGCAGATCATGTGAGAGAGCAATTGATTCACTCCAGTGAAGAAGAACCCTTTGTTTACGAAAATCTAAAGCGGCTCTCTCTTCCCCATCTTCAGCTGATGCAAAAAGATTTGCGTTATAACGATTTTAGCCTTAGTGACTTACGGGAAAGCCAGTTCCATACCTGTATATTAATCGGGAGCAGCTGGCAAGGAGCAAATATAGAAGGAGCTAGCTTTCAGGGATGCTTACTGACCGACGCGGATTTTAGATATAGCGATTTGAGAGATGCTAACTTCAGTAATGCCAGCGGACAACCTTATCGAGAACATGGAGTTCGGGTGCCAGGTCTATGTGGCCTTCATTTTGAACATGCCATCCTGGATGGGGCAGATTTTACGGATGTACATTCGTTTGAACATGCGTATTTTGAGGGGGCTTCGATGCAAGGAACCCTCGTCCCGCAAAAGTACTACCAGCATTGGAAACTAAGCGAAGCACAGCTTCAATCTATTGTGTGGACGGAGTAAGGAGGAATGTGTATGCGCCATTATTATGTGCTGGTCGATGATCATCGTATATCCCGAAACATTGAACCGATGAATTTAAATCTTTTTAAAACGCCATTTGTTGGCATGCCTCCGGCTCAGGTTTTAGATGTTCATGCGACAGAAGATGCGGAGTATACGGACTGGCTACCATTTTTAACCTCACAACCGCTATTTTCCGATCCTATGAAACGGATTCTAGAATTATACAATACACAAGCTCGTTTTAAGCAGGTGTATATCGTGAACCGGGAACCTAGCCGTCAGGAATTATATTGGATTTGTTCCGTCCCCTCTGTGGATGGCATTTCAGAGCAGACTGAATTTTATGCGCACGACCAAACTCTAAAACGACTTGTTCTAGATAGCCATAAGGTGAATGGACACCATTTTTTCCGATTGTCCAATGTGAGGGAACCTTATTTCATCGTTAGCTTAGAGGCTGCTGAAAGCTTGCTTCGGCGGAGTTTGAGTGGTTTTCGGCTACAGAAGCTAGAACTCTTATAAGGAGGTTCAATCTTGACGGAGCATTGGGATGAATTTTTTTTAAAACTGCATCATCAGCAAATATTGAAAGAGCAATTAAGTACAGCGGAAAACGATGAAAGCTGGATGATGATATCTATTGAAGAAGCGATAGAGGGAATTTTAAAAGGCTCACTAACGCTGACGAATGATCAGGAAATTCGGTTTCAAACCCTTCCTGTCTTTGAAAATCAAGTCACCATTTCCCTGCCTGACTCTCTTGCTCCAGAAGTTCGAACTGGACAGACAGTAGATCCATCGAGAAGCTTCGTCGTTCAGGACAAGCTGGGCGGAATCCTGTTCGGTCTGCACCAAAGCGGGCAAGAACTGGACCCTACGCAAATAGAAGTCTATCAACAACAGATGATTGAGCAAACCAGTCGCGCACAACCAAGTATGAAGCTTGTAGATGAAAAGATTCTTTCTATTCAAGATACCATCATTGGCTGCTATGAAGCTATTTTTCTAGTTTCCCCCTCTCCCTATTATCAGATTGTCTTTGTGCGTTCCTGGCGTGGCAAGGCTATGATCGGGAGTTGCCAATTTAAGCTGGAGGATGGTCCCCTCTGGGTTCCGTTAACCTATGCCATGCTGCATACTGCGACATGGTCGGAGCTTTCTTGAATCTATACCTTTTATCCAAGGAGGTACTTATATGTTTTTACCTATACTTATTAAAGCTTTGGCCCAAGGTGCACTCAGCGGAGAACATTCCTATGTGGTGAGAGGAGCCAAGCTACAGTGCAGTCAAGGTACAGACCCTGGTGTGCTTAATATGATGTACAGCCATGGTGTCTTCATTAAAGATAAACCCGTTCTGAACGTGGACGATGCCATTTGTGGAGCCAATATTAGCAAAATCAATGCTTTTGGTCTGTGTAAATTGAAGCATGGTCTTCCTTGCGAACCTGAGATTGCGTTTGGGTCCAAGTGGACCGGTGGGAAAGAAGACGTATTGATCGAGGGGGCACCCGCCCTACTCAACAATTCGACCTTAATGTGTAGCTGCCAAGATGTTCTGACTAATACGTTCAATTTCATGATAGACCCCAGTGATGATGGTACCCTCTCTTCTGCGATAGGACCTAGTGGTGGGGGCATCATCTCGATCATCGATGACGGGCAAGACAGTTGACTTTATCAAGCAAGGAGATTCAGGAATGAACATCGTAGCAAAAGACCGTTTTACCTATCAGCATCTACATGTTACCTGGCCCTATGGCAAGCTGCGTCTTCGTAATGTCCATATGAGTCACGAGCTCGGAGAACATGCCAGACTGAAGATCACGGGCGTCTTGGAAGGCAACCGGGCAGACACGATCATTGCCAAAGCGAGCAGCGACGACGCAGTTGAGCTATGGTATTCCGATGCCAAAGATCAGAAGCATCCATTATTCATAGGACAACTATACTGCGTAGATGTGGAGCACACGCACCAGGAAATCGTGGTAACTCTCGACGTCATTTCTCACAGCTTCAAATTGGATACGCAGCTCAAAAATCGTTCCTTTCAACATATCAATCAAAAATTTGTGGAGATTGTAGATGCAGTGCTGGCCGATTATAAAGGTTCAGATAAGATTGATGAAGCTTTTGAGAAAAAAGCGACAGGCCAGTTTATCATGCAGTATCAGGAGACGGATTGGACTTTTTTAAAACGGTTGGCTTCACATGTGGGAGCCCTGCTCGTCCCCAATATCGTTTCACACCATGCACAAATTTGGATCGGAATCCCGCAAGCCAGGCAGCATATTCATTTGAAAGAGGTTCCTTTTTCGTTACAACGCAAGATTGCTCCCTATCTGGATCAGGAGGCGAACGGCTGGAGATCTGCCAACATCGGAGATTACACCCGTTATACCTTTGAGTGGGATCAAATGCTGCAATTAGGAGATGAAGTTGAACGCAATCACGAAACTTACGTCATCACCAAACGTGAGGGTCAATTGATTCGTGGCTTGATGACTTGGTCGTATGAATGCGCCCTGACTGGGGGCTTGAAGGTCCCCAAAATCTATAATCGAACAATCATTGGCGCGGCTATTGAAGGAAAAATACTGGAGGTCAGCCGGAATCAGGTTCGATTGCATTTGGATATGGACGATCAGCAGAATCCTAAGGATGCCCAGTGGTTTCCCTATTCTGCAGAAGGGAATCAGGTGTGGTATCTGATTCCGGAAAAGGGTGCGCAGGTGAAGTTGTATTTTCCAAGCGCTGACGAGGACGATGCGATGGTTATACAATCGGTCCGAACGAAACCATCTAGTGTTGCTGTCCCTTCATCTCACGCAGCTCAAGGTACCGTGATCGAATCACCAGCAGAACGCCACCAGCGTAAAACTTCTGATCCCGGAATCAAATCCTTTGCAAATCCCCAAGGAAAAGAAATTTCCTTAGGGAACTCCGAGCTGGTGATGAGTGCACAGGAAGGATCACTATACATCTCCATGAATACCCATAACGGTGTCAGCCTGAACAGCACCCAACGTGTACAAATTCAAGCCGCAGGTAGTCTTAGTCTTTCGGCAGGTAGCATTCTTCTGCAAGGAACCAACGGCTTACATTTGAATACAACAACGGATACGCTTGATTTGGAGCAGGAAGTTAACAGCGTGAGTTCGGAAATCCAGCTTAAAGCTTCCCTCCATCAATATTACCCAGAACCGATCTTGTCTGACTTTGAGAAGCAAGTCGCTGAAAAGGGAATTCAGGGCGTAATGGGAGCACGCGCCAAGGAAAACGTAGGCGCCACCCTCAAGGGAGAATGGGATGCGGGTTTGGAGTTTGCAAAAGGCATGTGGAATTCGTTTGTCGACATAGCGGATCTTGTAACAGTTCCTCTTGCTTTTCGTTTTATCTTGCCAGAAGGAATCTTGAGACGTAATGAAACTTTCGAAGGTATTCAGCATGGCTTAGAACTGGGCGCTGAGAAAGGTATCAAGTATGTGGAAGTTGTTAAAAATTCGTCCAGTGTAGGACAGGGATTTAAAGACGTTGGGAAAGAAGTAAAAAAAGATGCTAACTTTATATGGGACGGCATCACAGAACCTTTCGTAAAAAAATTAGATAACTTCTTCCCCAACCCCTATACCGATACCAAACAGGAAAGTTATGATGCAGGATATGATAGTATAAAAGCCGCGGAACGTGCAGCAGACATTTATACAGTTCTTAAAGGCGGCGCAAAGTTATTTAAAAATCTTGGAAAGCTGGGTAAAGAAGAAGTCTCCTTATCTAAAGGGGCCAAGGAAACTGGAGAAAAGAATACTGGAAAAGGTGGCGCGCCGGGATTATTCGGAGATACAGCAAAAGCTGAATCTGCCCTTGCCAAGGCTGGAGATGGAAAATTCAAAACGAATGCCATTCGTTTCCCTAATAATTTTGAATCCTTAGGTAGTTACTTGCAAAGTGTAGCTAGAAAGATGAATATTCGTATTACTAAAAGGTCACCCATCTTCGCAACTGTTGGAGATCATTATCGGTTTCATGATTCTGGTCATGATATCCCACATTCTAAAGGTTCTGGTGCAAAAATTTCGCCTGAGAGACAAAAACAGATTGATGCGTTAGAATCAGGAGAGTACACGGGTAAGAGTTCTAAAAGGTTAGGCGAAAAGAGATTACCTAATGAGGTAATCAATAGGTTATATGAAAAAACTCAAAATATAAGAAATGATCTTAACGAAGAAATAGAAATAATAAGAAATTCGAACGAATACAAAAGTCTCTCAAAAACCCAGAGAGATAAACTTGATAGGAAACTGAGAAAATTAAGTAGCGGAAATGTAGCAGTAGCAGATACGAGCATTCCCGGTATTAAAAAAGATTTTCAAGCACACAGTCAGATTCATTCCTCTGAAAGTGTGGGGAGTAATATTGGAGATTTTAGTTATACCAAAGCAGAGAAAACATTCGAGACCTATGTTGATGATGAGTTTCCACGACTCAATGACACAGAGGCTAAGATTCTTGAAGATATTGCTTCCCAGATAAAAGACCCTAATGTCAAGGGTCAAGTAGATTTATTTACAGAACTAGATGCCTGCCAAAGTTGTACAAACTTAATTATGGAATTCAGACGGAAGTTTCCAAATATTCAGTTAAATGTTTATTCTAAAAATATGAAATGAGGACTGATAATATGAACTTGACAAGTTATGAATCAATAAAGAATTCTGTAGTGCTAGACTTCGAAGAATATATTGAAGAAGGTTTAAGTGTAGCACAGGTTTCGGCGAAAACTCTGGAAGAAGATTGGACATTTGTAAACAGTAGTCTGTTCACTAAAACATTATATTTTGTTTCTATTGCGATAGAAAGCCTGAAACACAACGAAATTGCTGATTTTATATATTTAAAACTGGATTATTTTCTGAAAAATACCAAATTTGAGGAGAATGTAGATAACAATGACGTTGAACAACTGTTACAAGATATTCAAATTTGTAAAAAGCTGATTGATAAAAAAGAGTATAAAGTCAGGGAAACAAGTGATTCTACTAAAGCAAGAGTAAAATACATCTTAGACTTAAAAGTTGATTAACATTAGGTTGGTACTCTTATTTTGGGAACCTACTGCCGAAATATCATTAAACCAATAGCTCTTATAACCCATGTAAAAACTCTATAAAGATTTCTTCAATTGATTGTATGCACATTAAATGTTTGAATTTCATCATCCAAATAAACATCGAACAGGTTAATTATGGTCAGACACTACCATTATTGACCTGTTCTAAACTATAACCTATTTCCTAATAATTAAATTTATGATGTAACCCTAAAGTTTTCTTAGTAAAGAATATATTTTAAAAGATAGGTCAACTTCTCACTACATAAAGCAACGAATCACCTTTCTCTCCATAAGAGTTACCATATAACAAACTCAACTCATGAAGGGGAAAATTCATATAATCCTTATGTTACAGAAGCTTTCGAAGTAACTGGAAATGACTTATTAAAAAGGGGACACATTGATCAATTTCATTTGATACCCAGTAATACTTAATAAATTCTTAAAGGCTTATTCCACTTAATATTATTAGGAGGAATAAGCCTTTATTTTGTTCAAGATCAGCAACTAATAACTAGCCCTCCAACCGCCACAAACTAAACTCACAAAAAAATGCCCCCTAGCATTCACCGGACAAACCAAGAGGCTTGTTCCAATGTCTACACTAGGGGGCGCTCTTCTAATCAGGGGAATTTGCTTTACCCTTTAACCGACCCGGCTGCGATTCCTTCCACAATCCGGTCACTCATAATGAGGAACACGAGCAAAATGGGCAAAATGCTGATCATCAACGTGGCTCCGATCGCTCCCCAATCGGTCGTATATTGTCCGATAAAGTTCTGAACGCCGACGGTCAGTGTTTTATTTTCGTCGGAGCTGATGAACGTATTCACGAAAATAAACTCATTCCAGTTGTAGATCATATTAATAATAGACGTCGTTGCCATGACGGGGGTGGTCATGGGCAGCACAATCCGGAAGAACATCCGGTTGACGGAGCAGCCGTCCATAACGGCCGCTTCTTCCACTTCACGGGGCAGGGCGTAATAAAATCCCAGCAAGATCATCATCGTTGTTGGCAGATTAAAAGCGACATACGACAGGATGATGGATACTGAAGTATCTGTTAGATGCAGTTTGAGAAACATACTGAACAACGGGATCAAGGTGGAATGGACCGGAATCATGAGTCCGACCATAAAGAGCCCGAGGACCAGTTGGCTTCCTTTCCAACGCATCCGTGTAATGGCAAACGTTACAAAACTGGCGAGCAGCACGGTCAGCGCCACGGATATAACCGTAATCCATACACTATTGAAGAAATACCGCCCGATATTGCCACTGGTCCACACATTCATATAGTTTTCCCAATGCGGCTGAGACGGGAACGCGAACGGTGGAAGGTTAAACACTTCCTGATTATTTTTAAGCGAGAAAAGCATCAGCCATACCAATGGTAAAAGCTGCGTCACCGCCAAGATGATCAACAGTATATACAAAGCGGCATAACCGACCCGAGTTAACAGTTTGCCGCGGGTAGCGACTCCAAGCGGATAGTTGGCGGCTGCCTGGGTTTTCATATCCGTTCCTCCCTCTTCCTGTCCTTTGTTACCCATGATCTAATTTCATGAATGTCCTATGAATACTGGATGGTATCACTAGTAGCGGTCACCTTACGAATCACCCACGTAGCAATCAGGCAGATGAGCAGCAGGGCAAAGGCTGTAGCGCTGCCATATCCGAAATCGAAGCTGCGGAACGCCTGGTGGTACATGTACGAAGCCATCACTTCACTGGCTCCGTTTGGCCCACCGTCCGTCATGACGTAGATCAGGTCAAAATATTTGAGCGAGCCGACAATGGACAATATGATCGTCACGTTAATTACCTCGCGCAGCAGAGGCAATTTGATACGAGTCGCAATCTGCCAGGCACTGGCTCCGTCGATCCGTGCAGCTTCCATCAGCGTTTCGGGAATGTTTTTCAGCCCGGCATAATAGATCAGGATATAAAAGCCTGCATATTGCCAAATAATCGGAATGAATAAGGCAAGCAGCACCAGAGACGGATTAGCCAACCACTCGGGCGGATTGTGAACTCCGACCGATGCCAGCAGAGAATTCAGCACTCCGTTGGTCGGGTGATACATTTTGAGCCACAATTGAGCGATTGCTACAGAGGACAGCAGCATGGGAATTAAATAAATTTTCCGCAGCAGATTCGCTCCCTTGATTTTTCCTGACAGAATCATCGCAACGACCAGATAACCGATCAGACTGATGCCTGAAAACAAGGCCAGCAGCAGCGAATGCCAAGCACTTTGCCAGAATGCCGCGTCTGTGAACAAATGTTGATAGTTATCCAGCCCTACGAAAGTCATAGGGCCGATTCCATTCCACTGATTCAGGCCGTAATAGCCGGTCAGTACGATGGGCACATAAATCACGGCAAATAACAGCAGCAGGGAAGGCAACACATAGAGAGCAATGACGAGCTTATTGGACATGACCTTTTCCACGGTCAGACCTCCTTAGGTGGTCAATTTCAATTTCCTTTCTCGATGGCAGCCTTATGCTGGTCGGCAAATTGTTGCGGTGTCACCGCTTTACCAAACAACGCCTGAATCATATTCAAATGTACCTGCGCTGCATTCGGCTTCATTTGTACATCAGCGAACAATGTAATGTTGCTGGCTTGGTTCAGCCCATTCAGGAGATCGACATACAGCTTGGGCAATTTTTCTTTGGAGGTGTCCACTTTCGTCGCTGGAATAACGCCCGCCTGTGTGACCGATTGCTCTCCCCATTTTTCTACGAAGTATTCCACGAACGCTTTGGCTTCTTCTTTTACTTTGGAATTTTCCGAAACGAACAAACCTACTCCCGGACCTCCTACCCAACTGTTCTCGTTGCCCTTGCCGCCTGCAACCATCGGGAATTTAAAGAAGCCGACTTGATCTTTAAACGCTTGCGGGATTTCGGGATTAGTCGTAAAATTCGGCAACTCCCAAGTAGCCATCAAATACATCGCCGCTTTGTCGTTCATAAACTCGGATTTTCCTTCATCATTGGACAAGCCGTTAAATCCTTTGTTAAAGGCGTTCATATCCACCAGCGTCTGAATTTCGGAGGCCGCCTGAATTAAACCAGGGTCATCGAATGATCCTGAGCCGTCAATTGCTTTTTTCAGCGTTTCGCTACCTGCTATACGGTCTGCCAGATACATGTACCAAAGCGAACCCGTCCAGCGGTCTTTATTGCCCAATGCAATCGGTGCAACTCCATGATCTACAAGTGTTTTCACCACCTGCTTAAATTCATCAAATGTCGCAGGTACCTTCAAGTTGTATTTTTGGAATATGGCTTTATTGTAATAAATGGGTGTTATGTTCAATTCGATCGGAAGCGCATACGTTTTACCATCCAGCGCATAGGCATCGGTCGTTCCCGGTACGAATTTGTCCTTCAGCTTGGAACCTTGCAGCAGGTCATCCATCGGCGTAAATAATCCACCTTTAACGTAAGGCTCCATGAAACCGGCGGCCCAAGTGATGCCGATATCTGGCAATTCGTTGGAAGCTGACAGCACTTTGAGTTTGTTTTTGTATTGTTCATTTTCCAGCACTTCCTGCTGAATGACGACATTCGGATGATCCTTTTGGTATTGATCTATAATCTGAGTTACAAGCTTGCTTTGCTGTGCCGAGCTTCCCTCTGGCCATAAGTGCATCATTTTGAGAGTAACCTTGCCCCCAGCTCCACTGGAACCGCCTTGCCCATCCTTACCAACACCACAACCGGACAGCACTAGCATGAATGACAGCAGCAGGGTCAACCCAGCAACCCATTTTCGATGTGAGCGCTTACGAACTGAATACTCGTTGGACATCGTTAGACCTCCGTTATTGTAATTATATTTTTTGTAACCGTTATCATTTGTAAGTTTAGCACTCTATTTCTGCTTCCAACAGGGTACGCTCATTGGGTATAATTCCACTTTTATTGGGTTGTGAGCAGCCTATATGTCAGTCGATATTCTCTGGTCCTTTACGCATCTGCTGTCTATAGCGGCTGGGACTTACCCCCTCGGTCGCTTTGAATACTTTAATAAAATATTTATCTGTCCGGTAGCCTGAGCGCTCACCGATTTGGGCAATCGTCAACTGGGTATGCAGCAGCAGCTCCTTAGCCCGTTGTATCCGTATCCTGTGCAGATATTCGCTGAAGGACAAACCACTTTGCTCCTTAAATAAAACACTAAAATAGCTGGCATTCAGGTGTGAATGCGCTGCAGTCTGCGCCATCGTAATGGGTTCGTGAAGATGCTCTGCCATAAAGGTGAAGGCTCGCCGTACCGGATCGCTAAGCGTAGTCGCTTGGAGGTCAAGCTCTAGCAGAACAGGGTCAGCCAGCTTGTCCAGCTTCTTATACCGCTGCCGTTCCTCTTCCAGTTGAAGTGCTTCATTTACCGCATTCAGCAGCTCCTGCTTATCAATCGGCTTGAGCAAATAATTAACGGCTCCGAGACGAAGCGCCTGCTGGACATAATCAAACTCCGCATATCCCGAGATCACAATGATCGCCGGGCGATGTGAATCCCGTTCCAGAGAACGGATTAAGTCCAGCCCGCTGAATTCCGGCAACCGGACATCTGTAATCAGCAGATGCACCTTCTCCGCTTGCAGCATATGTAATGCCTCCAGGCCATTCCCCGATGTCATAATCCGGTATTTCCCGGCGGTCCACTGCTCCAGTGTCTGATGTATCCCCTGACGTGTTCTTTGTTCATCGTCCACAATAACAATGGTCTTGGATGAAAAACTCATTCCTACCGCCCCCCGTATTCATCAGGAATTTCAAAAGCGACCACCGTTCCTTCCTGCACAGCACTGTAGATCAGCACGCCGTCCGTTGGATAAGATGCACTGTCATAATAGAGAGCAAGCCTGCGCTGCACATTAACCAGTCCCATACCGGTTCCCTTGCTCTGACAGGCAGATCCCTCGATCAACGCTGTACGCACAGCTGCAAGTTCCTCCTGTGTCATTCCAGGTCCGTTATCTACAACCTCGATCCTAGTCCAACCCAACCTCGCCGAAGGAGTGATTCGAATTTCAACACGGCCATTGCCGATGCGATTTTCGACACCGTGTAAAATTGCATTTTCTAGAATGGGCTGGATCAGCAGCTTAGGAAGTGGAATTCTTGCTGCCCCTGGTGGCATATGAATTTGCCAGCTCAGACGTTCGCCCAGACGCATCTCCATCAGTTCCAGATAACGACGGGCTTGTGCTATTTCTTCCCCAAGTGTCACCCAAGAGTCATGGTGAGCCGGTTCGATCACATAACGAAACAGCCGCGACATGGACACCATCAGCCCGGCAAGCTCCTCCTCTCCTTTTTCTTGCAGCGACCAATTGAATGCATCTAGCGTATTAAAAAGAAAATGCGGGTTGATCTGCGCTTGCAGTGCTTTAAGCTCGGTCTGACTTTGTAAAGCCTCCTTCTCGCAAATGACATGGATCAATTCATTGATATCGACAATCATCGTGTTGTACTCTGCATTTAATTCCCGTAGTTCAACCGCTGCTGCCGGTTCTGGATTCAGGGCCAATGCCCCTTCCCGTGAACGACGCATGGCCTGAATCAATTGACCTATCGGTCTGGTAATCAATGTTGACAGCATAAAAGACATGAACAGGAACAATACGGCACCAAGAGACGCCGAAATAATAAGTGTCGTCCGTAAAACCGTAATTCCGTCTGTGACGACGCTAACCGGAATCAGAATCAGCAGTGACCAGCCGGTCCGTTCCGATTGCTGAACTGCCTTCACATACTCGCGCTCTCCAATATGAACCGTCTGTGTCTTGCTGTGCAATACATCTAACAAATTAGTCTGATTCATAGGCTCACCCGATAGCAGCTCGCCTCCACGATCTACAAGCAGCATGGTTTCATTTGCTTCTTCATTGGTCGCTGACGTACCATTTAGCCCAAAATAACTTCGGTCCATGCGGGTAATCAGATATCCTCCGCGTGAAAACCAGCGATCCACCAGGCTCACCTGCCGAATCGCCAGCAGCGACTGGGGGTTTTCAGGATCTATGCCGATCCAGACCAGCCTGCCTTTCATCTCATTTGCTTCCCGAATGTCCGCCTGTCCGATACGGTCCTCCAGACTGCCTTCTCTAATTGGAAACAACATCTTCCCTTCGGCGGTATACAGCTCCAGCGAGCCGACGCTCGGCATATAAGCCTGATAGCTATGCATCACTTGCAGTAGCGATTGACGCTGTCCGAAAGTCACCTTGCCTCCATTGCGCTCTTCCAGCAAAATATGCTGAACAGATGGATGATTCGCCACTTGTTCTGTCAGGCTGTCCATCTGGCCGATTAATGCATCCAGTCTGCCACTTGCTTGTACTGCGGTCTGACCAATATGCCGCTCGGCGCTGTCTTTTAACAGGTCAGAGACATTGAGGTAAATGAACGCCCCCGCCACACTCATCATAATGAGCATCACCAATATAAAGCCGATAAAAATCTGATTACGCAATGTGTTTAATGGTTGGAACCTTGAACGCATAAGCCTTCTCCCCCTGAATCATTGCAGAAAAGTTGATAATGATAGCGCTTTCTATTTTCTATTCTAGCGCATCGTTCCCCTTTGTTGGCATCTTTTTAGCAGAGATTAATGAAAACGACCAGCACTCTTTGGAATCACTACGTTTGATAATAACACGTAATAACGATGTATATTAAAAAAGCCTTAACAAAGATAACACCTTATCCTTGTTAAGACTTCGTTTGCATAACCAATAATAATTCTCAGCATTACATTCAATGACAGGGTTCAGACATTATCTTGTGGATAACGAAGCCCATTTTTGCTCCAGCCACTGATCAAATTCAGCACCCTTGTCGCCTTCATATGCGTCATAAATATCAACTCTCATCTTATGCAGCTTCTCGCGAAAATCGTTATAGGTATGGTCGGCTGGCAGGCTTTTTTTAATCCGCACCAGAATCTTCGTCAACCCCTTAACAAGCTCACCCTCTTTGCGCACAGGCGGCTGTACGTTTTCTCCCCATTCCTGAAGCTTGTGGTAAGCGGCTTCCTGAACAGCATATACCATATCATTATTCATTCGGTGCGTCAGCAAGTCAATCGTCTGCTGGTTCTTCCATGCACCCAGATCATTCACCGCAGCTAGACGCGCTTTCCAATCGGAGGTTCGGTTTGCAGCCACCTTAAGCTGCTCATATACTTCTGCAAATTCCTGCTGAGTTTCGTTGTTTTCCAAAATAATCTCATCCTTTTCTAAAAATCACTACACTGCTGTTTATCACGATTGCCGTTTGTTAAATATAACATACTTGCAGGTCTTCTACTAAAAAAGATCATTATGAAGTGTATTGGAGCTGCAGCCAATAATACGAACAAAAAAGAACCCAAGGCTCCGCCTCAGGCTCACTGGTGCAGATTAACAACTGAAAACCTGCGTTGGTACAGTTTTTTTATATTCGGCATGCTCGATAATATCTATTTTAGTAAGAAAATTTATAGAAAATCGGCACGTGCTGGTGTAAATGCATCTAGCAAAATTCCGTCATCCTCCAGCGGGATACAGCCATGAAGAGTGTCGGATGGAAAATGGATGCTGTCTCCTTCTTTAACAGTCTGCACTTCCTTGGTTTGCCCATTATCGATCATGAACTTAAAGCTTCCCTTCAAAACATAAGTGACTTGTTCATGGGCATGCTTATGCAACAGGATCTCCCCAGTTTGGGCTTTAGCAAACATCACTTTGACATACATAAGCTGGTCACTGTGGGCCAGCACTTTCCGGGTCGTATTACTGTCTACTGTATCCATTTGAATATCTTGGTCATTAAAAAACATGAATCATTCCTCCTTATTTAGAACCCAATTTATTTAGATGAGTTATTTTAAAGATTCATAAATCGATTTAGTTTAAAACCAGCGGAAAATAAGCCAAAGTAATCCGGATAGGGTTGTAAAGTCGGGATCGGCGAATGTCACTCCGTCGGCACCCAAAAAAGAAAAGAACGGCAAGGTGAGAGCCGGCAGCAGACAGAGCAAGAATCCATTAAGACAACTGGAAATGACTGCCCCTCTAAAACCACCGCTGGAATTGCCAAATATCGCGGCTGCACCGCCAGCGAGAAAACAGGCCATGATCCCCGGTACAATAACAGGCAGTCCGATAAGCGGGAAAACAAAAACGCAGGCCACACCTGTGAAAAAGCTGACCAAGAAGCCTACCAACGCGGAATTGGGTGATTTGTCGAACAGTACCAGAACATCCACCCCAGGAACTGCTCCAGGTGCGAACACTTGGGAGAACCCCTTGAAAGCGGGTACAATTTCAGTCGTGAACAGCTTAACACCTGCTTTTGCGATATACAAGCCAGCAGCAAAAGTGGCTGATTGTTCGAGGATAAAGACGAGGTATTCTTTGCCGTTAGATAATTTGCTGACATATTCAGAACCAGCAACCAGTCCAGATACCAACAAAAGCACCAGCATCGTCAAGGTTGTTGCCACATTGGGATCACGCAAAAAACTGATGCGGTCATTTATTTTTACATTTTCGGTGTCATGTTCACGATTGCCCAAAACTTTTCCTAGATAGGTACCGAGAATGTAAGAAGTCATGGAAGCATGAGCAATTGTATATTCATCCGATTTAATAATATTTTTGCTGGCATTCCGGAGCAGGTAAGGAAACACCGCCATGTAGCTCCCAATGACCAAAGAACCAACGATGATTGTAGTCAGCGAACTGAGACCCAGACCTTTCATAACGGCTGTAGCGGCAAAGCTCATGAACAGAATCAAGTGAAGAGACAAATAAATGTACTTGAACTTGGTCAGGCGCGCAAGCACGATGTTAAGGATCATGGAAAAGAGTAAAATGAGTGCAGCATCCGCCCCGATCTGATCAATGGTCAGTGCCATGATAGCTTCATTACTTGGTACGACACCTTTAAGGTTGAACGCAAAAGAAAATATTTGGCTGAAGTTTGTGAGCACGCCTCCTAAAATTCCGCCGCCGACCTTGATCATGGTGAAGCCCATGAAAGAAAGGGTGGTTCCCGTTATGATCTCGGATACTTTCTTCCTCTGGAATACGAGACCGAGTAATGTCACAATCGCAATAATGATGGATGGCTCCCTGATAATGCTCATAAACATTTCCATAGTGATCTCCGACCTTCTTTTATCATATTTTTCATTCTTACTAAATCGATTTAGTAATGCTTGAAAAAAATTTCCCTTCCGGGAATGTAAAAAGAAGTAGAACTGCCTTTTGTGAATTTTAGTACAAGTTAAATCATAAATTTCCGTTTAGGGTTCACTCCTCCCCTCTTTTAAGTTACAGTCATCACTACACTCAGCAACATACATACATGAAAGGGTATTCATGACTCGAATCATAAGATCATTATAGCTCTTTATTTTCTTTTTACAATAGAATCCATAAAAACGTTTTCAAAAAGAAAAAATACTTATTCCAACTATTCAGTTTAACTTTTGGACAGATTCTCTGTGGTTAATGACCGGATTCAAACGGATGATTTCTGAAGGCTGCTCCTGCTCTTTTTGATCGATTTTATCGAGCAGTAGCCTCGCACTTCTTTTCCCCATTTCAAAACTCGGCTGGGAAACGGTAGTGATCGGCGGATTATAAAAAGATGCAAAGGATACATCATCTATCCCAATCAAGGAAAAATCGTTGGGTATGGTCAGATGATTATTTTTGGCATAGATCAGCACCTGCTCCAAAATCATGTCATTCGTAGCAAGGATTGCGGTAGGCGGGTTCTCCATATGAAATAGTTGTCTAATAAGATCAGGCATTTCATCCAGCCTGCCGCTTTTGATATAGTTTTCATGCACGGATATATCATATTTGCCGAGTGTATTCCTATAGCCGGACAGCCGCTCACTTCGTGTAGTAATCGCTTTTTTGCCTAGAGGGAACGTGATGATGCCAATGTTTTTGTGACCATGCTCAATCAGCGCTTCAATCGCAAGCTCGCTAGCTTTTTCATTATTCAACAGCACCGTGTCTACGCTGATTTCATCGATTTTTCGGTCCACAAACACGAACGGATAGCCACTTTTGACAAGGGAAACATATAATTTTTTGTTCTCTTCTGTAGGAAAAATAATAAGTCCATCCACTTGCCGAGCAATCATCGACTGGACGTACTTTTTCTCTTTGAGGGAATTATCATCGGTATTGCAGACAATGACCTGGACATTTTCCAGTTGGCATTCATCTTCAATCGCGCGCACAATCTCTGTTGTAAATCTCGACAAAATAGTTGAAGAAATAACCCCCACAATAAAAGTCTTCTTTTGCTTGAGACTGCGCGCCACCTCATTGGGAATATAACTGAGCTCCTCAATCGCTTGCTCAATCTTCTTCTTGGTGCTTTCACTCATATAGTTGTATCTTTTATTCAGAAACTGCGAAACTGTGCTCTTCGACACCCCTGCACGTTCTGCGACTTCTTTCATCGTTGTTACCATGATTCCCCCCCTTTCTATATTTGCGTATTAGGCATGTGCTCATTTTCACTATATCTGTACTCTGCAACCTGTATGTAATGTGAATTTCCTTTATTATATACCTTCTTTTACAGGAGGAAAATATAATAAATATGAGTTGAAACGTGCCTTCACCCCATACCCCTACCCCATAAATGCTGGACTCCTAACCTAAATATACCTTGTTGCAAATCTAATAATTTCGAACAAAATCTTAAAAATATACAAATTTTATGAACTTGTCTGATGGAAGATTTGAACATAAAATGAAAATGTAATCGGTTACAATATCATTTATATAAAGGAGGAAGCAAGAATCATGAAGAAAAAAGGGTTCAAAAAAACATTTTTCGTCATTGCCTCCCTCGTCATGGGCCTCACACTGTATGGGTACACTCCACCTTCGGCAGATGCAGCCAGCGTGAAAGGATATTATCACACCCAAGGAAACAAGATTGTAGATGAATCCGGGAAAGAGGCCGCATTTAACGGTCTGAACTGGTTCGGTCTGGAAACCCCTAATTACACCTTGCATGGACTGTGGAGCCGCTCAATGGACGACATGCTGGATCAGGTGAAAAAGGAAGGCTATAATCTCATCCGTCTGCCTTACAGCAATCAGTTATTTGATTCCAGCTCCCGTGCTGACAGTATTGATTACTACAAAAATCCTGATCTGGTCGGATTGACTCCGATTCAAATTATGGACAAGCTGATCGAAAAAGCTGGACAACGCGGTATTCAGATTATCCTTGACCGTCACCGCCCAGGCTCAGGTGGACAATCCGAGCTATGGTATACCTCTCAGTATCCTGAGTCCCGCTGGATCAGCGACTGGAAGATGTTAGCTGAACGTTATAAAAACAATCCTACCGTCATCGGTGCAGATTTACACAACGAGCCACACGGTCAGGCAAGCTGGGGAACAGGCGATGTCTCCACAGACTGGCGTCTCGCGGCGCAGCGTGCAGGGAATGCCATTCTGTCCGTGAATCCAAATTGGCTGATTCTCGTAGAAGGTGTGGACCATAATGTACAAGGCAACAACAGCCAATATTGGTGGGGCGGCAACCTGACAGGTGTGGCTAATTATCGTACTGGACGTGCCGAACCGTGTCGTATATTCACCACATGACTATGGTCCTGGTGTGTCTTCGCAGCCATGGTTCAACGACTCGACCTTCCCGTCCAACCTGCCAGCAATCTGGGATCAAACCTGGGGCTACATCAGTAAGCAAAACATAGCTCCAGTGCTGGTTGGTGAATTCGGCGGTCGCAATGTCGATTCGTCTTCCCCTGAGGGTAAATGGCAAAATGCACTCGTAGACTATATTGGTGCCAACAACCTGTACTTTACGTATTGGTCCCTGAATCCGAATAGCGGCGACACAGGCGGTCTGCTGCTGGATGACTGGGTTACCTGGAATCGTCCAAAGCAGGATATGCTGAGCCGGATTATGAAGCCTGTTGTTTTCGTAGCGGAGCAAGCGAAAGCAGCAGCCGAATAGGCACAGGACTTCAATCCGATTATTAAAAAAGCCGATTTTTCCTCCTTCAGTCCAGCTTGTGCTGGGACTACGAAAAGGTGGAGAAACGGCTTTTTTTATTTTCCAGTTTTACACCTTGTAAATTCCCCATTGAATGGGTCATATTGTAAACTAAATCTCTCTTTTAACCGATAAATACATATGTTGGACGTGAAAATTTGTTATTGTCGGCAGTTTAGTATCCGCTCTTGGGCTTGACTCCATAGATTCCCGGCTGCCGATGGCTTTTGTGTTCATTGTGTCGGAGTTATTATCCCTATGCATTCTTGGGGCCCTGCCGGTCTAGCGATCGGATTTATTTTAATCGTTGCATCGATATTTATATAACGTTGATTGCAAAACATGAGCTATTCCAAACACCACAATGCGAGCTAGTTGCTCCACTGTGGTGTTTTTCCTTATGTAGAGCGATTATGATCAGATACTCCCCTGGTTTATTTGTGATAAAGCTTTTCTCACAAGCTGATCAGCTTGTCGAGTGGTCTCAGGTAAGCGATATTGTGGACAAAGCTTTAATATCCAGTTGCAGGCCGTTTCTAATGAAATACGATGCCCTACAGATACAAACAAAGGTTTAATGTTGTCCTGGGTTCTTAACGCCCCGCCGATAATCTCCTCATGATCCATTAATAACGAACATGCCCCTCGTTCTCGAGATGGCTCTTCGAATTCACCCCATAGCCTCGTTTTACCACATCCAATTGTAGGAATATCAAATATAACACCTAAATGACTGGCTAATCCGAATCGTCTAGGATGGGCAATTCCTTGTCCATCGCAGACCACCAGCTGGGGAGAGGTCTTGATTTGCTTCAATGCTTTTACTATAGGCGGCAGCTCCCTGAATGAAAACAATCCGGGGATGTAGGGAAAATGGACAGCATCTTCAACCACTATGGATTCCACTACTTGTAATGAGCTAGCATCTAAAATCACGATGGCCGCAACTAAGAGATCACTTTGTTCACTGTATGCCACGTCTACCCCAGCAACATATTGAATTTCAGGGAATCGATCTTCTTTTGTAACTTTTAAAGATAACTCCTGCTGTAATTTCACCGCTTCTTTTTCATCTAGATCCCATTCATGATTTATGATTGGTTCCATTTTTCTGTGCCTCATTTCTATCCTCTTAGAATGTAATTTTCCGAATGTCCTCTATATGTTAATGGATCAGCGTGTTTGCTATTGAGATGGCGAAAACCTAGCTCATGCTTCGTCCTAGCTGCTCAACCTTGCTCAGCCATTCGTTACGCTGTTGCTCTGTCCTCTTATTCATAAGATCAATGGTCGTAGAACGCACTGGCTTGACACCGCATAAATGTAGTGTGGAATCCTTCATCATCCGATGCCCAGGCTGTCCCTGGAAAAATCGATAGTACCAGTGCGGACCGTCCATCGTTGTAATGAGGCGGGCTGTTCTTCCTTTTAGAAGCTTGTCAGGCAGGGGTTTTCCTTTTTGATACTTAAACGCAAACCCCGGCATAAAGGTACGGTCAATGAATCCTTTCATTAATGCAGGCAAGCTGCCCCACCAGATTGGAAAGACAAAAACGAGATGTTCTGCCCATTTAATCGACTCCTGTGCTTGGATCAAATCAGGTTCCAACGGCAATTTATTACGATATCCACCTAATAGATTTGGATTAAAGTCCAACGCGGATAGCTGCAACAAACGAACCTCTGCTCCTGCAGCCTTCGCTCCTTTTACATAGGATTGAGCCAGCGCTTCACCATAACTGCCAGCGACCGGATTCCCTTGAATCACCAATATTTTTTTAGACATATAAGCCACTTCCTACCTTCATATTATGACTTTAGTTAGAAAACACTAACTTTATATTTAAAAAGAAAAGGTCATTACTGACCTTTACTTAATAAAGCAGTTAAACGTTGTTTGACCTCTGCTGCCAATGGAGCCAGTTGCTGTGGAAGTTCCCCTTCCAGGCTGGACACGGACAAGCGTGTAATGGCTCCAATGATGAGCACACCGGATAGCTGAACATCCTGCTTCGGCAGTTCACCTTGTTGAATCCCCTGTTCGATGAATTCAGTCAACGCCTCCAGCGGCTGACGCACATTCTGGCTATGGCTTGCTTCAACATACAGCTCATGATGCTGTGATAGTAAAAGCAATCCATACTGGTCCTCATCATGCATATTCAGCACTTCATCCACCAGTTGATGGAAACGACTGACGAAGCTACCATTCTGCTTGCGATAAAAGTCAATTAAGGTGGTATAGCTATTGCAATACTGCCCGAATACCTCCAAGGCCATCGCGTCTTTACTCTTAAAATGCTTATAAATCGCGGCATCTGTCACACCGGCAGCCTCTGCAATTTCTTTGACCGAAATCCCATCAATTCCTTTGGTTGCAAATAAGCACATCGCTGCCTGCAGAATATCCTTCTTTTTACTGTCTACATGTGTTTTCTTATTCATAGGATTATAGTAAGTGATTGCTAACCAAATTGCAAATCATATTTATACAGTTTCAACCTGTCTGTATGCTTGAATTTAAAATCCATCGTAATAAACCTAAAATACCATGTTTTTATAAGTGAATGGTCATGAATACGTTAAATGATACGTGTATCGCCTCATTTTATTCCTATAAAATACATATGTAACCGAATAAAAACGGGCGTTCTGAACCGTAAATAAAGAGGACGGAAAAGCAACCGATTGGCATACGCTGCATTACGGCGCTCGGGCGCTAGGACAAGTGGGGCTAATCATGCTTGAAGTGCATGCAGTCACCCAGCAGGGAAAAGATTCAGGCAGCCTTGGCATATGGAGCGACGAGCACATTTCCCCGCTGCAAAAAGTGGTGCAAGCCATTCATGACCAAGGCTCTAAAGTCGGTCTCCAGCTTTGGCATGTCGGACGCAAGGGCTCGTTGCCTCAAGAAACAGCTGTATCCGCCTCTGGTTTGCCTCACCGCGAACGGGCGACCTCCGCACTGTCTTTAGAAGAAATCCATAATCTTGTGCTTGCCTTCAGAGATGCCGCTGTACAGGCTTCGCAAGCTGGAATAGATGTCATTGAATTTCGTCAGACTGCTGGTATAGCTACCGCAGCCGTAGGCTTGATTACTCACGGTACTCAAGCCAAGGAAATTTTGCGTAATGGTCGGGCGGAT
The DNA here is from genome assembly GCF_011066175.1 of Paenibacillus sp. EKM211P. Lineage (NCBI taxonomy): Bacteria > Bacillati > Bacillota > Bacilli > Caryophanales > Paenibacillaceae > Paenibacillus > Paenibacillus sp. EKM211P. The sequence continues at coordinate 488,923 of NZ_JAAMNS010000002.1, forward strand.
CTGGTTGCGGTAGGCCGGGAACTGCTGCGTAATCCATTCTGGCCCAGACAGGCAGCCGAACAACTCGGTGTTCGTATTGAAGGACCTGCACCCTATAACCATTTTTGGTTTTAAAATAATGCCCATCACTTGAAGTATTTATCGCGAGCGATGTCATGCACTGTATCGCACACTAAATTGAACAATTTCCACAATAATAGGTGTGCCGGAGGAAATTGTCTCCCCTTCGCCGAGGTGAATCGTCAGCGATGAAGGTGTCAAGCTGAACAACGTTCTTTCTTGTAACATTCCGTTAATATACAGATTAGCATAACTATTGCTTCCGACATGAAACCTCTGAGAAGCTCCTTGCACACCATCTACAGAAAATTGATCCGCCATAATCGTGACTGAAGATTCAATCGGATCAGGAGTAAAATAAAAATACCGCTCAGCCATAGGGACAATTTCAATATTGGAGATGTCAGGTGCCGGACCGGTTGGACCCGTTATACCTTGGGCTCCAGTAGGACCGGTTACGCCCTGTGCTCCGGTAGGACCGGGTGCACCTGTTGCGCCTGCACTACCTTGAGCTCCAGTTGGACCGGGCACTCCCGGTGCTCCCTGTGTTCCTGCAGGGCCCTGTATTCCTGGTACTCCTGGCACTCCCGGCACTCCTGGCACTCCTGGCGTTCCTGGCACCCCGGCTTCACCTGGAAGACCTGCTGAACAGGGCATACCTTGCTTTCCTGTATGCTCCATCCTCTTCCGTTTAGCAGGAGTATTTCTGAAGCGACGTTGTATAATAATTAGCTTTGGATGCTTTTGGGCATGCAACCCCGTTTTTGTTTTACCTTTGAATGGATACCTAGGCTTACACTTTTTTCGTTTGTTGATCTTGCAATGTACTGTTCTCTTTCCTTGCCTTCTTAGTGATGCATCACGTCTCCTCATACCAGCCGTACACACCTCCTCCTCTCATGCTTATGTATTGTATGCACATCTCCCATTAGGGTCTTAGGCATTTGTAATATGCAGATTCCAAGTATTCGCTTTCATTTTTTGTGCAGTAAAATAGGGCCTTCTCCATTTACCCTATTATTAATAGAAAGGTTCATATGCCGTTTCCGAATAGGTTGAAAAATCATTTATTGATTAAGAGCCAGCGAATGGCTCATACCACATACCAGTAAAGAAAGGAGATGAGAACTATGCCAATCATAAAACCTGTATTTACAGCAGTAGCCACGGCTCCAGTGTCAACGGGGGGTGCTATAACCACGACCATAACCCCAGCAACTACCCGTTTTTTTGCAACCATTACAGCCGGGATGATCGGAGCAACAGAAACAACTGTTCCTGCTGCCAGCTTCGTAGATGACGCCGATGCTCCCGTGGTTGCTTTACCGGCATTAACAGCCACAGATTCTTCTAATTATTATATTAACGGAGTCATTCAGCAGAGCTCCTTATTCACCCTCTCCACAGCAAGTCTGGTCATTGCCTCCGTAGATATTACACCAGGTGTCCCGGTTGTTATAGAAATAGCAGATTTTAGCGGTACAACCTCTACTATCACCACTCAACCTACCATCTCAGCCCCTACTGTAACGATTATCACATAAGGCGTTTCAATGATTTTGAACCAAGCCGGACTGAATGGTCATTCACGCTGTACACTACCCCGTATATGCTAGAAAAAGACCGATTCAGATGTCGATATCTGAGTCGGTCTTTTAAGCTCAAGATTAAGGCAAAATAGCAAAGGAGCGCACCGGAAAACCGGGTGAATCCTGAATGCTCGGAACGATATTATAAATGATTGCGCCCGTCGGAGGCAGCTTGTCCAAATTTGTCAGCACCTCAACTTGATATCGATCCTGCTCCAATATGTAATATTCCCCTACCAGTTTGCCCGCTTTTCGATAAGCTACAGAGGAGTCCGTATCCAGTGTTTCATGTCCGATAGCAGCAACATTCCGTTCTTCTACCAAAAAGCGCAGCGCATCCAGCGACCAGCCTGGGCAGTGTGCATCTCCGGCATTGTCCTTGTTCGAGAAGGCATCTGGATTAGGCCAGCGCTTGCTCCAATCACTGCGAAAGGCGGCAAAGGACTGTTCGGCAATACGTCCGTGCTCTTTTTCAAAATCCAGAATATCCGCGACCGTAAGCTCATAGTCGGAATTGGCTGCAACGGCTGCTGAACGGTCAATGACAACCAGCGGTAAAACCAGTTCCTTCAACGAAAGCTCATGTAAATAACGTTTCCCCTTCACAAAATGAACGGGAGCGTCAATATGAGTTCCATACTGCCCTGGAAAGCAGTATTGTTTTACAAAAAAGCCATCGTCGTGGGTAAACAAGGTATCCACCTGAACGTTATCGAAAACCGGAAAATGGGGAATTTCAGGATAAAAGGCATGGGACAAGTCCACCCACTCTTTTTGCTTCAACAACTTCAATACATTTGCTAAATCCTCTGCCATGATGCCGATTCCTCCTCAGCTTTATTACAAGCATTGTACCTGAGGATACTACAAAAATCCATAATTCTCCTGTCATTTTTCATCACTTTTTGACTTGGAATCGTTAACATTATCAGAAAAACTATTTTATCTTTATTCACTGAAATAACTCCATATAATCATATATACAATTCCCATTTCCTATGATTGTTAACGTTTTCATTTATATGTATGCATTTTGATTGGAAAAAGAAGGTCTCTATTGAATTATTTAAAAATTCGACAAAAATTTTAGTATGTAACTTTTATTATATTAACAAATACTGGTACACAAAGTATGATAGAACATGTAGAAACTACAGGAGCACCCGGGACTCCCTCGTTCGTCTACTCCATTTATCCAATATACGGAGGTATTTTATGAAAAAGAGATGTTCACTCGGAATCGCAGCCGTGTTATTGTTCGCTACTCTGGCTCCTATGGGTGCACCTGCTCATGCAGCAAGCGATATTGGCAAGGAGACACTTGGCAGCAAAGACGGTTGGGCCGCCTTTTCTACAGGCACGACAGGTGGAGCTACTGCTACTTCCTCCAATACTTTCACCGTAACGAACCGCAAACAACTTGTCGATGCGTTAGGCAAAAGCAGCAACACTACACCTAAAATTATTTATGTCAAAGGTACAATCAATGCCAATGTCGATGACAATAATAAAGCGCTAGGATTGAACGATTACAAAGACCCTAAGTATGATTTCAATGCGTATCTCAAGGCGTATGATCCGTCTACATGGGGTAAAAAGGTTCCTTCTGGTACATTGGAAGACGCACGTAAGGCATCACAGAAGAATCAAGCTAGTCGTATCGTTATTGAAATCCCATCCAATACAACGATTGTCGGTCTGGGCAACAATGCTATCATTAATGGTGCAAACTTCCAACTGAAAAAGGGTACAGACAACGTCATTATCCGTAATATTGAGTTTCAGGATGCCTACGATTATTTCCCGCAGTGGGACCCAACTGACGGCAGTACAGGCAACTGGAATTCAGAATATGACAGCATTACCATTAACGGAGCTACGCATGTATGGGTGGATCACAATACGTTCAATGACGGGGCTCACCCCGATAGCGGAAACGGCACCTTCTACGGTCAAGAATACCAACATCATGATGGACTGCTCGATGTGATTAACCAGGGTGATCTGGTTACCGTTTCATACAATCACTTTTACGATCATGACAAAACATCCATTATCGGCAACAGCGACAGCAAAACAGCAGATGAAGGGGCTTTACGTGTAACCCTGCATCACAATTATTATGAGAATACAGTACAACGCACACCGCGCGTACGTTATGGACAAGTCCATCTCTATAACAATTACTATACAGGTGATGTAAAACGCTCTGAATACCCTACGCTGTATATATGGGGCGCAGGCAAATCCTCCAAAATCTTTGCTGAAAACAATGTCATTGACGTTGCGGGACTATCCGCAGCCAAAATTGTGACTGTTTTTGGTGGGACTGCCTTGTCAGATACTGGCACACTTCTGAATGGACAGGCCGTAAACGCAGGCTCCAGCGCGGGTTTTAGCTCCTCTGTAGGCTGGAAGCCATCCTTGAACGATAAAATTTCCCCATCCGCCAGCGTGAAGGCAGAGGTCACTTCCCAAGCCGGTTCCGGCAAGCTGTAAGCGCTACCGTATAATACAAATCACCACAAACTCATGCAACCTGTGGTGTTACACCAAAAAGGCTGTTCCTCCGTAATATTATTCCATACGGAGGAACAGCCTTTTTTTTATTTATCATCTGTTTATTTATAAATTATATATTGCTTTAACTGCCGTATTGTTCAACTAAAACCGGCTTTTCAAATGCGTTATCCAGCTTGCGAAGTTTAGCCTTCACCGCTTCTGGTGGCTCAACTGCAGGTGCATCTGGATGAAGCAACCATGATTTCACAAAGTGTGTATCAGACAATTGATAGAGCGGAGGCTCTTTCTCAAAGTCAATTTTCATGGCATAAGAACTGCGGGCTGCAAATGCATCCCCTACAGGTGGGTGAAGCAGATCCGGTGGTGTTCCCGGGATGGCAGCCAGCTTCTGACCATGGCTGTCCAAACTAGGCATGGAAGCAAGGAGTCCCCATGTATATGGATGTTTTGGGTTATAGAAAATTTCATTAACCGTACCTGTTTCCACGATTTGCCCTGCATACATAACAGCAACGCGATCGGCCATTTTCGCCACAACACCGAGGTCATGAGTAATAAAGATGATAGAAGTATCAATCTTTTTCTGAAGATCCTTCATCAGTTCCAAAATTTGAGCTTGAATCGTTACGTCCAGCGCAGTCGTCGGCTCATCGGCAATCAGAAGTTTCGGATTAGCAGCCAATGCCATCGCAATGACGACACGTTGACGCATACCGCCACTAAATTCATGCGGATATTGGTTAAAACGCTGTTCAGGATGCGGAATACCTACCAGATTCAGCAACTCAATACCCCGCTTGCGAGCAGCGTCCTTGGATATCTTTTCATGCTTGAAAAGCACTTCCGTGATCTGCTTACCGACTTTCATCGTCGGGTTAAGTGAAGTCATTGGGTCCTGAGAAATCAGGCCAATTTCCTTACCACGAATTTTTTGCATCTGCTTTTCCGTTTTATTAATCAGCTCTTGTCCGTCAAACATAATTTGACCCTTTTGATAAATACCTGGAGGGGTCGGGATCAGCTTCATAACAGCTTGTGAGGTTACGCTTTTGCCTGAGCCGGATTCACCGACAATCGCCAGCGTCTCTCCTTTATTGACATGAAAGTTTACGCCACGAATGGCCTGCACTAGTCCCTGACGGGTCTTGAAAGATATCGTTAAGTCCTTCACTTCCAAAAGGCGGTTCATCTCATCACTCTTTCATTTATTATTCATCACTATTATTGACCACTATCTAAAAAAACGACGTTCATGAGTCAAGGTATATACGAATAATTTTACTCATTTTAGTACCTGCCAGTCAAGCAATATCTAAAATATCACCAAAAACCTTTCATGGTATGTCATGTTAGTGGTATATATAAGCGAAAAAATGATTATTTTTAACCATTTTTGCCTCATTTATAACATGTGTTGAATGTAACTGAAGCGTGCACCACCTAATGGCGATCGTGTACAAAGTAGTTCTCCATTCAGTCGGGAGGCTATTTGACGGCAGATGGCCAATCCTAGTCCCGTGACGCCATTTGATCCTGTATAGAATCTTCCAAACACCTCGGCTGCTTCAGACTCGGTTAGTCCTCTCCCATCATCATCTACATGCATAACCCACACAACCTCCGCCGTTGTCCCCGTCTCCAAATGAATGACAACCTCCGTTGAGGTGTGTCGAACTGCATTTTGCAGCAAATTCAATATCATGCGAAATAATTGCTCAGCCGGAACGGCCACATGCAGACCCTCTCCCTCCACTCGAAGCGAGATAGAGCGTTCACTGGCCATCGGCATCAATAGATGAACAGCGTCCTCCGCCATACTTCTCAGATCAATCAGAGAGACAGGCCATTCCTCATTCAGCGCCTCCAGCCTCGATAGCTGAAGCAACTTTTCCACCATATCAATTAATCGCTGGGATTGCACTTTAATAATGCTCAGTCCCTCGTCCTGGGATACCACTTGATCCTGAATAGCATATACATAACCTTGAATGGACATTAACGGAGTCCTTAGCTCGTGTGATACATTTTGCAGAAATTCAATCTGGCTGTGGTGGTGGTGCTGAATGCGGGCCGACATGGAATGAAAGGTGCCTATCAGTTCGCCAATTTCGCTTTTGTCCGCCTGCGGAAAATCACTATCCTGTGGCTGATTCGGCTCATAGTTGCCTACCGCCTCTTTCAATCGTTTGAGTGGACGCACCAGACGTGAAACAATCATCAGACCAATAACGAGAATCACCAGAAAACTCGCTACGATCGATAGTAACGTAGTTCTCATTAACGGTACATAGAGGGCTCTCAAAGAAGATAAGGGTGAGTATACAAAGATGCGGAAAGGTTGTCCGGGCAGTTCTTCATTCGTAAACAACACCTTTTTACCTTGAAGCACCGCAACGCCTTCATGTGTAGTAACCAGATCGTGGGCAGACGGATGAACCGATGCAAAAAATCCTTGGCGGGTCAAAAGCAAATGCTCGATCTTTTTGCCTTCCATCCCAGAGACGCTGGAGTCGATGATGCGGTTATCCGTGCTTAAAATAAAGTAATCGGCAGATAAAAGCACACCCTTGATAACATAGTTAAATTCGGCATTATCCAGTCGATCAAAGCCTCCGTCACTCATAATGTGGACGGCTTTGCGTGCCTGCTCATGAAGCTTGGATTTGGCCTGATTCACCAGAATGTCATCGATGAGCCTAATAAATAAGACCACCGTAATACAGACAGTAATCAGCATGGCAATGGACAGGGACAGCAGAATTTTGGCTCTCATCGTACGCATGGCTACATCTCCTGAACCGTTGCTTTATATCCAAATCCCCATACCGTGTTAATGACAAGCGTAGAGTGGTACTCTGCCAACTTTTTGCGAATACGTTTGACCAGATCATCTACGACTCTCACATCACCTATAAAGTCATAGCTCCACACCTGCTGAATCAAATGCTCTCTACCAAAAGGCCGTTCCAGATGATTCGCAAGAAACAGCAACAGGTCGAATTCACGTGAGGTCAAATTTAACGTTTGTCCGTCTACTGTAACTTTACGAAAGTCAGCAAAAATGCACAGATTGCCTGCATGGCAAAGATTTGTGCTCTCTGCTGCTTGCTTGTCATCGGATGCAGACGTGCCCGCCTTGCTCAGTCTCAGCATCGCTTTGACCCTTCCCACCAGCTCTCTTGGATTAAAGGGCTTGGTCAAAAAATCACTGCATCCCAATTCCAGCCCGTGGATACGGTCACTTTCCTCTCCGCGCGCGGAGATCATAATGATCGGCATTTCTGTAAACTCACGAAGCTGAGTCAATAGAGAAAGCCCGTCAATGCCCGGCATCATAATATCAAGCACGAGGCAATCTGGACGGTTTGTTCGGATATGCTCTACCAATGTTTTCCCACTGGAAAAGGAAGTTACCTCGTAGGACTCTTTTTTCAAATATTCAGATATTAATTGCAAAATGAACACATCGTCATCCACTACTACTATTTTTGTCATGGCCTTAACCCCTTGCCGTTGTTCTGGATGCTAGCATCCTTTCTTTAAGCTTAACAGAAGCCCAGCAGAATAGACAAAAGACGGGTATACCGTTCCCGGTCCCGTCTTTTCTTATCATGAATCGCTGCTGTATATGCCAGGTGAACTGAAAGCTAACTACACTTCTACCTTATTTTCTACCTTATTTTCTACCTTATTTCTTAGTTGTTACTACTTTAGCTGCTGCCTTTGGAGCAGTTTTGGCTGGGACTGCTTTTTTTACTGGAACTTTATGGGTTACTTTTTTAGCTACGACATGTTGTGCACGAGTTTTATGTGCTGCTACCTTGTGTTGAACAACGTTATGTTTTTTCACATGATGTTTAACTGTGCGGTGTTTTGCTTTCACTGCTTTTGCTTTGTGGCTTGCCACTTTTTTCGCAATGGCTTTTTTGGCAGGAGCTTTTTTTGCTTTGGTTGTTGCTTTATGAGCTGTTGCAGCTTTTTTAACAGGTGCTTTCACCACAGGTGTTTTCGTTGCAGGCGCTTTTGACGGTGCTTTGCTAGCAGGAGTCGTAACCGCAGGAGTTTTGATGGCTGGTGCAGGGGTGGCTGGAGTTGTGGTTGCTGTAGCGGCGAATGCGCTGCTTGCTCCTCCCAGTACGCTTACTACGGTCAATACGGCTGCTGCATTTTTAGTCCATTTTTTCATGATTGAATCACCTCTCCTTTAAAGTATCTTTAGCTTATCAGGAGAATTCGGGATAATTGTGGAGCAAATATGTGAAAAGTATATGAAAAAGCGTGCAGCTCTGTATCTGGAAAATACATGAGTCTGCACGCTATAAGTGTTGCAACCATCATCTCCACTAACCGATGGCAATCCAGGAAATAATACCGTAGTTATGCGCGGTTTCACTCCACTTGGTTACAACGATCACCGCTCCATTAGTCGTTTGGGATTTCAGTGTTGCATGAAAGAGAGGATGGTTCGTCATCGCTACCAACGTGTAGTCCGGGTTCACAAATGGCTCCCCAAATACAATGGTTACTTCCGTCTCTCCTTCGCTTCCTTTTAAAAGAAACGGCGCTCTGCCAAACTGCTGTAATGCAGGCTGGTTCGCACAAGTACGAACCGGGGTGATGCTCAAATGCTCCGGTGTCACTGCATTCAGTTCCAGCTCACGTGAGCCAACGGAACCTTCTGCCAGATGATGACCTTCGATGCTCTGCTCTGCCACATGATGACTTTGTACCGCAGCAGCCTGTAGATGCTCTGGACCTACAGCTTCTGGGCTTAGCACCTCACTGTTGACGACCTGATCCTGCAGATGGCCGCGGGATATACTGTTTGCCTGAAGTTTGTCGCCACTGATCCCTTCCTCCGGTAAAATCCCCGAGAGATGAATATCTGTGGATAATTGATCCAGTGTCACCGAGCCGGGCTTTATGTGGTGCGAATCAATGACTTCCTTTGCAATATGCTGACCTTCAATTGCCTCCTCAGCCACATGGCGGGACTCCACCGTTCCATCTGCGAGTTTGCCGGACGTCACTGCTCCATCCTGTATAGCTTGCTCTGACACCGCCTGCCAGCCGATATGCTGTGACTGAATAGCTCCTGCTTGCAAATGCTCAGATTGAACAGAATCCGGTGAAATGTGACGGGACTGCACAGCCCCCTCTGCCAGTGCTGACTCTTGAATCGCCCCATCGGACAAATGCTGGGAGTGCACGGCATGCTCTGTCAAATGTACGGAGCTTACGCTAGCTTCCGCCAGATTCGAAGCACGCACCGCGCGAAGCGCAAGCTTCTCAGCGTTCACGCTACCTGCCTGGAGCGCGTGAACAGATACACTCCCTGGCGCAATATGCTGGATCGTCACTGCCGAAGGCTGCAAGTGGGCTGAGGTGATAGATTCCGGCGCCAGATGGCTCGACTGGATGGTCTCTTCTGCCAAATGATGGGCTTGCACGGCTTCGTCCGTAATGTGCCATGGCTGGACGGAATGTGGAGATATTTTGGCAGCTGTCACAACCTCATCTGCCAGTTTGTCGGATGTAACGGACTCATCCTGTAAGGCATCGGTCGATATCGACTGGGATGCCAGATGCTCGCCCTGAATGGTTCCAGTGTGCAGATGGTGTGACTGGATCGATTCCGGGGCAATATGCACGGACTTCACTGCACCTTTTGCCAGCGCTGTATCCTGGACTGCGCCAGTTGCCAAATGCAGGGTGTGTACCGACTGTGCGGACAAATGCGAAGGACCCACGCTGCCTTCCGCAAGATTCGCCCCTTGTACCGAGTGGACCGCCAACTTCTCCGAGGTGACGCTTTCCGCTTGTAGCGCACGACTAGACACACTATCCGAGGCCAGATGGCTCGCAAGCACAGTCGAAGACTGCAAGTGGGCTGAGGTGACGGACTCTGGCGCCAGATGGCTCGACTGAACGATCTCTTCTGCCAAATGATTAGCTTGCACGGCTTCATCCGTAATGTGCCATGGCTGGACGGAATGTGGAGATATTTTGGCAGCTGTCACGACCTCATCTGCCAATTTATCAGACGTAACGGACTCATCCTGTAAGGCATCGGTTGATATCGACTGAGATGCCAGATGCTCTCCCCGAATGGTTCCAGTAAGCAGATGGTGCGACTGGACCGTTTCCGGGGCGATGTGTACCGACTTCACTGCCCCCTCGGCTAGCGCTGTATCCTGTACTGCACCGTCTGCCAGATGCAGGGTGTGTACCGAATGTGCAGACAGATGTGACGGGCCGACGCTGCCTTCCGCAAGATTCGTTCCTTGCACCGAGTAGGCTGCCAGCTTCTCTGAGGTGACGCTTTCCGCTTGTAGCGCACGACTAGACACACTATCCGGAGCCAGATGGCTCGCAAGCACCGCCGAAGACTGCAAGTGGGCTGAGGTAACAGATTCCGGTGACAGATGGCTCGACTGGATGGTCTCTTGTGCCAAATGATTGGCTTGCACGGCTTCGTCCGCAATGTGCCACGGCTGTACCGAGTGAGCCGACAGCTTGGCGGCAGTCACACCCTCATCCGCCAATTTATCAGACGTAACGGCTTGATCCTGTAAGGCATCGGTCGATATCGACTGGGATGCCAGATGCTCGCTCTGAATGGTTCCAGTTTGCAGATGATGCGGCTGGATCGATTCCGGGACAATGTGTACCGACTTCACTGCCCCCTCGGCTAGCGCTGTATCCTGGACTGCGCCGACTGCCAAATGCTGAGTTTGTACCGACTGTGCGGACAAATGCGAAGGACCGACGCTATCTTCCGCAAGATTCGTCCCTTGCACCGAGCGTGCTGCCAGCTTTTCCGAAGTGACGCTTTCCGCTTGTAGCGCAAGGCCAGATACACTTTCTGGTGCCAAATGGCTCGCAAGTATCACCGAAGACTGTAAGTGAGCTGAGGTGACAGATTCCGACGCCAGATGGCTCGACTGAACAGCCTCTTCTGCCAAATGATTAGCTTGCACCGCTTCATCTGTAATGTGCCACGGCTGTATGGAGTGAGCCGACAGCTTGGCGGCAGTCACACCCTCATCCGCCAATTTATCAGACGTAACGGACTCATCCTGTAAAATATCAGTCGATATCGACTGGGATGCCAGATGCTCGCCCTGAATGCTTCCAGTGTGCAAATGGTGCGACTGGATCGATTCTGGAGCGATATGCACAGATTTCACTGCTCCCTCTGCCAACGCTCTATCCTGTACCGCTCCGGCTACCAGATGCCGGCTGTGTACGGACTGTGCCGACAAATGTGACGGGCCGATGCTGCCTTCCGCAAGATTCGTCCCTTGTACCGAGCGCGCTGCCAGCTTTTCCGAGGTGACGCTTTCCGCCTGTAGTGCACGACCGGATACACTATCTGGCGCCAAATGGCTCGTAAGCACTGAGGAAGCCTGCAAATGGCGAGAGGTAACGGATTCCGAGGCCAGATGGCTTGACTGGATGGCTTCTGTCGCCAAATGATTTCCTTGCACCGCTTCATCTGTAATGTGCCACGGCTGTACCGAGTTGACCGACAACTTGGCGGCAGTCACACCCTCATCCGCCAATTTATCAGACGTAACGGACTCATCCTGCAAAGCATCGGTCGATATGGCCTGGGATGCGATATGCTCGCCCTGAATGCTTCCAGTGTGCAGGTGATGCGGCTGGATGGACCCCGCGGTAATGTGTACCGACTTCACTGCTCCCTTTGCCAGCGTTGTATCCTGTACTGCACCTGTTGCCAGGTGCCGGGCGTGTACCGACTGTGCAGACAAATGTGACGGGCCGACGCTGTCTTCCGCAAGATTCGTTCCTTGCACTGAGTGGGCTGCCAACTTATCCGAGGTGACGCTTTCCGCTTGTAGCGCACGACCGGACACACTATCCGGGGCCAGATGGCTCGTGAGCACTGACGAAGACTGCAAGTGGGCTGAGGTTACACTTTCCGGCGCTAGATGGTTCGACTGGATGGACTCTTCTGCCAAATGATTTCCTTGCACCGCTTCGTCTGTAATGTGCCACGACTGTACCGAGTGGGCCGACAGTTTGGCGGCAGTCACACTCTCATCCGCCAATTTATCAGATGTCACAGACTCATCTTGTAAAGCATCGGTCGATATGGCCTGGGATGCAATATGCTCGCCCTGAATGATTTCAGTATGCAGATGGTGTGGTTGGATCGATTCCGGGGCAATGTGCACGGACTTCACCGCTCCCTCTGCCAGCACTCTATCCTGTACCGCTCCAGCTGCCAAATGCCGCGTGTGTACGGACTGCACAGATAGATGTGAAGGGCCGATACTGCCTTCTGCAAGGTTCATTCCTTGTACCGAGCGGGCTGCCAGTTTTTCCGAGGTTACACTTTCCGCTTGTAGTGCACGACCGGACACACTATCCGGAGCCAAATGTCTCGTTAGCACCGAGGAGGCCTGTAGGTGCACCGAGGTGACCGCTCCAGATGCCAGATGGGTCGAGTCCACAACCGCCACGGCCAAGTGGTTGCTTTGTACAGCTTCATCCATAATATGCCCGGACTGCACTGCATGGGCTGACAACTTGGTAGAGGTTACACTTTCCTCTGATAGTTTGGCAGAGGTAACCGCTTCATCCTGTATGGCTTGAGTCGCTATAGCTTGCAATGCAATATGTTCTCCCTGAATGATCCCGCTTTGCAAGTGCTCGGATTGGATGGATTCTGCTGCAAGATGCTCAGACTTCACAGCATTCTGGGCTAATATCGTGTCCTCTACTGCTCCTGCGGCCAAATGTCTGGTGTGTACGGCCTGTGCAGCCAAATGTCCGGGTCCCACGCTGTTTTCCGCCAGGTTGGAAGCCTGCACAGCCCGAGCCGCTAACTTCTCGGAAGTGACGCTTTCCGACTGAAGGGCATGGCCGGACACACTATCCGGGGCGAGATGTTTGGTTTGGATCGAAGCAGACTGCAAATGGTTGGAGGTGACGGATTCCGGAGCAAGATGATTCGCCTCCACTGCCTCAACAGCCAGATGGTTGCTTAGCACCGCTTTATCTGTAATATGCCATGGCTGCACAGAACGAGCAGACAGCTTGGAGGAAGTGACACTGCCCTCAGCTAACTTAGGTGCAGTAATTGCCAAATCATTAATTTTATCCGTAGCCACACTTTCCGGCGATAGTTTCAACGAAGTAACGGCATGATCCTGCAAATGGTGGGAGTATACCGCACCGCTGGCCAAATGCGCGGTTTGAACAGCGCCTTCGCCTAGTATGTCTGCGGTAACGGACTGTTCTTGCAACGCCGCGGTTCCGACACTATCTTCCCCAAGATGCTTGCTCTGTACAGAGCTCTGGGCCAAATGAGTTGAGTCCACCGCTTGAGCCTGTAACGCCTTTCCGCCCACACTATTGTCGGCAAGGTGGTTTTCACGGATGACTCCCGTTGCAATGTGTACGTGGGTAACGGCTTGAGACGCAATTTTATTTCCGGTTACCGCCCCTGTGCTAATTTTAGTTTCTATAACCGCCTCGTCAGCGATTTTGTCAGACTTAATAGCGCTCGAAGCAATGTGATTTTCCTTGATAGCCTGATTCGCCACATGGTGATCCAGAACTGCACCCTTCCCTATTTTCTCGCTTGTCACAGCCCCGGAATGCAAATGTTGCTCCGTAACCGCCTCTGATGCGATATGATCCTTCCGAATAATTTCGGATTGAAGATGCACGGAAGAAACTGCCTCTGGAGAAATTTGGGGTCCTTGTATGGCTGCTGTTGCAATATGTCTGGTAAGTACCGCCTCATCGGCAATTTTGTGTGGGAGAATGCTCTGATCCGATATTTTGGATGAAGTGACGGATTGATCGACAATTTGCAATGAGCCTACAGACTGATCTGCCAGTTTATTGGACTGAATACTCCGATCCGCGATATGCCGTGCTGTCACTTGGCCCGTTCCAAGCTGCTCTTCCCCGATGGAGCCGGGACTGAGATGCTTTCTTTCAATCGCTCCTGCCTGAATGTGCGTACTGGTGACTGCCTCAGACTCCAGATGACGTCCGCTGACAACGCCTTCCTCCAATTGTTCTCGGCCTACAATACCGTTGGATAGCTGCTTGCGATTAATCGAACCCGGAGCTAGATGCCGGGCAAGAACGGCATGCTCGGTCAGGTGTGCGCTCTCAATGCTGCCTGCCTGGATTTTAGCTCCATCCACAGCCCCATCCCGCAGTTTGGAGGTGGTCACAGACTGATCACCCAGCTTGGAGCTATCAACAGCTTCATTCGCCAAATTGTTCGATTGAATCGTACCGCTGCGAATTTTATCTGAGGTGACCGACTGATCTTGAAGCATATCTGAAGACACGATCCATTGCTTGAAGTGACGACTCTCAATCGAGCCATTGGCAATATGATCGCCGCTAATAATTTTATCCGCCAGCTTTTCTGGAGTGATGCTGCCATCCCGAAGTTTTTCACCACTAATAGAGCGATCCTGCAATTTACTGCCTGCCACTGATGCGTCCGACAGATGCTCGACCGTAATGGAGTCGGGAGCAATCTTCGAAGCAGTCACAGCACCGTCAGCTATTTTAATGGTATGAACAGCATAATCTGCTAAAGATTCCGTTTGAATACTCTCTTGTTTCAGCTTGCTGGAATCTATGGAAGCAGGAGCGATCTTCTCACCCGTCACAGCGAGATCACTCAAATCGTCTGTATAGATGAAAGCATTGTTTACATGTGGAGCCTTCTTATTGTTCAAAATTTCTTCCACATCAATTGGATCTGGTTCTGGTTCTGGTTCTGGCTCTGGTTCAGGTTCCGGTTCTGGATCTAGTTCTAGCTCTGGTTCTAGCTCTGGCAGTGGAGGTTCTTCCATCAAAGCTGGAGTCTCCTCTACATCTGCAACCTCAATCTCTTTCTCTTGCAGAGCCTCGACTTCAGGCTCGACAACTGTCTGTATCTCCGACTCCTCTGTAGTTGGGGGAGGCGGAGAAGCAACTTGATGAAGTCTTGCTTCTGTCTCCCTCTCCGCAGGCAGTGGCTTTGAGCGTTGTATCATACTTAACTCATTCATATCCGGGTCAATTACACGATAGAGCGGCTTTTTGTTTCTGTTGGTTTTGCGGCTCTTGTTCTTCAAGCAGCTCTCTCCCTTCTCATGTTTATCGTTACAGCATCATATGCAGACTCTTAGGCACTTGCCACCCTGTACAGGGATACACTTTTGGGTAAAAAGGATACTTACTGAAATCCACGTTTGAAAAAAAATTGTTAAAAGTTAAAATAGTAAGGGTGAAGATTGCTACAAGAAGAGAGGAATTACAATAACATGATTATCAAACCAAGAACACGTGGCTTTATCTGCACCACTGCTCATCCGGTGGGCTGTGCCCAACATGTTCAGGAGCAAATTGACTATGTACTAGCCCGTCCTGCTATCCACGGACCTCGTAATGTGCTTGTGATCGGGGCATCTGCCGGATATGGGTTGGCTTCTCGAATTACGGCCGCTTTCGGTGCGCGTGCCAATACAATTGGTGTATATCGTCCTAGCAATGCTACGGCTACACGCACAGCATCAGCAGGCTGGTACAATTCTGCTGCATTTGAAAAAGCCGCTCAGGAAGCTGGGCTTAAATCTTTAAGCGTGACAGGAGACGCCTTCTCGGATGAAGTCAAAGCCAAAACGGTGGAAGCCATTCGTGAAGAACTGGGACAAGTCGATCTGGTGGTTTACAGTGTTGCTTCAGGTCGCCGTACCCATCCCCGCACAGGCGAAACGTCTAATTCCGTGCTCAAACCTATTGGTGAGCCCTATACGAATAAGACCGTTAACTTTCACACCGGTGAAGTCAGCAGCGTGACGCTCGAACCGGCTACAGAAGAAGAAGTACAGGGGACTGTAGAGGTTATGGGTGGTGAGGATTGGAAATTGTGGATTGACGCTTTGCGTACAGGCGATGTACTCGCTGATAACGCCACTACCTTCTCTTTTTCGTATATCGGTTCAGATATTACCCAAGCCATCTACAGAGAAGGCAGTATCGGAAGCGCAAAAGATCATCTGGAGGCGACAGCACGCCAACTGAACGACCAGCTGAAAACCACAGGTGGACGCGCCTTCGTCGCAGTCACCAAAGGACTCGTTACCCAATCCAGCTCAGCCATCCCTGTCGTTCCTCTGTATATTTCCGCTTTGTATAAGGTGATGAAGGAGAAAGGGCTGCATGAGGGGTGCATAGAGCAGAGCTACCGCCTATTTGCCGAGCGTCTGTACGCCCCAGAAACTGCTGTAGATGAAGAGGGTCGTATTCGCATTGATGATTGGGAATTGCGCGAGGATGTGCAGGCAGAAGTTGCGAACATATGGGAGGAACTGACGACCCAAAATATCTATGAATTATCCGATCTTGAAGGATATCGTCGCGAATTTTTCCAGCTGTTCGGCTTTGTATTCGAAGGTGTAGACTATGATGCTGATATTGATCCCATTGTAAATATTCCTAACGTGCGCTAAGCCTTTTAGTGCCGCCATTCTGTTAGAAAAATATAAAAAAAGCTGTCTCTGGCAGAAGAACATTTCATTCTGCATAGGGACAGCTTTTGTTTTTTAATTAAAAGGAACACTTGTGTCTGTTTTGATCTACAACATGGCGCAAACATTGCAATTTTAAAATTGTTTTGATATTGTACAAGTAGGCATAGCAAAATCCCTCTTCTTACCAAGAGGGTACACACAGCTGGACAAGTCCTACCTTGACTGACTGTGATTGTATTTGCTCAGCCCATCACATTCCTATAAGGAGGTGAACAATATGGCAAAAGACGTTCTGTGCGAAGTCAACTCATGCACGTACTGGGCTCAGGATAATAAATGTAGCGCAAGCTCCATTTATATCGTAAGCAACAAGCCTGCGAACACTCACACGTCCGAAGAAACAGACTGCAAAACCTTTGAAGCAAAGTAGACCTTAGTTTTCAAGCCAAACCATAGCTTTATCATGAAGGAGCCCCTGCCAGGGTTCCTTCTTTCTTATGATTCTAACAAGAATGATAATTATTATCAAGTTCTTTTTGAGCTATATTATAGAAAATACTACCCGCTCCTATACATTCACTTCCTTGAAGTTTTTCGACTTCGCTTAAGACAAAAAAAGAAGCGTCACCCTGAACGAGTCGCTTCTTGTGCTTGACCTTTTGTAATTGTTCCTGCTTGGTCGGCTTCATTCGCGTGTGCTGTGAAATCTCGCCATAATGATCATTCGTTTTGCGGCTCTGTGCCGCGCAATAGATCCCGGCGCGTTTCGCCTTGCTTAACTCTTTTTGTGTTTGAGTACGTGCCATACAGCTTCACTCTCCTTGATTGGACTCCCTCTATCATAACATCCAATAGGCAAATCGTGAATGGTTAGTCTGACTCAAGCATTCTTTAATTCATTAAATGTCTGAAAAAATATCCGAGTCGCCACTGGAAGCCGCCACAACAAAAACAATAACCAAGAAAATGATAATCAATGCATAAATTAGTGTGCCGATAATACTACATACCAGTCCAGCAATAGCCATGCCTCTGCCTTGCTCACCATGACGATTAATTTCCTTCAGGGAAAGACTGGACAAAATAATACCTACAATTCCGATGATCAACCCAAGATAGGGAATGACAACAGATAAAATCCCGAGCACCATCGACGCAACAGCTTTACTATTTGTAGGTGGAACTACTGGGGGCTGGTTAAATGGGGCGTTATAATCGTTCGGCTCCTGAAAGGGATCGGAAGATCGAGGCTCCTTGTACAAGTCACTCATCTGTTTAATTCAACTCCAATAATTATAATAACAATATATAAGTTCTAGGGTACCACAATCTTACAAATCAGGACAGTACTTATTTCAATTTTTTAAATTAGAACGTTGAAAAGTAGCAGCATAGCATCTTAGCACTTTTTGAGATAACCGGGCATACAGTATTGTACCTATTACAGATAAATTGCGCTCCATGAGAGCATCCTGCCAAGGAGGACGGAGCTATGTTATATCGTGGAACATCCCGCAGAAAGGGCTCGCCTCACCAACGTTTACATGCAGAGACACTTCGGAAAATATCCGCCGCCATGCTGCCATTTTACAAAGCTATTGCAACCCGACGTGCTTTTGCCGTCCAATGGTCACGAGCTGTCGTTCAGGGTAATTTGGATCGGATGAAATCCCTTCTCTGCTCAGTAGCGCCATTTGCCGCCAAGCAAGGCTTAGGCACGAATGGGATCGGCTACTTTGTTTCCTTTTTAGCTCAGCCACCAATGCTTTATTATACGAACGGTACGACGATTCCACCCGGGATGGTGCAGTTTACATTTGAACCGAAGGTTCATCGCGCCATTGCCAAAGCCGTTTTTCCGCTGTATCGCGAATTGGCACGCAATGAATGCTTTGCTTCTGCCTTAGCCAAAGCGATCAACAGGCAAGACCAGCGTGCAGTTCAAGTAATGATCCGTAGTTTAATTCCATCCTCTGCGCTAAAATCTGTAGACATTGAGGATAATGGATTTGCATTGCTCTTTAAGTATCCCTTTAGTAAATATCCCTATCGCAATCTACTCTTTCAGGAGTTCACTTAAAAAGGTCCCTACAAGCGTACTTGCTTAAGTTCTTCAATGAGCTCTTTTCCCATTTGTATAGCCATGTCTGTCAACATTCGGATTTCGTCCTTGGTTGCATGATCCAAATGCGTCCCGCAGCAAATGGCGAAGTTACCCGCAAACTCTTTACGCAAGCGAACTGCAATTTCTTCAGTAATATAAAATTCCTTGTGGTTTTGCAATTGCACGGTTTGAATCGGCTCAAGCCTAGCCCCTGCTGTAATCGTCCCCAAGTGAGGCTGATCACCGCCTGATATGAGCACAACGATATCTTCTCCCATAAAATAGGCATCGAGTACAAGACGGATACGTCCGCTTTCTTTTTCCAAATGAATCATATGATCCTCTCCTGCTAAAAAATATTATTGTGAAACGATTCACTTTATAGAGTACTATTCATTGTATCGCTTCCTAAACTGTTAGACAAATTAAAAAAGGCCCACAGCAGCCTCTATTAACAGTGGCTTGCTGTGGGCCTGCATTGCATTCTAAAAAATCTTCTATCCCCTGCTCTTACTTGCTGTTAACGGATCGTGATGGTGTGCACTGCCTTACCGTTTGCGCCGTCATTATCCGTCACTGTTAGCTCCACAGTATACGTTCCGGCTGTGGTGAATTTATGCTTCACCTTTGAACCAACCGCCGTATCGCCATCACCAAAATTCCAACTGTAGCTGACGATCTCACCATCTGCATCACGGGAGGCTTTGGCGTTAAATTGTACATTTTTGTTCTTCTTGGCTGAGTCATTCGCCTGGATAATAGCTACCGGCTTTTCATTCGATGTAGGTGGATTCGGACCAGGGCCCTCTCCTCCACTATGGGTTACATACAATCTTCCCGGCGCCTCCGTTTCCACTTCATTCCCCGCTGCATCCCTTACCCGGATCACGATGACTCCGCCTTCCAGGTTCAGAGAAGATGAAGTGAGATAAATACCTTCATAGTGACCTGATGAAGTTTCATTTAATGGAATTTCATTACGGGCCAAAGTGGACAGGTTAAAGGGCAACTCCACATGGAAGGATGCCTCCAAACCGGATGCACTGTCAAAAGATACCCGTACCGGCTGTCCTGGAGTGATACGTACATCCTCAGCAGGACTAATATTTTCAAGTTTCGGCAGCGCTGTATCGACATACACCGAGCGTGTAACACTCGTTTCGTTTTCGGCAAGATCTTTGGCCGTTACCGTAATTTGGGTTTCACCTTCGTTGATAAGCAAACGTTTGTTAAAGCTGCCGTCGCTTCCGAATTCAGCAGGCTCGCCGTTAATCGTCAATTCACTGAGGAACTCGTCATACACCGTACCGGTTACACTGACCACACCTGCGTTCGTACGTGCTCCCTCACCAGGCGAAGTCAGGATCAGACCCGGTTTAGTCTGATCGAGCGTTACAACCATCGGCTCGGAACGATCCGTTACTTTGCCGTATACCGCCGCTTGAACACTTAGCGGATTAGCACCTGGCTGAAGATCGACCGCCAAACTGAACTGACGATCCTTCACTTTCGTTGTGCCAGCCAATTCTTTGCCGTTAAAGAGCTGAATATCAGCCCCTTCTGCCGGAGAAGTTCCTGTTACGGTAATCGTATCCTCCTGCGTATACGTTGCCTTCGTAGGAGTTGTAATCGTTGGAGCGTTGACCGGATATCTGACGATCGCCCGGATCATGTAGTTCCCTTCCTCTTCAGGGGATTGGCTCCATGTGCCGCTTACACCTTGCCAGCTACGAAGCGCATTGGGGCTGTTTTCATCTGTAGCAAGGCCCGGCGACTGTGTGCCTACCGCAGACTGTGTATATACAATATAGAAATCGCCTTGAACCGTCACCGGCTCTGGAAGCTGTACCGTCGTCCATTGTGTCTCATCCCGTACAGCTGTTCCGTCGAATGGACCAGCCAATAGACGTCCAGGTGCTCCTGCTGCACCGGAGGCGTCATAGACAGAATATTGGAATGCTGTTCCTCCCGGATTCGGGAAAGCAGAGTTCCAGAACAACAGTGATGCTCCTGTCACCTGTGCCACTTCCGACTCAGGTGTCATTCTCACTGCCCATGAATTGCCTGCCGCGTTAAAGGCTCTGGCATTTTCTCCTGTACCGTCATCATAGGCGATGCCTCCTTGAAAACCGATGAAAGGCTTCAACGTGATATTCGCTTCTACACTGCCGTTTGGAGGAGCCGTAACAGAAATACTGTCACTATAGTAATTTTCGGCTGCGATGGACAATGTGTATGTTCCTTCCAGCACGTCCAGCGTAAATTCTCCAGCCTCATTCGTCTCTACAGGAGCAATACGTGCATCCTCCAGCACCAATACTTTCGCTTTTTGGATCGGTTCACCAGATTGCTTGTCGGTGATGACCCCGTGAATCGTACCGTGTGGGACAGCCTGGAGACTAAAGTTTGCTCTGATGACTTTGTTATTTTCAATCGTAACTGCTTTCGTCTGAGGCACGTAACCGTAGGCTTCGGCCTTCAGCGTATAGTCACCCGCTACATGAGTGAAGCTGTATTTGCCCGTGGTTGGGTCTGTTTTCACCGAACGTCCGGTTTCCAGTACCGTAACCGTAGCACTAGCTGGAAGACTGTCGAGACCGACACGTCCACGATCCACTGATGCTTCTGCCGGCTTCACTTTTTCCTGAAATTCACTCTTTTCAGTGCTTGTAATTTTGTACAGTGGGAATTGTTCTTCTGCTTTTTCCAGCTTGATATTGGACTCAGGTACGATATCCTTGGTCACTGTCGAAGCTGGAACACCTAGCACACGGAAATCGTCAATATACCAGCCATTCTTGTTCACACTGTTATCCGATTTCAAGCGGAAGCGAACTTGAATCTCATTGCCGGTATAGCTGTCCAGATTGTAATAAACAGGTGCCCATTTTTTACCACTTGTATTATGCGAGAACTTACCCAGCTCACTCCACGTGTCGCCATTGTTTTTGGACACTTCTACATATCCGTAATCATAGCCGCCTTCAATTTCAAACCAGTGGTTGAAGGTCAGTGTTGCGTTGCGTATACCACTCAAATTAATTTTTGGAGAAACCAGTGAAAAATCAGCACCGTTCTCATAGTTGCTATCGAGATCGGTGGCCCACACATTCGGTTTGGACACTGCGCTTTCCGGTCCTACTTCCTTAGGAATGCCGCGTTCCCACTCATCCTTGGTCCCGGAATGAGTCCAACCATTGTCTGAACTGCCATCAAAATGATCGCTATACAGCGTATCCGGCACGTCCACTCTTAGTGAAGCCTCGTTCGACTTGACACCTTCGTTACCGCTATAATCCTCGGCCGCCACTGCATAATGATAGGTCGCACCACCGACAGTGATCGTATCCGTGTAGGTCAGCCCAGAGGTTGTACCGATGGAAGTATAATTTTTACCGGACTGGGTTGAACGATACACCTTGTACTGCTTCACATCTTCATCAGAGGAAGCACCCCAGGCGAGTGTAACGTTGCCCACAGTATCTGCTTCAGCAGTCAAATGACCAGGGGCAGCAGGTGCAACGCTGTCTGGTTCCTGAATGGAGAGATCGTCAATATACCAGCCATCTTTCACGATTGTATTGTCACTAGTAAAGTTGAACAGGAGGTATACCTTTTGACCCGCAAACGCTCGCAAATCAAGATATTGTGTTTTCCAGCCATTGCTGGTTCCAGTAAACGATAATACCTGCTCAAACGCATTCTGATTGTTTGTGGTCGCTACATACACTTTGCCGAAATCAGAATTGTTTTCAAGATCGTACCAATGCTTGAAGCTGACCAGTGCCCCTTTGGAACTCTCAGTCAGATCAATTGGAGGGGCCACAAAATAACTGTTGGAGTTGGTCTGGTATTGGCCTTCGAGATTGGTCGCGATGACCTTTGTACCCGAATGTGCGCCTTTAGGGCCGCTTGTCGGGGTTCCCCATTTCCAAACACTACCCTGACCCCCGATATTAATACCGGCAATGTCTTTTTCAAAGTCTTGTGTGTAGCCTGGTTTAACACCTTTGGAGACATTCACCTTATATACTTCCGTTTCAAAACCATTATTACCGAAATCATTTACACGGATATAGTATTCCAAACCTTTGCTATCCACCAAAAAGGTCGGAATGGACGCTTGATATGTACCATCTTTGCTGTCTCCAGAGGTCCGCTCCATCGGAATGTATACATAGTTTGACGAACCCGCTGTTTTGGCAAAGGCCTCAACGGCTGTTACGCCGACATCGTCCGTTACATGAGCAGTCAAAGGGATATCAATACCCTCAAATGCAGCTGCAGGCGGTGTATGCTCAAGAACAGGCGCTTCCAGATCGTCGCCACCCGTTACGACTTTACCGGATACAGAGCCCAGACCCTGCATGACAGACCCGACTGCATCAAGCGCATTAATGACGCCATGTCCATATCCATTGTTTGGCGAAGTAGGATATGTACTATCTGTCCGAGGGGTAGCTGTGTTTTCCAGAATTTCCTCCAGCTGATCCACGGTAAGAGAATGATTCGCTTGCAGCAATAAAGCAGCAAGACCCGCAACATGAGGACCCGCCATGGAAGTACCGTTATATCCACCTTTATAACCGCCACCGGCTACAGATGATCGGATATTTACTCCCGGTGCGGAGACTTCGGGCTTGATCTCACCGTAAGGTGAGGGTCCCAGCAATGAAAAGCTTCCCAGTTTATCATTGATATCGGTTGCCCCCGTGGCAAAGGATTCTGGGTAGTTGGCCGGATTGGCTACCGATCCAGGTCCGCCCGGATTGGAGAGGGAGGTATTCCCTGCGGAGAATTCGGGGAAGATTTGAGCATCCCGCCAGGCCTGAACTACAGGCCGGAACCATTCATCAAGACCCGGTCCGCCTCCCCACGAGTTGTTCACTACGTCTGGAGCAAGCTCGGGATGAAGATTACCTTGGGCATCTTTTGGCGCAAGCAGCCATTGACCACCGTCCAGTATAATCGCATCCGTCGTTTCCGGATTAAAAATCCGCACCGCAATCCACTTCGCACCAGGGGCAACGCCCACTCGGTTCGTTCCATTTTCCTCGGAGCCAACCATCGTGCCCATCGTATGCGTACCATGGGAATCGTCTTCCTGATCGACCGGAAGCGCCGCATGACTATGCGGATCATACCAGCTCAATTCTGGATTCACGACATTGCCTGCCGCATCCAGACCACGCCATTTGCGATGCAGGGCCGGATGCGTGTAGTCAACGCCTGTATCGAGGTTGGCGACCACGATTCCGGTTCCGTCGATTCCTTTTTCCCACACTTGTGGTGCGTTAATATGGGATATGTTCCATTCCACTGTGGACGGGTCCACAGCGTTCTTGCCTGTATTACCGGGCAATGCCGATGTTTTGCCATCGCCCTTTTCCGGTTCTACAGCTTTCTGGGCTGTGTCAGACTTTGCCGTTCCTGCTGTTGCTGCCGTTGCGGTTCCAGCCGCTTTGGTGCCTGTGTCCTCTGGCTGCTTATCAACCGTTACCTTTTGCAGATAACGTGTTTCATTCGGTACAATTTTATCGACCTCAGGCAGCTTCGAGATATGATCCAGCACCTCCTTGGTGCTCGTGACAGCCAAAGCATTGACTATAAAATAGCTTTTATATTCCTTTACTCCGCCGCTCTCCGATTCCTTATCCAAATAACTTTCAAGCCCGTATTGGGTTCTGGAAGCCGTTTCACGTAGAGAGCTGATCACATGGCTGCGCACAGCCATTTTGGCAGCGGAAGGTGTTATTTTCTCAAGTGAAGCCTTTTGAAGAGCATTTTTGGAAACCTTGTTCGTATCTACCTGTTCTTTTAATTTGACCAAATAGGTAACATAGTTGTTCTCCTCAAACTGTTTGGTCAGCTTCGCGGATACCTTCGCGGTCGTGACCTTGTGCGAGGCTGATTTCAGCTCCAGCTTGGAGCCATCCGGGGTGTTTTTCGCCAAAGCGGGTTGAACAAATGAAAAAGCCATAAGCAAAGAGAGTCCAATAGATAACGGTTTCTTGAAACGTCTAGGTTTAATCAATTACTTCTCCACTCCTTTTACTAGGTTTAATGATTCTGGAATAACCTGTACAAGAGTCAGACCTCATGCCTTGCACATCAAACACGCGGGTTGCGCAATACGATGTGTTAGCCACCACCTCCTTCATAGATTATAGAGAGGCTCAAAAAGATATTTGGCTGTTCATAGATGGCAGTACTTCATAGGTGAGTTTACAATCCCAATAGAGAAGCGATGAAATTCAGTAGATACCTAGGAGAAAAAGCAGAAGCATTTCGAAGGAAAAAAACATGTTATATCATTACATTTTATATTAAAAATTGATATAAAATCATATATTATGGATAGTATAAAGTTATCAAAACAGATATACAAGTCATTTTTTTGCAATTTTCTTGAAATTCTATGACTTTTATATTCATTTATGTAGGAAAACCCCTTTTTAGCAGCTACGCCTTAGTGCAACACACGGTTAGCAGGTGCATGCATCCTTGTACGAGCCGCCCAAAGGGATTTTCGGGGATCTTTCTTAAACCTGTATGATTATGATTATTTTTAGTTAAGTACGGAGTTCACCGCAGCAAGCGCATCGATCAGACCATTTCCATAGCCGTTGTTGGGTGAAGTCGGATACTGACTGTCTGTCAGCGGTGTTGCGGTTTTCGAAATAACATCCTCCAATTGATCCACAGTTAATGATGGTTTAGCCTGAAGCAGCAATGCCGCTAATCCAGCCGTATGCGGACCTGCCATAGAGGTACCGTTCCAGCCTCCCTCATAAACTCCTCCCGGTACAGAGGAACGAATGTTTACACCAGGAGCCGAAATTTCTGGCTTCACTTCGCCATAAGGAGAAGGACCACGCAACGAGAAGCTTGCCAGCTTGTTATTGATATCCGTGGCTCCTGTGGCATAGGCTTCTGGCAAGTTAGCCGGATTGGCCACAGACCCAGGTCCGCCGGGATTCGATAGTGTTGTATTGCCTGCGGAGAACTCAGGGAAAATTTGTGCTGCTCTCCACGCCTTGGTCACTGGGCGATACCATTCGTCCAGGCCAGGTCCACCGCCCCAAGAATTATTCACCACATCCGGTGCAAGCTCAGGGTGCTTTTTGCCGTTTTTATCTACAGGTGCAAGAATCCACTGCCCACCATCTAGCAAGATGGAATCTGTGGTATCTGGATTGAATACTCGTACGGCAATCCACTTGGCCCCTGGAGCAACACCGATTTGATTCGTACCGTTGCTGTCTGAGCCAACGCTTGTCCCCATCGTATGTGTACCATGTCCATGGGAATCTGTTGGCAGCGATGCTCCATTAACCGCATCATACCAGCTCAGCTCTGGATTGACGACTTGACCGGAAGCATTCAACCCGCGCCATTTTCTTTTCAATGCCGGGTGAGTATATTCAACACCTGTATCCAAATTAGCAACGACAATGCCTTTGCCATCAATACCTTTGGCCCACACCTGTGGAGCTTTAATCTTAGAAATATTCCACTCCACACGACTTGGCGTTACTGCATCTTTATACACGGATTCTTGCACCTATTTTTGTGCATTTTCTTCCGTCACAGCCGGGTCAACAGCAGTTTGATCTGCCACTGCTTGGCCTGCTGTTGATTGCTCCCCTATCGGCTGGGTATCCTTATCGATTTCTACCTTTTGCAGTTCGCGCTTTTCATCTGGTAAAATTTTGTCGATCTCAGGTAGGGTGGCGAGATTATCCATGACCTCTTTGGTACTGGTTACCGCAAATGCGTTTACGATAAATTAACTCTTGTATTTTTTTACGTTTCCGTTATTGACTTCCTTCTTTAAGTATTCTTCCACGGATTGTTGAGTTTTTTCTGCGGTATCCATGAGAGAGTTTACAACCGTTGTACGTACAGATAGCTTAGCAGCAGCGGGGGAAATCTGCTCGGCAGAAGCCTTCTGAAAAGCGTGCTTGGCAACAGACTCCGTGTCTACTTGATCTTTTAATTTAACCAGATAGGTGACATACTCGCTGGCGCTGAATTGCTGGTTCAGCTTGGCTGAAACCTTGGCGGAAATCGACGATGCTCCTGCTGAGGAGGTTGTGCTGGAATCTGCATACACCGGAGAAATCAGAGAAAAAGCAAGAATAGCGGTAAAACCGACCGACAGTGTCTTTTTGATATTTTTCGACTTAATCAATACTTTTCATCTCCCTTTACTTGGTTTTTTTGATTCTCAAAGACAACCTTCCGATAGCAGCGTCAAAAGCTCACAAATAGCCTCTGGTACTCACCTCCTTTAAAAATATAGATTCTGGGGTGAAATCCATAGGTCATATTCTAGGGTGAATAACCTTTGGTGCAGACCGCAAGGAACGACATTCAATTCAGAACTGTGGACAAGTCTGGAAGAAAGTAAGTGAAAAAAATGAAGAAAAGGGTAGGGTAAGATACTAGAAGTGATCGAGGAGGTTGATAAGCATATTATTAAAATACAATTTAAAACAAAAGAATAAATCATTTGGTATCTTTTGAATCTAGTATAGTGTCATAAAAACAGATATTCAAGCATTTTTTTGAATTTTATTCCTTTTTTTCTTGAATAAGTGAAAAACCTCTTCTATAATTCGCAACCAAATGCACCGAGAAAACTCGCATTTGTTTCGAAAATAAAAGAGGTTTTTCGGCATTCAGCAGCATAAGTAGAAGAGCGCTATCTGCCGCTATTTACAGGTATGGGAACCGAAACGGCTCCTTCTGGAAAGGAAGATTTGGTTTCCTGGGTTCTGCGACACAGGCTCGTACATTCTCTAAAAGCCATTTGCCTGCACCCCTTGCACCGATCCTGATCCACCATTGAAAGAGCTGCCGTAAGGGCCTCTCCTGTATGTTCGAAAAAATGATTTTGTCCGATCATGTCGTAGCATCCGGTTTTCCGCAGTAACTCCAGCGGTTGGGGCTGGAGTCCGGACACAAGCACTGTCCCACCAGACTTCCGGTACTTGTGAATTAATGCGGTAAAGTTAGCTTCTCCCGTCATATCCATAAAAGGGACCTTTCCCATTCGCAATAACAAAATCCCTTGCAGGTGGCCAGTCTGTCCCCCTACACCTGAGTTCTCCAACGTCGAAGCTGCACCAAAAAATAAGGGGCCTTCCACATTGTAAATAGCCACCTGCGGACAATCGTGCTGCTCTGTAACCATATGTGCGCCTACTTTTTCATGCTTCACAGAAGGGTCAGGTAGCACCTTATCGACTGAAAGTGTACTGCTCATACGTTTGACGAACAATACAACTGCCAGAATCAGACCTACCTCCACAGCCGTTGTCAACGTCGTAAAGACCGTCAGCAAAAAGGTGACGACCAGCACAATAGAATCCGCTGTCCGTGTTTTGAGAATGTGCGCAAAATGCTTGCGCTCACTCATATTCCAGGCGACTACCATCAATACCGGTGCCATACTAGCCAACGGAATATTAGATGCATAAGGTGCAAAAAGCACCAGAATGAGGAGCACCACGATCCCATGCACAATACCTGACATAGGAGAAACCGCGTTGTTGCGGATATTGGTGGCCGTACGGGCAATGGCACCTGTCGCAGGAATGCCGCCAAACAGTGGTGTCAGCAAATTAGCAATCCCTTGTCCAACCAATTCGCGATTGCTGTTATGCCGGGTTCCCGTCATCCCGTCAGCTACTACCGCTGAAAGCAGCGATTCAATAGCCCCCAACATTGCTATAACAAGTGCTGGCGGCAACAGCTTCACGATCAATTCCCACGTCATCACAGGAATATGCAGCTCAGGCAATGATGCCGGAATTGCGCCATAAGCAGAGCCAATCGTAGCCACCTGCCCTGGAAAAAGCAAAGCTGCCACCAACGTTGACAAGAGCAGGCCGACCAGTGATCCAGGTATCTTGGGCCATTTTTTAGGCACTAGAATAAGCGCAGCAAGACAGATACAAGCTGTCAGGATACTATACACATTGAGTGAAGGAAGTCGATGGACGAGCTCTGCCATCGAAGGCAGAAAAGTTTCATGTCGCTCTACCCCACGCAAACCGAGAAAGTTAGCAATCTGACCACTGAAGATCGTCACGGCAATCCCGGCTGTAAAGCCAATGGTTACGGGCTTGGGAATGAACTTGATCAATGCCCCCAGCCTTAAAACACCCATTAAAATGAGTATGATGCCTGCCATAAACCCTGCTATAAGCAAATTCTCATAGCCGTATTGCATGACAATAGCCAGCAAAATTGGAATAAACGCACCTGTAGGTCCTCCGATCTGAAATTTGGACCCACCCAGCAGTGAAATCAAAATCCCCGCTACAATGGTTGTGTACAGACCATATTCCGGCTTTACCCCCGATGCAATGGCGAACGCCATACCGAGCGGGATGGCCACAATCGCTACAATGCTTCCAGAAATTAGATCCTTTCGTAAAGCCCCTGCGTTATAGCCTTCGAACCTTCCTATCCACTTCATTCCTGTAACCCTTCTTTTCTGTAGTAGCATTACTTCTCGTTACGTATTCCTTCCAGCAACGAGATAGCTTCGACTAAATGATTGTCAAAAATCTGCCGCGCCACCGCTAGCAGCTCCGTTAAGAGCGGATCACGTAGTGAATACACGACCGTTGTGCCTTCCTTGAAGCTGTTCACCAAATTTTTAGCCCGTAAGACAGCCAGTTGCTGCGATACGGCAGAACCTTCGGAACCGAGCGCAGTCTGCAGCTCGTTCACATTCCGTTCCCCTTCACTCAGCACCTCCAAAATGCGGATGCGCAGAGGGTGAGCCAATGCTTTGAAAAAGTCAGCCTTAAACTTCTGGAGATCTCCTTCCATGCCTGCGCCGTCCTCCTCACAGATTGTTTTCATAACAATCAACAATATCTGAATATTTGAATATTCAGTACAATAACAGTTTTGGGTCAATTGAACTATGATGTTACTCACACTTCACCATGCGTATAGTCACATTTTTCCACACTTTTATCTTTCAGGGTTGACAGCTTCCACAGGTTTCCATTAACATAACAATTAACTTTAAGAAAAGGGGGCCGACAGACATGACCAAGCTTTACACGATAATGACAATCAGTCAGCATGATACAATCACATATTCGAAATTTCGTCTCATCGGCCCCGTTCGGGCGACATGATGGGTATGTCACGCTGTCTGACGGCGTGATGAACCAGGCTTTTTTATTTTTATATGCTATTGAAAGAACGTTATTTATGTTTTTATGATGTACTGTATGATGTACTGATCATAAAATGTAATGACACTTTCGGTGCACGAAGCCGTAGACGACAAGTCTGCGGCTTTTTTGTTTTTTTCGAATCTTTTTATAGGATGTTATAAATTTACATGAAGAAGGGAACCACCCATTTATTATGAATATACAACCTACGACCAACTCATCTTTTCATGAAGGACCATACAGCCACCTGATGAAGCTTCCGGCAGGGGATCTGACCGTGTACGCTTCGCAGCAACTCTTCTCCTCACTGGATTACAAAGTGTTCGAGATGGCTAATAACAATTTACAGATTCCAGGTATCCGCTATATGGGATATACACCAGATGTACATGTAGGCGTCGGAACCTGCATCGGTACAACTGCGGTATGGGGAATGGAAGACGGCTATGTATCTCCCTCCATCGTTGGCAGCGATATTGGCTGCGGCATGCGCGTACACCTGACCAATCTGCACAAGGATGCTTTGAAGGAAATCAAGCTGCGCCGCAAGCTGGTTAAGACAATCGACAAATACTTGCCGATGGAAGCCCACCAACGTGGACATTATTCGGATATACGACTGGAGCATATTGTACGTAAGGGTTTGCATGGCTTACCTAATAAATATATCCCAGATAGCTACACTCCTAAGAAATCTACCTCACTGACTCATGTAGAGCACAGTAAGTTCTCCTTTGACGAGGAAGTGCTGAATCTCGTCGAAGACCGTACTTGGCACCGGGCTCATCGACAGCTCGGCACGTTGGGTGGAGGCAATCATTTTGTCGAAATTCAGGCGATTGAAATTGCTGAAGAAAATAGAGAAATCGCTGAAGCT
The DNA here is from genome assembly GCF_011066175.1 of Paenibacillus sp. EKM211P. Taxonomy (NCBI): domain Bacteria; kingdom Bacillati; phylum Bacillota; class Bacilli; order Caryophanales; family Paenibacillaceae; genus Paenibacillus; species Paenibacillus sp. EKM211P. The sequence continues at coordinate 519,801 of NZ_JAAMNS010000002.1, forward strand.
TGGGGGATGTTCGACGGTCAGGTGGCTGTGATGATTCATTCCGGATCACGTGCTTGGGGTGGAGCAGTCAGCCAGTCTAGTTCATCTGCCATCGCCAAAGCGATGAGCCGTCTCGGTCTCGGCACCTCCGACCCGAGACTCGTATTCGCACCGCTGGATCATCCCGAGGCAGCACATTATGTGGATATGATGTATTCAGCGCTGAATTATGCTGTGGTGAACCGACATCTGATTGCATACTCCGTGCGAGAAGCCTTACGTGATGTCTTTGGTACAAAGTGCGAGTTGCGTACGCTGTACGATCTGATGCACAATTATGCTTGGAGTGAGTCCCATCCAGATCACGGCAGCGTGTTTGTGCATCGTAAGGGTGCGACGCGCGCGCTTCCAGCAGGACACCCTGACAATCCGCGGCCTTATCAGGCGACAGGGCATCCGGCCCTGATCCCCGGCTCAATGGGGACTGCCTCTTATATTATGGTAGGTTTACCGGGCGGTCAGGATAACTTTCACTCCATTTGTCATGGAGCGGGCCGTATTCGCTCGCGTTCTGCGACCAAGCGGCTTGTAAGTGTAGACGATTTTGCAGGTGCCCTGGGTGTAGGGACAGACGACGAAATTGTGGTCAACCAGGCATCTCTGGAAAGTATTATCGACGAATCTCCACAAGCCTACAAAAATGTAGATGATATTATTGAAAGTGTTACCGGGGCAGGACTCGCAGCCGTTGTAGCCAAATGTAGACCGCTGGCCGCCCTGAAAGGAGCAAAATAATGTTGAGTATAGACATCCCAGCTATTTATGAATTTGACGAACGAACAGATGGACGCATTACCGGTTATGCCGCTTATGCCCGTCTGATCGACGGTATTAGTGAAGCACTCTATAACCGCTATGGCGTAAAATACGAGCTGTATGCCAGTGATGATCCCAATATTGAATATTGGGATCTGCTGGAGGAGGATATTCGTTCAGGCAGCCCTGATTTGGAGCATGTGGCACGGGTCTTCGATCGTTTGGAGGAACGCACCATTCAATATGACGATGACGGGCCAACGCCTGAATATGGTGTGCATCTGTCGATGCGTAATAATGTATTTGCCTATCCCAAGTGGGGGATCGCACTGGCACGAGTTCCCTTTTTCCGTGAAAATGGCGTATACAATGAAGATTACGTATTTGCCATAGGCGATCAGGAGCTGCAAAGCTTCCTCGCAGGCGTACGCGGTCGTGAACGCAAGCAAAATATGAAGCGTGTCACTGTCTTTACCGATACAAGCCGTGGACTCTCTCGGCAAGCAGAACCGATAACCCGCGCCATTACACGGGATGACGTGATTTTGAAGGCGGAAATCAAGCGGGATATCTTCCGATCACTTGATCAGTTTTTTGAAGCAGATCGTACCTTCTATCAGACTTATAACATTCCTTACAAGCGTGGGATTCTGCTATACGGCCATCCGGGCAACGGTAAAACAACTCTTGTGAAATCAATTGCCAGCAGTGTACCGGGTCCGGCTGCTTACTGGCAAATTACAGAATATACAACCAGCGAATCGGTCAAAGAGGTGTTCGAGGCAGCTACTCGCCTGGCTCCGATGGTGCTGGTCATTGAGGACATTGATTCTATGCCTCAGGAGGTTCGTTCCTTTTTCCTGAATACGCTCGACGGCGCTACATCCAAGGAGGGCATCTTCCTGATCGGAACGACCAATTATCCCGAGAAAATCGATCCGGGTCTGATGAACCGGGCGGGCCGCTTCGATCGAGCTTATGAAATCAGTTTGCCTGATGAAGCGCTGCGACTGGCGTATCTTAAACTGCGTAACTTCCTTGTTTTTGCAGGTGAGACAGGTACACAGAAGGCGGCAGCGATGACGGACGGCTTCTCCCTGGCTCAGCTCGGAGAACTATATGTCAGTACGGCTCTGGAATGGCATGAGCAAGGAAAAGCCGATATTGAGCTGATTATTAAAGGCATGCGAGGCGAGCTTGATAAAAGCCGCAAGCAGGACTGGCTAAAAAATGTCTCCGAGGGAAGAGTTGGGTTTTTCTAATCCATCCTTTTATTGCCTCATTATGAAATTTATGTTACGATGATAAACAATAAAGTACCGAAAGGGTGACCTTAAGCCAATGATCTACTAATCCTATTTTCAAAGAAAAAACGTAATCTTACGAATTTTCTGGATAGGATTAGTGTAGGCTTTTGGGTATTAACGATAAGAGCATTGCTTCTTTGACGGGAGCAGTGTATCTTCTTGTTCGTATGTCTGCCTCCTATCCAGAACTAATGGATAAGGAGGTTTTTTTGTATGAAAAGAATACTCGTAATTCTCATGATTAATATATTCATTGTGATGGTCGGCGTTGGTTTGATTACCCCTATTCTTCCGGAATTGATCATTGAATTTGGTGCCAGTGGGCGAACCATCGGTTTATTGGTAGCAGCCTATGGCATAACGCAATTCTTGCTCTCTCCCATAACTGGACAGCTGTCTGATCGATATGGGAGAAAAGTTTTTATCGTCGTAGGTGTTATTATTTTTGCTGTAGCTAAATTTATGTTTGCTATTGGGGATGAGCTGTGGATGCTGTACACCTCAAGACTTCTGGAAGGAGTTGCAGCAGCCCTGATTATTCCACCCATGCTGGCATATGTAGCTGATATTACAACAACCGAAGAACGTGCCAAAGGAAATAGCTTGCTAGCGGCAGCGATGTCATTTGGATTTGTCATTGGTCCAGGACTTGGCGGCCTTCTTGCAGGATATGGAACGAGAGTGCCGCTGTATACAGCAACAGGTACAGCTATGATTGCAGTTATTTTTTCAATCGTTTATTTACCTGAAAGCTTATCGAAAGAACAAATGAAGGCAGCACGGGCAACCATTCATCATCAAAGAGAGTCTATTTTCAAACAGTATGCAAGATCATTAAATTCAAAATATGCGATGTTCTTTGTCATTGTCCTGGTGATGACTTTTGGACTCGCTAACTTTGAATCCGTTCTTGGCTTATATGTAACGGATCGCTTCCAATTCTCACCGCAACATATTTCAATCCTTCTAACGGCAGGTGCTGTGATCGGTGTCGGTATGCAGGCATTAGTTGTTGCTAAAATGATCAAGCAGTTTGGTGAAAAAAGGTTGATCAAAGGCTCGCTTCTCTCCACCTCTGCTGCTTATATTTTATTTCTCTTCGCCAAAGACTTTTGGAGTATCTTTCTTGTGACTTCCCTTATTTTCTTTGCCACAGCTATGCTTCGTCCAGCTCTTAATACACAATTGTCGAAGATGGCAGGCAATGAGCAAGGATATGTAGCTGGTATGAACAATGCCTATATGAGTGTGGGGAATATTTTGGGTCCTACTCTAGCGGGATTTTTATTTGATGCGAATATGTTCGCTCCATTCCTAACAGGCTGTTGTATTCTTTTGATTACCTTTCTGATTACATTAAAAATTAAAGTGAAATAAAAGAGGACTGCTGATGGATAAAAGGCAGCTACTGGCCTTGGCGTTATTTTTAACCCCCGGCTGTAGCTGCCTTTCTGTTCAGTTTATTCCGTTTCCCCACTCAGTCGATTCAAAAACTGGATGGCCCGTGGACTGGTCGGCTGCTCCAGCACCTGATGTGGCGTACCCTGTTCAATGATTACGCCCTGATCCATCAGGATTACATGATCCGCAACCTCTGCCGCAAATTTCATTTCATGGGTGACAATAACCATCGTCATTCCTTCGGCAGCCAATTGCTTTATAACCTTGAGCACCTCACCTACCAACTCGGGATCAAGAGCAGAGGTGGGCTCGTCGAACAAAAGCACCTCAGGTTCGACCGCCATTGCCCGGGCAATACCGACCCGTTGTTGCTGTCCTCCCGACAATTGATGCGGATAGGATTCCGCTTTATCAGCCAATCCCACCTTCTTCAGCAGCTCCAATGCACGTTTGCGCGCTTCGTCCTTGCTTTTTTTCTGAACCGTGACTTGCCCCTCCATCACATTTTGTATCGCAGTCATATGCGGGAAGAGGTTGTAGGATTGAAATACCATCCCTGTCCGCTTACGCAGCGCCAAAATGTTTTCTTGTCGAGGCTTCGTTCCTTTCGCAAAATTCAGGGCAATATCACCTACCTGAATTTCTCCCTGATCGGGAACTTCCAGCAAATTCAAGCAGCGTAAAAGCGTTGTTTTACCAGAACCGGAAGGACCGATAATCACAAGCACTTTCCCCTTATCGAGCGTCACGTCAATCCCCTTAAGCACTTCCAGCGAGCCGAACGACTTGTGTATATTCCGAATTTGGATCACCGGTACAATCTCCTTTATCTAATGGAAAAACGGCTGAGACGCTTTTCCAAATCATTTTGCAGCACAGTCAATATCGTGCTAAATAGCAGGTAAATAACTCCAGCCTCGGTATATACTAATAGCGGTTCGTAGGTGGTAGCTACAATCTGATTAGCCGTTCTGAACATTTCCACATAGGTGATGGTGGCAGCCAGTGAGGTATCCTTTACCAAGCTGATGAATGAGTTGGCAAGCGGGGGTACGGATACACGGGAAGCTTGAGGAAGCACGATCCGCCGCAGCACTTGCCAGCGTGTCATCCCCAAGGAATATCCCGCCTCCCATTGACCCTCTTGAATGGAAATAATAGCGGCACGCATAATTTCAGAGCTATAGGCCCCCACGCTAAGCGTAAAGCCGATCACTGAAGCAATAAACGGGTCCAGTGTAATACCAACAGAAGGTAAACCGTAGAAAATAATATACAATTGCACCAGCAATGGAGTTCCTCGAATCACCCATACATAGAAGCCGAAGATCAGCTTGAGTATTCTCCATTTGGACAACCGGGCGAGTGCAGTGATTAGCGCCAGCACAAGTCCCAGAGCAAATGAGATCAGTGTGAGCGGAATCGTAAAAGAAACCCCTGCTTTTAGCAGAGGCAATAATGAATCCATAATAATTTGTATTTGGCGATCATCCATTGTACAGACATCCTTTATTATTTGGACACATCGGCTCCAAAATATTTTTCAGAAATTTTCAGATACGTACCGTCAGCCTTCATATCAGCCAACGCTTTGTTGACTTCCTTGATCAAATCTTCGCTACCTTTATTAAATACTGCTGCGCTGTGTGAAGCATCCGAAGATTCGTCCACCTTTTTGATTGGAGCATCAGGCTTTTGCTTTTTCAGATCCAGATAGGATAATCCGTCGTTGACGGTCGCATCTACCCGTTTGGAAGTGAGGAGGTCAATAGCTTGGTTGAATCCTTCGGTTGCTACAATTTCCGCCCCGTTGCTTTTTGCGATTTGAGTCAGGTTGCTAGTCAGGGATTGCCCTGCCTTTTTACCTTTTAAATCAGCAAATTTTTGGATGTCCGTATTATCATCACTCACGATCAGAACCGCCTTGGAGACAATATATGGATCGGAGAAATCATATTTTTGCTTACGCTCATCTGTAATGGACACTTCATTGAATACTGCGTCAAACCGCTTGGAGTTCAAGCCTGCAAATATTCCGTCCCATTGTGTCTCGATAAATTCCGGTTGCACACCCAGCCGCTTACTTACTTCGGTTGCAATATCGACGTCAAAGCCTGTTAATTTGCCAGCAGCATCATGGTACGTAAACGGAGCATAGGTACCTTCCGTACCAATTTTCAGCTTGCCACTCGCTTTTACAGATTCAAGGGTAGCTGCAGCCGTTGTATCTGCTTTTCCATTATTAGAACCGTTCCCTCCGGTAGATGCATCATTCGTGCTAGCGCCTTTATCATTGTTGCCGCAAGCCGAAACCAGCAATGCCATCACGATGAGTACAATCGGTAAAAAACTAAATTTTTTCATGTTATCCACACTCTTTCCCTTTTTCTTGATAACCTAGCACAGGCTGGTCATTGAATAGTACATCATTCATTTTCGCACGTCAATGCTTTTATCCAATAATCCCTATCCAAAAGGTAAGTTATATTTTTTTATCATCTAATGCTATTCTAGGTTGACTCCATCATAGGCTGGCTATTCATCTTCACTCCCCTCGCAGCAACTTTTTGTGTACCATTACATAAGAGATTTCGTATAATAGGTTTTAATATACAGATTAGAAATATTTACCGGAGTGTGATCATGGATACCCAAAATACAACTTTATCCCCTGAAGGAAGGCACTCGGCCTGGGCTACCTTTACTTCACCTTTAAAACAATCCAAAGCGTTCACCCTCTTATGGCTTGGACATTGGATCGCGATGTTAGGAAGCTCCGTCACGACAGTCATTTTGCCACTGGTTATCTATTCTCTGACAGGCTCGACCACCATCATGGGATTGGCGATGACGGTTTATATGCTGCCAAATGTACTTATTCTTCCTTTTGCAGGAATGATCGTGGACAGAATTGACCGAATTCGCCTCCTTCTGTTCACGAATGTCGCCCGCTTTGGTCTGATGTTCGTTGCTTCGGTGCTGATGTTTACGGACGGGATGAAGTTGCCGTTCCTATTCGTTGGCCTTGCGTTGTACGGATTGATGGATGGTATCTTTAATCCGGCTTATTCAGCCTTACGTGCACAAGTGTTTACACCGGACATCCGCAATGCTGCCAATGCGCTAAGTCAAATCAGCATACAAGCTGTTCGTCTACTCGGTCCTCCGCTAGGAGGCTTTATTGTATCCTTTTCCTCTCCCGGTGTCGGCTTTGGACTGGATTCTATCGCTTACCTGGTATCATTTGCCTGTTTTTGGATGCTAAGTGCTCATTTGGCCTCCATCATCGGCAAACGTCAGACCGGTTCAGAACAGGAAGATCAGGGTGGACAACATTTTCTCAAGGATTTTATAGCAGGTTTTGCTATTCTTAAAAGCCATCCTTGGCTATGGATTACGATACTCGCCTTTTCTTTCATTAATATCTGTTATTCAGGTATTATCGCTGTGCTCATCCCATGGCTGTTCAAGGTGCATCATGGCTATAATCCAGTCGTATACGGCATCGCAATGGCAAGTAGTGGCATTGGTGCCATGTTGGGAGCCTTTGTGTATGGATCACGCAAGCATTGGAAACACCGCGGTCTGCTCGCTTACTTAGGAGCTTTTGTCAGCGGTCTTGCCTTACTGCTGTTGTCCATAGTCACCTGGATGCCAGGATTGATTATGAGCATGATGCTCGAAGGATTTGGTATTATGATTTTTGCGATCATCTGGGAGACAAGCCTGCAGGAATTAGTTCCCGCTGAATCCTTTGGACGTGTAGCCAGTCTGGATTTGATGTTTTCCTTCGCACTGCTTCCTGTCGGCTATCTGGCCGTAGGTGCCGTGGCGGACAAGCTTGGCGGTATCCTCACCATTGGTATGTTTGCAACCATCGGCATGTGTATCGTGCTGGGCGTGCTAATTGTTCCTCATATCAGACGATTTCAATAGAAACTATGTAACTTTATCTCAAAAAAAAGCTGCTCCCACAGGTTCATTTGTGATCCTTGCGGAAGCAGCTTTTTTCCATTTTTAACTCGCGCCCCATCGGGACGGGTCTATTCAATAATTCGTAAAGTTAGCCTCTGCTCCGTCCAACGGAACGGAAGATCAAGCTCACAATCACGACTAGCACAATCGCACCAATTAATGCAGGAACGATGTAGAACGATCCGATTTCAGGACCCCAGTCTCCCAGAATCAAGCTACCCAACCATCCACCGATAAAACCAGCGATGATGTTACCAATCACACCACCCGGAACATCACGACCTGCGATAATTCCTGCCAACCAACCAATAATACCACCAACAATCAATGCCCATAACCAACTCATTTTGCGTCACCTCGTTTTAGTTTTTATCGTTGTGTTCTATTATTAACCACTCGAACTCCTTTTGAACACACAGAGACCAAATGGTTAATATTACCACTCAATGGTACGCTGATTTGGGGGCTTGATACCATCCTACGTGCCTCCCAGATTATTTATGCTCTTTGTGTGAAAAGTGTGTCTCCTATCCGTTTATCCTTGTATTCCTGCTTTTTTTGTGCCATCCTCACATTATGGCTTCACTGAAGTCACTTCATGCATAGGTTACAAAAATAACAGATTATTAAGGAGTGACCCCCTCTGGAGTGTCGAGTAGGATGTGCTGCATGTTGCATTGCCATTACGATTTCTTCCCCTATTCCCGGCATGCCAGACGGAAAACCCGCTGGTGTTCCTTGCCCTCAACTCACGCCTGATTACCGCTGCCAATTATTTGGAAAACCTGAGCGTCCTGCTGTATGCAGTGGCTTTCATGCGGATAAGGATACATGCGGAGACACTAATGAAAGAGCATTTGAACTGCTGAGCGAGCTGGAGAAATCCACTTTACCGAGTAATGCCTAAGAGAACTCATTCTATATGAAGGAGAATTTTTGATTATGAATGTTATTGAAAAAAGAATTGCCGAATTGAAGCAGTACGTTCCCGATCTTACCACCCCTAAAGATATGAATTTATTTTGGGACAAAACACTGAAAGAAGTTCACGCCAAACCTGTACGTGCATTCAAAACGCCCGTAGAAACACCGTATCCTCATATGATGGCCTATCGGGTCACTTTTGAGGGGATCGATGATACGCCTCTGCATGCCTGGTATGTACGTCCCCGATTTGCAGGAGATCAGAAGCTGCCATGCATCGTTCTGTTTCATGGCTACACAGGCGGAAAGGGCTATCCTGAAGATTATTCATCTTGGCTAATGCTTGGTTTTGCTGTATTGGCGGTAGATGTTCGTGGTCAGGGAGGAGAAACGGGGGACCGTCGGAATGACCCTCACGGAACCGTTAAAGGCTGGGTCACGAAAGGAATATTGGACAAGGATACCTGCTACTACAAAACGATAACAACCGATGCCCTTAGAGCCGTAGACTGGGCGGCGGAGCAAGCCGACGTCGATTCGGCTAAAATCGCAATCAGTGGCGCCAGCCAGGGCGGTGGACTTGCATTAATGGTGGCTGCGCTCAGCGATAAAGTTGCTACGACGGTAGCGGATATTCCCAATATGTGTCATATGGATTTTGGCATGATGAATTCTACCAGTTCACTGACAGAAGCTGCCGAATTCGCAAACCGCTTCCCCGAGCATTTGGAGCAGGTACTACATACATTGAGTTATTTTGACGTGATGAATCTAGCTCATCGCATTGGTATCCCTGTCATGGTATCTGTAGGGTTGAAGGATACAGTGTGTATGCCAGAGACGATTTTCGCTGCTTACAACCGCATTGAATCACCAAAGACGATTGAAATTTATCCATTCACGGGACATTGGGTTGAAGGTTTCCACAGACGCAAGACGGCTGAATTTTTAGTTCAAACCTTAGCATTACATTGAGTTAACGGTTTCCTCCGGTGCATAAAAAAAGAACACCACGCATCCATCTGCGTAATGTTCTTTCTACTGCATCGGAGCCAATCTCGCTTCCATAGACAAGCTCCTCGACAGTTCACAGCGAAGCACCTCTCCTGTAAAGTTTACGATGCAGTTCTCTGTTCTGCTGTCGAATCCCCTGTCCATTTTCGCACCCAAACAAAATCCATAATCATTAGACCAAACGGAATGAAGGATGCAAACATAATGAAAAGAGGCCGCCGTAAAGGCCAATGCAGTGCGGTTTTTCCATAGATTAAAGCGACGAGGAGCAACAGAAAGCTCACCCGGTATATGTTACCAATCACCATAACCGCCTGGGTCATGCCCGCAGCTTGCAGCGGCTGGTGGGTGAATAGTATCGCCAAATACGCTATGGCTTGAATCCAGAGCATGAGCCGGACACGCCCTAAAGGTGTTCTTAACACAAATGTAATCCCCTCTCCATGAGCAGAGATGTTCTCTCATCCCTTATGCATCCTTTATTATAACGAAAAGATGCCCAAACTCCAACCTATCCAGTTTTGAATTTTGACCAAATGGGTTGTGTTTGATACAGTTGTGTAAGAGGTGATTGTAAAATGCTTAAACTGGGTATACTGGACCAGTCTCATATTCCTGAAGGCGGTTCTGCTCAAGATGCATTGTCTAATACAACAGATTTAGCGCGTGAAGCTGATCAACTGGGGTACAGCCGTTATTGGGTATCCGAGCATCATGCGTCCAAAACACTAGCACACTCCAGTCCCGAGGTATTGATTGCCCATTTGGCTGCTCACACATCGCGGATTCGTGTGGGTTCAGGCGGCATTATGCTGCCACACTATAGCGCCTATAAAGTAGCTGAAAACTTCCGGTTACTGGAGGCGCTCCACCCTGGACGCATTGACTTGGGAATAGGACGTGCTCCAGGCGGCTTGCCGCTGGCTACTCGCGCATTGCAGGAAGGGAAATACCAAGCTGTCGAACAATATCCACAGCAGATTCTAGATTTAATCGACTATTTCCATGATTCGGTGCCTGACAATCATCGGTTTGCTGGCCTTCATGCCTCCCCGATGATATCAACCGTTCCTGAATTATGGTTGCTTGGCTCCAGCGGGGAGAGCGCCAGATTGGCCGCGATGATGGGTGCCTCCTACGCCTTTGCCCAATTTTTCGGTACTCCGGGCGGCGTAGAAGCTACCGCGCGTTACCACGAGCAATTCATGCCTTCGATTTTAGGAGATAAGCCTCACTCCATGGCGGCAGTTACGGTAGCCTGCGCTGAAACTGAAGAGGAAGCTGAGCAGCTGGCATCCAGTGCTAGTTTGTATTTCCTTTTACTCATGCAGGGTAAAGAAATGAATTCTCTTCCATCGGTGAAAACAGCCATGTCCTATCCCTATACAGAATTTGATCGTGAACGGCTGCGCCAATCTGCAGCATGGCGAGTTGTTGGTACTCCTGAGCAGTGCAAGGAACAGCTGCTAAGACTGGCTGAGCAGTATCGTACCGATGAATTACTGGTCGTTTCTTCCATTCATGACTTCAATAAACGTGTTCAGTCCTACCGTCTGCTGGCCAAAGCTTTTAATTTGGTATAAACACAGATGAACAGAGGCTCATTTTCATTAACATTAAAACCCCCGCCTGCCTATAAAGGCAACAGCGGGGGTTTGTTGTAATATAGATACCACAAAAGTCGAATGTCATATGGTACTTTAGTAGTATATCCATCGGAACTGAAGTATAAGTTGTTTACTTCTAAAGTTCCATCATCCATATACCAAAGGCGCATAAGCTATACTTCATTTCTTCAAAAGAGTGCAACCAAAAGTCCCATCTCTTTACTCACTCCAGCCAAGTTTGTCATGGCTGAATTTCTAGGGTTCTATACCCCATACCAGCTTACCTTGCTGATATACGGTGCCATGGTCCCAGTCTGCGAATGCTGTTTGGGTAGCACCATAGGAGTAATCGTTGGTCTCATCAAAGTTGCTCCAATTTGCAGCATGAATACGGGATTGAATTTCCCCGGTTTCGCCGCCGGGCTGAATCGTTCCTGCTCCATCTGTGAAAGAAATTTCTACATATTTATCTGCCTTGACCTTCGGCTTTGGCAATGTTACAAAAGTTGCTTTTACCTTTTCGTTGCCAATCTTGGCCCAGTCTACAAAAAACTGCTGAGCTTGTTTGCTCTCATCTGTATAATAGTAGCGAATTTTCAGATCACTCAGCTTCACAGCTGTTTTACCCGTATTTTTGATATTAAATTGAGGTCGGATCGCATTATCCTTGGCATTCGTATCATCGGTGCGATATTGAAGCATGATCCCTTCATTATTACCGCCTGGTGTACTTCCACTGTGATCGTTACCATTGTTTCCACCGCTATTTCCACCATCGTTACTACCGCCATTGTTGCCGTTTCCGCCGGTATTTCCGCCGTTGCTTCCTCCTCCACCATAACTGCTGGAGCCTTCCAGAATTGCCTGTTTTACGAATTTGCCGGAAGCTGTTAATTGTGAATCAGGCCATCCACCCTTGCGATCGGCACCAGGCAACAGCGCAGCCGAGGTCTCATTTTTGTCAGCAAGCGACCAATTGGCCCAACTGATTTTACGGCTAGCCAGAAAGTCAGTCCATACTTTGGATTCATTCAGGAAAGGGCCACCGTTACCCGAAGCGTCGCTTGTCCCCCACTCGGTAGCAAAAATGCCTACACCCTTGCTCAGTGCATAATCAACCCGATCGCGCAAATATTGTCCATGTGTTCCCGCATAGAAATGCACGGTATACATTGTATTTTTGTCTGGAAGTGGATGGTCTGCTGCATCATGTACATCCTGACTCCAGGTACCTGTTCCTACAATAATAATATTATCCGGGTCCTTAGCTCGAATAACCTGAGATACCTCGGATGCATAAGGTCGAATTTGATTGTTCCAGTTCACATTCCCATTCGGCTCATTAGCAAGTTCATAGATTACGTTAGGCAAATGACCATACTTAGTGGAAAATTCATTAAAGAAAGCTTTGGCTTCATTTTTATGAATGTTCGGATCGCCATCTGAGAGAATGTGCCAGTCAATAATGACGTACAGACCCAATTTCTGTGCTGCCTCAATGGCTTCCTTCACTTTATTTTTCAATGAAGGATTGGCAATATAACCGTTTTCTTCAGTGTATAACGCAACTCGAAACACGGAAATGCCCCAATCGTCCCGCAACCATTTCATAGTGTCCTGATTCACCAGATCTCCAAACCATTGGACGCCATGAGAACTAATGCCCTTGAGCTGTACAGGCTGTCCATTTTTATCCACCAGTTTACCGCTCTTTACTGAAAGTTGTCCGTAACGTTCCACAGGGGTCGTCCCGGCCGCCTCTGCTGTTGACGCATTCCAGTTAAACCCATTCGTTAACGTTAATAGCAACACTGCTGTTAGCAGTACTGCTACTCTTTTTGCGATCCTTGGCAGGATCCATTGCCTGTTCATCATTTACACATTCCTTCCTTTTAATAAAGTAGATGAGACTTATCAGTACGTTGTTCTCCGCTTTTTCGCCCCTTCCTTCATACAATAAAAGGATCAGGTCCAACATTCGATGTCACTTACCTGTATATGGATGTTACTACTATTATAGTTAGTTACATGTTACATTTCGACTTTATGCTAGAAAATGAATAAGAAGTCACGGTTTTGGGATATGTACCCCTTAGTTGGCTACTGTAGAGTACTGAAGGGACAAAAGTCTCATTTAGCTATTGAAAAATTTGGCCAATTTTGGCTGGTTAACAGGTTAAAAAGAGTCTCAATTGCAACTCTTTAACTTAAAAAAAGACTGCTTCCCGATGCCTAGGCTCGGTACAGCAGTCTTATCATGATCTTGTATATGATCGGATAATGTTAACAATATCGTCTTAACGTATGATGTCCTTATTACTCCTTAGCGGCAGCTTGAGGTTCTTGGGTTGCCTGATCTTCGTTCATATCGCCGCCATCCGTCGCTTGATCTGTCAGTACAGTCTCAGATGAGTTACCCATTACCTTGTCTATAAGTTGTAGCCAAGGTTCTTCACTGCCTCCACAACTCTCAATATCACCGAGCAGGGACTCTAGCGTGGTTCCTTCTTCTGGCAAATCAATAACTAAACTGTCTTCGTCAACTTGGATGGTGCAGCAGGTTTTCATTGTAAATCCCTCGCTTAATTCTTATTTGAGCATGCAAGTATGCTTGCTCAGATGGGATGAACTCCCACGGATCCAGGGATAAGCCTTTTGAATCCGTCTGAAATTATAAACCTAATGCATCCCAAATGCAATGAACAAACCTTGAATTTTTAAGAATTAGCGAATTAGTTCAAACATTCAGCAAGCTCCGTAAAAATCACTCCAAGCGCATAAGCCCCCGCGTCTGGATAACCAAGGCTTCTCTCTCCGACCGCTCCGGCACGTCCCATACGCGCCACGATGTTTTCTGTCTTTTTGGCCCCTAGGACAGCGGCTTGAGCACCTCGCACAAAGGCTTCCTTCACGTCAACATTTGATTTCGCGCTCTCTACCCAGCTATCCGCACATGGCACTAATGCATCAATAAGCGTTTTATCACCCACGACGGCTCCTCTACCGAAAGAACGTTCACCTGTCGATTGTATGCCTTGCACCGCAGCCTGCATCATATCTGCGAATTCGGCAATGGTCAGTTCGCTTCGTTCACCCGCAGATCGTGCTGCCGCGCGAAATGCTGAGCCCCAGATCGGACCCGAAGCCCCACCGCAGTATTCCATGATGACGAGCGAGCATGAATGGAGAAAGCTTCCCATCGTCAAGGAATCTTGGTTTAGGATGTCGCTCCATTCCCGTTTCAGCTGACGGAACCCCTTGGCAACACTCATGCCAAAGTCGCCATCGCCTGCATGAGAATCAAGATCGCAAAAAGGCACCTCATTCTTGATGATAACCTCACTCATTTTGTCAACCAGGTATATCAGATTGTTCAACGTAATCTTGTTATCCTCAATAACTGCAAAAGCAGGGGCAGTTTCCACCTCGAAAGATACTTGCCGATTTTCGTCTGCTACAGTTGATAGGTCTGTGAACACGACTTGATCAGCAGGTCCAGACACCTTGAACGCAGGCGTGTTGCTTTCATGGGAAAGTAAGGTTTGCAGTTCGTCGTCCAGCTTCATGATTGAAACTGAGATGCCCGCCATATCGATACTTGTCATATAATTGTTGACGAAAGATCGATTGATCTTGATTCCCTTCGCTGCTAGTTCGCGAGTGACCGCATAATTGAAAAGATACAGTTCTTGCAGAGGCGTACCGCCAAAACCATTGATCAGCAGTGCAATTTCTCCGCTGAATCCGTTTTCGATCTGCATGTCTCGAAGGAGGTCGGTTACCATTCTGCGTGCCAACGTATCCGCATCTGTCAGCTTCTCGCGTCTGATTCCAGGCTCGCCGTGAATGCCAACGCCGTATTCGATTTCATCAGGCCCGAGCTCAAACGTTGGCGAGCCCTTCGCCGGCACGGTGCACGACGTCAATGCAAATCCGATACTGCGTACATTCGCAGCGGCTTTCTCAGCCACTGCTTTGACTTCTGCCAAACTACGCCCCTCTTCTGCCGCTGCACCCGCGATCTTATGCACAAGTACCGTGCCCGCTACACCGCGCCGTCCGACTGTATATAGACTGTCTTCTACAGCGATGTCGTCTTCGACCTTTACGTAGTCCACTTCCAAACCATCTTCAGCAGCCAGATGAGCGCCGTTTCTAAAGTTCATGATATCGCCGCTGTAGTTTTTGATAATCAGCAGTGTGCCTTTTTTCCCAGCTGTTGCTCGGATGGCCTGATACACTTGAATTTGCGAAGGAGAGGCAAAAACATCACCGCAGACCGCCGCATCGAGCATCCCCTTACCGACAAAGCCGGCGTGAGCGGGCTCGTGTCCGCTGCCACCACCGCTGATGAGCGTTACTTTCTCCGTGTTCAGTTCCTTTTTCTTGAGCACTTTATATTTTGGTAGAAATTCCAACTCGGGATGCGCGAGCGCGATACCACTGCACATCTCAAGAACCAAATTTTCCGTACGGTTGATGACCTTTTTCATGCTATTTTACCTCCGCTTTGTACTGGCTGCCGATCCGGTCGGCCGCAGCAATTGCCGCTGCAACCTGCTCTACCGTGATCGGAAACGGCATGGCATGAATCGATTCCTCCTCAATGCAGGCTTTAGCAGCTACTTCCATGAGTTCTTCCTGGCTGATATGATCGACACCGATATCGGCCAAGCAGACCGGCAAACCGATGGTTAAACAGAAATCCAGTACCTGATGTAATTCTTCCGTCGGTGCGTTTTCGAGCACCAGCTGTGCGATCGTACCGAACGCGACTTTTTCTCCATGGTAATAGTGATGCGTGCCTTCCAGAATGGTGAGTCCATCATGAATCGCATGGGCCGCAGCAAGTCCGCCGCTTTCGAAGCCAAGACCTGAGAGTAAAATATTAGTTTCAATGATATTTTCGAGTGCTTGTGTAACATGATTTTCATCGCATGCCGCTTTTGCTTTGGCACCGTCTTTTAAGAGCATTTCATAGCATAACGTTGCAAGTGCCAACGCCGCATTCGTACCTACGGCTGGCGCACACTGTCCCTCGCGTACTCCATTAGGCAGTCCAGCGTTGACCCTGGAGTAAGAGCGAGAGGTCGCACGGGCTTCAAAGTATGTCGACAGTGCATCACCCATACCTGATACGAGGAATCGGGTTGGTGCATTGGCAATTACAGTGGTGTCGACTAATACGACACTCGGGCTTTGTTTAAAATAGGCGTAATCGTCGAATGCGCCTTCTGGAGTATAAAGAACGGCCGAGTGACTTGTCGGCGCATCCGTCGCAGCAATCGTAGGACAGATGATAAGCGCTTCCCCTTGTGCCACACATTTCGCCGCGTCAATCGCTTTGCCGCCGCCGAGACCAACGATGCAATCACATCCATTCGCAGTGGCGATTTCTTGGAGTCTAGACACTTCTTGTCTGGAGCACTCACCCATAAAACCGCTTTCAATAAAGGTTACGTTATACTTTTCCGTAGTGGAATCAAGCTTATCTTTCACCCGCTCCACATCGGCTGGATGCGCGATCAGTAAAGCAGATTTGCCAAAGGTACTCACATAGTAACCCAAATTCAACAATTCGTTTTCACCTTGTACATATTTGCTTGGGCTGATAAAAGCTTTTCTCATCTATAATTCCTCCCTTTAATGGTGTTGGTTTCGTTCTGATTAAAACTATAAACGAACCATGTGAACTTTACATTGGAGGAATCAAGGAATATATTATAATTTGCAATCGTATTTTTTTGCACTGAAGCATGTAAATTGTACTTTTTTGTTGTTGCTTACAGGATAATTTACCATTAAGGGATGAGAATCTTGATACGTGAACATTTGAGCATCCAGAAAATCTTTGATTTGGAAAAGTGGGAGCAGTTGCAGGATTCATTAGCATCCGTTACCAAATTAGCCATTCTCACCGTCGATTATAGAGGGAATCCCGTAACTAGTCACAGCCAATGTCAATCGTTCTGCAAGAAGGTTCGCCAAGATGAGAATCTCCTTCCCTACTGCCAGAAATGTGACTCTCGTGGTGGACTTGAAGCGGTGCGTTCCAACAAACCTTATATTTATCTCTGTCATTATGACATCGTTGACATCGCGGTACCAATCATTATCGACGATAAGTACATTGGCGCCGTCATGGCAGGTCAGGTTCGCCTAGCCGATCCTTCGAACGCTTTACAGCTGGAACAAATCCTCACATCAAAAAATGAAAAACTGTACAGCTCCAAATGGGAGGAACTTAAAGACTACTATGCCGATCTGCCGACGATGACCTATCAGGAAATTCAGATGATCTCCAACATGTTATCCTTATTGTGTAATTATATTGTTGAAGAAGCAATGAACAAAAATCTTCTCGCGGAAATGTTCGAAAAGGCTTCGGCCATACAGTCCAGTCCGCAATTGTCTGATATCCTTCCTGGCTACTCGCTGAAGCATATCGAAAGCCTTAAGAAAGAAATGAATAATTTCTTAGCAGATGCCTATCTGAACTCCTCAGGGGATGAGGATATTCCGTGCGGAAATCCTGTACTCAAACCCGCCTTTGAATATATTTATGAGCACAAAGGTGAAACTTTCTCTCTAAAAGCCATGGCTGACTTGTGTCACATTAGTCCGAGTTATTTTAGTCGGCTGTTTGCGAAGGAAACGGGTGAGAACTTTTCCAGCTATCTTGCCCGCTTAAAGATGAAATGGGCGAAGCAGCTGCTCGAAGCTACAGATATCCCTGTATCCCAGATCAGTAGTGAGCTCGGCTTTAATGAGCCAGGGTATTTTATTAAAATATTCAAAAAATATGAAGGCACAACACCCGCGGTATACCGAAAGTATTACAAGGGATAAATATAAAAAACAGATGATTCATGGGTCTATCATTACCATGATCATCTGTTCATAATGTTCTTGCCCATGCTACCTCTTCAGTGTGTACTGATCAGGCTGCCTGACCTTTTTGTTAGTAATTATATTATGGCGTGTTTCTTTAGAGCTACTGTAATGTTTCTGACTGATCCTGAGCATTCGTTTCATTGTGCATAGATTCTGACTTTTTCTTGCGAAATAATTTGGCAAAAAACTTGCCTATCACACCAAACACACCTACACAAGCAGCACCAATGAGGACAAGCACCTTAACTCCCGCGCCCTTAATAAAAGCAAGGATTAATGCCAACAAACCTACCTTTTTAGCTACTGCCAAGCCGGCCCCTCCCAAAATCAGTCCGGTCAGGCCATATTCAGAAATTTTGTCCGTTGAAGCATTAAAATCTTCGTATCGCTCACCTGATTTGACTGTCAGCTTGGGTAATATTTTCTCATTCAAGAACTTCTTATCCGCGTCCAAATGTGCAGGATCGGACACTAATATGGCAGAGATATAACCCTGACGAGTGAGCACACGAACATTATAATTAATCAGCTTTTCCTTGTTCCCATCCTCCGCCAGCATAGACCAGGTTAAATTATGGGTCGTTTCATTATAAAAAGGCTCCACATCCCAGCCTGTAACATACAGGCGATCACTTTCCGCTTTTTCCTTGTTACTCTCTTCCGTACCCTCTTTATAACTATCTAGAATGGCATCTGCATCGATGTCTTCTTTTTCATCATCCTTGATATGTCCAAGTTCATAGTATTCAAAAACAACTTCCCAATTTTGATTTTCATCCTTCGGAAATATACTCCCAATTTCCTTGCCAGATGGCTTTTCGTGATTCATCTCGCTTACCTTCGCAGTGTTAGCCGCATCCAAAAAAAGAAGAGATGAGTCTAAATCAACCGCAGCTACATTTCCCAGGTCTACCTTTCGGCCACCCTCAATCCATTTTAACTGTTCACTGGATGAAGCCCATGCATTTCCTCCACTGAGTAGCACCAGACTAAGCGCCAACAGCGCTCCCAAAATCGTTTGGCCCCATCTCATTTTGTGGTTACATCTGTTATCTAGTCTCTTATTCAAAACTCATTACCCCTTTATAAATTCCAATATCTCCCGTGTTCCCAACCATATTAGCCACTGCTTTATATTTTGTCAATTCACCGTAGCAAAGGGTGTTTCCACGACTTAATACTCATTTTTATACATATGTATGCAAATTTTCTACTCTAATCGGACTGGTTTTACAAGGTATGGAGGAGCGATATAAAAAGACTCATCATGGACAAGCACAATTGCGCAATCGCTGCAACTTATCCGTTCAAGTCTCTCTCACTTATAATTTCTTAAAAGACGTATTCCTTGATATGACAACTTTGTTGACCTCAAGCTTAGTCTCAAGCACATCCATCTAGTCTATAAAATGTCGAATTTCAGCAGATTAAGGAATGCATACTTCACCAAACAAGCGACTATAGTCTTAGTGACTTTATGCCTGTTTTTTATACATATGTCATCTTTTTTATTTTAAAAAATGTATAGGCTTACACCGGATTGATTTAACAAATGCTGGAGCACAGAAGTAAAGATAGAGGGGATGAACACTCCACTCCTCTATCTGATGTTCTAATCCACAATCATCCGTCCAGCACCACCACCCTGCCAGCGGCCTGTTGTGCGCTTCCCCCGTCCGGCTCCTTCCAAAATCAGCACTAGCTGCCTATGGAGCTGAGCATGTGAATATTCCTTATATTCCACACCACTTCGGTTTGCAATATAATGCTGGATAGATTCTCTGTCTACAGCCTCCAGGTTCAGGCACATCATAGCAAACATACAATCCATCGGATCGGTTGTACCGCTTTTGAGCAGCTCGGATGCAAAATAGCGCAGCGTTTCTGGGCGCAACGTACTTTGATACAACCCCGCAAACGGGACATGAATATCACTCCATGTATTGAACTCAGTAGCCATATCGGCAAAATCCTGATAATTGGAGCGAAGCACGGCTCCATCTTTGAGTTTGAATCGGCCCAACTCCAGTTCATCCAATCCGATCTCAGCCTCGGCCTCTAGCACAATATCTGCATGATGCACGGTGAAATCCGGGCGATCGGTTTGTTCCAAAAAGAGCAGCTTCAACACCGATAGCCGCCCCGTAGCCACATATGAAACTTCCTGCTCTTGCTCCAGCAGGTATAATCTATTTTTATGCTTTACAATGCCTCTGCCTACGGTCAGCGCATGTTCCCCGACGGTCACATTCATTCCGGTAATAATACCATCCGAATAATCCTGATACCGGATATCCAGAAAGCTACGGGGGTAATCCCGCAGATTTTCCAGCATCTCGGTTTTGAGAATGCGACCTTTTTCAAACTTTGGAACGATATGCGTTAACATGGGGTTTCCTCCTTTCTCTATTCTTCTTTATTTAAGGGAACAGATAGCCGATTCACACCAGGCGCAGGAGGCGGAACAATAACTCCATCATCGGTGGTGGGTGGAGCTTTACTTACTCCAAGTAATCCAATAAATAGGCGAAAATTCTTTTCTATACATCTGCGTATATCCATCGTGCTCCCCCCGATTGAAGACTGAGGTTTAATCTCAGAGTTTATTGATCTACCTTTACATCCCGGCTCCGCGCCCAGCCTGCTCGCGCAGTATATAATTCAGCTCGCGCTTGTCCACAACATAGGTACGTGCAATCAGATCGTGAAGAGCCTGTTTTCTAGCTGTAAAGCCTGCCATGATAAAACCGATCCACAAAATGATACTCGATACAATTTTACTCCAGTAGCGGGCAGTCGCACGTCCAAAGCTCAGCTTTTGGTTAAATTCATCTACTACAACGATACCAAGAGCCAGCTTGCCCACCGTAGCTCTGCATTTGGACGATTCCATGATCGCAAAATACAACCATGAAGCCCCCAAATTCATCAAAGTTTGTCCTAATAATTGCATAGTAAAAATAGCAGTCGGCCCGTCTGTCAGCATAGAGGTTTCTGCCGGAGATGGCACCCAATCTCCAATGGCCTGAATGATGATCCAGACCAGTCCGATGATCATAAATACAAATCCTAAAATAAGGCTGTCAATGATATAGGCCAAAGTTCGTTTCCAAAAACCTGCATACAGCATGTTATTCCCTCCATGTGTTGTGTGCTTTTCTGATTTCTGCATTTTGCAAAATCCTTAATTTATTATTTCGTGCCGTCAAAGAAATCCAGCTCGGAGAGATCATTTTCGAAGGCATAAAAGCGCTTCGGACCCAGATACAGCAATTCATCACGGCGAGTAATCGGTACGACGTAAAAGCCCCAACGACTATCCCCGACAAAAACAAAATATTTCGTCTCCTCATTGCGAATGGAGTCCGTATCATCCTGTGGAATATCCTGCCCGTACAGCACAGCAATTTCCTCATACGGCATGGGTTCAAAGGCATCTGGCCGACTGCGGTACACATGACGCTGACGCACCTTGCCCCCGTTGGCCGTCAGGAAGAATTCCACTTCAACCGCTTGAGACGGCCGGGAAATAGAACCGCGTACCCGGTTGCTTTCCAAACTCGCAATCAGCTCCTTCTCACGCCCCGTATGCGTCCATGCGCTGACCGTATACGGAATCGCTGGAATATGATTGGTAATGACAGGCTCAATGGTTCCCATTTTTTTAGCGTTCAGGTAACGAATAGCCCCGCGCAGACAGGCCATTTTCAACTCAGGTACTCGGCTCAGGTCTTCTGCCTTTTGTCGAAACTCAATACTGCGCCCTGGTACAAATTCCTTGAGTGCTTCGCGGAACACGTCAATCCGGCAGGACTGCCCGGTTAGCTTGATAATCGAATAATCCTGCAAGCGTCCCTCCAAATAAAAATCATCCAGAAACTTGCGCACAATATTGTAGATATCTGCCTTAAGTAGCTGCTGTACTTCACGAATATTAAACACTACATCAGGTAGACCATATTCATCACGGAACCGTCCATTCTCAATGACCGAAACCAGCCAACGATCCATTACGGCAATGTTCAGGTCGCTTTCAGCAGATAATACCTGCTCGGATTCAAAGCGGCTGCGCAATATCCCCGTACGTAGAAAAAATTCCTTTTTCATATTTTCTGCCGCACTCCACAGCAGATGAAAATTACTCAGTACCCGTTGATATTCATCCCGTGTAGCATGCTCATACCGTTTGAACGCGGTAGGCAAGATCGCCTCTGCCTCACGATACCGTTCCTCCAGCCCTGCGTATACAGCATCTACCCCAAACTCATCCACATGACGGTACAAATCTCCCGAAGGAATGCCGATCAGAGCATCAATATCAGTGTCAGGCAAACGCGTCTCAGCAGCATAATAACCTGCAAATACAATTTTCATAAACTGCATAATCCGATACGTCAGATTATTTCCACCAAAATTGGTATCCCCATTCTCATACGTTGTGTGAATATCCAGCTTGTAAGCAATACGTCCATCTTCAATCCGGAAGCGGCAGGAAGACAAATCTGTCGTGCCCCCACCACAATCAATGACAAGTGCCTGATACTCCTCACCGTCTGCAAAAGTTCCTCGTTCCATCTGGTCTGCCAACGTGTTGTACAGCACTGCCAGCCCTTCATCCAGCGCATCCTCCGCTTCAATCCGATAATCAGGCAAAATATCGCTAAACATCTCAATAAATTGGGGCTGCAGCTTGACAGGAGCAGAAAAGTGTAAATTGCGAAACCGACACTTAAATTGCTGCTCGGCTGTAGCAATCACATAACGGATAAACGCCGCTAAAATATCGCTGCGGGAAGCGGTTGCTGTATTCCCCTCAGAATCCATTAATTCTTCGATTCGCTTATAGTCATTGACCCAACGTTTAATCCCCCGCAATACCGTAGCACGGCTGCCTGCCACATCACTTCCACGTAGTGCCTCCTCCCCAAATACATAAACGATATGCTCGGGATTGGAGCAGTCCGCGACGCGAATGGCGGTCGGCAGCACTTCGATCCAGTCGCCTTCCGTACCTTCTGGACCAGGGAATGACACATAATTGATAGCGTCCAGCCTTACTGTGCTGCTCATCCCTGTATCAGGGGCCGTAACGTAGGAACTATCCAAATAAGCACCTGCCGTGGTGTTCGAGGTGCCAAAATCAATCGCCAGTACCGCATCGGTTGTTTCCGTGCCCCGAATGATCAGCTCTGCCACCGGGATTCGATGACCCTGAAGTTTCAGCGGTAGCATCGGCTTATCTCCATAGTAGAGGTTATAAAAATATTCTGACTCCTGACTTCGCAGAAACAGCAAGCTATAGCTATGATTAGATGTCTCTCGCAGTTCAGCATCGCGGTGACGAGAAAGATAATATACGCCTGTTCGTCCCTCATCCTTCACCAAATTTAAAACACCACATAATTCCCCTGTCGCATTCACCAGCAGCACATTAGATGAGCTAAGCCAAGGCAAATCGGATTCGATCCGATAGTTGTCCATGCGACCTGTGCGCACCCCCTGATACAGCGTGATTTTGGCGGGAGCCCGAATACCGCCACTCTCCTGCGGACGGTCATTCCAGTTGCGCTGTAGTGCCGATTGCATACGTTCAAAACCGTCAGGATTGGGTCTGGTAATGAGTAGATGCTCCTCCGCGCTTCGAAATCGCAAGATTACGCGAATCAATTCTTCACGTGCCAGACGATTCGCAAAGCCCTCGACCAGTCGCTCTTTATCACATATCCCGCGCAACTGAAAGGTCGTCATTTGCTCCAATTCCGCCTGCGTGTATTTAGTCGTGAAACGAGCGCTTTTTCGATCGGTGAGCGGGTCTAGCAACCTGTATGTATAGGGTCCGTTCATCGTTCACATGTCCTTTCTTAGCCATTTAGCCTTAATAGAGGGCGATAGCGTCAATTTTCATCGTAGGGTCTTCCTCCAAAATGCCGAAATGACTGGTCCAATACAATTCCGTCGTAAACCGTGCTGGAAGAAACAAATCGAGAATCAAATCCACTTTGATTCGTGAGAGCATCGTCTCCTCCTGGCCAATATATATGAGTAGTTCGTCTTTTTCCTCACAGTTGGTGTAAATGATCGAGCGATGGAAGACGCGACGCATCGTTTGTTTTAGCAGATGTACGGCTTCCCCCGTCTCATACAGGCGCAGCAGGCCTTCAGCAATCGCGTCCTGTTCCTCACGGTTTAATTGTCCAATGGCTTCCTTTACCTTCGGGCCAAAGATGCCATCCGCAATATCACGCTGAACAAACCTTATATGATACTCTCGCCGATTCATGCCTTGATACAAATCGATCTCCGCCAGAAAATGCATCATAATATCAAATAGCGATTCTCTCAGCTCCAGATCCTCTGCTACATCCGGTGGAAACAGATCCCGAAAAATAGAATAAAAGCGGTAGTACGGATTAATCTCCACTACCTGCTCCAAATGGGACGTATTCAGCTCAGCCAAGCTAAGCTCCATATACGGAGAATAGCTGACAGCGGGTACTAAGCGGAATTTATCTACATCCAGCCCCTGTTTCCTTGCGCGCATGAGCAAATCCCAAACGTAATTCACACCCATTCTCCTTCACACTTGTACTCTGGAAAATACATCTGCACTTCCGACACCAAAAAGCTCATTAAATCGGACAAAATGTAAGCAGGTGCGGTTGGCAAAACATCCTCAGAACCACGTCTGAACCCCAATCGCATGATCTGCTTGCCATCCTCTGTCCGTACATTATCGCTGACAAACGGATTTAACGGATACGTCTGAGTTTTGGTTACAAGGTTGCTTATATCATTTCTCCCTGCACCTCCCCAGATGTCCACACGCTCTAGCTCTAGCCCCTGTGCCGCTTCAAACGAATTGACGATGCGCGTGATCTCTGCTTTAGCCCGGACAATCACGGCCTGTTTTCCTGCATAGCGACCCAAAAAGCTGTCCTGCCGCCGATTAGACAATACCGGAAAAGTCTGACGACTAAGCTTGGTTGTAACTGGTTTCGTAACCTTCATCACATTCCATTCGCCAGATTTATCACGTGGTGTGACAATCGTCAGTTCCTCTTCTGTCCGCTTGATATAGCGGATATCACTTTCAGTCCCGTCAATCAGGTAACCATGCTCTGATCCTGTTTTACGCAAAGGCAGCACATGCTCGTAGTTCACACGATCTATAGCTGGTATAGGAAAACCGCTGTTCTTTAGAGCCAGTCTTTCAATGTTCCACAGCGGAAAAACATCGGCTTTCTTATAAACGTCGAATTCCTCCAACGAAATCGAGATTTCATGGATTTCTTCATGAGCGGCCGGCTCGCCGTCCCCACCAATCAATACACAGTCCACAAATTTATAAGCGTATGGATGATTAATCGTTTTCCACGGCATACCATTTTGCATAAATGTATGATACAACTGCTCAATCTCCAACATATAAGATCGGTTATGCTCCAGACGAAAACGAATCGGGTAATTTGCAGTTTCCGTGACCAGCATTCCTAAGAAAATTCGTTTGCTGCGTACCAGTGCCGAGATTTGTTCGGTCTCCATTTCGAGAAAAAGCGTAAATAGCGGCATCTCCCCGCCTTCGCGCACCACCTCTGCCACACGACTGATGTCTACCTGTTTTTCTACTGCATCGGAGGGCAACACAGGATATAAAAATTCATGAATCGGGTCATAGTCCTCACGCGATGTCAATGACACATACACATCAAACTTTTCTTCTGTATTCTCAATTTCCTCAAATACCCGCCGTTCTAGCTGGCGGGTCATTTCTTCCTGATATTCGACGAGGTTCATAAATACCCCCGCCATCATATTTTTCAGTAAACGTCTCTGCTCTAAATCGTCCATCTTGCTCAAACGATCTTGTACCAGCTCTTTCACGACGTCTCACTCCTTTCCGGCTCCAGCATTCAATGAACATAAAAACTTATTTCCCGTTCGCAGCAGCCTGATCTTGACTCTCTGAATTCGACGCCCCGGCTGCTTTAGAAGCAGAATCAGCAGTTCCTTGCTCTTTGCTGGTGTCCGCCTTGGTCGAAGCGGCATTGCCATCCCCCGTACCACCGCTTTTTGCAGTCGGAGAGGCTTCCCTCTTCGCGGGCGTAGCACCCGCTGAAGCCGTCGGCGCAGCCTTCGCTTGCGATGCTGTGGCAGAGGTTGCCGCAGCGGAAGATGAAGCTTCACTCGCTGCGTCTCCAGCATCTGTGTCGTTCAACACTCCGTCAGACAATCCCAATCCAGCAGGAAGCTGTCCATTTTGCTGCTGCTCCGCGCTCTGCTTTTCCTCCGCCTTGGCTATGCTCCGCTCCAGAGCCAGAACACTTTCGAGCTTATCAATCTCCTGATAGATCTCCTGTGCTCCGCTATAAGCATCAATGGCCCCTTCATAATCGAGATCTTTCATCAGCCGATCCCCTTTGGCCTGAAGCTTGCCAGCTTGAATCTCCTTGAGCTGCTGCTGAATAGCTGTCAATTTATCATTGGTCTCTGTAATCTTCTTCTCCAGCTCTTTTTGCGCGGACGTATAGCCGGATTCCATCGCAGCCTTATTTGCTTTTTTGTACAGCTTGAGTGCATTTGTGTAATCGCCACCCTGGAATTTTAAATCTCCGTCCTTCATCCAGCTCGCCGTCTCGGCATAGCTGTCCAGTTGGTCGATTTTATGCTCAATGTCCTTCACATTAAATGGTGGATATAGCCCGGCGCTTTTCCGTGCTTTATCGTAGCTGGCTTCAGCTTTGGTAAAATCGGCCTTTTCCACATAGCCGTCTCCGTCGACCATCAATTGAGATACTTTCTGCTCTGCCGTGTACAACCGCTTGTGAATTTTATCATTAATCTTAACTGCCGCGTTTTTCGCTTCGCTGTAGGATTTGAGCGCTTTTGCATAATCGCCAGCTCTTGCATAATCATCCGCGGCCTGAGCCGATTCGATCATCGTTTCCAGCGCAGCCGCTTTGTTCGCAGCCATACGCGCCAGTGTAATCCATGCTCCCCCGCCCACGATTACAAAGGCGAGCAACGCAATCAAGATCCGTTTGATCAGCTTACGACGGTTTTTAGGCTTTTCCTGGAAAACTTTGTTTACATAAATGGCGGCAGCCGTGTAATTATTCACCGTCCGGCGCTGTTTGCTCAGCAGGACCTCTTCCAACGTATCCGTCAGCATATCCGGGTCCTTCGCTTCCTCCAGCGCACCCAGCATTTCTGCCAGTTCAACGTCCTCCCACATCCCAGATGTAGCGAGCAGCATGACATCTCCATCTGCAAGCTGTGTCTTTTTGGCGTAATGGGCATGAACCCCATTCGGATTCCCCAAGTATTCCAGCAGATTCCCCCGTTCCTCGTGTGTACTGGTCGCTTCGTCTGGAATACGACCATCATCTGCCAGTGACTGAGCCAGGCTATGATCCTTACTGCGAAAATTAAGCCTTCCATTGCGAAAATGATATAGCCGCACATTACCGCACGAAACGTACACCATTTTGTTGTAGTTGGTCACTACCATCAGTAGACTGGCCTTAAGCCGGACACGACGGCTTTCAAATTGCAGCCATTCCTGCGCTTCACGCAGATCTCTCATCAAACGCCGCTTGGACATGGAAGGCTTCTCCATAAAGTTTTCAAGCACCGTTTTGACTACCATTTCTGCGCTGCGCAGCTCCTGATCCGAATCCAGACCATCTGCGAGGACATAACAGGCCATGTCGTCCGTCTCCATGAATGCAAAATAGTCCCGGTTATCTATATAAGAGCCCGCTTCCGACACAAAGGCGGTACTAAAATCGCTGTTGTCCTTGCGCATCGCTACCCCCGTCTTTCTTGTTTCATCCTATCGCCAAAATAAGCACTGTCGCATTATCCTGACTTTTAAACCCTTTATCGTTAATGATGTCGATCATGGCATCCGCCATTTCCTGCGGTGTTCCGCCCTTGCGCATGATCTCTTCCTGCTCAATCTCCGTCAGCGCCTCCTGAATGCCATCACTGCACAGCAGCACATAATCACCCGAATACAGGCGAATCGGTGCATTCCCCAGTTCCATGCTCTCAAAGCCTTCATAACCCAAGTAGTTGACCAGTTGATTGCGTACAGGACTCGTTTTAGCTTCCTCCGAGGTCATTTGTCCAGCAAGCACTCGTTCTTCCAGCAGTGTTTCCGCTGTATGCTTAGAATTGACTGTCTGAAAGTGACCATTGCGGTAAATTGTAATCAAGCTGTCGCCCACCGCTCCGTAATACAGCTGATAGCCGCACACAATGACCGCCGCGAGCGTCGTTCCCCCGCCCTGCCCATTCAAATTTTGCAAAATACCGCGATTGCTTTGGGTTGCCGCCTCTGCAAAATATCCGTTCAAATTCGTTGCATCTTCTAACTTGGCAAATGCCTTCGTAAAAGTCGTCACAGCCAAGGTACTGGACATACGTCCATTAGCCAGCCCACTGATCCCGTCTGCAACAACAGCCAGCGTACCCACAGGGGTGGTCATACTGGAGAAATAATCATCCTGCTCGCTCCGGCTCCCGATCGTTTGACCATTTCCAATCTCAATTCCACTCACGGTACGGCTGCCGGAACTTCGCGTCAGTCGTATACGGATGATGAGAAGAACAGCGAACAGCACCGCAGCTCCACATACAACAAAATAAGGCTGCATCTCGTTACCTCCCTGCACCATTGCCCACTTCCGTTCTAATTTTCGTTATCCCACTCGAAATGAGCGCCGCACAGCGGAATAAAGATAAATTTGCTGCGTCCGAGCTGAATCACGTCATAAGCAGCCAGCTCCACTGGTGAATATACCGCCTCGTTATTGTGATACGCCAAGCCTGACGAATCGCCTGGCAGCAAGTAAAAGTTGCGTTTCTTCGGATCATACACAATGACCGCATGATTTCTGCGGGAAATCGTGTTGTCTCCGATAATACGGACATGCATTTCCTCTGCGCGCCCGATAAAGTTTTTTTCTGCCATAATGCGATAGTCCTGACCCACCTGTGCTCCTTCAATACATACCAGCCATCCGGTTACCGGGTGAATCCCTACCGTCTCGCCTAAATACGGCATGGTTTTGTCATCGTCTCCCGCAACGTTTGTTTTCACTGCTGGTTCGGCGTTTTTGGGTGCGGCTATATTTACTACCGAATTACAATAAGGACACGTATTTCCGTGCTTTCGTGTACTGAACATGTGTCCGTTCGGGCATCTTGTCAAACTCATAGTCGGTTCCTTCCCCCATTGTCTTGATTGTCTTTACAGCGATCTACGTGTTATGCAATTTCTTCTATTTAACGAGCAGCCTAGTATTGGCAATATATAACAAATCTCCTGAGTAAATTCGGTAAGGCTCGCCACTTTCCAGCTTTTTGGTGACACTTTCGTTCGCAGACCGTAGCCCGGTACCGTTGCCGGAATCCACATCCTCCACAAACCAGTCGCTGTTTACCCGGTTGAGTACCGCATGCTCCACACTTACCAAGGAAGCATAATCTGTACCTGCTAAATCAATATCCGCTTCAGAGCGTGATGTTGTTTTGCCGATTAACAATGAGGTTTCGCCTTCAATATACCATTCTTTAACAGACTCACCCTCTTCATCAATCAACACCAGCTTGGCAATCCGTTTACGCTCTGCCTTTGGCTTGGGCACAGGTACCACGGACACCAGATTGCGCAGTATGTATACAAGCACGCTAATCCCAATACCTATCGCGACTACAGTCTTCAAACCGCTGTAGCCTGTACGATTAAACACATAAAAGGCGATCGCCAGCATCAGCCCGAACATGGCAACATCTATGATGAAAACCCATCTGCTCTGCGCCGTTTTCACTGCTTGCTTCCCCCATTTCTATCCTGAAATCATCACTTTTTGCGAATACCAAAAAATTGGTTGAACATGGCTGAGGTATCCGTCGGATCACCGGATTTTTTCGTTTTTTTCCCTGGTGAGCCCTCCTTCGTTTTCGGATGAAAGCCGAAAAATTGCTCAAAATCAGTGCCTATGTCAGCCGGATTGAATCCTTTAGCTGTCCTACGCGTACCGCCTGAAGGTGCTGCCCCTCTCGCTTTATCTTGCTGTTCTCCGCTAGTTCCCGTAGCTTTTCGGATGAGCTCAGCATCGTATGCCTGCCGCAATGCTTCGTCACGCAAGGTATTGTAAGCCTCGTGAATCAGCTTGAACTTGCGCGTTGCTTCCTCGCTTCCCTGGTTGGTATCAGGATGATACTTTTTGGCCAGTTTACGGTAAGCTTGCTTAATCTCTGCCTCCGAAGCATCCCGGCCGACACCGAGCAGCTCATAGTAGTTGGTCATTGTCTGATGTTCCCCTCTCCGAAAAAAATAAATATTAAGAGACCCGTAGGCCTCTTAATATTTATCCACCCTTCACGTATGCGCCGGGTGAGTGTGTGTTTAAGCTACGCTTAACGTTAAGACGTTAAGCTTAAACCGGATATCCGCCGTCGATGGTAGCCAGCTCGGTTTTGTCTTTCTTTTGTTTGATGTAGAGTGTAAACGCACCTACACCTTCTGTGTCGCCGAAGTGCTCGTTGTAGTCTACAACGAAAGCATTCGGGAAGTAGATTTTACGCACCACTTGATCGGCTGCGATAACTTCCAGTGTTACTTTACGGTAGCTGTCTGCTTTTTCAGCAGGAACCAGAGACCACAAAGCCAGTTTCAGCGTGTCATCCGCGCTGTCACCATCTACTGCTGTGATGATTTTACCGCTGATGCGCAGCGTGGAGCCTACGTCAGTGGAGCGTGCATTGGAATCGTCCGGTGTATCGGTGTCATAAATAACCGTTTGGATGTTATCCAAGCCCAGCTCGATTGTTTCTTGTCCTTCTACTTTCAATCTGAATCCCATGTGTGTTGCCTCCTTGATATTAGGTAAAATGCTGGCGGAAGAAGCAGGGCTTCTCCGCGATTTATGTATAAAGGCGGTTCTGGATAGAAACGCCTCTACCATCTTTCGTAGTGCTCGGATCATGATTTGACCGAGCTGGTTCCCTTAGTGATCATGACTTCCAGGTTCTTCACATTACCATTGAAGACCAGATCGATATGACACATATTGCTTTTCTCGTCAATAATGAAGCTCATATCATCTCCGTCCTGAATGATCGAGTTCACAGATCCTCTGCTGCTCAGCCACTTGCTCTTCTGGCTGCTCGGATTGTTACTAAAGAAACGGACGATATTTTCGTGCTTGAAGTCACCTGTTTGGTAGCGCAAAATACGTTCAATGTACGTGCTGACCAGCGTTTTGTAGATGGAGTCAAAGCCGTCCTCGGACATCGCCATGCTTCTTGCCTTGTAGACAGTAATCCGGCGGATATCCTTATCCTGAATCTGAGCATTCTCGGACGAAAATACAAAGCCAAAGTTTTTACGGTTGATGGCATCCTTGATCGTGTTGGTGAACCCAGTGATTTCCTTGGCCATCGTCGTCACCGTGCGCAGACTGTTGTCTCCAGCTTCAATGTCGAAGCGTACACCCGGGAAGTTTTTATTGACCGTTTTGAACGTCTCACGCAGGTATTCAGGACATTGATAGGAAGCGACCAAGCCAGCGGCCACATAGGCAGCGCCCACATATACGCCCTCGATCCACAGCTTGAGAATATCTTCTTTTTCCTTGGAGAGCTGCACACCGTCTTCGGTCTGTAGCATTTTGCTATCAATAATGACACCCGATTTATCCTTCGGAATAATGGTAAAGTTCGGTACACAAGGAATCGCAAATTCGCTATATTCTCTGCGTACAAGACTGGCGCATTTATCGACATATTTATCGATGCCTGCTGTCGCCATACTGTTGAAGGTCGTCTCTTCACCGGATTCAAAGTTAAAGAACATTTGAATTTTGTAATCCTTCACGACTTGCAGCAGCATCGAAAGCGATTCCATCGAATTTCCGCCCTGCTTTACGACCTTCTCGTTGCCCTTAAAGCGTTCACGAGAAACTTTTACCTTACCGGCTGCTTCAAGCTCGATAGATGGAACGATCCCAAACCAGATGGTGTCGCTGAATTCATTTTTGGCATTTACGGTGTTCAGGTACGTTTCCAGACGCGGGATATTGCTACTTTTCACCAGCATGTCCAGCTTGTTATTCGCTACCAGCATTGTCGGCAGCATCCCTTTGCTCTTCGTCGCATATTGATCGAAGAACATTTTGACACCGAGGATTTTTTCTACCAGCGGCTTAACCGCCTTTACAAAATCATCCTTGGCATTTTTATAGAACTCCAGATACGTGTTGTAGTTCTGAACTTCAACCGCTGTGTCAACCTTGGTCTGAACAGCTGGCAGTGGCACAAACGTGCGAACCACCAAGTCCTTCACATAGTCAGAAGGCGTATCTGTGATAGAGTTGTAATCTTCTTCGAATACTTGGGAGAGATCGCCAGTGCTGTTCTCATCCAACAGCATCAGTTCAGTACTTTCGCTCTTCGGCGCTTCAATAATTTTCAGTTCGCCGCTTTCCCCAATGGAGAGCATACCCACCTGGATCAACTCACCGGCGTTTTCCTCTTGGGCCCCACCAAGCAGAAGTCGGGTTTTGATGTCCTCAATGGCCAGTGGCAGCATAGCCATAACGTTGTTATAGTTCTGGCTCGCTTCCTCGAACATGGCATTGAGCTTGTCACCCATATCAAGTTTCTTCGGATCTCCATCATCCAGCTTGTCGTATTCACCGTACATATAGTGAATTTCTTTGCGGACTTGACGAATATCATCCATAACCTTTTTCGGTGAAATCATATCCAGCAGATTTTCAAACTTGAAATCTACATTGGTGATACCTTGACTGCGCTTAGTATCAATGAGCGTAAACAACATTTTCAGAAAATCATTGCTTTGATTGATACGAATTTCAGAAATGCTATCCTCATCAATTCCCTCAGGCTTTTTAAGGGTGTAGACGACCTTTTGATTGGCCGCGTTAAAAAATGAATACACGGTCGGTGAAAACTTATCCAAAAATTCGTCAAAGCTGCGCACCAGAAGGTGCTGATTAATTTCCTTGATCTTCTCATCGCTCAAGCTGTCGATACCCTTCACATCACCTACAATGGTGATCAGGTCCAGCTTTTCCGGGTTAATCTCTTCAAAAAGCATTGTCCGGTTGGTTTGATAAATGATTTCCATCGCTGTCGACAAATGAATAAAGTTTGAGTATAGGTCCATTGCTCCATATTCGGACATGGGATGTCCAATTTGAAACGGACGAATATTCATTTTTAGTTCATTTGCCTCCTCCCCCCTACTTAACATTTAAATTCGTCAAAGGATTGAGCTTATACCACATTTACGGTACAGGCATATAACCTCGAAAATCGGTCCGAAGCGCTATTCGGCTTTTAACGGCAAGGCATTCAAATGAGATAAAATTCAAAATCAAAAGTCATATAACACAGAAACTTCAAATTTATGATTTCGTATTCCTAACTTCAATCCCAATTTTTGCCGTTGATACGAGAGCTATCATACAAAGCACCCTTTAGTTTTGTCAATTTCTGTAGTCTCAGATTGAAATAGGGCATTTTGGCTCATTTTATGCGTGATTACGTAATTTTTATGATATGTTAGACCTGTTTCTTCAGGGAAATATTCACAAATGGAATCCAATTGCCGATAGAAGTTCATTGGATATTTCTGATAAGCGTAAAAGTATCAAATTCATGGCTAATGTGAGGGTTTTCAGCTGTTTTGATCCTTTATCCCTTATATCCCAAGGATTAGGAGAGTTGGCACGCCCACATTGGTCTCGCCGATGGAGGAGCTTATGTTCAGAATAAGGAAACTAGGAATTATCATTTTCATGACTTTTGTACTATTTTTCCAAATGGGCTTAAACGGGGTCATTTGCACTGTAAATCAGGCTAATGCAGCATCTTCGGGGACTGCTCCGATTGAGGGTTACGATGCTGTTTTTGTACTGGATACCAGCTATTCCATGAGAGACACGGATCCCGAGGGTATTGCCGCCGAAGTCATTAGTATGTTTATGGACTTAAGTGATGCAGACCGTACACGCGTGGGTTTCGTCGCCTACAACCATCATGTTGTCGCCTCAAAACCACTTACCTCGATTGGCGTGGCAGCGCAAAAATCGCAAATCCAGCAGGAAATCAGAATGTTGAACCGTTCTGGCTATACAGATTTGGGACTGGGGCTGCGTAAAGGCTCAGAACTGTTAGCTGCCGGAGCATCCCAAGGGCGTCAGCCTTTTATGATTTTATTGTCAGATGGAGAGACTGATTTTGGTGCCTCTTCTGGTTCTCGGTCTAAGGGTGACTCGAATAACGATGTATCCTCTGTCATCAAATCTGCACAGACCAAGGGATACCCGGTGTATACGATTGGCCTGAACCATGATGGCACGGTAAACCGGCAAGAACTCGAACGGATCGCTTCTCAAACGGGAGGAGCTTCTTTTATTACGAGTAGTGCTGAGGATCTGCCGGAAATTCTGAATCGTATTTTTGCCAGTCAAATTCGCTCCAAGCTCGTTCCAGTTGCTGCAATTACGACCACTGGCGAGATGCAAGAATTAACGGTGACTCTACCGGACTCTAGTATGGAGGAAGCCAATCTGGTGCTTTTGTCGGAGCATCCCCTGCTGGAAACCCAGCTATACTCCAATTCAGAAAATGTCCGTAGGTACAAGTCGAGCCGATATGCAATTTTGAAAATTGAGCATCCACAAGCAGGTAAAGTGAAGTTGAAATTACGGGGCATACGCGGAGATTTGGTTAAAATCAATTTACTTGGCAGCTACCGACTGGAAGCTGAAGCTACTATAGGAGGAACGCAAACAACAGCAACTCATGGCGACAAGCCTATGCAATTGCTGAAGGGACAAGCGACACCATTTCAAGCTCAGCTCCTGTTACCGGATGGCCAAAATCTTACAGATGAGGCCGTATATACATCTCTTCAAGCCCATATTATAGTTACCCCTGTAAAAGGCGGTACAGCTAAAAAGGTGCCTATGACCTATAAGTCAGGAGCCTTTCATACCGAATATGCGTTCCCACAAACGGGTGATTATACATGGCAGCTATCTCTGGATAGTCCGCAGTGGTACCGTAAGGGAATTGTACATAAAGTTCACGCCACCAATGCAGCACCACAAGCTTTAAAAGACCTGACGATACATCTGGTAAAAGAAGACGGTGACTCCCGTCGAAGTTTATCGGATTTTATTGTTGATCCCAATCATGACAAGCTGAATTATAAGCTGGATTCAGGAGCCTCTGAGGATACAATTAATGCCGAGATTAACGGTAATGATCTGCTGCTATCCAAGCTTCACACAGGTGACACGAAGCTAAAGATTACCGCTACCGATCCAGAAGGTGCATCCAGTAGCGCTACACTGACCGTTTCAGTCCAATCCCGGTATACAGCCATTAAATGGACGGTAGCCATCAGCATTGTGATAGCTGCTCTTCTGTATTGGTTCTTGCGACCGAAGCCGCAGTTTGCTGGAAGAATCGAAGGATATTTTCTCGCTACAGCGAGTGGACAGGAGATTCCGGTTAAATCTTGGCCGCTTACCTCCTTTCCGGGCCATAAGGTCAGCTTGCAGGAGTTATTCCGTACGCTTGACGTTCACGAACCGTTGCCAGAAGCGGAACGAATCCTATTTTCCGCAGGTAAAAAAGGGACTCTGATCGTGAAACATGATACACGTTGCGCCCTGCAGCATGGAAAAATCAGATTGAGCCGTAACAAAAAAGCGGTCATGGCGTATGGTGACAAACTGTACATCACGTTTGAGGACGGCGTCACTGAAATTGAGCTGCGGTACAAGGCGATTAAGCCGAACACTTCAGTGTACACCGACCATATTCAAGCTCCGACAGGATAACGCCCGTCGGAATAAAAAAGAGAAGCACCTACTCTTACGATTAACGAACCGTAAGAGTAGGGCGCTTCCCTTTTTTTATCCAATATTCCGCACGTAGTGCGGCTTTAAACCATCGAAGTGAGCGGCAACGCTTGTTAGCCTGTACCTCCAGGCCACGCCGAATCACGTACGGCAGTAGTGAAATCCCTGCATTTTCGATCCGAATCCGTTCGGTCCGATCTGCAAATAATCTGCCTGGCACGTCCGGTGGAGGTGATCCTTTTTGGCAATAATACAGCGTGGCGGCCAAGCTATAAATATCCGACACAGGTCCCTGCCGCGAACGGTTAGAGTAAAATTCCAGCGGAGAATAGCCTGCCGTCGTGAAGATCGGATGCTCCTTGCCTTCGAAATGCACAGCAGAGCCAAAATCAATTAGCTTGATGTTGCCATGTTCCCCAACCATAATATTGCCTGGCTTAATGTCCCGATGAATAATTCCTTTGTTGTGTATATACTCCAAGGCATCAATTAATGGCAGCAGCGTTTGGTACAAAAAAGTAGGATCAGACGTTGGCACAGCTTCTTCTTTCATCATTCGATCCAGCGTCTTGCCTGCACAGTATTCCATGACCAGATAAGCAGTTCCATTTTCCTCAAAGTGATCTATATAACCGACAACCCCCGGATGATTTAATTCCTTCAACATTTGCCCTTCACGCAAGAAATAATGCATAAACTCTACATATTTGGATTGCATAGAAGCGCTACAAGTGACCGTTTTTCGATCCATCCCCCGCAAAGCCAGCGCATTCGGAAAAAATTCCTTTACAATCACCTTTTCTCGGTTATCCAACAGCCTTGCCGTATACACGATGGCCAGCTCACTGCGGGACAAGGCGCTTCGAATTTGATATGTATTTCGCAGCTTCGTATTGCGGGCAAGCAGATTCCCGCTTGTATCCACGATCATGACTCGTCCTCCTGTCAGGTTCTTAGCTTATGTCTTTTGTATATATCGGCTTATTACACGTCTTTTTATTATACCGTAAATCAGGTTATTGCAAAAACAAATAACCTGCCATAATCTCCCTTAGAGGAATGATGACAGGTCTTTTGGCATTCATCTGGTCCTATTTTCTCAAATCGTTTAACCTAATTTTGTACCTGGCTTCATGCTGCGCACACCGTTGGTATTTTTCTTCCGTTCGCTGCGCAGTTTGCCTTTACCTTGTTCTGGAGTGCGAATGGTGAGGGCAATCAGGAATGAAACAACACACAGCACAGCAATTGTGGTAAAGGTCGGGATAAATCCGCCGAGCAAGGCAGCGATAAATGACCCCGCCAGCGCACCAAGGCCAAAGCCCTGATACACAATACCATAGTTTTTGCTTTGGTTCTTCAGACCGAAGAAATCAGCTACGATGGCAGGAAAGACGGTAATATTGCCACCGAAGCAAAAAGCAATTCCTGCTACACAGGCAAAGAACAAACCAAAATTCAGGGGTACCAGACTCAGTACTGTAACTGCAACTGCTGTTGTTAAAAGTGCACCTGCTACCACTTTCAGACGACCTACCTTGTCCGATAGCGCACCTAATATAATCCGACCCGCCGTGTTGAAAATAGCGACCATAGCGACCGCATTGGCAGCTGTTGCTACATCCAAGCCAGCCATCCGTACGCCGATATCTTTGACCACTCCGATCAGGTAGAGACCACTCATACAAGCGGTAAAGAACATGACGAACAGCAGGTATGCCTGCTTGGTGCGCAGCATTTCTTTAACGGTATAGTCCCGCTGTACAGCCCCATTTTGTTCCGAAGGTTTGTTCACAACTACTGCTTCTTTCACCAGGAAAGAACCACCGACGATCATGATCAGCACGATGATACCCCAATACAAAAATGCCTGCGATACGCCAACAGACTGAATCAGCGAACCGTTAATATACTTGAATATCAGACTGCCTGTTCCGTAGGCCCCAACTGAAATACCGGAGATAAGTCCTTTTTTCTCGGGAAACCATTTAATCAGATTTGACAATGATGTAATATATGCCGTTCCATCCGCAAAACCTACGACAATACCTGCCAAAATGTACAGCAGGGATAACGAAGTTACCTGTGAACTAAGCATGAGCCCTGCCCCTAGTACGACACCTGCACACAAAATCAGACGACGAAGTCCCCATTTATCCTGTAGCTTGCCTGCGAATAACGTAGCAAACGCCAGTGCAAAACTGGTAATTGAAAAGGTAATAGCGACCGAACTGAGGTTCCAGCCAAAGCGGTCCACCAACGGTTGATTAAATAAGCTCCATGTGTAAATGGTACCTAAGCCCATCTGGACAATAATCGTCCCCAGTACGACCAGCAGGCGATTTCCGCTGTTTGATTTCATATTGATCTCCTCTTTTCATCCCGGCTCTACAGCATCCATTTGTTAATGATGATAACCGTGAATCCAGTACGCTTTGCGCCTGTGAAAGAGCAATTCTGTAAGGATTCTGTTTACACGGTTATTATAACCCTGCATGTCAGCTAGAAATCGTTTGAGGAATGAAATGCACATATAGCGGAATGAAATGCCTTTAAAGTCGCATAATTTGCCGAAACTCCTTGGCCTTACTGCGACTCACCGGAATTTCTGCTTCTAGTCCACGCAAGCGCAAGAGATACGTATGATTGAACCAAGGTACAATTTCACGGATTTGCGACAGATTAACCGTATACGATCGGTGACAGCGAAAGAAGTCCTGCTGCGGCAGGCGGGCATGAAATTCCGAAATGCTCATCGGCATCGTATATTCTTCATGCCTTGTAAAGACACGAGTTACCTTTTCCTGCGCACACGCATAGTAAATATCGTTTGCATCCGTTACGATAATTTTGTCATTTTTCAGCAGATTAATACGCCCCGGAGCAGCAACGGTACTGGTTTCAGCAGCTCGGGGTTGCCCAGCCTGGACAGGTTCCTGTATCTGAGCGTTTCGCTGCTCATAAGCATTTTCGAGCTTATGCAGCATGGATGCGATCCGTTTTTCATCATATGGCTTAAGAATGTAGTCGAACGCCTCTAGTTCAAAAGCCTGCGCCGCATGTTCTTTATAGGCGGTCGTAAAAATAATATAGGGCTTTTTAGCAAATTTGCTAATGTTCTGTGCCAATAGCATCCCGTCCAATGAAGGAATGTTAATGTCCAGAAAGATCGCATCCGTCTCCTGATCTTGCAGAAACCGGAACACATCCAGCCCATCCTCGAAACTATCGGTCACCTCAATGCTGCTATGAGTCTGAATAAGATACTCCAGCTCTTCACGTGCTGGAAGTTCGTCTTCTACAATTATGGCCTTCATGACTTCTCCTTTGGTATGTCAAAATATACTTCGGTGCCCGGATCATGTTTAAGAATAATGACTCCTTCACCGTACATAAGCTTGAGTCTTCTGTGCACATTGTACAAGCCGATCTGTTTAGCCGGAACTTGATCATGATATAGGTTATCCACTACATCGTCCCTTATACCCACCCCGGTATCAGCTACAGAAATACGCACCTTTTCGCCACGGTCTTTTACAGAAATGGTTACTGTACCTGGCCCTTTTTTCTTGAGGATTCCATGATTAATCGCATTCTCAACTAGGGGCTGAATAATTAGGCTCGGAATACGCACGGACACCTCATCCATTACATACTCCACCTGAAGCCGATTGCCGAAGCGAGCTTTTTCAATTTCTACGTAATCCGACACCTGTTGAAGCTCCTTGTGAATTTCGATCAAATCATCATTCAGCTCCAAATTATAACGCAGATAGCCTGACAAATTAATAATCAGCTCTCGCGCCTTATCCGGTTTGGTGCGCGTCGTCGAGGCAATGGCATTCAACGCGTTGAACAGAAAATGAGGGTTGATCTTCGTCTGGAGTGCCTTTAACTCGGCCTTATTCGCCGCTTCCTTAATTTGCTCCACACGCGACACTTCCATTAACGTAGAAATGATCTGAGACAAGCCAATCGCCATCGTCTGCAACGGATACGTGATTTTATAAGCTTTTCGGTAGTAAATCTTTAGGGTTCCGGTTACTTCTCCCCGCTCCTCTAACGGGATAATGAGCAGAGACTGGATTTGGGGCGTTTTGTCGTCAGCAATATGGTTGCGGATCGTGATTTTACCACTGCGGATCGTCGATTTAGTCACATCGCTAATAATTTCATCCCCGATATGATAGCGTTCTTCGCCAAATCCGACGTAAGCCAGTACATCTCGGGTATCCGTAATCGCCACCGCGTCTGCCTTGATGTCTTCTTTTATAATCGAGCAAATCGTATGCAAGGATTCCGCATTAATCGAACGAAAATAAGGCAACGTCTTGTTGGCAATATCCAATGCCAGCTTGGCCTGTCTTGCTGCGATATTTTCCTTTTCCCCCTCTACACTTTGGATCAATAGAACGATTAAACCGATACTGACCTCTCCGATAATCATCGGTAGACCGATCTTGGAAACGATGTCCACACCAAGGCCGTGAGGTTCTGCCATCACCAGAATGAGCAGCATCGTCAACGCTTCACAGACCATACCTGCAGCGATGCCGACCAGCCATCTCTTGGAACGATTGACCCGGCGGCCGATATATCCTGACACCACACCTGCCAGAATACTTGTAATCAAACACGGAATCGAGGTCACTCCCCCGATATCAATTAGATAACGATGGATCCCCGATACAATACCTGTAATGATCCCAACCCAGGGTCCGAACAAAATACCGCCCGCCATAATTGCAATGATTCGAACGTTAACCAGCGAGCCTTCAACTTCAATCCCGGTGTAGGTACCAAACAGGGCAAACATACAGAAAATCAATGTTAGTAAAGTCAGCTCTGCCGGAGAATGACTGTTCTTCTGCAAGGTTTCCTTAAATCGGGGGATACGTGTAATAAAAAACAAACAAATCAGCAACAATGCTGCGCGCTCAAAGAGCTGCATCAGCATTTCCAGCAAGGCGTTCACATGCGTTCCTCCCAAATAAAAACGGATATGCCTACATAGGTTGTATTAATAAAAAACCACTACTCACATATTTCAATTCCTACCCTGCCATTACGGGCACGAATAAGCACCTTCCCGCCAATCGGATATGTAAACTGCGGCGTGGTATGACCAAAATCGACATCTGCAATCACAGGAATAGATGCCAATTCTCTTTTCGAACGAATGATTTGCCGCAGCAATTCTTCTGTCATATGCGAAGCCTTCTGAAATCGACCTATGATGATTCCTTTAACCTGATCAAATTCAGGCTGGTGCAACAATGATTGCAAATCCCGGTCAAATGTAGCGGGAGAGCTTTCGTAATCATCCTCAACAAACACTATGGTTCCTTTTAGACTTGGCATGTATGGGGTTCCCTGTAACAAATTCAGAGTACACAAGTTTCCGCCCACAATCGTACCCTCTGCTTCGCCTTCATGAATCGCATATGGACCCGCATTGCGGTGAAAGCTTCTTTGATCCTGATCCTGATACCAAGCATCGTCACTCCACTCTGGCGACGATTGGATTTGAATGCTACCCTCTTCCAACATTAACCTTTGGAAATAAGTCGTCGTATATTCATTTCCTCGCAACATGGCGAACGTCAAAAAGTGAGGTCCTGCATACGTGATAAGCCCTGTTCTGGCATAAATCGCATGGCTTAACGCCGTTATATCCGAATAGCCACATAATCGTTTAGGATGAGCGCCGATCAGATCATAATCCAGATGGGCTAGAAGCTGATTGGCATTATAGCCCCCAATTGAGGTCAGAATGCCCTTTACCTTTGGATCGACAAAAGCTTCGTGCAAGTCAGCTACTCTAGACTCTATCGAAGAAGATGCAAAGTCATCGTTTTCCAGCACATGCTGTGAAAAGCTCACTTTAAACCCAAGCGCCTCCAGTCTACTCTGAGCAATCAGTCGATTTTCTTCAGAAACAATAGACAAGCTTCGGGATGGCGAAAGAATGCGTATCTCGTCTCCTGCTTTTAATTTAGGTGCTTGCTTTCCCATCATCATGGTCATTCCCCCTTGTTCCAAAGCATTTAAACTGCCACAAATTATACCATCAACTTCCATCTAATTATAGCTTCTAAAACTTCCCACTTCATTCCCTTCTTCCCAATAAGAAG
The DNA here is from genome assembly GCF_011066175.1 of Paenibacillus sp. EKM211P. NCBI lineage: Bacteria > Bacillati > Bacillota > Bacilli > Caryophanales > Paenibacillaceae > Paenibacillus > Paenibacillus sp. EKM211P. The sequence continues at coordinate 561,761 of NZ_JAAMNS010000002.1, forward strand.
TAAAAAACCGGGGATACCGCTTGTTAGCGATAAGCCCCGGATCTCTAGTCCGATGATGATGCTTTTCGGTTATTTACTTTTGCCGATTTCACTAGAGCTGTTGTTCTCATTCTGATCATGGACCAGCTCTTTCAACTGAATAATCAATGCCTCCAGCTCACTAAATCCCGCCACCATATTGGAGGTTATATTTTGCTGCTCTTCTACTCCAGCCAAAATTTGTTCAGACGCTGCACTTGCTTGTTCTGTCACACTGGAAAATTCCATCATCTCTTGAACGACCTGAGACGAAAATTGTTGCATACTATTCGTACTGGACTCTACCTCCACAGCCTGCACCAATACTTTATTGGCATTTTGCAGGATATCTTCCAGTACAATTTCGGTCGAATGTGCCGACTCCATGCTTTGCTGCAATCTTTCCTGTCCTATGTCAAATTGGCTTACGACGGAATCCATCTGAGTTCTCAGCTGTTCTAAAATACCCTCCATCGCCACTGAGGTGTTCCCAACCATTTCAGCCAAATTACGCACTTCTCCAGCCACGATCGCAAATCCTTTTCCATGCTCTCCCGCTCTGGCGGCCTCAATGGATGCATTCAAGGACAGCAAATTGGTTTGCTTTGAGATTTGAGTAATATCTTTAAGCATGGCAGACATATTGTCACTCTGCAATTTAAACTCATCCAATTCTTCTTTGGTGCGACTCATCACCTGACCCAAATCTTTAATTTGAGATGTTAATGCAAGCAGTTGACTGCTACCTCTACCCCCGGCATTTTTCGTATCTTCGGAGAGCTGCTTCAGCTCCCGGGAATGATCGGCAACCTCGCGCACATGCCGGTCAGACTGAGCCAAGTTATCGGTTACCTCAGTGATATTCGAAGCCTGCATCTCTACCCCTTCGGCAACCTCCTGAAACCCGATGGCGACTTCATTCGTCACAATGCCTGTAGCATCCACTTGATTCCTGAATCGTTCTGTAAAGCTATGTAATCCCGCTACAGCTTGCCTCACTTGCTCAAACAGAAATTCAATACGTTGCCTTGTGGCATCCATATTTTTATTTTGTTCCTCCGTTATCTTAAACTGCTTTTGGTTTAACACCGATACCACTAGCAATAGTAACCCAATCAGCCCTACAATAATAAATTCATGTACATAACGCAAAGAACCGGTAGCTGGCAGAGTTGCAGGCGTACCGATCGTAATTTGTATAAAAATATTACATAGATTTAAAGTCATAGCTACCAGAAAATATGGATAAGATGGGTAGAGTAACAACAATGAACAAATAAAGATCGTAGTCACTACCTCCACGCTAGATAAGTTCACAAATATACATATTAATGCACTATAAAATGTAATAATCCAAGGAATAAGCCGGATTCCTATCTTTTGTATATTCAGAATCGTCAAAACCGCCGCGACTACTAATCCTACACCGCTAGATATCCACATCGAGGGATTAGATATTGCCGGGACGATGCTGCTCAAAGTCATAATCCAAAAAATAATGATCACCAATTTGTTTCTTTGCCACAACAATTCATTCGTTCTGTCCATGATTGTGTACGCGCTCCTTAGAGATATATTAGGTATTTATAAAATAAAAATGTAAATGCCATACTATATATATCGTCATATCAGAACGCGTATTGAATGATGGTCGTACTTTAAAGAGAAAAACCGCCCCCTAACAGGGAACGGTTTTAATTCACGGTTTGATCATCTTCTTTAATTGGCAGACGTTCAATGTGCCTGCTGAATCCATTAAGATTCCTTGTTTTCGGAAGCCTCTTCAGCACCTTCAGTTGCCGCTGCATCACCTTCCACAGCAGCATTCTCTACTTCGACTGCACGCGGAACGATCACGGATGCCAGCAACTCCTCTTCAGAGACATGCAGCGTCACGCCTTTAGGAAGCTTCAAGTCGCTTGCGCTCAGCTTGTCGCCAATATCCAGTGCGGATACATCCACTTCAATGGTGGACGGCAAGTCAGAAGGCAAACCTTCAACCTCGACTTCTGTTTCTTGAACTTGCAGAATACCGCCTGATTTTGTACCTACAGGTGTACCCTGATAATCAATCGAAACACGCACGCGAAGCGGTTTGTTTTTGGAAATTTTCAAAAAGTCGGCATGCAACCATTGGTTGTCACGCTGTTGATAATCTTTAATAATGACTGGAATCGTTTCTCCGCCTTCTACTGTGAGATTAAAAACCTCTGAACGTCCGGTTCTGATTACTTTATTAAATTCCTTGGCATCGACATGTACAGGGGTTCCCTCGATTTCAGAGCCGTAAACCACAGCTGGAATCCGTCCTTTTAACCTCAATCCACGAATGGCCGAACCCTTCTTCTCTGTTCTCGGCTGGGCGGTTAGTTGAATACTTCCTCCATTAGAACTCATGATATACAACCTCCTTCAGGTTACCTTACAAATGATTTTCCTCCAAGAATCTTGCTTGTTTACCAGTCGTACTACAGAATATAAGCCAGCAAGCTGGCAAAACTAAACAAGTCCATAATTCTATTTTACCCCTTTTTTCTGAAACTGACGCACATTTGCATAAAAAAATAGCATTTCTCGAAATGATCGAAAAATGCTATTTCTCGTGTATATATGGCAACCAGGCATACAAGTCTATCCCGCCCGGTTATCGTTAACCAGTAATAAATATTCCTCTCTGCCACTATGAATCAATACCTGCATCACAGACTGGGTCGGATCTACATCAATATATCGATCTGCCTCCACATCCTTGGCATCCCAGTGATTCAGTCGGACAATGTAGCCAATTCGCTGTACATCAGGAGCCACCCGAATGCGGGCTACTGCCCGACCATCATCCCAATCGTGAAATTCAACATGTCCGTCCTGGTGTCCGGTGCCCCATACCCACACATTCCAGCCAGAGTATTGCCGGTCTGCACGCTCGTAGATCAGTTCAATCGTACGAAACGGAATAACCGCTCTATCGTTTCCTCGCTGGGCATCTGTCATTGCTGTACCTGCAATCTCTTGATTCGTCCCCTCATCTAAGCCCTTCGTTTCGTTATCCACTTGCTCGTTAGCTTGATCTTGCTCAGTCAAAAAGGAGGCTTGGGGAGGTCCAGCCTGATCATACAACACCATCATCGACCAGCGCGATACAGTCACACGATGGCCTACCACTTCATAGCGTGTCTCATTCCCGGCCCCGTGTGCATCCACGACCACATGCCAACGATCCGATTCCGCAGGCAATGATATTGTCTGCTCTGTATCCGAACCGTTATAAATCACCACAATATGATTCCAGGCATCGCCGTTAGCATGATGCCTCAATGCAAAAGCCACCACATGCCCACTGCTTTGTAAGACTTCCATATGCTGCTCCACCAGCTCACGCTGATCCATACGGAATGCCGGGTGACTGCGCCGCAAAGCAATTAAGCCCTGGTAGTAATCAAACACGGATCGAAACCTCGCCTTGTTATTCCACAGGATAGCGTTTACCACATCAGAGCTTCGGTAGCTGTTATGGTCTCCATATTTGGAACGCAGCAGTTCATCCCCTGCATGGATAAAAGGAATACCTTGCGATGTCAGAATCATGCCGTTAGCCAACAGAGACTTACGTACAGTCTCGTTTTCAAGTAGGTTACTTTCATCCAGTTCCTGATACGGGTCTGCTTCAGCTACGGCTTGTTCGGCTGTCCTTCCATCTTTGGGGTTCCCCTGCTCCCATTGCGGAAAACGACAGTTCTCCCGAACATGTCTCACCGTCAAAATTTTATCCCACAAATTGAGATTATCGTGGGCCGTTACATAATTGACGGTCTCTGATGGATGAGCTGTAAAATCATAGATAGCTCCAAAAGCACCTTGAAGTACCCGTTCCTCCTGATTTTCCGCCCCCGTGGCAAACCCATTCCCGGTACCGTCGCTATCTCCCTTAATGGCAGAGCGGTAATTGTCGTTAAAAACGGCAAAGCCCTTTTCCCGCTGCGTTCCTTTTAATGTAAGCAAAGGCTGCGGGGACTCCCCACCCGTCCAAGGCTCACCATAGATCAGCAGATCGGGACGTATTTCAGCGCGAAGCTCTCGGGTAAGCTGCTCTACAGTCGGTGTATCAATTAACGCCATCAAATCAAACCGGAAGCCATCTATGTGATATTCCTCTGCCCAATAGCGTAGTGAATCCTTGATATACTTGCGCACCATCGGACGTTCGGTTGCCAGTTCATTACCTACACCTGATCCATTGGTGAGCTTCCCTTGCTCATCCGTACGGTAATAATATCCTGGTACAACCGGCTCAAACGGACCCTTTTCCACCGAATACGTATGATTGTACACAACATCCATAATGACACCAATGCCAGCAGTATGCAGAGACTGTACCAGCAGTTTCAGCTCTCGTATACGCATCTCCGGGTCAGCCGGATTGGAAGAGTAAGATCCCTCCGGCACATTATAGTGCTGCGGATCATAGCCCCAGTTATATTCAGTTCCTAATTCCGAAAAGTCATTCACCGTATGAAAGTCAGCCACTGGAAGCAAATGAACATGTGTAATGCCCAGCTCCAGCAAATGATCCAGTCCGACACTGTTACCCTCGGCATCCATTAATCCTGTATACGTAAAGGCTGCAAACCGCCCCTGAGCAGTAGATAAATCTTTTATACCCGTATTAAAATCGGGGTCCATCGAAAAATCACGCACATGAAGCTCATAGATAATAGCATCTGTCGTACGCTCAAGTACGGGTCCCTCATCCTGTTCCCATCCATCCGGGTTCGTTCGATCCAAATCAATGATAGCCGTACGTTGCCCGTTGGCTGATACCGCTCTGGCATATGGATCGGTAGCATAATGAATGCTGTGGTCCGCCCACTCCAGCCTGTACATGTAATAATATCTGTTCCAGTCGCCTTCCAGCTCTATAGACCATACTCCGTGACCATCACGATTCATGAGAAATTCCTGACCACCGCCGTGCTCCTGAACGATTCCTTCCTGATCGTACACCCCTGCATCGGTATACAACGCGATATGAACCTGCTGTGCAGTCGGTGCCCATACCTTAAATTTGCTGCCCGCAGGCGTATAAGTAAGACCCAAATCATAGCCTTCATATATGGGATATGCTGTGTGCTCAAGTCCCTTGAGCTGATTGAAATCAGACATTCCTGTTCACCACCCATTTCTATACATCGGCTTATAGCCTCTGTTCATCCATCATTTATGATGTTTATGACTTGTCAATATACCTCAGGATTTGCAAAATCCTCACCTCATAGGCTATCAAATTAAGACAAGCTTGAAAAGCTGGATGATTTAAATAAGGATGACGCTCCCATTTCAACACGCACACTCCATTTTATGACAAAACGATGAACAGGCTACAGCTTTCGCCTTCAAAGCATCACATTTATTTCCCAGCTTTCATCACGTTCAGGAGAGTCGGCGGTTATCCATTTGAAAAATTTCGTCAGCCATTCGCATAGTGGAGCTTCGATGCGAAACAAGGATAATCGTTTTGTCTTGCTGCTGTTCTTTTAACGATTTTAAAATAATCGCTTCGTTCAAACTGTCCAAATTGCTAGTTGGTTCGTCCAGCAGTAAGAGGGGCGCATCATGAACAAAGGCTCTGGCCAGCCCCAAGCGCTGGCGTTCTCCCCCAGACAGCCTGTCCCCCAACTCTCCGACTCGGCTGTCATATCCTTGAGGCAATGTCATAATAAAATCGTGTACTGATGCCTTACGGGCTGCTTCCACAACCTGTTGATGTGTAGCATTCGGCTTTCCAATTTTGATATTAGCTGCAATGGAATCGTCAAACAGGAATGTATGCTGATCGACGTAGCTTTGCAAGCTTCTCAAATGTCGGGTCTCAATGTCCTTCAAATCGTGGTCAGATAGTAAAATCCCACCCTTCTGCGGGTCCCTGAATCGCATCAGCAACTTCAGCAACGTTGACTTACCGGACCCACTTTTACCCTGAATACCTATAATTCGCTTGTGTGGTATCGTGAGACTTACATCATTCAGCACCGTTTGACCATCGTACGCAAAAGTCACCTTGTCTATCTGCGCTCCAGTAAAGCCAACGGTTATTCCATTCATATTTTCTTCTACCTCCGGGCTCTCCTCCAGCAGACTTAGCACTCGCTCCCCGCTTGCCAGCGTTTGAAGCAAATTGTTGGACAAATTGCTCAGTGCGACCACCGGACCAAATGAACTAAACAGAGCAATGACTGAAATCAGCATACTTGTAAAATCCATCTGTCCTTTAGACATGCCATACAATCCAGCTAGCAGCATCAAGAATGAAAATCCGACTACAGCTGCATCTGTGACTGCTCTTGTGATGCCTTCATGATGCTTCAAATCCTTCTGCTTGGTATCTAACTGATCCGTACGACGGTTAATTTCATTTAATCGTTGTTCCCCTTGCCCATATTGCACAATTTCCTTCATCCCACGTAAGCTGTCCAAAAAATAACTGCTCAGCTGGCCGAAGCTGCTCCGGTATTCCATCCCTTGGCGCTTGCCCATACGTGTCGTAAGTAGGGGAATAAACAAACCGACGGTTATGTAAGCAAGCGCAGCGATCCAGCCTAGTAAAGGCTCATAAGAGCCTATAAAAAATACCATGAGCAGTGAAGTGATGATGCCAATCATAACAGGCGCTATCGTATGCGCATAAAATACTTCCAGCAGCTCAATATCACTTGTAATCAGCGATATCAGATTCCCTTTGTCCTTGCCTTCAAGCTTGGCTGGAGCCAATCTGCGCAAAGCTTGAAGCACCTTGTCTCGCAGCACAGCCAGCAGCTTGAAAGCGAGATAATGGCCACTCATTTGCTCGCCATAACGAAATACACCGCGCAATACAGCACATAGCACGATGACAGTCAGCAAAAATGTCATGCTGTAGCCTGTCGTGATGCCCGTTGCTGTCAGTAGGGCAAGGGCCCCATATACAATAATGCCAATAGCACACACAAAGCCGAGCACCCCTGTAACAATCGTGATGAGCAGCACAGGTAAAAGAGGTCCTGCCAAGACCAACAATTGACCCATGATTCGTAAACCGGGTCTACGCATATACAGCACCCCCTTTCACAAACTGTTCCATCCGATGCTGACTGAGATACATCTCCGCATAATGTCCCTGCTGGCTCAACAGCTCCTGATGCGTTCCGGATTCTGCCACCAAACCATTTTGCAGCACATAAATACAGTCAGATTGGATCACGTTTTCCAGTCTGTGAGAGATGAGAATCACTGTTTTTTGACCTGCCAGTGCATGTATGACCTCCATGATTCCTTCCTCACTCTCAACGTCAATGTTAGAAGTAGCCTCATCAAAAATATATACATGACTGTCGTGCAGCAACGCTCTGGCCAGTGCTAGACGTTGACGCTGTCCTCCTGACAGATTCGCTCCCTGCTCCTCTATCTCTGCCTCCAATCCTCCCTCGGAGAGAATGAAATCATACAGTTTCACTTGCCGCAACGCCTCCAGCATTTGTTGCTCATCCGCGTGCTCATTGCCCATTCTCAAATTTGCTTCGACGGTGCCTTTAAAAATATAGCTGTTAAAACCGATCCAGGTCATATGACGCATGCGGCTTTCTTCCGAAATGAAGGTCAGTTCGGTTCCTCCGATCGTCAGGCTTCCTTGATAACCCTCATGATGTCCAACGATCAATCCGGCTACCGTACTTTTACCTGAGCCTGATTCTCCAACAATGGAAACGAAGCTGCCTTGAGGAATGTCCATGGTTATATTACGCAAGGTATCTCTTTCGTCGTAAGCAAAATTTACCCGTTCCAATCGAATGTCTGTAGCTTCTATGCTTTGTTGTCCTTGTACAAGATCCTCTGTACTCAACATTTCGAATATTTTGTCACTTGCTGCCATTCCGTTCATGGCAATATGAAAGTAGGAACCGAGCAGACGAAGCGGGATGAAAAACTCTGCCGACAGCAACACAATGATGAGCGCTCCCGCCAAGCCAATGTGACCCGAAGAATATTCGCTAACCGCGACCAGCACACCTGCGGCGGCACCACCAAATGCGATAAGATCCATGACAGCTACGGAGTTTAACTGCATGGTCAGGACTTTCATTGTCATTTTGCGAAAATCCTCAGCCGCTGTGTTCATTTCCTGATGTTTATTCTGGTCTGTCCCATAAATTTTGAGCGTAGTCAGACCTTGTACATTTTCCAAAAAGCTGTGGCCCAAATTGACGTAGCTGCCCCAATATTTCCGAAACAGCTTTTTAGCCATCCGCATAATAACAATAATGGACACTGGAATTAAGGGAACGCAGATCAATAGAATGATAGCCGCTTTGAAGCTGACAAAAGAGAGGGTGATGAACAACGTTACAGGTGCAAGCAGACTATAAAATAGCTGAGGCATGTATCTACCAAAATAGGTTTCAAGCTGCTCCACCCCTTCTACAGCAACCTGAATAACCCCTGAGGTGGAGGTATGATCCGTATAAGAGGGTCCCATCTTTAACAGCTTGCTGTAAATCTGCGAGCGCAGCGTTTTTTTAGCATTGATTGAAGCCCGATAGGACAGCATACTGGCTGCATAATTACTCAGGAAGCGAACAGCAATGGCAGCAATAACAATGACTGTCATGGATAGAATTAGCTGGCGAGTTACTTGTCCTTCCCATGCTTGCTGCATCACAAAGGCCATAGACAAAACGGCGGCTATACTCCCTAAAAGACCGATCCACTGTACGAGCACACCCAAGATGATATATTTTCGGGAATGCTCCACCAGGCCTAGTAGACGACTGTCGACCATTTTAGACCTTTTTTTCGGAGTAGGGACGGCTTCAGATGAAGACGGAGTTTCCGCCTTACCTTCCCTCACAGTTCCGACTCGAAATATAAAATAATAGTATTTAAAAAGGATGACCAAGACGATGAGCGCTTTGCCCCACACAATGGGGGTAAAGATAAAGCCTGTAATGAGCATAGCTGACGCTAAGCCCAATGACGTAATTTTTGTAGACAGCTTCAACGACCTGGTTTGTACAAAACTTTCCAGATACTTATGGTACAAAGATGTATTCGAAAACCACTGATGAATCCTTTCAGACCCCCGCATAAAGAAAAAGGTTGCCAGCAGCAGAAACGGTGTAGTCGGCAGCAACGGCACCACTACGCCAATCACTCCAAGCGCCAAAAATAAAAAACCTAAGGTAATATAAATCGGTTTCACTGTAATCCCCCTAATATATATACTGTTAATGATATTTATAGATAATGATAATCATTATCAATATATATAATTTAGTCAGGTTGTTATGTGATGTAAATCACGCATATAAAAATCCTCTTGAAGTTCAACTCTACAGAACACTTTTGTGCTCATATAGATGTTTTGTCTTCAAGAGGATAATCAAAATAAGTGCGTGTTATTACGTTGTTTTATGAACTTATAATATCATATTGTTCCACTACCTGTCGATGTAACGGGTCATCTGCAGGTATGGACGTATAACGTGTCAGCGCTACACTCACCCCTTGGCTGCGAATCACCTGCTGAAGCTCAACCGCTTCGGGGTCTTCTGTAATATCAAATTTACAGGCGGCAGCCATTCCCAACGCCAGATGATCGGTCGGGATACCATACTCCTGCGCTTGCAGCGCGGGACGTACAAGACGGTCGTTGGGAGACAGCTTACGCAGTGGTGAACGTCCGACCCGAGTAACCTCGTCTGTCAGATTAGGATTGCGGAAGCGATCCAAAATCTTAGAGATGTACTTCTTATGCTCCCCTTGATTCAAACCGAAGCGCTTCACAAGCACCGCTCCTGTTTCCTCCAGCGCCCCTTGTATGGAGTCTACCACCTTGGTATCCTTCATGGCCTCCTGGATCGTGGCATAACCTGCGACATAACCAATATAGGCTGCCACGCAATGGCCCGTATTCACCGTGAACAGCTTGCGTTCAATGTAAGGCTCCAGATCCTGCACGTAAAGAATGCCTTCAATCTCTTGATGATCAGGAGCCATTTGCGAGCGATCTACAACCCACTCGTAAAAAGGCTCTACCTGCACATGCAACGGGTCCTCATGATGCTGAATCGGCACAATCCGGTCTACAGCAGCATTGGGAAAATAAACCGAAACCTCTGCCTTGGCACGAGTCGCCTCATCCAGTAGCGCAAAAACATGCTCTTTCAGTTGGGCGCTGCCTCCAATTGCATTTTCGCAAGCAATCACATGCAGCGGGCCTGCCCCTCGCTCTACCCGCCGCGCTATGCCCTCGGCAATACCTGCTGCAATATGCCTGAGGATGCTAACCCCTACCGCAGTCGTGATCAGATCAGCATGGTCTACCGCGTCCGCTACAGCCGATGCATCTCTACCGTCAATCGCGGTTACATTCGTAACTGTCTCCGTATCCTTCGTATCATTCGCCAACTCTACCGTATACTGCTTGCGGCGGCGTAACTCAGATACAAGGGTCTCGTTGACATCTGAAAAGACAACCTCATAGCCTGCACGCGACAAAATCAGCCCAATAAAGCCACGACCGATATTTCCTGCTCCAAAGTGAACGGCTCTCATAACTCCAGCTCACTTTCGAACAGATCTATAATTTCCTGTGCGGTCACCGCGTTGCGAAGTTTGTCCATATTCTCTTCCTCCGCACATACCACAGCGATACTCGTCAAAATCTCCATATGATCGCCGCCTTGGGCTGCAATACCGATCACCATGTATGCTTTTTCTTCCCCGAAATCTACGCCTTGCGGGAACTGAACGATGGAGATGCCAGTGGATTGAACAAGCGTCTTGGATTCCTTGGTACCATGTGGAATAGCCAGCCCGTTCCCAATATAGGTGGATACGATCTCCTCGCGTTCAAGCATCTTGTCAATATACTCACTTGTAATATGTCCTGCATCCAGCAGAATTTGTCCTGCCATACGAATCGCCTCATATTTGTCTTTGGCGGTTGCGTTCATTTTTATTTTGTCTATCGTCATAATACTCACGTTAGATTCCTCCCTGTCCCTAATTTACTGTGGAAAAATTCAGCCAGCTCACTCGATATATAATTGGCAATCTGATCCCTGCTACCGTGTTCCAGTAGCGTAATCATGTCTTCCTGCAACAGTAATGCACTAATCTCGCTCAATACCTCCAAGCTTTCTTTCGGCAACTCACGAGGTCCCAACATCAGCAGAACGCATTCTACCTGCTCATCTACATCCGCCAGCAGCGGCTCGGCCAGCCTATACAAGGTCAGCGAAGGCTGGCGAACATAGGGACTGCGCGTATGAATCAAAGCAACGGAGGTATCAGAAATCACCTGACTCCCTTGACGCTCTCTTTCTACAAGTTGTTCAGCAACAACAGAAGGCTCTGTGACATTTCCCCGCACTGCCTCCAACATGCAGATAGCCTCTATAGTGGCTGACATATCCATCCCTTGATTTTCCAGCGGGTATACTTGAAATTGCTGTACAATGTGTACAATCTCCTCAAGGCTTTTCCGTAGACCGGTAAGCCACTCCATGCCCTGGCCGGGCTGAACAGCCTGTTCCTGAGGATGGTTATTGAGTTGATTGAGTGTAATATGCTGGATAAAATGACGCAGACGGTCACTCTCCTCTTGCGTCAGCAGCGGACTGATTTTGAGATATCGATCCGGTTCAAGCGGCAGCTCCACTGTCGAAATGATCAGATCATAATCCTCCTTGGGAATTCGCGTCGCCTCGTACCATGAGGCCCTATCCACGATTTTGATCTGTGGCAGCTCCTTGGCCAGTCTGGTTGCCAGAAGTCTGGAAGATCCAATCCCGCTCGTGCAGACTACGATCGCCCGCACCTCCCGTTGCAACTGTCTCAGCCGCTCCAGCGAAGCGCCAAAATGCATGACCAGAAATCCGATCTCTTCATCTGGTACTTCCATTTCTGTCATATCCGCCGCAGCCTTTTTGACCAAATCGAATAAACTGCCGTAATCCTTGCGGATTTGCTGAAGGAGGGGGTTGCGGATGGACCTCCCTTCCCTCAAACGTTTGAATACTGGAGTCATATGGGCAATCAGCCCTTCACGCAGAACGCGGTCCTCTGCCAATGGTGTGCCAGTCTCTGCCTCCACACGACGAATCAACTCATGAACCGACTCCAGCAGTACAAGATCATCCAGTGGCAGCAAGCGGGTGGAATGATCCTCAGCATCACGGAACAGCAACCTGAAATAACTTCGTTCCTGGTCTGGAAAGTCAATAGCCAGCGCCGCCGACAACTCTGCGCATATGCGTTCTACCATAGCTGTGCGCAGCATGATATTCTCCTCCGAATCTGTCTTCGAATACGGGAGGGAGGCACGATGATCTACAACGTACCCGAGTCGTAGACGTGCCAGTGACACGCAAATTTGAATCAGCAACTCCATATATTTGCTTTCCACCATGTTTTTCAGCCATTGATCATGAGGCTGCCAGAGGGCGTTCTCCACGGTTAGCAAGTTCTCCCTGCCAATCATCTCCAGCAACTTTTCAGTGACACGTGTCACCGGACGAAGCTCCTCACGACCGGAAAACAGAGCCGATTCATCCAAATATTCGAGAGCCAGCTCAGAAATCGCCCGTCTTTTGTCTATCTCCCGTCCTGTAATCTCGACACCGTATCCCCGTCTGCGCACTAGCACGAGCCCTCGATCTGCAATCCAGCCTCGTAATTCGTCCAGATCATGACTGACCGTAGTTACTGTGACTTTCAAATCCGATGCCAGCGCCAGTAACTTGATTGGCTCCTGTGTATCCAGCAGCATGCACAGCACTACAATCTTTCTCTCCTCAGCCGAGTAATCGTCTGACTTCGTATACAGCAACTGCTCCCGCAGACTTGCAAGCTGAGTCGGGTCGGCATCCACATAGATACCGATTCCTGATTTTTTCTCCAGCTTTACCTCATGAGCCGCCAACCAACACTCGACTGCGCCAAGTTCCCGATGGACCGTCCTTGTGCTGACATTGATCTTCTCGGCAATTTCCCCGGCTGTAACCTCATGGGGCTGCTCCAAAAGATACTCCACGATGTCAGATTGTCGTTTCGTAATATTCATAAGCGCATACCGTTCCTTCCCAAGCTCTATTCCCTTTCAACAGGAAATACAAACTGTACACAGACGGCTGACTTTATAGGGATTAAGAGTCGGATTTCAGACGGTCAACCAGCGCTTCGTATTCAGGGCTTTTCAGAAAATTGTCAATGGAAATGTGCTCAGCATTCGGGGCTACCGTTTTAGCCCGGTCTGTCAACGTTTTTTGCGTAATGACAATGTCCGCATCCTGTGGAATTTCACTGATTGCCGTATTTGTTACCGTAACGTCCACGCCCGCCTGTTTCATTTTCTTGCGTAAAATCGAGGCTCCCATGGCGCTTGAGCCCATACCTGCATCACAGGAAAAGACAATTTTGTTTACTTCGGATTTATCCTTGAACAGCCGATCTGTTGCACCCTCGACAGTACGAGCAGATGCGTGGTTACTTTCCGCTACATTGGCGTTAGCACTTGCACCTTTGCTTTGATTTTTCATATCTTTCAGGCGGGATGCAGCTTCCTCCAGCCCCTCTTCCTTCTGCTTACCTGTCTTGAGCAATACTGCGGCCACAGCAAAGGATACGACCGCAGCAGCGACCACACCGCTCAGCATCGGCAAATATCCACCTTTTGGTGTCATCAGGAAATAAGCGATGATACTGCCTGGTGAAGGAGCAGCAACCAGTCCGGCACCTGTCAACATAAAACAGAAGGTTCCCACAACGCCCCCTGCTATAGCAGCAAGAATTAGAATCGGCTTCATCAAAATGTAAGGGAAATAAATTTCATGAATCCCGCCGAAAAAATGAATGATAACTGCACCAGGAGCAGACGACTTCGCAGAGCCTTTACCGAACAGGCAATAGGCCAGCAAAATGCCGAGCCCCGGCCCAGGATTGGATTCAAGCATGAACAAAACGGATTTTCCTGTTCTTGCAGCTTCCTCTAGCGCAATCGGACTCAATACTCCGTGATTCAGTGCGTTGTTGAGAAATAATACTTTTCCGGGCTCAATAATGAGATTGACAAGCGGCAAGAGCCCTGCATTTACGAGAAACTGTACCCCTGCCGACAATACTTGGCTGATGGTTTGAACGACCGGGCCAATCCCCACATGAGCGAGCAGTGCTAGAATGGCACCGATAATCCCGGCCGAGAAATTATTGACCAGCATTTCAAAACCTGATTTGACTTTGCCTTCAATGGCCTTATCGAACTTCTTCAAGATCCATGCAGCCAGCGGGCCAGCTACCATTGCGCCCAGGAACATCGGGATATCGGCCCCCACAATGACACCCATCGTCATAATGGCACCGATCACACCTCCACGCTGTCCGTGAATCATCGTGCCTCCTGTGTAACCGATCAGCAGCGGCAGCAAATAATTTTTCATCGGATCAACCAGTTGTGCAAAACCCTCGTTCGGGAACCACCCGGTCGGAATAAAGAGTGCTGTAATTAATCCCCACGCAATAAAGGCTCCCATATTCGGCATCACCATACCGCTGAGAAAACGGCCAAAACGTTGTACGGCGACACGAGCGCCACCGTTTGGACTGGACTTTGTGTCCACTGTGCTCATATTCATATCCTCCTTGTGAGTAAATAGCATCACTACCTTTTCTTAAAATTCATACTAAATGACAGCGCTATCTTCATCAACGAAATGAAAACGTACTTTCGTCATGAACGTTGATGACAACATTTAAATTTAAAATAACGGACAACGTATTATACCTGCATAATTCTTCTTAATATGACCGATAACAATAGAAATTAGTCGAAAAAACAGTGCTGTAAATCTGCACCTTATATAGAGGAGCTCACCTCTAAATCTAATAAATCGACGTAATAACGTCTTCTAAAAGACAACAAAAAAATAGCCGCCATGTCAGATCATAGCGACTATTTTATACACAAAACGAGCGGACTAACGATGCTTTTATTCAATTCAATATCCATATAAAAATTTAGAATAAAGCGCTAATATTCCATCTTATATTGCTCATTATTGTTCATCCGAAATCAACTGCTCGTACTGATCCGCAGACAGCAGCTTGCTCAGAGCCTCCTCGACATCATTGCCCATCTCTACTTCAATCATCCAACCCTTTTCATAGGGAGATTCATTCACCAGCTCAGGTGTGCTTTCCAGAGCTTCATTTACTTTCAATACGGTTCCCGCCACCGGAGCAAAAAGGTCGGATACGGTCTTCACCGATTCAATTGTACCAATCTCTGCCCCCTGTTCAATCGTTGCTCCCGCCCCAGGTAATTCCACAAAAACAATATCACCCAGTTGATGCTGTGCAAAGTCTGTAATGCCGATCCGCAACGTCCCGTCTGCTGTGCGCTGAACCCACTCATGTTCGTCTGTATACCAAAGTTCCCGTTTCACTTCACTCATCCTGCTTTCGCCTCACTTCCACATGAATAAAATGCTTTTAATCACCTGTATTAGACAGGTTAAGATTATGACAACATGAACACTCATGTCAATAATACTAACAAAAATACTTCATGTTATCTCATATAGCATAGAATATTAAAAAATGATAACTTGTAACAAACGCTTACATATCCTTATTTATACATTAAATGTTTTTTGGATTGTTTTATATGACATTTTTATTGACATTTTGAATGAATTTGCGTATTAATGGGTTATAGCAAATGCTTTTGGAAATACCCCGACAACTGCAAACGCGGATGAACGCGGAGGGAGAGACTACCCAAAAGATTCGCATAGCTGTTGTCGTTTCTGAGACAGTTGTGCACGCGAACTCGGATCAAGTTGTTACCTGCAAAACCGGGTAACCTACCGTTGATCCAAAAGGTAGCGCCGAAGGAGTAAACTTGCATTGCAGGTGAATCTCTCAGGCAAAAGGACCTCTGCCGGACGCATCTCTGGAGAGCATTCGCGATTAGAGCGGATCACCCAAGGGGAAACCTGGTTCACACCGGGGTAACTTTCTGGTATCAAGGACAGAGCTGAAAGAAGAGTATGGACTGCCGTCTATACGTTTCTTTCAGCCTGTCTTTTTTGTTTAGCCGATTACACTGGATAGGAGTGAAAAAATGTCTAATTTGCGAAGAACACCATTATTTCCGTCCTACGGGACGCAGCCCGGGGTTCGTTGTATTGACTTTGGCGGGTGGGAGCTTCCCGTTCAGTTTAGCGGCATCCAAAAAGAGCATGAGGCCGTCCGGCAACGCGCGGGTTTATTCGATGTCTCGCACATGGGCGAGTTTTTGGTTGAGGGCAAAGAAGCCGAGGCTTTTTTGCAATGGGTAACCACGAATGATGTCAGCCAGTTGGAACCGGGCCAGGCACAATATTCACTCCTGTGTTACCCCGATGGAGGCGTAGTGGATGACTTGCTTGTATACTGCAAAGGACCAGAGCGCTACATGCTCGTTGTGAATGCCTCCAACATCGACAAAGATTGGGATTGGCTCATGCGCCACGTACCTGCATCGGTTCATCTGGAGAATGTGTCTGATGCGATCGCATTGCTGGCATTACAAGGACCGGAAGCAGCACATATTGCCGCAGCCGTGACAGATGCAGATATTACGAATCTGGCATCTTTCCGATTCCATGAGAATGTGCAATTGTTCGGAGCAAAAGCACTCGTCTCCCGAACCGGATATACCGGGGAAGACGGTTTTGAATTTTATATACCTGCTGAGGAAGCACCCGCCGTGTGGAATGGTTTGCTTCGTTGCGGTGAATCGTATGGGCTAATTCCCGCTGGGCTTGGTGCTCGCGATACACTGCGGTTTGAGGCACGGCTGCCGCTGTACGGACAAGAGTTATCTGCCACCATTTCACCGCTTGAGGCTGGTTTAGGTTTCTTCGTCAAGTTGAATAAAGGAGATTTTATCGGCAGAGAAGCACTGCAACACCAGAAAGAACAAGGAATTCCTCGCAAGTTGATCGGGCTGGAAATGATTGACCGCGGTATCCCGCGCGCTCATTATCCAGTCTTCGCGGAAGGCCAACACATTGGTGAGGTCACAACGGGGACTCAATCGCCCACCTTGAAGCGTAATTTGGGGCTAGCCCTGGTGGACAGTCGTTTTAGCACCCTATCTACACCGTTAGAGGTCGAAATTCGAGGTAAACGCCTGCGTGCGGAAGTGGTCCCAGCCCCCTTTTATAAACGGTCACGCTGATCTTAATCCTCTTCACTCTAAAAAAGCGATCATGTCAGATACGAAATTCTGGATTTTCCAACTACGATTATGTATTAGCTAATTTACTATCTAAATTTTGCTTTTCGAAAGGAGCCAGGACTTATGAAGCAGCATCGCTATCTCCCCATGACCGAACAAGATCAAACCGAAATGCTGCGTGTGGTGGGCGTATCATCCATTGATGATTTATTCAGTGACATTCCAGAGGCAATTCGATACCAAGGGGAACTCCCTCTTTCCTCTCGGCTCGACGAAAGAGCCCTAACTCGCCACATGGCCGAGCTGGCCGGGCACAATGCCAATACAGATACACATGCCAGCTTTCTTGGTGCAGGTATTTATGATCATCATATTCCGTCCGTCATTCAGCACATCACCTCACGTTCCGAATTTTACACAGCCTACACCCCCTATCAGCCGGAAGTAAGCCAGGGCGAGCTGCAAGCCATTTTTGAATTCCAGTCGTATATTTGCGAATTGACAGGCATGGCAGTAGCTAATGCCAGTATGTACGATGGAGCGACAGCTCTGGCGGAAGCTGGCTCACTGGCCGCCGCAGCCACGCGCCGTAAACAGCTTATCGTATCAAGGTCTGTCCATCCAGAGGCACGCCAGGTATTGGCAGCCTATGCGCGCGGATTGGACTTGGACATTGTGGAGATCGGCTGTTCGGACGGCGTAACGGATGTCGATGCGCTTGCCGCGGCCGTATCGGAACAGACGGCGGCTGTCTTGATCCAAAGCCCCAACTTTTTTGGAGCCGTGGAAAATCTGAAGCCGATGGCTGACCTCATCCATGCACACAAGGGGCTAATGGTCGTCAGTGCCAACCCGCTGGCACTTGGCTTGCTGGAGGCGCCCGGTAAGCAGGGCGCGGATATTGTTGTAGGAGACGCGCAGCCGCTTGGGATCTCGTCCTCCCTCGGCGGTCCGACCTGCGGTTACTTCGCCGTTTCCCAGGCGCATATGCGCCGTATCCCTGGGCGTATCGTAGGCCAAACCACAGACCGTAACGGCAAACGCGGCTTCGTGCTGACCTTACAAGCGAGGGAACAGCATATCCGCCGTGAAAAGGCCACGTCTAACATTTGCTCCAATCAAGCGTTGCTTGCAGTATCTGCATCTGTGTACTTGTCCGTCATGGGGAGACAGGGCATCCAGGAAGTAGCCGAGCTGAATTTGCATAAAAGCCGCTATGCGTTAGAACAATTGCTGAGCTTGAAAGGCGTAACTGCCTCATTTCACGCACCGACCTTTAACGAGTTTGCCCTTAGGCTGCCTGAAGGTACGGAGGTGAGCAAACTTCAGGACAATCTGCTAGCTGCTGGATTTATCGCAGGCTATTATTTGGGCCGGGACTATCCGGAACTTGCGGGTCACATGCTGATTGCAGTGACGGAGCAAAGAACCAAAGAAGAGATCGACCAATTTGTACACACCTTGGAGGGATTGCTATGACACACACCGGACCGGACCAGAAACAAGAGCTGTTGAAGGAACACGATCAAGCGCTCATTTTTGAATTGAGCCGTCCGGGTCGCATCGCTTATTCCCTTCCCGAGTGCGACGTTCCTCGTCGCCCGGTGGCAGAGCTTTTGCCGCATTATGCGCTGCGCAGCGAACCTGCGGCATTACCCGAGGTATACGAAGTAGATGTTATTCGCCATTATACCGCCCTGTCCCAGCGCAACTTCGGCGTCGACAACGGGTTTTATCCGCTTGGCTCGTGTACGATGAAATACAATCCAAAAGTGAATGAGGATGTCGCCCGTTACGCAGGCTTCGCTAAAATTCATCCATATCAGCCGGAGAATAGCATCCAGGGGGCTATGGAGCTGCTGCATACGCTCCAAAACGATCTGGCTGCGTTGACCGGCATGGATGCCGTCACGCTCCAGCCCGCTGCTGGCGCCCATGGCGAATGGACCGGGCTGATGATGATTCGCTCGTACCACGAGGCACGTGGTGAGCGACGTACCAAGGTGCTCGTGCCGGATTCCTCGCACGGTACGAACCCCGCCAGTGCAACCGTCGCGGGCTTCGAAACAATTACCCTCCCCTCCACCCCTGAGGGGCTGGTGGATCTGGACGCGCTCCGCCAAGCCGTAGGCAACGACACCGCTGCGCTCATGCTGACCAATCCGAACACGCTGGGCTTGTTCGAGAAGCAAATTACTGACATTGCCGCGATTGTGCATGACGCAGGTGGTCTCCTCTACTATGACGGGGCAAACTCCAACGCCATCATGGGGATTACCCGCCCCGGGGACATGGGCTTCGATGTGGTGCATCTCAATTTGCACAAAACGATGAGTACCCCGCACGGTGGAGGCGGCCCCGGCGCTGGACCCGTGGGCGTAAAGCAGCGGCTGATTCCCTATTTGCCCAAGCCGATTGTCGTACGTGATCCGCAGGGTGTGTACCGCTGGGATCGGGAGCAGGGAGATTCTATTGGACGGGTCAAAGCCTTTTACGGTAACTTCGGCATTCTCGTCCGTGCCTATGCCTATATTCGCAGCTACGGTCCTGATGGCTTGAAGCGAGTGTCCGAATGTGCTGTACTTAATGCCAACTACATGATGCATCGGCTAGCCCCGCATTTTGACCTGCCTTATCCAGGGCATTGCAAACACGAATTTGTCATGTCAGGGCGAGGTTTGAAGAAATTTGGAGTACGCACGCTGGATGTAGCCAAACGATTGCTTGATTTCGGTTACCATCCGCCTACCATTTATTTTCCGCTAAATGTAGAGGAATGCATCATGATCGAACCGACGGAAACAGAAAGCAAAGAGACGCTGGATGCTTTTGTCGACACTATGATTCATATTGCGCGCGAAGCCGAGGAGAACCCTGAGCTGGTGCTCAATGCACCCTATACCACTCCAGTCACACGCCTGGATGAAACCACTGCAGCCCGTAAGCCTGTGCTGAATTGCGCATGTAGTTAAGGTTAAATTCAAACACAACAATCCAAAGCATACAAAAAAGCCGGTATCTGTTGAGATACCGGCTGCTGTATGTATACAGCAATTTTTGTTGGAAAAAGATATAACCTTTGAAAATGTGATACCCTTCCTTATGCTTCGATGCTTTGAACCAATTCAACAACCTGCTCGGCTGTTTGCATATCCAGAGCTTTTGCAGCCAATTTCTCCATGTCCGCACGGGACAACTTGGAGATTTGACTACGTGCTGGCAGAATGGAAGTTGCGCTCATGCTGAACTCATCCAGTCCCAGACCCAGCAGCAACGGAATTGCTGTTGTGTCTCCTGCCATTTCACCACACATACCAACCCAACGTCCTTCACGGTGAGCGGCATCAATAACCATTTTCACCAGACGCAAAATGGATGGATTATATGGTTGATACAGGTAAGAAACCCGCTCGTTCATACGATCCGCTGCCATGGTGTATTGAATCAGATCGTTAGTACCAATACTGAAGAAATCCACTTCTTTAGCGAATTGGTCAGCCAATACCGCTGTAGAAGGAATTTCTACCATGATGCCCAGCTGAATTTCTTCAGATACGGATACACCCTCGGCTACCAACTTTTCTTTTTCCTCCAACAAAACAGCTTTAGCTTCACGGAATTCGTTCAGCGTAGCAATCATTGGGAACATAATGCGCAGGTTACCGTGCACGCTTGCACGCAACAAAGCACGCAATTGAGTGCGGAAAATATCCTGGCGATCCAGACACAGACGAATAGCACGGAATCCGAGGAACGGATTCATTTCTTTCGGCAGATCCAGATAAGGAAGTTCTTTATCTCCACCGATGTCCAAAGTACGGACTACAACCGGTTTGCCTTCCATTCTTTCCAGAACCGTTTTGTAAGCTGTATATTGTACTTCTTCGGATGGGAGCTTGTCGCGTCCCATGTACAAGAACTCCGTACGATACAAGCCAACGCCTTCACCACCGTTGTCTAGAACACCAGCTACATCGTTAGGCGTACCAATATTGGCTGCCAGTTCGACATGGACACCATCGACGGAAACCGTAGCTTCGCCGCGCAGCTTACGCCACTCTTCGCGTTGCTTGTCATATGCCACTTGTTTAGCGCGGTATTCTGCAACGATTTCTTCGGTAGGATTCACGAACACGTGACCATCCAGACCATCGACGATAATCAAATCGCCGCTTTTAGCTTGAGACAATATATTTTTTGTTCCTACAACAGCAGGAATTTCTAATGAACGAGCCATAATAGCCGAGTGTGAAGTGCGTCCGCCGATATTCGTTGCAAAACCCTTAACAAATTCACGGTTCAGCTGAGCTGTGTCGGAAGGTGTCAAATCTTCTGCAAGTACAATCGTTTCTTCGGCAATTTCTGCAGGGCTGACAAAATGAACACCAAGCAGATGATTGAGCACCCGTTTGGTTACATCACGCATGTCCGATGCGCGTTCTTGCAAATATGCACTTTTCATGTTCTCAAACATGGAAATAAACTGTGTAGCTACTTCATTCAAAGCATAGTCAGCATTAAGCTGCTCGTCTCTGATTTTAGCTTTAACCGGATCGATCAATTCAGGATCATTCAGAATGAGGAGGTGAGATGCAAAAATTTCTGCTTTTTTCTCACCCAGCTCACGAAGCGTTTTCTCCTTAATCGATTCCAATTCGGTTTGAGATTGTGCCAAAGCCGCATCCAATCTTGCGATTTCAGCTTCAACATCACCAACCGCGCGTCTCTCTACAGCGTAATTCGGATGCTCCAAGATAAACGCCCGGGCAATGGCTATGCCTGCCGAAGCGGCAATCCCGGAAATTTTAAGCATGAATTTCGCCCAGCCCTTCGTTAACGATTACATTTTCAAGAGCTTTCAATGCTTCAGCAGCTTCAGCGCCTTCGCAGATAATGTTAATAGTATCCCCTTGTTCCAGACCAAGAGACAATACACCCAGAATGGATTTCAAAGTTACTTTTTTACCGTTAGCTTCGGCGAAAGATTCAGCACCGCTGAATTTGTTAGCTGTATTTACCAGCGCAGTTGCAGGACGTGCATGGATACCGTCTTCATCCGTAATTCTAAAAGTTGTTTGCATAATTTGTTCCTCCCACTTTCCTAAAAATAATATTTGTTTACACGCAGCATACCGGATAATTGATCAGACGGCCTAAGCCGCCTAATCAACTAATCCGAAACACATAGAGTTTATTTTATCGTAATTATACCATCTTCGCCAGCCTTCAATACTCCAGTTTTGTTTAAAGTTACCGAAGATCCTTCTGGAAGGTTGGTAAAAATGACAGGTGAGATGATGGATTTAGCGTTTGCCTTCACGTATTCCAGGTCTACTTTCATAATAGGCTGGCCGGCTGACACAAGATCGCCTTCGTTCACCAAAACGTCAAATCCTTGACCTTTAAGCTTCACTGTATTCACCCCGATATGAACAAGCACTTCTTTACCACCATCGGATTGAATACCAACCGCATGCTTGCTTGGGAATACATTAAATACTTTACCATAAACAGGAGAAACAATGGTTCCATCATTTGGCACAACTGCAAATCCATCACCTGTCATGCGTTCTGCAAAGACCGGATCGGGAACGGTCGAGATGTCAACCAATTCACCGTTTACTGGCATCACGATATCTTCTACAACGATTGTTTGCTTTTGTTCTCCGGCTTCCTTTTCCTCTTGTGGAGCTGGTTCTGAAGGAGCAGGTGCAGGTGTACGTCCTGCCATGATATCAGCCATTTGGGTTTTAATCGTATCGGAACGGGTACCGAAGATCGCCTGTACATTGTTACCAACTTCAAGGACACCTGAAGCGCCAAGTTGTTTCAGACGAGCTTTATCCACGTTTGATTTTTCATTAACTTCGATCCGAAGACGTGTAATACATGCATCCAGATGCTTGATATTCGATGAACCACCGAAAGCAGCCAAAATGTTATGTGGAAGCTCGTCACTGCTACCGCTTGCTGCACCCTCCACATTATCTGTAGCTTCTTCACGTCCTGGTGTCTTCAAGTTGAATTTCCGTATGATGAATCGGAATCCGAAGTAGTAAATAACCGCCAAAATCAGACCGACGATAATTACATACCACCATGGCGTACGGGTTGGAATAATCCCGAATATCAGGAAGTCAATAAATCCACCTGAGAACGTCATACCGATTTTAACATTCAAAATTTGCATCGTCATAAATGACAAACCTGCAAATACACAGTGTACTGCAAACAGCAATGGAGCTACGAACAGGAAGGAAAATTCCAGTGGCTCCGTAATACCTGTCAGGAACGAAGTCAAGGCAGCTGAACCCATGATACCTGCTACATATTTTTTGTGTTCCGGTCTTGCTTCATGATACATCGCAAGTGCTGCTGCCGGTAATCCGAACATCATGAATGGGAACTTACCTACTTGGAACGTACTTGCTGTCAGTGCCACGCCGTCGCGAAGCTGATTGAAGAAGATCTGCTGGTCACCGTGAATGGTTTGACCTGCTTTGTTCACATATTCACCAAACTCAAACCAGAACGGTGAGTACCAGATGTGATGCAAACCAAACGGAATGAGCGCACGTTCGATAACCCCGAACAGGAACGCCGACAAAGTCGGGTTGGAATACACCATAAAGTGAGATACTGCGTTAAGCCCTTGTTGAACTGGGGGCCAGATCAAAACCAGTGCCAGTCCGACAATCAGTGAAGATACTGCCGTTGCAATTGGAACGAAGCGCTTACCCGCAAAAAAGCCCAGGTACGAAGGAAGCTCGATTTTGAAAAATCGATTGTACATAGCAGCGGCCAGTATACCGATGATAATCCCGCCGAACACCCCGGTTTGAAGTGTAGGAATACCCAACACATTCGCATAACCCGGTACTTTTTGAGCAATCAGACCAGGTGTAACACCTACAGCTGTACCCAGCGTAATGTTCATTACGAGGTAACCGATGATCGCAGCCAAACCTGCTACACCTTCGCCGCCCGCCAGACCGACGGCTACGCCGACTGCAAACAACAGCGCCAGATTATCAAAAACAATTTGTCCGGCGTTCATCATGATTGTCGCTACCGATTGAACCCAGCCCGCATTTAACGCAGGGATGTACTGGAGAAAATCAGGATTGACCAGCATGTTGCCGATACCCAATAAAAGCCCCGCAGCTGGCAAAATGGCTACTGGAAGCATTAACGCTTTACCGACACGCTGTAAAACGCCGAAAAGCTTTTTGAACATACCTTCCACATCCTTCTCTGAAATTTAGAACAGAGGCAAAACAACAAAAAAGGCATGAGCCGATTTAAGTATGTTTGAACACAACCTTGGGATATAGCATACCCCAGTAGGCTGTAAACAATCATAACTTAAAACAACTCATGCCTGATCGAATCAGTAACACGTTAAAATGTTTAGTTGTTGTCTTCCTCATTGCAAAATTGATTATAGCACCACGCTAAATGCGAGGCAATACTTTTTTATTCGGGCTTTATCACAGTTTGTTGCTCTCCCTGCTCCTTGCGTTGGGACAAACGCTGCAGATGCATCGTCAAATAGCTAACTTCAGCTGGATACACCGGTTTACGTAGCCTTTTCTCCATAATCTTCGTAAGTTTCCAGGCCAGCATATACATTTCTGGATATTCTTCATTCAAAAGCTTGTCCAATCGGTAAATCTCCTGCACAATTTCTCCTCGTCGTACACGTTCAATCGCAAATCTCAGATGAGTCAGCAGACGAGAATAATCAAGGGATTGGAGAGGAATTCGGTAATCCAGTGTCGTCTCGACGACCTGAACCATGTCAGCAATCAGACGAGAATCCTTCCTAACCTCGGAGATATGTTGGTTTGTCATAGCACTATAAATATGCAGAGCTACGAATCCGATTTCATCTTCTCCCAGATCTACATTCATCTTATCCCTGATTAAAGCAACAGCCTGCTCAGCCATCTTGTATTCCTGAGGATATATTTCCCTAGTCTCATACAAAAACGGATTATGAATCGTAATTCCCTGTTTATGACGGTTGATGGAAAAAGCGATATGGTCAGTTAAAGCAATCAAAATATGCTCATTTAGAGGCTTCTTTGCTTGAAGTTGAACAAGATGAAGTACCTCACCGATGACCTCGATGAGCTTTTCATCCAGCTCAGGAAGCAACCGTTTGTATTGCTCCTGCTCTTCATGGCTTTTTAATATAAATAATTTTTCAACTGAATCCAACGGCATAAGATCGCCGGGTCTGCGATTGAAACCGATTCCTTTTCCAATCACGACAACCTCATCATGCTCGGGATGCATCCCTATAATCACATTGTTATTCAGCGCTTTGGCCACTTTTAGGCTGCTCACATCCGCACCTCTTTTATCAGAACCTTGATCCTAAGAATTATAGCATGAAGCTCAGAGGAATCCACGTTAAAGTACCAAATATTCCGCTAAAGGTCAATAAAAAGAAAACGCTTTTCATCACAATTTCCAGGAAATGCTGTGATGAAAAGCGTTCTTTTGAAGGCTGAGAATCTACTCCCCAAAGGCTTAGCGTTATTCTTTATCCGTTAGTGCCACCTCAACCGAGGCTGGATTGTGCAGCTTGTTCGCATCAACGGAGGACGGTACGGAATGAAGACCATTTTTTCCAGTGGTTAGTCCCTTGATCAACTGCTCTACATCAATACCGGATACACTCTTAAGCATCTCAGGAGCCGTCGCCATCAGTTCGGTGACATAATTGCTGACACGCGTTGCTCCTTCCCCTTTACCCGTATCCACAACAGTCAGTTTATCAATGGATGCAATCGGTTCGGCAATGCGTCCGGCCAGATCCGGCAACATTTTCACGATAATATCGAGCACGGCGGCCTCTCCAAACTTCTGGAACGCCTCCGCCAGTTTTTCCTTGGCCTCAGCTTCCGCGAGACCACGCAAACGGATGACATCTGCATCGGCTGTACCTTTGGCCCGTTCTGCATCCGCTTCTGCTTGCCCGTTTAGACGTTTTTGTTCAGCTGACGCTTTAGCCTGTGTTTCAATCGAGTATTGCAGCGATTCCGCCTCACGCATTTTACGCGATTTGTCAGCTTCCGCCGCTTGTTCTACTGCGTACCGATCGGCTTCCGCCTTCTTTTTCACTTCCGCATCATATTGCTTTTCACGTACCTGTATTTCCTTGGCTTGAATATCAATCTCCCGTTCCTTACGTACCAACTCGACTTTCATCTGTTCTTCGACGGCAGTCTGCTTGGCACGGGCCTCCTGAATGTGATAAGCCTGATCGGCTTCTGCTCTGGCAGTATCCTGTTCTTTCTTAAACGAAGCCACCTTCAGTTCCTTCTCCTTGGCTGCCTCGGCAATATTCGTATCCCGCAACAGCTCGGCCTTCTGTCCTTCCTGTTCTGCTTGCGCCTTCTGAATTCGGGCATCCCGCACTGCCTCGGCTTCTGCAATCTCTGCATCCCTTTTCACAGCAGCAATTCTCGGCTTACCAAGCGCATCCAGATACCCATGTTTATCGCGCACATCTTTGATGGTGAATGAAACGATCTGCAAGCCCATCTTTTTCAGATCGCGCGCAGCCACGCCCTGTACTTCCTGCGCAAACCGATCCCGATTACGATATACTTCCTCTACCGTCATGGAGCCGAGGATTGCCCGCAAATGTCCCTCCAGCACTTCTTGAGCCTCTCCTCTAAGCGCTTCCAGCGGCTTTCCGATGAACTGCTCGGCTGCTGTGGCTACATCCTCAATGGAACTGCCAACCTTGATGATCGCCACACCATCCGCAATCACGGGTACTCCTTGCTCTGTATATACTTCCGGTGTAGTTACGTCCAATTTGTGAGACAACAGAGAGATAAATTCGGACTGCTGGAAAATAGGCCAAATGAAAGCGCCCCCACCACGTACAATTTTAATCTTGCGACCAGAATCATCCTCGGAAATATTTTTATTTCCCAGAAAAGAACCTGTCACAATCATTCCTTCATCCGGTCCTACCGTTTTGTAACGGGCCCAAAAAGCAATCCCTAATATGACGATAACAATGACAACAATTCCAGGGATCAACACAATATCTTGCAAACTTGACACTCCCGATCACGCTCCCTTCAAGTTAAGCGAATGCGCCGTCTATGTGTCCAGGTACGCTACGCGGACGACGCCCTCTGCGACCTCAACCACGACAATACGGGTTCCCGCAGCTAGCGGTTTGTGATCAAAGCTAGATGCTGTATGTATGGTGTTGCCTGCACCCAAGCGGATCATAACTTCCCCGTAACCAACCTCAGGTACAGGAATGGTGACCTCACCGATTCTGCCAGTTAGTTCACGCATTGAGAAGCCACTGGATACTTCTGAATTCGCCATAGGCTTGATAAACGCAAAAAACACTAGCACTCCAATAACAAGTGCAATCCCTAAAGCAAGCACAACGACCCAGCCCATGGTCAGCCCAGTATACTTTGTCAGTAGTACTCCAGCCCCGCCAAAAGCAGTCATAGCCCCAAGTAGAACGACAGGTCTGAACCAATCAAGGCCCGGCAGTTCTAACGCCCCATCCAGCCAGCTACCGAGTACATCCCCGATCAACACGCTAACCACGGTAAAGATTGCCCCTCCTGCCAATAACCACCAAAATAAAGTTTCCATGCGACTCCTCCTTCCATGCACCTTTTCAGTCTGGTTTCCAGTCTATAACTATGTTTACGTATTCAACCTTAAAAAGTTTCAAAATTTACCTCCTATATTCCAAATTAAACCCAAAAAAGCACGTTCGTACGTCTAATGACGCACAAACGTGCCTATTATGCTCCAACCGCTGTTTACAGGGATGCTTTGTAAATTTCGACTACATCTTCGCGATTGAGCTTGTTAAAGCCACCGAAAGGTCCGAATTTCACAGCTTTATCAGCCATTACATCAATTTGGGACGCATCAATATCGTAATCAGTCAGACGGCTTGGTGCACCAATCGAGCTCCAGAAATCACGCAACGCTTGAATACCTTCCAACGCTACTTCTTCATCACTCTTACCTTCTGGGTTCACATGGAACACATTCACAGCCAGCTGTTTGAAGCGTTCAGGCTTCACATGCAAGTTATGTTTCATCCAGTTCGGGAACAGAATAGCCAGTCCTCCACCATGCGGAATATCATAAACAGCAGACACAGCATGCTCAATATTGTGAGTAGCCCAGTCACCTGTCAGCCCCATGTTCAGAAAGCCGTTCAGTGCCATCGTACCACAATACATAATGGTTTCACGCAGCTCGTAGTTTTCCAGATCGTTAACCAGTCCCGGCGCCGCATCTATGACCGTACGCAAAATCGTTTCACACCAGCCCAATTGAACCGGAGTATTGGATTCCAAATGGAAATAATGCTCGAGCGTATGTGACATCATATCCACAATTCCGTAAACCGTTTGATTTTGTGGCAGAGAGTATGTGTTCACCGGATCAAGAATGGAAAACGCAGGAAACGCATGTACGCTACCCCAGCCCAATTTTTCCTGAGTTTTTTCGTTTGTAATAACAGAACCTGCGTTCATTTCAGAGCCGGTTGCAGCCATGGTCAGAACCGTACCTAATGGCAAGGCTGCTTTGGGAGCCGCTTTACGCTCTGCAAAATCCCACATGTCCCCATCATATTTTGCACCGACAGCAATAGCTTTGGAGCAATCCAGTACACTACCACCGCCCACAGCCAGTACAAGGTCGATTTGATTTGTTTTACACAATTCAACACCCTTATGTACCGTAGACAAGCGAGGATTTGGTTCTACACCCGCCAGTTCTGTTACCTCTGCACCAATTTCACCAAGCAATTTTATTACATTATCGTACAAACCGCTGCGCTTAATGCTGCCGCCGCCATATACAAGTAGTACACGTTTTCCATATTTAGGAACTTCACGCTTGAGAGCCTCCAATTGTCCTTTACCGAAGATCAATTGTGTAGGATTATAAAATTCGAATGCTTTCATCGCAAACGTTCGCCTCCAATAATTCTAAAGTTTAATGTTAAGAAACTACTCTATTATAACCTTTATGGTTACAGGAAACAAATTGCTTTATTTTCAGAAAAAAAACCATACCCCTTAAGGAGTATGGTTACATTTCACATCTTGGGAGGGTTCTCGTATTGTATTATGTGGCAACATAAGCAACTTTATTCTCCCAAGGTATAGCCCAATTGTTTCATAAAACGGCCAAACGCTTGCTGACCGGATGGATTCCGTTTATACACTCCTGCGTGCTCTAAAATTTCACTGAATTTCAGTCCAACCTCATTTTGTACGGTACGAACAGCCGTCTCCTTATCAGACAGGCGACCGAACCGGGTATTCAACTGGTAAATCCAGTCTGCATGCTTAAACAGTGGATGTCCTTCCTGCTGCATAGCCACGGCCAATTCGTCGTCCCCACACAAGATATCAGCAATTCCATCCAGCTCATCCTTGAGTCGACCTGGTAAGATGGCAAGCCCCATCACCTCGATCAGACCGATATTTTCCTTTTTGATATGATGCATCTCGCGATGGGGATGGAAAATACCTTCCGGATATTCTTCACTCGTTCGATTGTTCCGCAGTACGAGATCCATCTGATATCTTCCTTCAGAATCCCGGCGCACAATCGGCGTTACTGTATTATGCGGAATCGTTTCCCCCTCCAGCTCGGTATGAGAGAGAACGTCTACCGATGGATCACTATAACCCTTCCAGGCTTCAAAAGCAGCATTCCCCGCCTCCAACAGTGCGTCGGGATCTGTTGACGTAAAACGAATGACCGACATCGGCCAGTTTACAATACCTGCCGTAACCTGCGGAAACTCTTCATTATGGTATACGCCGTCCACACCCGCTTTTTCAATTGGGAATGTATGACGACCACCCTGAAAATGATCATGAGTTAGGATAGACCCTCCGACAATAGGCAGATCCGCATTAGAGCCAATGAAATAATGCGGAAACGCTTTCGTAAAGGCCAGCAACCGCCGCAGCGTATCCTTTGTAAGCTTCATGGGTACATGATCATGATGGAACACAATGCAATGCTCGTTGTAATACACATAAGGTGAATATTGAAAAAACCACGGTTCCCCATTCAATTCGACCGGAATAATACGCAAATTTTGGCGGGACGGATGGTTTACCCTCCCGGCATATCCAACGTTTTCACAGCACAATTGACATTTGGGGTAAACAGGCGGCGGTAAAAGCTTCGCCATTGCAATTTCCTTGGGACTTTTTTCTGGCTTGGACAAATTAATCGTAATTTCCATATCTCCGTAAGGCGTTGACTGATTCCAGTACACATTGCTGGCTACCCGATCCATTCGAATGTAGTTCGAATCGATGGATAATTGATAAAAAGCATCTGTAGCCGCTTCTATACCATGTTCAGCCTCCGTTTGATGAAAGTCACGGATGACTTCAGACGGTCTCGCCATTAGCTGACCCATGATTTTGGAATCCAGCAAATCACGATACGTATCCGTGTTTTCAGGGATAAGCCCTATGGCAAAACCATAATCTATCAATACATTAAGCACAGGCTGGAGAGCTTCGGGGGCAATAATGCCCCCTGCTTCCCCACCGGAATAAGGCTCCGAAAACCCGAACTGCTCCAATAGCAGATTACGACTGTAATCCGTATCTTGCAGACCAATCAAGCCCTTCTTATGTGCGAATGCAACCAGTTGCTCCACCGCATATAGAGCCGATTGCTGTACAGTTTCGTCGATGTCATGGGCCAAGTGCCGGGAAAGTTCCCGGTCTTGGCCTTTATCTACAGATTGGCGCTCGCTCATATGTCATCGTCTCCCGTCTATTCGTCGCCGTAGCCTTGAGGGTGCGACTGATGCCATCCCCATGCTCCGCTAATAATATCCTCCAGTTGGGTACGTTTTGGACTCCAGCCCAGCACCGAACGGGCCTTGTCAGAAGATGCAACCAATATTGCTGGATCGCCTACACGGCGGGGTTCTGTCACAACTGGAATGTCGAGTCCAGTAACCTTGCGTGCCGTTTCAATAACTTCCTTCACAGAGAAGCCCTGCCCGTTGCCCAGATTGAATATGTTGCTGTCATTACCTTCACGCAAGTAATTCACTGCGCGCACATGAGCATCCGCCAAATCACTTACATGAATGTAATCACGGACACACGTACCATCAGGTGTCGCATAATCCTCACCAAACACAGCGATATGTGGACGCTGTTTTAATGCTGTCTGGAGCACCAATGGGATCAGATGGCTTTCTGGTCGGTGATCTTCACCGATTTTGCCGCTCTCATGGGCACCAGCCGCATTAAAATACCGTAAAGACACGTATTTGATGCCTAATACTTTATCAAACCAGGACATCATGCGCTCCATCATCAGCTTTGTTTCACCATACACGTTAGTTGGCTCAGTACGGTCACCTTCTTCAATCGGCACCTTTTCCGGTTCGCCATAAGTAGCGGCAGTCGAGGAAAATACGATCTTGCTTACGCCGGCATCTTTCATCGCCTCCAGCAAGCTCAACGTACCAAATACATTGTTGTCATAATACTTCCCAGGATTTTGCATGCTTTCCCCAACCAGCGAGTTGGCTGCAAAATGAATAACAGCGTCGATTTTATTTTCAGAGAACAGTTTGGACAGAAGTTCTTTATCTCTCAAATCACCTTCATACAACTTGCCTCCAAGTAATGCTCCTTTGTGTCCGGTTTGCAAGTTATCCAGCACAACAACTTCTTCTCCCAGATCCAACAGTTCTGCTACGGTATGTGAACCGATATATCCAGCTCCACCTGTGACTAAAATGGCCATGTTATTCGTCCTCCTTCAGTTCTTTAACTCCGTCTCCTGCCTTGCATACATAAAAGCTGGCTTCCAGCCCTGTACGGGTCTGATAAGCTTCGCCGACTTCCTTCACAAAACGTTCCACATCGTCCTCATGAACCAATGAAACCGTACAACCTCCAAACCCAGCCCCTGTCATGCGAGCACCCAGCGTGCCAGGAATGCGTCGTGCTTCTTCCACCATAACATCCAGCTCGGTGCAGCTGACCTCATACAGGTCACGTAATGAATCGTGAGAAGCGTTCATTAGCTGACCGAAAGCTGCAAGTTCATTCGCCGCGAGAGCTTCGACAGAGGCCAGCACACGAGCGTTTTCCTCCACCACATGCTGTGCCCGGCGGCGAACTGTTTCATCTGCAATATGATGCTGAAGCTCTCCAAAGCGAGCCTCATCCAGCTGTGCAAGGTATTCCAATGACGACTCCTGCTGCTGCAAAATGGACAGTGCTTCCGCACATTGACTGCGACGCTCGTTATAGGCTGAATCCACCAAACCGCGGCGCTTATTTGTATTGCCGATCACAAGCTTATAAGCTCCCGTGCGGAATGGCACTTTACGGTACTCCAGCGTATCGCACATCAGCAGAATTGCATGATCAGCCGCTCCGTTCGCTACAGCGAACTGGTCCATAATGCCGCAATTGACACCCACGTAATTGTTTTCTGCGCGCTGGGATAACAAAGCAATTTCGACTGTGTCGGTTTTCTGCTTTTCTGTAGTCAGGAATGCATATCCTGTCACGACCTCAATCGAGGCTGAGGAGGATAACCCAGCTCCGTTCGGTATTTCTCCATGATAGAGCAGATCGTATCCGTTAGAAGGATACACTCCCTTTTGAGCCAACTCCACCAGCACACCCACCGGATAATCCACCCACTCATCTGTTTTGCTTTTACCTATCTCTCCACGGGGGATAGACACTTCGTACGACAGGTTTGTCGAAGCAAAATGAATTTGGTCATCATTGCGCGCACGAAGGATCAGCGTCGTACCAAATTCCAGCGCAGCCGGGAGTACATAACCACCATTATAGTCGATATGCTCTCCAATCAGATTGACGCGCCCAGGTGCATGAAATATCAGCAGTTCATTGCTGCTTTCACCATATTTTTCAATAAAATGTTTCTTTAATTCAGTAGAGTTCATATCCGCATCCACCTCATTCACCGTTAGTAAAAGTCTCCCTGATTTCCCTGTAATATCTTAATCAGGTTGACATCTCTTATGATTTCAGTATAAATGAAAGCGTCACACAATGTAATGCATCCATGTGTTTAAGCTATGGATAAATGTGACTTGGACATGTACAATGTAAGTATACCGCATCCGCTAAACTATTCACAAATGCAGGAAGGATGACTCTATTTTGCAAGCGCATTCATATAGTTATGCTGTCGCCTCTAATCCGGTGTTTTACGAAAATAGCCCGCTGCATGTGCTTTTTGCAGGAGAGAGCCAGACCAAATCCGGTCATGCCGTTGGGCCGAAAATCTATGATTACTATCTGCTCCACTTTGTAGAGTCGGGCAAAGGCATCTTTCGAACAGAACAGCACACATATCAGCTTAAAAAAAACGATTTTTTCCTTATTCATCCCGGTCAGCTGGTGAGCTATACCTCTGATGATGAGGAGCCGTGGCGCTATCGTTGGTCTGCCTTTACCGGACACCATACGGAGCAGGTGGTGCAAGAGGCAGGACTGCGTGTTCATCAGCCTGTTTTCCATGCTGTTGATCAAAGTCCTATTCCCGGTTATCTGGAACAAATGCAATTGGCCTTTTACAGCAGAAAATCTAGCTCTCATCTCTCAGCCTTGGGCTACTTGTACCTAATTATGGGGGAAGCAAGTAATTACCTGAGTGACTGGACTGATCCGTCTGGGGCGGATTCGCAAATTCGACGAACAGTCAAACAAATGGTTCAATATATGTCCACTCAGTACGCACATCCCGTATCCATTGAGCAAATGTCTGAAGGGCTTGGTTATAACCGTGCATACTTATCACGAATATTCAAAAAGGAAACGGGCGCCTCCCCCGTCACCTATCTGCTTAAGCTACGGATCGACAAATCACGTCAACTGCTGCGTGAACGTCCTGAGCTGTCGGTCGAGCAAGTGGCTGCATCTGTAGGTTTAACCGATGCTTTATACTTCTCACGTCAATTCAAACGTTTCTGTGGTCAGTCTCCAACCGAGTACCGGAGCAAGGTTAAGCAGTATCCTCAGTTGTAAAGTAAGCTTTGGCAGGTTTCCCTAGCTCCCTGCCAATAACAAACAGCCCGCATCCTTCAAGCGAATGCGGGCTGTTAAGTATATATCGTATAAGAGAATGTGAAATTAGGTCAATGACTCCGAAATGCCTTTTGTCATTAGGCTGTGCCGCCGTCTTGTCCGTTCCCGGCATTTAGAATCGAATCAATCCGATCCAACTCCTCCTGTGAAAACTCCAGATTGGATAAAGCTTCAACATTTTCTTCGATTTGGCTTACACGGCTAGCCCCAATCAGGACAGAGGTCAGACGTTCACCGCGTAGAGCCCATGCCAGTGAGAATTGAGCCAAACTTTGTCCACGTGCAGCAGCCATCTGATTCAAGGCGCGCACCTTGCGCAGAGTTTCGGGCGTCACATGGTTCTCATTCAGGAATACCGATGTGCTTGCCGCACGTGAATCCTCGGGAATTCCGTTTAAATATTTATTGGTCAGCAGTCCCTGAGCCAGTGGACAAAAGGCAATGCTACCTATCCCGTTTTCGTCCAGTACATCTTGTAATCCATTTTCAATCCAGCGGTCAAGCAGAGAGTATCTCGGCTGATGGATTAACATCGGTGTTCCGAGCTCCTTCAAAATGCGAGCTGCTTCTGCCGTTTGCTCTGCACTATAATTAGACACGCCCACATACAGCGCTTTGCCGGAACGTACGATATGATCCAGTGCCCCCATCGTTTCTTCCAGCGGCGTATTCGGATCGAAGCGGTGAGAGTAGAATATATCGACATAGTCCAGTCCCAATCGCTTCAGACTCTGATCTAGACTGGATATCATATACTTGCGAGATCCCCAGTCACCATAAGGACCTGCCCACATATGGTAGCCTGCTTTGGTAGAGATGACCAATTCATCCCGGTACGGTTTCATATCACTGGCTAACACTTGTCCGAAAAATTCCTCAGCTGAACCTGCAGGAGGACCATAGTTATTAGCTAAATCAAAATGCGTAATGCCCAGATCAAAGGAGCGAGTAATCATGCTGCGACCATTCTCCGCGTTGTTAATCCCGCCAAAATTGTGCCACAAGCCTAGCGAAATAGCGGGCAATTTAAGACCCGATCTCCCTGTACGGTTATATTTCATACTTTCATAACGATCTTCGCCAGCTAAATAAACCATGCTATCACAGCCTCTCTCGAAACATTGTTATGTCCATTACAACCATCATCATAGCGCTTTTATCCGGGCGTTGACAAGAAAACGATTACAAGCCCAATTGATGAGCAAGTTTTTCCATAACTTTACCGATCGGTTCAGTGATCAAAAGATCCGCCTTGTGATCATACGAGGTGGGGTCTGTATTCAGCAGCACTGTATGTTTACCATGAAAATAAGTAATCAAGCCCGCCGCAGGATGAACTGTCAGTGACGTTCCTCCAATTAACAGCAGATCTGCTTGAGAAATGGCCTGAATGGATTGAATAAGGGTATCCTGATTCAACTCTTCCTCATATAAAACGACATCCGGTTTGATAATCCCTCCATCTACCGGACATTTAGGTACAACCTCGGAACTGTTCATCACTTCATTTAGCCCGTAAAAGCGGCCGCATTCCATACAGTAGTTGCGATGTACCGAGCCGTGAAGCTCCAGTACATTTCTACTGCCTGCAGCCTGGTGTAATCCGTCAATATTTTGCGTCACAACCGCTTTAAGACGGCCTTGCTTTTCCAAAGACGCGAGAAAATGATGACAGCCGTTCGGCTTCGCATCGGGATGCAGCATTTTGCTGCGATAGAAACCGAAGAATACTTCAGGATGCTTCACAAAAAAAGAGCGGCTAAGCATAACCTCAGGAGAGTAGGGCAATTTTTCCTCACTCTGATACAAGCCTGCTGCCGAACGAAAATCAGGAATACCACTTTCCGTCGATGTCCCTGCTCCGCCGAAAAAAACAATATTCTGTGATTGCTGTATCCATTCCGCCAATGTATTATCTTTCATGCTCTACGCACCTCCAGCTCTTCATATCCACGAACCACCTTATCCGCATCCAGCAAATGACTGGAACGTTCCGATTCTGGCGCAAATCCAATGGCTAGCCGTACTCCGGCACGCTTGCCCATCTGCATATCCCCATTACTGTCTCCGATCACTACCACGTCCGCCGGCGACAGTCCTAGTAACGCGCAAGCTGTTTCAGCCATTTCCGGATCAGGCTTGCCGTATGTAACCCTATCATGTCCGATGATCTCGTCAAAATAGGATGTCAGCCCCATCCACTCCAAATGCTCTTGTGCAGCCTCTGTACTGTCAGAGGTCACAACCGCCAACTTCATTCCGGCATGGCGACTTTGCTCCAATAAGGTCCGTAACCCCGGAAACACCTTCGCTGCCCGATGTCGGCGGACGTCAGCCATCGCTGTTTTATTAAATTCGCGGACAAGCCGCACAGCTTCATTCCACGGAACACCAGCAGTATAAAGCTGCCAAGCCAGTACACCCGTACTTTCGTCCACCGTTCCCATTGCCAGCGGGCCAGAAGGATCGTAACCGATCACATGACCCTCCCGATCGTGAACAGTACCTAGAACGTCGCCTTTTTCCATTGTAAAACCGGCTCCCGCCACGGCAAGATGCTGCTCCATCATATCCAGTATAGAACGAGCCCAGGGGCCCCACAACTGAATAAAATCCAGCAGCGTGCCATCTTTATCGAATAAGATGCCACGGCATGGGTATCGCTTCCCCTGCACGATCAGCTCAGACATGCATTACACCTCCTTTACGGGTTCTTAGAAGCTGAATCCACACTCTCTTTCATCCAATCCTGTAAAGCCGTTACCGTCTGGTTCCATTGCTCAACGGCGCTAATTTTCGCAGGATTATCCCCTTTCTGGGCACCGTAACTGCCAAATTGGGCATGGTTCCCCCCTTCGACTGTAAAATACAGCGTGTTGGCAGGTAAATAAGTTCTCCCACTTTGGACATTTTTCATCTGGATGACACCATCATCACTTCCTAACAGAGAAATAACTGGCAGATTTTTATCCTTTAAATTACCCTTGTTATCCGGGTAGGAAGCAAGGAAAAATACACCTTTGATCTGATCAGAATGTGCAGCTGCATATCGGGCCGCCATCACACCACCTAACGAATGACCGCCAATAACAAAGGCTTCCTCCGGATACGCCTTCAGCACTTCATTCGCCAAATCCGGTGAGATCAATGCAAGGTTTAGTGGCATTTTTGCAATAATCACATGATGTCCCTTTTCTGCCAAACGGCGTGCCAAGGGCGCATAACTTTCGGGTTTAACCAACGCCCCTGGGTACAAAATGACTCCTGATCCACTTCTTTTGGCAGGCTCAAAACTTAACCAATGCTCTTGCTCATTTACTTTCACAGTATCCGCTATTTCGGCTAATGCAGCAGCAGCCGTCTCGTCAGGCTGATAAGGCGTAAATACCTTCCATGCTCCCCAACCCGCGATTAGCACGATGACAATTAGGATGCCTAAAAGAATTTTCCATATTTTCCGAGAACCGCGTGTCCCATAAGAATTGTATGATCTTCTTGTTCTTCTTCTCATTATAAAAGTTCCTTTCGTCTTTCGTACCTCGTAATTCTTAGCTTGAATATAAAAGGTTTCGCTGTATTCGATAGCATAGCTATAACCCTGTTAGGGTAACATCGTTGCACATACAGGGTCAAATGAGCACACGTTTCCAGACATGAGCCCATCTTTATTCCGTGTTCAAGCTTTCGCCACATAAAAAGGACATGACAGCGCTTACTGTTGTGAATAAAATCACAATGTTGAGGTCCAGAGTATCGTACCTTGTTCCTTGTAAAGAATTATTTTTTAAATAGTTTAATCGGCAGAAGCCGTTCGGAGGGAAACACATGACGACAAGCCATGATGTACAAGGGGAAAGCTTCTTTCTCAATTTGCGATTTCTGTTGATTATATGCGTATTTGCAGGAAACGCCCTGGAGCCATTAGTCGGTTCACTTCATCTTGCCCAACAATGGTTCAGCTGGATATTCATGTTTCATATGCCGTTGTTTGTACTCGTTACAGGCTACTTTGCCAAAACCACTTTGACAGGTCTCGCAGGACAAAAAGTTCTGCTTCAAATCGGTATGCAATATCTGATTTTCCAATCCCTTTATTCAATCTTGGATGTCGTAATCTTTCACGTTCCCCATATCCATCATTCTTTTTTTGCTCCTTATCTGCTGCTTTGGTTCCTTGCCAGCCACATCTGCTGGAGACTGTTAATGCTGTCTTTTCAGAAAATACCACCAGTCTTCCAACTGGGTATATCCGTGCTACTGGGTATTCTTGTCGGATATCTCCCCGTAGACGGTATATGGCTAAGCGTATGCAGAACCTTTGTTTATTTGCCTTACTTTGTAGCAGGTTATCATTTGAATTATGCGGACGTTCGACGCTTCTTCACAACACCTGTCCGTATAATCGCCGGCATTGTATCTCTTTTGCTTATGGTACTGGCGGGAACGTCGTATTTTGGCATCCCGGCTGGCTGGCTATATGGCAACATGACTTATGGTGAACTGGGCCATACCGAATGGTACGCAGGGATTTACCGTATCGGCATTTATGGAGTTCAATGGATAGCATCTATGGCGTTTCTAAGCTTTGTTCCAGCCGTCACAGGACGTATAACCGAGATGGGACGGCGTACATTATATGTCTTTTTGCTCCATGGCTTAATCGTCCGTTCCGTTGTTGCAAAAGGAGTCTACGAGTATATAGATACTCCTGTGGAAGTCATGTTGATTCTAGTGTGCGCCACAGGTCTGTGCTGTCTGTTGACCATGCCTTGGGTTCGAACTGCAACACGACCTCTGATTGAGCCACAAGTAGAGTGGATGTTGAAGCCAGCTCCTTATCTTTTTAGACGGTCTGCGTAATTTTTTATCCATTTATATTTCACAATCAGCACGCGACAACCCGCTTACAGACGAAAATGGAAGTGGGTCTCCCCCTCTTTACTTCACGCATAGTACCTGTTTCATACAGGCAAGATGTGGTAAGTAAAAGATACGCGCAACAAAAAACAACTTTTTCATAAGGAGTGATTTGTCATGGCACGTAATCAAAATCAGGGTAAAATGAGTCGCGAAGAAGCAGGCCGTATGGGTGGAGAAGCTACTTCCAAGAAGCACAACAAGGAATTTTATCAGGAGATTGGAAAAAAAGGCGGACAAGCAACCGCAAACTCACATGATAAGGAATTTTATCAGGAAATCGGCAAAAAGGGCGGCGATGCTACAGCTGAGTCGCATGACAAAAATTTCTACAGAGACATCGGTCGTAAAGGTGGCAGAAATTAAAATATAGTTCATATATCCCCTCCTTTAACATAAAAACAAGCCTGAGCCCATCCGCTTTATTGCGGCATGGGCTTTTCCTATTTATCCGATAAGCTAACATATCAGAATATCAGAGTTTCGAAGCATCCAATTCAAATCCTCGGAGATGCAATATATAGATAAATAAAACTGTTCATATCTATATATTGTTGCTTACAGAACACTTCAATACTTTTTCAAAATCCTCATATATGTAGAAAAATG
The DNA here is from genome assembly GCF_011066175.1 of Paenibacillus sp. EKM211P. Classification (NCBI taxonomy): domain Bacteria; kingdom Bacillati; phylum Bacillota; class Bacilli; order Caryophanales; family Paenibacillaceae; genus Paenibacillus; species Paenibacillus sp. EKM211P. The sequence continues at coordinate 601,706 of NZ_JAAMNS010000002.1, forward strand.
CGCACAACTATGATAGACTCTTTAGAAAACATCTGCGCTATTACGGCGTTCATTGAACGCCATACCATTTTTATACTTTGGGGGGAAACCAGCATCATGACAGCTAAGACGAAAATGCGTTCCGATATGATTAAAAAAGGCTTTGACCGCGCTCCTCACCGCAGCTTGCTGCGCGCAGCGGGTGTCAAGGAAGAAGATTTCGACAAACCGTTTATTGCGGTATGCAACTCGTATATTGACATCGTACCGGGCCACGTCCATTTGCAGGAATTTGGCAAAATTGTCAAGCAGGCCATTCGTGAAGCAGGCGGTGTACCTTTCGAATTTAACACTATTGGTGTAGATGACGGCATTGCTATGGGACACATCGGTATGCGTTATTCTCTGCCAAGTCGTGAAATTATTGCAGACTCTTTGGAAACTGTCGTTTCCGCTCACTGGTTTGACGGCATGGTATGTATTCCTAACTGCGATAAAATTACCCCTGGTATGATGATGGGGGCATTGCGTGTTAACATTCCGACTATTTTCGTCAGCGGCGGTCCTATGAAAGCTGGTAAAGATAAGAACGGACGCTCTATTTCCCTGACTTCCGTCTTCGAAGGTGTAGGTGCATTCCAGGCTGGCAAAATCGATGATCAAAGTTTGCTTGAGCTAGAACAATACGGCTGTCCAACTTGCGGCTCCTGTTCAGGAATGTTCACAGCGAATTCTATGAACTGTCTCGCAGAAGCGATGGGACTGGCTATGCCAGGTAATGGCACCATCCTCGCCGTAGCAGAAGAACGCAAAGAATTCGTCAAACAATCTGCGCGCCAATTGATGGAATTGATTAAGCTCGATCTCAAACCACGTGATATCGTGACTAAAGAAGCCATTGATAATGCATTTGCACTGGATATGGCAATGGGTGGTTCTACGAATACCGTATTGCATACATTGGCACTTGCCCATGAAGCTGAGGTTGACTACCCTATCGAACGCATCAATGAAGTCGCGAACCGTGTACCTCATTTGTCCAAATTGGCACCTGCTTCCGACTATCACATTGAGGATGTTCATAATGCAGGTGGGGTAAGCGCAGTGCTGAATGAGCTATTGAAGAAACCGGGCGCATTGCATGGTGACTGTATTACTGTAACTGGGAAAACCCTTCGTGAAAACGTAGAGGGTCAGGAAATTTTGGACACTAACGTCATCCACAAATTGGACAACCCTTATTCCGAGCGCGGCGGTCTAGCTGTATTATTCGGCAATTTGGCACCACAAGGCTCCATTATTAAAGTCGGTGCGGTTGATCCTTCTGTTGGCGGTTATCACAAAGGCCCTGCCATCTGCTTTGATTCACAGGAAGATGCACTGGCTGGCATCGCTAACGGTAAAATTGCCGAAGGACATGTTGTTGTTATTCGTTATGAAGGTCCTAAGGGCGGACCTGGTATGCCTGAAATGCTCGCTCCGACTTCACAAATCGTGGGCATGGGGCTTGGTGCCAAGGTTGGTCTGATTACAGACGGACGATTCTCAGGTGCTTCCCGTGGTATCTCCATCGGTCATATTTCCCCCGAAGCAGCAGAAGGCGGACCTATCGCTTTTGTTGAGGACGGCGATATCATTGAGCTGGACCTGAACAATCGTAAGATTGAGCTTCACATTACGGACGAAGAATTCGACCGTCGTCGTGCCAACTGGAAAGGCTTCGAGCCGAAAGTGAAGACAGGCTACCTGGCGCGTTATTCCAAGCTGGTGACGAACGCAAGTAACGGCGGAATTATGAAAATCTAAGTGCTTTGCCAATATAGATTATTATATGAACTACTAAAAAGCCACTCGACTCCTACAAAGGATCGAGAGGCTTTTTTTATTAGGTCAACTGCTTGATCCTGTATCCGCTGTTTGTGAAGCCCTGATCGAAGTATGCATAGGCTCCCCTTCTTCGGTCATTTCACTGTTGAGTGTATGAACCACATCCCTTTGATCAGTTGGATCAAAAGCCTGGTCTGCCCGGTGCGAATCCCCCGGTTGAAAACGTTCAAACAAGGTATCAATGGGCATCACGATTAGTTTCGGTACCATGACCTCTTTTTTTTCACTCAATTGTTCTGAACCCGAAGGATGGATGACACGAAATAACAGCTTTAAATATACAGTAGATGCATGCTTAAACAGTCCTTGGGGAAGCTCCTGAATTTGAAAGCCTAATTTTTCAGGCCCTCGATGAATCATACTTACTGCATAGATCGCCTTTACACCCTTCATACCAGAATCATGTACAACCCGTTGGGTAAGATCAGGCAGTTGTCTTTTCACAACCCGAATCAATTGAATCGCTAGATGTACCAAGGACTTTGCCGTCGCTCCCAATTGAAACAACATTTTATTGTCAAAATGAAGCTCAATTATGGGGTCCCCCTTTTCCAGCCACCTACCGTTCTCCATGTTGATATTGGGTCCATGATAGATACGGCGACGATAATAAAAGATCGTGTTATTCTTGCTAACAGGACGAAGGCGGAACAAGGCGTGAAAAAGGCGCTCGTATTGTAGCCATCCGAATACCATCGTTTTTTTCATCCAATCTGTACTGGACAAGCAGGAGACAGTGGAATGATAGCCAGATTGACGGCAAAACAATGTATCCACGCGGACACTGCGTAATTGCCGTTCCTGGGCGACCCTCAATAGCTTCTCTAGCGCAATGAGCATATTCTGTGGCGCTTCTGCGTCTGCCCCCAATGTCGTACCACAGTCATGGAGCAGCATCACCTCGCCACCCCTCAGCTTTTTGAGCATTCTTTCTGCTAATTGTTTCGCTCCAATGCTGGCCTTCCAGTCACCAAACATAGAGGACCATAATACGATTCGACGACCATTGTTTTTGGAAATATCAAAAAAGTTCACAATCCCCCAAGGTGGACGATAAAAGGTCGTTCCTTCGCCAGTTACTCGACGAATGACTGACTCTGTCTGGGCAATTTGTCTTCTAACAGTAACAGGCCGCATAAGCCAATTCGATTTGTGCACATAATTGTGAATACCGATTAGATGACCTTCATCATGCATGCGCTTCAGAAGCTCAGGGTGTTTTTCGGCATTCAACCCTACAACAAAAAAAGTAGCCTTGGCATCAAAACGCTTGAGTAAATCGAGCAACTGTGGTGTATAGACTGGATCAGGACCATCATCAAAGGTTAGTGCATATTCTTGGTCACTTTTTCCACGCCTAAACACCCGGAAACCAAATATACGACTCACCAGCGCCGGAATAAAAGCATAAAAAGTTGAAATGTAAAACATCCATAACAGCAAAGTCTGCACGTTTTATCCCCACTTTTCTATTCTGAACTTCCAAGCAGGCCTCCTGAGGAAAACTCACTTACTTATATGTTATCACAATGATGTAAGCATGCCGAGATTTTGCCATTGCTACTGGTCAGCATTGAGATTCAATTTAGTGTACAATAAATAAAAATCTTAAAGGAGTCGTTGTATACATATGCTTCCATTGTACAAAAAATATTGGCGTACTGTTTTTGATATCGGTCTGATCGTATTAACCGTGTATTTAATTATGTTCGTATCCAGCAAACTGTATCAGCTAGCCGCACCTGTGTTCCTTTCATTCGTCGTGTTTTGGTGCATTGAACCTGCTGCCCGTTATTTTCATCGCAAAGGCATGAAAAAGCCTTTTGCCTCCGCACTCTCCGTATTGCTGTTTATCATCTTATTAATGGCTATTTTTTTCGGATTGGGCCTGATCCTGGTTACTCAATTTACAAAAGTTGCGCAAAACCTCCCACATTATACCCAGATTATCCAAACCGAATTCACGCGGATTCTTCATCTTTCTCAAGATAAAATTGCTGCCTTGCCTCCGGGTGTTACCGAACGTGTGAATGATTATTTTGCGACTGCTACCACCATTGCTACGAAATGGGCACAGCTAGGGTTATCTTTTTTCATTCAATTTCTCAGCTCTTTCACTGTTTTTATGGGCAACTTTGCGGTTGCCATCATTTTAGCGTTCTTTTTGAGTATGGAAATTAATCTCTGGAAAGGAATTGCCCGCAGTAAAACACCGAAGACACTAAAAACGGCGTACCTTTTTCTAAAAAATCATGTACTTAAAGCCATTTCCGCCTTTCTCAAGGCTCAAGCCTTACTGGTAGGAATTACCTTTGTGCTCGTATTTATAGGTTTACTCATTTTGCAAGTAGATAATGCCCTATCGTTGGCGCTCGTAGCAGCTTTGTTTGATATTCTGCCGTTGTTGGGTGTGCCTGTTATCTTTATTCCGTGGGCAGTGTATTTGTTCATCACGGGGAATACCGGCTTGGCCGTAGGCTTGCTTATTGTCATGGCTGTCACCGTGATTGTGCGCCAGTTGGCGGAGCCCAAAATTACTGGTAATTCCATCGGCGTCTCATCTGCCTATCTAATGCTTTCCTTTGCCATTATATCGTTATCCATCTTCGGATTGGCCGGATTAATCCTATCCCCCATTCTGATCATTTTGCTCAAGGAATTGTGGCAGCAAGGTTATTTGCAGCAATGGATTCGGTTTCCGACTGAGGAATTTGACGAGCCTCCTTTTATCGTCAAAATTCAGGAGGAAGAGCGTGAAGCTACTCGCAGGACTCAAGAGGATTGAGCTAGCAGATCCATGACTTGGCCGAACAGTGCTGTGGCCTGATTTGCAGCATGCGTTGAAGCATTTTGCACAAGAACGGCAACCGCATAACGTGGCCGCTCTATCGGACCGTAACCAATAAACCACTGGTGATTTATGGGGCGACCGTTTTTTAAAGCTTGGGCCGTACCCGATTTACCGGCCAGCTTCCAGGTTTTGTTACGCAAGGAGGCACCTGTACCGTGTGTCACAACTTGTTCCATTGCTTCACGAAGCGTATGAGCCGTGGATGTGCGAATCGAGCGGCTGCCTTGGGGTAAAGGAGCAGCGTGAGCAGGTAGCTCCAGCAAGGTGCTTCCGTCTGCGTAGCTGACGCGTTTTACGATGCGCGGTGCATGTACTTGACCATCGTGCAGCAAGGTGACGATGAGGTTAGCTGCTTGGAGAGGCGTCACCAGCACATCACGCTGGCCGATAGCTGTCTGCACACGTACGCCTGGATCAGATGCATTCGTATGGGAGCCGAATACGGCTCCCTTTTCTTCGTGATCCATCGGTCTGAATTGAGGTAGTCCTGCCAGATCACGGTCCTGCCAGCCCACGGTTCGACTCAATCCTAGTGCAGAGGCTGCGGCCTGAATTTGCTCGGCGTTAAGCCGTTCGCCGAGATGGGCGAACACACTATTACAGGATACGGCAAGCCCTTCCTCCAGGTTCAGGGTTCCGTGTCCTTCTTTTTTCCAGCATGACAAGCCGTACTTGCCATAGGCTCCATGACAATGAAATTGCTCCTGCGGTTGAACCACACCTGATTCAAGTGCAGCCGCAGCCGTAACCAACTTAAAAATTGAACCAGGAGTTACTGCTTTGAGAGCACGATTAGACCAGTCTGTTTTCTGCTGCGGATCAACATGAGCGGGATTATAGAAAGGACGAGACACCATCGCCATCACATCCGCGTTGCCTGCATCAAGCACAACGACTGCTCCTTCTGCCAAGTGGTTAGATTCTGTCAGCTTCTCAATCTGTTCCTGCAACGGGAGATCAATTGTAGTCTGCACCTGTAATGGATAGTGACTATTGGATGGAGCACTGACACGAAGCGGGACATGAGTCAATGGACGACGTTGCGCATCTACAGACCGAGAGACGAACGTCTCACCAACGCCGCTTAGCAGTGGCTCGAGCGTTCTTTCCAGGCCAGCTGCCCCCATCGGCAGTTCACTTGCTCGTTCACCACGTTCATACAGAAAACCAAGCCATTGTCTGCCATTGGGCATATCCCTATAACGCTGCGCATACGGTACAAGCTCTATGAGTGAAGGGGCTAACTTCAGCAGTCTCCCCGCTTCATTCGGATGGATTTGTACAGGCTCTCCGCGTCCATCCCGCCATATGAGTGGAGATTGCAGTTCCTTCCATCGCGTCAACAGTTGCCCTTTACTCGTATGCAGTAGCTTGGCCAGTTCTTGTCCATGCAAAGCAGCTTGGCCATCTACATCGGGAAAAAGCACTGGCGTCCATACGACTCCTCCAGTCAAGGGCTGCCCGTGTCGGTCTGTAAACTGTCCCCGCCCAGTATCAATAGCGATTCCTTCCTGTCGCTGACGTACTGACATTTCTTTAAGCGAATGCCCCCCATAAAGTGACAAATGAATACCCGCTGTCCCCTGAATCCAAGCCAGTCGGAAACATAAAATCAGTAGTAATACCATGATCCCCAGGGCTATATATGCAATTCGACGTTGACGAATGAAACTGCTATGACGCCTAGACACATTCATCCTCCTTTCATCATTTTTCCAGTAGTATGTCCGGTGATGGAAAAAGAAAACCCACTCAACATGTAATGTCGAATGGGTTACCGAATTTATGGGATATCTAGTGAGGAATATGGGCTCCAACCTAAAATTTCGTCTAACGAATAATAGACCGTTATAAAAATAGTAATGGCTAGAACCGCCCAAGCCAACTTTGTGTTTGTATTCATAATTTGCGCTCCTGATACCCCTGATTTAGAACACCTACACTGTAAACCTCGAAAGCTGTTCTTTCAAATTCATCGATACTCCTTCCAGCTTATCAGACAAGCCTACCAGCTGATTACCGATATTGGCCTGCTCATTACTGAGAGAAGCGACTTCCTGCGAAGTAGCCGAGGATTGCTCGGCTACCGCACTTACATTGGTCATTGCCTCGGACAAAGTAGTCTGCGATTCACTCAGATGATGAATGGATGCGGTGACTGTTCCCAACCGAAGCGCGAACTCTCCCATTTGCTGCTGCACCGATTGGAAAATGTCCGTCGTTTCTTGTACAGCTCCCATCTGCTCCCGGAACAGCGGGTACACTTCAGATAACGCCTGTACCGTTTCATTCATCTCATTGACGATATTATTGGTAATACCTGTAGCCGTACGAATGGCTTGACGTGATTGCTCTGCCAACTGACGAACCTCATTGGCAACCACCATAAAACCACGCCCGGCTGTCCCAGCTCGTGCCGCTTCAATCGTCGCATTCAGTGATAGAATGTTCGTTTGTTTAGCAATATCCTGTAATACGTCCAGCACCTTAAAGACATCGGAAGTTGTCTGCTTCAGTTCATCTACTTTGCCTACCAAAGCATGCGTAGTTTCTTCCGTAACCTTAGTTTTGCTCAATAAATTTCTCAGCTGAACTGTCCCTTTTTCACTGGACTGTTCAACTTCTTGTGCGACCAGACTCATTTCATGATTAGAAGTCATAACCGTATCCATTTGCTGGGATATATTCCCGGTTAACCCGCTGCCACGTTCCGCCTCTGTTGCCAAACTGGTGGCACCATGAGCAATCTCTTCCGTTGCGGCTGCAATTTCTTTGGCTGAAACGGCTGTCTTCTTCGAGGCATCACTCAGTTCCGTCGCTGTATTCAGTACCTCCTGTGCTGATGCATTCGTCTGTTCTACCAGCAGTGTAATTTGTTCCATCATCGTATCAAAACTTTCAGACAACTGTCCAATCTCATCCTGTGCCTTATACTTCGTTCGGATTTGCAAGTTGCCTTTGGCGCCTTCAATCATTAAATCCTTCAGGTGTGTCAATGGACGAGCCACAAGACGTACCATCCACAAACCAATGAACAATGCAATGAGTGCCGCTACCGCAGCAAATACCCAGGTTGTGGTAAGTATTCCCCTGGCGTCTCTCACCAGTTCAGATACAGGCACTACACCCACGAGAATCCATTTGGAAGTTCCCAGTGTATTATGAACCGCAAGCACACTTTGCTCTTTTCCATCTGCTACCTGCTCCATAATTTGATTCCCTTCGATCCCTTCAAGCTTGGAAACGTAATCCAGCTTTGTCTTTCCTCCTGCCAAACTCTCATTGTTAGAGCCTACAAACTCACCCTTATCTGTCACAAGGCTAATCATACTGCCTGAGCCCAAATTAACACCTTTCAACTCGTCCTCCACCGCACTGGCCTTTAAATCCATAACCAGAACATAAGTCCCTCCCAACCCGGACATGCTGTTCATGGAGCGTGCCAGACGAAAGGTCTTGCTGCCATTGTCATTCACCTGCGTAGGTAGCCAAACCATTCCCTTGTTTTTCAAAATATCCTTAAACCATGCTTCCTGCCGTACATCCTTTTGTGTTCCGGTACCCATTGCAGCTAAACTGGTTTCTTCCGGGTACAGGTACAATGAATCAATCGCTTTATTTGTAAAAGCAATATTCGTTAATTTCTTGTTTACTTCGCCCATAGCAACAAAAGATGCAAAGGGATTTTTATCTTGCTTTACAGCCTTTTGCAACTGATCACTTAATTCAGTATCGAAAAATACCTGTGTCGATGTGTCTTGAAAGCGCTCTAAAATAATATCAAGCTTTTCCGAAGTTTGCTGAACTGTTTGTTGATACGCTGTAGCTGCATTTTGTTCAATCGTACTTTTAGCTTTGTAGTACGAGAGCATCCCCAGGCTGACCACGAATAACATAATGGCTGCAAAAAAGATCAGAAACAACTTCATTCCAACCGAACGGATCGGATTATAGTTTTTGACCAAATGCATAAAATCCTTACTGTATCTTTCAGGCTTAAGTAAACGCTTTAAATTGTATGTGCATTTACGTAAGGCCTTAGCTACCCAGGGAGTATCTTTCGAAGACATCACAACCGTCTCCTCCCCTTTATCCGTTGTTACTTTACTTCCTTTCAAGCCTTTCATTGGATCCGTTTTCTTAGGTTGCCTTTTTGCTGCATTTCTCTCTTTTTTCCGAAAACCCATTCCTCTCACCTACCACCATATAATTAGTTTCTTATTCCACGTCATCCTTTATGTATCTATTATCTATATAATCTCTATCGGAACTATTCGACAAGGAATGTAGCTTTCCTTTGAGTATCAACTAAATTTTGTGAAACTTTTTTCCTAGAAAACTATTCAAAAAAAAGCCTCTCCAACCGATAGGAGAGGCTTTTGAATCTTTTCACCTGTGACTTAAGGCTTATTTACTTCTTTTTACGCATCATATCAAAATACGATACAGGCTGATCTACCTTCATTTTGATTCGTTGAAGCGGATGACGTGCAGCATCTAATTCGTTGCCTTCCTCATCCCAGATCGTTCCGACCGTTTGCTTGAAAAACGTTCCGTTCGGCCCGAAAAATTCAATTTCATGCCCTGGTTTAAAATGGTTACGTTGTTGAATCGTTGCGATGCCACTTGCGGCATCGTAATCCATGACCAGTCCGGCAAAATCATAAGGGACTGCTTTTTCTTCCGGCTCATAAATATGATCCTCATGATCCGGTGTATCATAGAAGAATCCTGTATTTAACGGACGATTGGCTGCCTTGTTAATTTCTTCAATCCATTCTGGTTTGAGTACATAATTTTCCGGATCAGCCATATAGGAATCAATCGCTTGACGGTAGACATTCACGACCGTAGCCACATAGTGGATGGACTTCATACGTCCCTCCACTTTAAAGCTGTCTACACCCACATCAATCAGATCAGGAATATTTTCAATCATACACAGATCCTTGGAACCCATAGAAAAAGCATTATCGCTCTCTTCAAACAATGGAAGCTGGTTAACGCCAAGCTGGAACTGTTTTAGTACATTGTTGTCCTGTGCCTCTTCCTCAGATATCCAAACCTCATCTGGACGGGCATCCTCAAACAAATCATATTTCCAGCGGCAAGACTGACAACATCCTCCACGATTAGAATCTCGGTCTGTAAAGTGATTAGATAACACACAGCGACCGGAAAATGAAGAGCACATTGCACCGTGGACAAAAGCTTCGATTTCGATGTCCACATGCTTTTTAATTTCTTCGATTTCCTCCAAGCTGGTTTCACGTCCAAGTACCACACGCGGCAGTCCCTCTTCTTTCCAGAACTTTACCGCTTGCCAATTCAGCGTGGACTGCTGTGTGCTCAAATGCACTTCCAATCCGGGAACTGCCCGCAATGCCACGGATACAATAGCCGGATCAGCGACGATAACAGCATGAATTCCTACTTCATACAGATTGCGCAAGTATTCCTCAATTCCGGCAATATCTTCATTGTGAGCATAGATATTAGTCGCCACAAGCACCTTAGCGCCGTACTTGTTGGCGAATTCCACACCTTCACGCATTTCTTCAAAACTGAAATTATCGGCGTTAGAACGCAGACCGTATTTTTGCCCACCTATATATACAGCATCCGCGCCATAGTGAACGGCAAACTTCAGCTTTTCTAGATTTCCGGCAGGAGCCAACAGCTCTGGCTTATCCAGACGATTCCGTTTACCTGTATATTTTCTCGTTTTGGTGATCGTTCCCATGACGTTCCCCCCTCTGTAAATTCATTTTGTAATTAATAAACCTGCTCTTTGTAGAAAAATCCGAAAGAGAGTTCCCGTTCAGGGTCTTGAAGACGGCGAACCTCATCCAGCCAGCTTTCATCATAAACATAAGCATCCGGGTCGGCTGTATAACTATCTATTGCTTTACGATAAGCACGGACAACTGCCTCATTGTATGCGGTAGGTTTCAACAAGCCCTCGATTTTAAAGCTATGCACACCCGCCTCCATCAAAATATGCAGGTCCTCCATAATACAAAAATCATCCGAACTCATAATATGTGTCCCGTTGATATCTTCATAAATCGGGAACTTCTCTTCCTGCCGCTCCGCTTCAATCAGAAACAAACCACGTCCTCTGCCAAGATCACCTTCTACCGTGCGACCCTGGTGCAGCATATAGCTTTGAACAAGCTTACGCTTGGAGTGATAAATATTAGTCATTCCATGTACCTGAACCTGTGCTTCTATATTCAACTTTGGAATCATTTCCGTAATTTCATCCATACTGAGCTCACGAGCCAAGATGACACGTGATGCCCCTTTTTCGCCCCAATAGTTGGCGGTTGCGAAGTTGGTAGAAATCATCTCTCCGTTCCAGAAAAGTTTCAGATGAGGAGCATGTTCCTTCACCGCCATGAGCACTGCTGGATCGTTAAACTCAATGGCGTCTATGCCGCATTCAGCTATGGTTTGCACATACTTCGGAAGAAGTGGCAATAGCTCGTTCGTCATCAAATTCGTCATAGATACATATACCTGTGCGGCATGCTTCCGTGCTTCTTCCACAACCTCACGGATTTGGTCCGGTGTAAAATTTCCTGGCAACCGCATGCCAAAGCGGTCATCTCCAATCAGCAATGCATTAGCTCCAGCCTCCAGCATATGGCGGGCATCCTCCGGAGAGCTGGCAGTTGCCAGCAGTTCGGGTTTGTAAGCCATAGGCTCACCTCCTAATTTGTCTTACGGTTACTTACCTGAATGTTATGCAAATGATCTTTATACGTTTTGGCAAACAAATGTTTATGTGTTCCATCTTTTTTGGTCACATAAAATAAATAATCTGTAGATTTCGGCTGTAGAGCCGCCACTACTGATTTCAGACTGGGACTTGCAATCGGTCCTGGTGGAAGTCCTTGATGTATATACGTATTATAAGGACTTTCTACAGCCAAATCCTTGTAATACAGTCGTTCCTTTTGCTTGTCCAGCATATATTGAACTGTAGCATCAATTTCCAGCTTTTTATCCTGTTGAAGACGGTTATAAATAACGCCAGCTACGATAGGCCGCTCATCGTCTACAACCACCTCACGCTCTACCAGAGAGGCAACTGTCAGCAGCTGATGCAGTGTTTCACTGCGTTGCTGCAGCCCGGCATCCAGGTCAGAAATGGTATCCAGACGTTTTTGCGTCTGCTCCAGCATCGTCTGAATGATATCCTTGGTTGTGCTTCCCTTTTTCAGTTCATAAGTTTCCGGGAAAAGATAGCCTTCCAGCGCATAGCGAAGCCCCGCCTGCTTTGGTATGTCCCGTACCAGCGGGACGTCAAAAGCGGACGGATCGTTGGCTAGCTGCAAAAATTGCTGCCGGTCTGCCAGTCCTTCCTTTTGCAGCTTCTCAGCCATCTGTCTAATCGTAAAACCCTCCGGGATTGTAAAACGGATCATTTCCTCTTTGACTACGTCCCCAGCCGATAGCTTGGCAATCAGCTGATCAAAGGTTGCGCCAGGCTGCGCTTCATATTTTCCAGCCTGAAATGCGTTTCCTTGCTGTTTGAATTTTACATAAGCCTTAAACACGAGCGCATTACGTATAAGTCCCTTTTGCTCCAGCGTATCTGCAATAGCCGATGTTCCCGTACCCCTTACCACCGTAAAAGCAACGGGTTGTGTTTTCGGCTGAACAGGCTGCATGGCATTCCATATATAGAGGATTGCACCTCCCGCTATACAAACAAGCACGAGAAGCAACGTAAGCATCCTTGTCCTTCGCTTCACATCCACCCAACTCCTTCACAGCCAAAAAGGGCGGACTGGTCCGCCCTTTCAGGTTTGATCTGCTCGTTATCCAGACTTACAGCTCTTCCGGCAACGTACATTCGTCGTACAGCTCAGAAATATCTTCCCACTCATCATCATCTTCAATGGTGGTGATGGAGATTTCGCCGTCTGTGGATGAGCTTACATGATATAATTCATGTTCGCCAGCAGCAGCACCAGGTCTACGCAATACGGCGTACCGTTGCTCGCCTACCTTGAACTCTGCTTCCAACTCCATGCGTATTGCATGACCCTGTTCATCCTGCAACTCTACATCGCCGTCAAATGCTTCCTTCAAATCAGAGGTCCAGCTCAGGTCTTCACGTGAATAGCTCGTCATTTCCCGTCTTCCTCTTCTTCTTCCTCTACAAATGTATTAAAGGTCTCTTCGACGATTTCCCATTCGGCATCGTCTTGGATCACAAACAATTTAATATCATCGCCTTCTTCTTCGTAGCGGAAGGCGTACACATCGGACTCATCAGCTTCAGGGTCCACTGGCGCAACCATCATGTACTTTGCTTCGGAACCATCTACCTCAAACTTCATAATGACCTCGAACTCTTCCTCGTTGCCCTCGTCATCGGCAATATAAATAATTTCCGGCTCTTCTTCCATACCCAATTGATTTTCAGCCATTACGAAATCCCCCTCACCTTGTACTGTGTGCGTCCAAATAATTTTGCAAGATCAGGCTTGCGGCCAGTTTATCTACCACCTGCTTGCGTTTTTTGCGGCTGACGTCGGCCTCCAGAAGCGCACGCTCTGCCGAACGCGTCGTCAGCCGTTCATCCCAAAGGTGAACGGGTAAACCCAGTAACTCTTTGAGCCGGTTCGCAAACTCAATGCAAATCTCACCGCGTGGACCCACGGTTCCGTTCATATTTTTCGGCAAGCCTACAACAACCTCACCAATTTCATGTTCACGAACCAAATTTGCAATTTTACCGAACTCGCTGTCGTCACCGCGTCGTTCTATGACTTCCAATCCTTGGGCGGTCCAGCCGAAGGCATCACTTACGGCGACCCCAATTCGGCGATCCCCGTAATCCAATCCCATTACTTTCATGCCTGTCTCCTAACGATGCTTAGCGAGATAGAAACGAACCAGCTCTTCAATCAATTCATCGCGTTCTTTTTTACGCACCAGGCTTCTAGCATTATTATGCCGCGGCACATAAGCCGGATCACCGGATAGCAAATACCCGACGATTTGATTGATCGGATTGTATTCTTTTTCTACCAACGCATCATATACGGTCAACAAAATCTCCTGAGCAGAAGCTTCCTTCTCATCCGCCTTGACATTAAATTTGACCGTTTTGTCCATGGAATCCATTGTTGACACCTCGCTTCCACAAAACATGTGTACATGTTTATGCCAGCTTATTCTTTTATATCATACCATAAGCAAAGCCCTTCAAGGAAATGTCTAAGTCCGTTTTTTTCCAAAAATCCGCAAAAATTATCGAACTTTATCCTTGTGAGGCTGCTGACACCAATTCATGCGCACGTTGAAGTGCTTCGTCCAGCTTGCTGGCATCCTTACCCCCGGCTTGCGCCATGTCAGGTCGTCCGCCGCCACCGCCGCCGCATACGGCCGCAATTTCTTTCACGAGCTTACCTGCATGAAGTCCCGTCTTGGTATGCTCAGCTGGGACAACAACGACAAAATTAACTTTGTCGTCCATTGCAGCGCCTAGCGCCAGCACAGCTGCAGGGAGCTTACTTTTCAGCTCATCAGCAATCGCACGCAGTGCATCCATGCTGGAGGCCTGCACGCGTGCAGCCAACAACTGCACTCCGCCAGCTTGCACGACTTGATCAGTCAGCTGACCCGCCTCAATAGCGCTCAGCTTGCTTTGCAGTGATTCATTTTCACGACTGAGGTCTTTAATTTGTTGCTGCAAAGATTCGATGCGTTTTGGCACCTCGGACAGCTTGGATTTAACAAGCCCAGCCGACACCTTCAACAACTCTAATTGACCTTCCATATACTCAAAACCAAAACGTCCGGTCACTGCTTCAATACGACGTACACCTGACCCGATGCCGCTCTCGCTGACAAGCTTGAACAAACCAATTTGCGAAGTATTGCTGACATGACATCCTCCGCACAGTTCGATGCTGTAATCGCCAACCTTAACGACCCGTACGATATCACCATATTTCTCACCAAACAGTGCCATCGCTCCAAGAGCTTTGGCTTCGTCAATCGGTTTCAGTTCAATCGTCACATTCAGTTGGCTCCAGATGGCACGGTTAACCCGCAGTTCAATATCCGCCAGCTCTTCTGGGGTAATGCTACCAAAATGGGAGAAGTCAAAACGCAGACGCCCAGGTTCTACCAAGGAACCCGCCTGATTGACATGGTCACCCAGCACTTCTTTAAGCGCTTTGTGAAGCAAATGCGTAGCTGTATGGTTTTTCTCAATTTCTCCACGTGAAGCTTGATCTACTTCAGCTTTTACCGTATCGCCTACGTTCAGCTCACCAGCCTCTACAACGACTTGATGCACATGCTGACCTTGCGGCGCCTTGAACAGCCCTTCAACCTTCGCGGTTACTGTTCCGCCACGCAGTAAGCCATGGTCACTGACTTGCCCGCCGCTTTCGGCATAGAAAGGAGTCACATCCAGCACGACCTGACAGGACTGTCCTTCACCAACACTCTCCACCAGCATATCATCATATACAATTGCCACAATTTTGGACTCAGTTACGAGGTCATTATATCCAACAAAATCACTTTTAACCGCCAGATCAGACAAAGCTCCGCCCTGAATCTTCATGCTGGCATTATCTTGATGAGCATCGCGCGCACGTTGACGCTGTTCCTGCATCGCTTCATCAAAGCCTTCACGGTCTACTTTCAAGCCCTGCTCGTCCGCATAATCCTCTGTGAGGTCGAATGGGAACCCGTACGTATCATACAGCTTGAAAGCATCTGCTCCGCTAATAACGTTGCGGCCTTCGGCCTTTGCCTGAGCACTGATATCAGCCAAGATAGCTAATCCGTCAGTCAATGTTTCATGGAAACGCTCTTCTTCTGTTTTAATCACCTTGATGATGAAATCACGCTTGTCTACGACCTCAGGGTAGTATACGCCCATGATATCCCCAACGGTTTCCACCAGTTCAAACATAAATGGACGGTTCATGCCCAGCATTTTTCCATAACGAACAGCCCGGCGCAGCAAACGGCGAATGACGTAACCCCGTCCTTCATTGGAAGGAAGTACACCGTCACCAATCGCGAAAGCAACAGTACGAACATGGTCAGCAATGACCTTGAGAGCCACATCACTGTCCACATTCTCGTTATATTTAACGCCTGCCATCGCAGCCGTTTTCTGGATTAGTGGCTGGAAGATATCCGTATCAAAGTTGGAATCCACATTTTGTAAAATGGATGCAAAACGTTCCAAGCCAGCCCCTGTATCAATATTTTTATTAGGAAGCGGCGTGTAGCTACCATCTTTGTTATGGTTGAATTGCGAGAATACCAGGTTCCACACTTCCAGATAACGCTCATTTTCTCCGCCCGGATACATTTCAGGGTCCGTCATGTCGCTGCCGTAGGCTTCGCCACGATCATAAAAAATTTCCGTACAAGGTCCGCAAGGTCCTTCACCGATATCCCAGAAGTTATCTTCCAGTTTGATGATACGTTCAGCCGGAAGTCCAACTTTTTCGTTCCACAGCTTGTACGCTTCCTCATCCTCAGGATATACCGTTACAGCCAGACGTTCTGGATCAAAGCCGATCCATTTCGGGTCTGTCAGAAACTCCCATGCCCATGTGATGACTTCTTCCTTAAAATAGTCGCCAATGGAAAAGTTGCCGAGCATTTCGAAAAACGTGTGATGACGGCGGGTTTTACCGACATTTTCAATGTCGTTCGTCCGAATACATTTTTGCGAATTGGCGATACGTGGATTTTCTGGTTTTACACGTCCGTCAAAATAAGGCTTAAGCGGCGCCATACCCGCATTAATCCACAGCAGGGAAGGATCTTTATGCGGAACAAGCGGTGCGCTTGGTTCAATCACATGCCCTTTGCTTTCAAAAAACTCCAGCCATTTGGAGCGGATTTCACTAGCTTTCATATAAGTAGCCTCCTAATTATGGTGTCACTGGTTTCTGGCACAGGCCATAAAAAATAGAAAAACGCCCCTGAACGGATCAGGGACGATTGTATCGCGGTACCACCCTGGTTATCGCCGTCCCTTCTGTACGAAATGCTACATGTGCAAGCGCACACCAACATCTGCTAACGGACGATCGATCGCCTTGTTTTCACTGGTAACGGGAGCATCCCGGCGGGTTCAGCCCGCACTCCGAAATGAGCTTTCCCTACTGGATAAACACATTTAAACATACTCAATTCAGTATATCCGTGTCATTTAGCCGTGTCAACGCGATTTCAGACAGCATGCATCCGGGATATAGACGAAATCAGATCGTTTTTCGCTTCACGTAATATGCAAAAAAATGCTGAAGCCCTACCTTCAAAACCGCCATCACAGGAACTGCCAAGATCAAGCCAGCAATTCCCGCAATTTCCCCACCGACTAGCAGAGCGAAAATAATGGCTAGCGGATGCAGATGCAACGTTCGTCCCACCACCTGAGGAGAGATTACATTACTTTCCAACACTTGAATACAGGCATTAACGACTACGACTAAAAGTACCATTTTTAAGGAAACCGTAGAAGCCATAATTACCGCTGGTGCAGCGCCCAAAAAGGGACCCAAATATGGGACAATATTAAAAAGAGCCACTACTCCGGCCAGCAACAGCG
The DNA here is from genome assembly GCF_011066175.1 of Paenibacillus sp. EKM211P. Taxonomy (NCBI): domain Bacteria; kingdom Bacillati; phylum Bacillota; class Bacilli; order Caryophanales; family Paenibacillaceae; genus Paenibacillus; species Paenibacillus sp. EKM211P. The sequence goes on from NZ_JAAMNS010000002.1 coordinate 619,033, forward strand.
CATAAGGCATGCCAATCAGCATATATCCAATATACGCCATCACGCCAATAATGACGCACACCAGCAATTGGCCCCTGACATAGTTGCCAAGCGCCTGATCGATTTCCTTAAGTACTGATACAATCGCCTTACGACGAGAACGCGGGAGATAAGATACAATCGTCCGTTCAAACACGTCAAAATCCTTTAAAATATAAAAAATAAGAAAAGGGACAATAAACACATTGAACAGCATGTTGATCATCCCACCAATGTTGTCCATAAAGGTAGAAATCCCAGTAGCCATCCGATTCTCCAGTTGGAAAAACCATTGATTCATCCCCGTTCGCACCCCTTGGGGTAAAATACCGCTGTCCATATTCGTCATTAGTCCCTGTGCATGCATGGTCAGCTCAGGCAGATGCTCATTCAGCTCATCCAGTTGTTCAATGAACATTGGAATCAGATTCATCAGGATCACAATAAGACTGGCCAAAAACACAGCATAAATGAGCAGTACAGCTACACTACGAGGCACCTTTCGACCGCCCAGCATACTGACTATAGGATTAAGTACATAGGAGATGATCATCGCTACCGCAAACGGAGCAATGATTGTTTTCAGAAATTCATACAAATGCAAAAACAAAGGTCTCAGCAGCCAGATAAAATATAGAATGACAAGTCCCAGCAGCGTCCATATGCCGTACCGGAACAGTCTACTTTTCGTTAATTGGTCCATTTTGTGCCCCCTTACCGGACTAGCCTCCTTTAAGTATATGCCTGTACCTCTAGTTTAATCCTTCCCGCCAGTCTAAGGTGTTCCATAAATAACCACTGTGAAAAATTGATGAAAATGGATGAAAACAATAAACAAAGCCATTCGATCTGACGATATAAGTACAAAGCACTATCCTAAGCTTTCACATTTCTGAAACATCGGGGGTCGTTACATGAACTTAAAAATGAAGCTTATTCTTCTTTTCACTTGCATTGTAATCGTTGCAGCCGGGCCTTTATCCGTCATTAGCATGACAAGCGTTAAAAATCAGGCCAATCATGATATCCAAGAGCTTATGAACAGCAAAGCTTCCGAAACCGTGAATCAGCTCGACGGATGGACAGGCGGCAAAGCTGAAATTATCGAAACATTAGCTGCGAGTCTGGAATCCAGTGATATTTCATCAGATGCCAAAATAGCATCTCTGAAAGCAGCTTTCCAAAACTATAAGGATCAAAATATTTCCAACATTTATGCAGGCTATGAAGATGGTTCTTACTGGGATGGATCTGGCTGGTTTGAAGCAAATTATGATCCTCGCGCTCGCCCGTGGTACAAGGATGCCAAAACCAAGGGAGAAATGTATTATTCATCACCTTACACTGACGCAGGCAGTAATGACTTCACCATTTCCATCGCTAAACCGCTCAAGGATGCCAACGGCTCTATCACCGGGGTAGTCAGCGAAGATATTATGCTCAACGATATGACAAAAATGATTCAAAGCATAAATCTGAACGGATTGGGCTACGCATTTCTGATTGACCAAAAGGGAGTCGTAATCGCGCATCCAGATAACAAGCTGGCTGGCAAAAACCTCAAGGAAACCCCCGAGTTAGGATCATCGACCGCGACCCTGCTCAGCGCAGCTTCGGGAAAAACAGAATATAGCTACAATGGCAGTGACCGTCAGCTTTATTTTAAAAAGATGCCTAGCACAGGCTGGATTGTAGGCCTATCTATTTCTAAAGATATTGCTTTTCAGGAATATTACTCCACTCGTAATCAGTTAATTATTACTGTTGCTATCATTTTAGTTGCTGCTATGCTGCTGGCGATCTGGGCGGCAAACAACTTTATCAAGCCGATTCGCAGACTCCAAGCAAATGTCAAACGGATAGCTGAAGGCGATATGACCGCTCGTGTGGATATTAAGGGTAAAGATGAAATTGCCAGTCTGGGGACAGATTTTAACCTCATGTCAGACAATCTCTCTCACCTGTTGCGCAAGGTATCAGATACAGCTAGCGATGTCAGTTCCGCTTCCCATGATATGCATCAACACGCCAAAGATACAGGAACCATTGCCTCACAAATCTCCAGTGCAGTACAGGAGCTGGCTCAAGGAGCGAGCGACCAAGCTGAGGCCGTATATTCCGGTTCTGAGAAGCTGACACATATGACAGGATCCATCAACCAGATTGGCGAAAGTGTCAAACGGACCCAAACTGCTGTATTCGAAACAGATTCTGCCGTGCTGGCTGGGTATGAAACAGCAGAGCGTCAAGCGAAACTGGCAGCCGAGTCCAGACAAACGACCACTGCGGCAGGAGAAGCAGTAGATTCACTTACGCTGAAAACCCAGGATATTGGACGGCTGGCTGGGGCCATCCACGATATCGCCGCACAAACAAACCTACTAGCCCTCAATGCATCCATCGAAGCGGCACGGGCCGGGGAACACGGACGAGGTTTTGCCGTCGTCGCGGGAGAAGTCAGAAAGCTGGCCGAACAAGCGGGCAACTCCAGTGACAGTATCATGAGTAAGCTGGAGGAAATTAAAATTGCGGGAGTACAAAGCGCAGAGGAAATGAAGAAGGCTCTTGCTGTAACTGTAGAACAGGAGCATGCTGCCATTGCAACGAGACAGGCGTTTGAATCCATACGTGGCGCTTCTCAGCACATGCTTGCCCAAATTGAGGACGTTTCTGCTGCAGCAGATCATCTCCGTGTGAATGCCGGACATATTTCCGATGTCATCTCTAGCGTTGTCGCTGTTTCTGAGCAAAGTGCAGCATCTACCGAGGAAGTAGCTTCCTCAGTACAAGAACAAGGTCATGCTATGAACAATATTGCCGACCTTTCTGCCAAACTTGATTCTCATGCAGATCTTCTATTGGAAGAGGTCAAACGCTTTAAATTGTAGAACTAGCCATCTTCGCAAAATAGGATATAAAAAAGAGGGTGCCCCCAGGCCAAAAGGCCTTTCGGGACACCCTCTCCATTTTTTATTAAGCATGATCCAACCCACTAAGCTGTATTTTAAGCAATAGGTGGGAGATCACACCTCTTCGTAAACAGCCTGTCCACTTTCCGAATCAAGCTTAGGAAGAAGCGTGAATTTGCGGCAAGTCCTGTTGTGCCATCTCATCTCCAAAGAATAAGTCGTCGAGCGAACTGAGCGTTCCATCCTCTTCCACTTGGTAGACAGACATTTTTTCACCATTCACTTGAAGTTCGATAAAGCATCCCCAGCAATAAAATTGATGGGAGCCAATTTTTCCGATATCTTTGGAATTACAATTCGGACATCTCAATAAACTCACCCTATCCATTAACAGAATATATGGCTTTTTCCAGACGCTGCTCGCTTAACGGGGGAACCATAACAGCATTTTCCCCGATGGACATATCTTCGGTGCAGGGCAGCCATTTCCGCCCTTCTATAATATCCGATACAAAACCATCGCTGATTTCCAAGCCTATTATGTTATTGCCCATTTCCTGGTCAAAATAAACATCCGAGATGTGCCCGAGCATAAGCCCTTCCTCTGTTAGCACGGATAAATCCTTCAGTTTACCAGGTCCAAGCAAGTACGTATGTTGTATATCATGGGCCTCTGTTTTACGGACGGCCTGCTGATTGCGAATCATGATCGCATCCTCACCATAGGCAACGATGTCATCCCAAGCCACCATTTTGACATGAGATGAAAAAAGACCTTTACCTTCTAGCTCAATCCCTGTAATTCGCCAATCAGCTGTCAACATAAAGTCATGTATTTTACCAATCTGCTTCCCGTCCTCGACATCGAAAACAGCAAGTCCGATCATGTCTTGAAGCTTCATATATCGGGTCCCTCCTCATTCTGCAATCCGAACGAAGGTGCGGTCCTTTTCCTACATGCCTGTCAGACCTTGCTTTTCGTTCATGCAATGAAATGGAAAACCGCCCCTCCCTTCTTACTAAAATGCGGAGAAATCCCTAGTTCCTAGTACGCAGCCGCTTCCATATGGTTTCAATTTTCTTGGCCGTGTATTCCATTTCTTCCGTAGTATTACCCAAACCGAAGCTAAACCGAATCGCTGAATTCAAAACATCCTCAGGAAGATCCATCGCCTGCAATACATGCGATAGCTCTAGAGACCCCGAAGTGCAGGCTGACCCGCTGGCCGCTGCGATTCCTTCCATATCGAGATTCATCAGCATGGTCTCTGTACCAATGGCCGGAAAGCTAATATTTAGCACATTAGGCACAAAATATTCAGGATCACCGTTAATTATAAACTCATGGCTACCCAGAGAGCCTTCCAACGCTTTTAGCAACGTTTGGCGAAGAGCCATATCGTGTGCTCCTCGCTCCTCAATGGAAGCATTGGCAAGAGTTACGGCTTTAGCCAGCCCAGCAATGCCGGCGATATTTTCTGTTCCGGCACGCCGTTTCTTCTCTTGAAGCCCCCCATGCATTAGCGGCTGAATGCGTGTACCCTGACGGATATACAATGCACCCACCCCTTGCGGTCCGTTAATCTTATGGCCAGATACACTAAGTAAGTCAATCGGGAGGTTCCCGCAGTCGATGGATATATGCCCGAAGGCTTGAACTGCGTCTACATGAAATATAATTCCATTCTCTCTCGCAATCTGTCCTACTTCTTGAACTGGCTGAATGACGCCCACCTCATTGTTGGCATACATCATGCTGATCAAAAAAGTATCCGGGCGAATAGCTGCCTCAATATGCGCAGGATTCACACGCCCAAAACCATTGACCGGGATATAGGTTACCTGGTATCCCGCTTTTTCCAGCTCATCGCAAGCATGAAGCACGGCGTGATGTTCAATCGCGGTTGTAATAATATGGCCGGAAGTACGACCATCTGCCGTAGCCGTCCCAAACAGGGCCAGATTATCACTCTCTGTCCCTCCGCTCGTAAATATAATTTCTTCAGGCTTGCAGCCCAAAGAGGCCGCAACGGCATCCCGCGCTGCGCTGACGGTGCGCTTGGCATCACGGCCAAAGGCATGAACGCTCGAAGCGTTGCCGAATTGGCCGGTCATGATATCCATCATAGTCTGCGCAACCTCAGGATGCATAGGAGTCGATGCGGCATGATCCAGATAAATTCTGTTCATGTTATCCACCTCAAATATAGAACATCTTGTTTTTAGTATTGCCGAAGTTCCATTATATACTTCTTTATTGATATAATGCACTTTAAAAGTTTTTGTAAGAGCATTTCAACTGCAAGTATTCACGGAGACCCCCTTGATCCGATTATCGGTGTAAGAAGACAGATACCTCGCAGAGGTCGTACTATAAAAAGCTTTGGCCAAAGCTCAAGCTGCTTATGACGAAATCAAAAAAGGGATTGGTCCGTAAAAAATAACTCTCAGACATGCTCAAGCTTGGTAATTTACAGGATAGACAATTTTAATGTATTTTATATAGAATTAAAGCCCCATATAATGGGGCTAAAACGTTTGATAAACCAAGATCTTTCTCGTTATATACATAATTGGAAATCAAATATAAAACATGTAGTTATCCAATTCATCATGTTCTTGGTATGTGATCAAGTCCTTGAGTGTAGTTGAATCCAGCACTTCAGCAATGCTGTCACGAATTCGCAGCCAGAGCTGGCGTTTTGCCGGATCGTCTTCTTCCGTAAAATCAACTGGAGAAATCGGGCCTTCCAGCACACGAATGATGTCTCCTGCTGTTACGCCTGACGGTTCATTCGCCAAAATATAACCGCCATAAGCACCACGGATACTTTTTACCAAACCTGCATTACGCAAAGGCGCAATGAGCTGCTCAAGATAATGCTCTGATAGCTGATTTTTTTCGGCAATACTTTTTAAAGAAGTTGGACCTTCGCCAAACCTGGCCGCAAGCTCCATCATAATGGTCAGGCCGTAACGGCCTTTCGTTGATATTTTCAATTGTGGCACCTCGCTTATATTAACAATTCCGTTAAACACGCGGAATAATTGGAGTTGTAAACCTCTCTATTCCGATCCTAACCCTCAGCTTATGTTAACATATTAGGGCAGGTAAAGGGAAACATTACGGTAACAATCTTAAAAAAAGTTGCTTTCGAGCGATTAGCAACAGATTTAGCCCGTTTTATGTAGCTTTCTTGCATCGTTCGCCGTGTCGTTTGTTCATCCAAACATCGTAACTTATTATCGTTTATGTTACAATAGGTGGGTTCTACAACAATATTGAAAGAATTGGGTGATGACCATGGCTAAAGCCAATCATGAAACCCGTGTCGTCGTCGGCATGTCCGGTGGCGTCGACTCATCCGTTACCGCGCTGCTGCTAAAGGAGCAGGGCTATGACGTAATCGGCATCTTCATGAAAAATTGGGATGACACGGATGAATTTGGCCGTTGTACGGCTGAAGAGGATGCGGAGGATGTGCGCCGCGTCTGTGAACAGATCGACATTCCTTACTATACAGTCAATTTTGAAAAAGAATACTTCGATAAAGTATTCTCCTATTTTCTTGATGAATATAAAGCTGGACGCACACCCAATCCAGATGTCATGTGCAACCGTGAAATTAAGTTCGGCGAGTTTCTGAACAAAGCGCTGGATTTGGGAGCGGATTATGTTGCTACTGGACATTATGCACGGGTTGTAGAGGAAGACGGCCGCTTTACTTTGCTGCGAGGTGTGGACAGCAACAAGGATCAGACTTATTTCCTGAATGCATTAAGCCAAACACAGTTGTCGCGAGCCATGTTCCCGATCGGTCATCTGCCGAAACCAGAAGTGCGTAAAATCGCAGAAGCTGCGGGACTTTATACAGCCAAGAAAAAAGATAGCACGGGCGTATGCTTTATCGGCGAACGCAATTTTAAGGAGTTTCTGAGTGGATATCTGCCTGCAAAAGGTGGAGATATGGTGGATATTGCTACGGGTGAAGTCAAAGGACGCCACGATGGTCTGATGTACTATACACTGGGTCAACGACAAGGCTTGGGCATTGGCGGCTCAGGTTCAGGCGAACCATGGTTCGTAGCAGATAAGGATCTGGAGAAGAACATCCTGTATGTGGTACAAGGTGATCGTCACCACAGCCTGTATTCTACCAGCCTGATTGCCACGGATGTAAACTGGATTGAAGGCGCAGATGCACGTCCATCTGGCGAATTCCGCTGCACAGCCAAGTTCCGTTACCGTCAGCCTGACCAGCAAGTCACTTTACAATGGCTTGCGGATGGAACTGTGCATGTCGTATTTGATGTACATCAAAAGGCCATTACTCCTGGACAAGCTGTTGTATTTTATGACGGGGAACGTTGTCTGGGTGGGGGAACTATTGATAAGGTTGAAAAACTTCAGCCTGAAACGGTTTGAATGAATGACAATTAACATTGAATAGCCCTAATAAAAAAGTCGTCTCTCCTGATTTGGGAGGAGCGACTTTTTTCTGTTACATGTTTTTAGCCATAAGTCGAAGGGAATTGGTGATCTGCTCTTTATTATGTCTATCATGCTGAACAAACATTTCCTGTAAAAAGGTTTCCAAAGTATACAGGCTATTAGGAATTGGACGCACAAAAGCCGATTCTGGAACCGTTTAGAGTTTCGCAATCATTCGCTTACGCTGAGCAATAGCTTCATTTAGCATCATGTGGTTTCATATTTCTACCGAACGCTACAGATGAGTCGTTGAATGCCTGTACAACGGGATGTTCTTTGAGCGTGACTTGTCCCTTATCAATTATCTGTATAAGCGTCTTAGTGAAGCTTTTGTCCCAGCCCATAATATGACTGACCATATCTTGAATCGACCATGTACCTGCTATGGGTTCACAAAGTAACTCATCTGAGTACGGAGATAAAGCATTAGCATGGATAAGGACTTCTAAAAAAACACTAACTTATTCCCTCTGTAATTCTTTCAACTATTTCTTTATCAAAATCGTCGAGTTCAGACATTAACTGCTCGTACTGTTTTATAGATTCAGAAGTGTTCAATACTCGAAGCACGGCAATACTATAGTGTCCAAGCGTATCAATACCAAAAAGCTTATTTACCTTAGGGTCTCTGAACTGGCTAATATGTCTCAATTTTTCGATTATTTTCTCATTGCATAGTTTCTTTTTAGCGATCTGACTCATTGCATTCAACTGTACCTGATTATGCTGGATATCCAAACATTCCACCAATTGATCGTCGCCTATTTTTCCCTCTCGTATTTCTTTCGATAAAGTAAGTAGCTTCATTTTGTTATCTCCCATCAATCTAGTTTAACTGGCCCATAATTCTCTAAAAGATACTGCCGTTCATCCCTGTAATTGTTCCAAAGGTGTTCTGCAAGGTCCTTATTTCCAATCCTCTCTGCTTCTTTTATCTCGACCATGTAGGCTCTAAGTTCCATAATAATCCTATTTTTGAATTCATATGTTACATCCAGACTAGGAAAACCTTTAGCTTTATCATCAAGAAAATGTTGGTACTCATGCCGCAGTGCACTAATTGAAGCATCCTCATATATATTTAATTGCCCAGGCTTCCCTGATCCCTTGGGGGCATACGCCATAATGTCTCTATCTAGAATCCTAACTTCAACTCCGGCTCCTTGCGTATTCTTAATAATGGTACTCCACTCTTCTGGATGAGAAAGTCGTCCGGGACCATATATATCCCTAAATGGATCAGCATCATTCTTACCTAACATCGTATCAGATAAACGATTCGAAGTCCCTTTAACTTCAATAGTAGCCCCAGATTTCACCTCATATTTTAATGACGAGCCCAATCCAATCTTAGGTTTAATTACCGAACTGACTCCCCCAAATATTCCCGCTGTACCGATCATGTTAGCCCAATGTTCCTTTGACCATGCATTTGTAGGAAACATTGCTTCTCTGATTGTTCCATGTACACCAAAAGTCCAGAAGTTAAAAAAATCATTCCCTGAATCAAACTGCTTGGATGCACGCTCTGCATATCCTTGATACAAACCTTTCGGAATTCCAAACGTCCAATAGTCTAAAAATCCACCTACAGAGTCATAGCGTTTTTCGTACCTGTCCTCCGCAGCAGCCATAAAATCCTCACCAAGCTCTACCAAACTATCTGCTGATTTTTCCAAAGCATTTCTAGTATCTGGAGTAGGGATAGCACATGAATTAGGTGGTGGTGGTAAGCAGCTTGAATCAATATTACCTGCTTCCAGCAAATCAGCTAACCTGAATTTATCCGCATGACGACGCAATTCTTTTGCAATAGAATCTGTCAGTGTAACAAAGTCATTCATATTCTTCTGAGATGTTTGGAAACTATAATAGAACTGCTCTTTGGTCACTCCATCCCAGAATCGTTCCATAGATGAAATTTGTTTTATTAAATTGATATTCATTTGGGTCACTTTTTGCTGTGCAAGTTCGAATTGCTTGGAGATAGTCATAAGCTGCTCAGGTGTTACTTTAATAGTTGTCATATTATACCTCTGTTGAGAGTTCGTCATGACATAATAACACTCTTCAAATTTATGGAGAACCATCTTAATTCCTAATTGTTATAAGAAAGATTAACCTTATTGCCTATGTCTAAAGACTTAAACTTAACTTTTTAATTGTTAAACCTGAAGAAAATTTCGTGACCAGAGGCATCATCAGTAGAAAAATCGCTAATAAAGACCATACATAAGGAATTTTGATAACGCCCCCATTTGGGTATATGATGTAGACAAGATCATTACTTCAATTGAAAAGGAGCGTGCCTTTATGTCTGATTCATTAGGAATGCTGACACCGGGTAAGAAAGTTTCTTTGAAAGAATGGGACCCCAAGGATACGAAGAATATTAAAAATAAAGAAGAAATCCGACAGGAAACAGATCAATTGAAGGAACGCTTCGCAGAATTACAAAGCAAATTATTTACAGAGAAAAAACAAGCCGTTTTGTTTGTATTCCAGGGTATGGATTGCAGCGGAAAAGATGGCGTGATCAAGCAGGTATTTTCTAATCTTAACCCTGCCGGGGTGACTGTACACAGCTTCAAATCACCTACGACTGAGGAATTAAGCCATGATTTCTTGTGGCGCGCCCATAGCGTAACTCCAGGACGCGGATATATTGCGGCGTTCAACCGTTCTTACTACGAGGATGTGCTGATTACGCGTGTTCACGGACAGGTATCCGATAAGCAGGCCAAGCAGAATATGAAGCATATCAAGCATTTTGAACAGTTGTTGCTGGATAGTGGTGTAAAGGTGGTTAAAATCTTTTTACATATTTCAAAGCAATTTCAGTTGGAAAAGCTGATTGACCGGATTGAGAAGCCTCGCAAAAACTGGAAGCTTGATCCGAGTGATTTGCAGGAACGGAAATTTTGGAAGCAATATACCCAATACTATGAGGAGGTACTAGAGCTAAGTGCAACCAAGCAAGCACCTTGGTATGTTGTTCCTTCAGACAATCGTTGGTACAGAGATTATACTGTACTGCGTATTGCCGTCCAAACGCTAGAGGAAATGAAGCTGTCTGACCCTGATCCACGACCTGAACTCAAAGCCCTTTTACCTGAATTATACAAAGAACGAGATAAAAAATAGTTAAATAAGCACAGCACTAAGCTTCCGCCCTCCTATTCACGGCTGATAACGCCTTGAATGAGGGTTTGGAAGCTTTTATGGTGTGCTCACATGTCATTTTGAAAATTTATAAGGTATAACTGACCCTGTACCCGATTGCTGCAGCTATAACTCCTACTATTACAGAAGATAATACATACATAGCCATACGTCGGTATTTATTGTGTTCCATCAGTTGAAGAGATTCATAGCCGAATGTAGAAAAGGTGGTGTAGCCGCCACAAAAACCGGTTCCCAGTAGCATCCAGAGTGCAGGAGACAAATTGTGTTGCGCAAACTCGCCATACAGCCAGCCTAGCAGCAATGAACCGCTAATATTAATGATCCACGTCCCCCACGGGAATACAGTACCCAACCTTTTTCCGGCCCACATGCCAAGCCCGTATCTCGCTAGTGTACCCACCATTCCACCTGCTGCCGCCCACCAAATCATAAATGTTCCTCCTTGGGGGCAACCTGTGTCATTTTTGTGCCTAAACGGATACCTGCCCACGTCAAAAACAAACCCCCGCCTACGCTAAGCAGCAAGTACAATATAGCCGTCAGCATACGATCGTGAACCGTGAGGCGTACAGCATCCACTGTAAAGGTGGAAAAGGTGGTAAATCCCCCTGTAAAGCCTGTTCCGATGGCAAGTCGCCAGCGGGGGTTGATCCGCCACGATCGCAAGGTCACCGTAAAAAACCAGCCGAGAAACAGGCAGCCAAGCCAATTCATTAACAGGACGCCAAATGGAAAGTCTGCCCCAGCCGCAGGCAATAATAATTGTATACTGTAGCGAGCAGAGGTTCCGAGCGCTCCACCTGCTGCGACGAATAGTACGTCTTTCATTTCTTTTATTCCCTTCTTCGCTCTTGCAAGATCATCGTGTAACCTGACAATATCGTACACACTTCGTATATTAAAGTCACATATATCAAGACTGCGACTCCCGCCAACGCTGGTTTTGCCTAATTTTAGACTCATTTCCTTGCTCAGTGGCCTGGTAAAAGGTCTGGCCTGCTATCGAATCGGGTAAATATTGCTGCCTTACATAGTGATTCGGATAATTATGCGGATATTGATAGCCAACATGGCCGAGTTTTTCCGAGCCTTTGTAATGTGCGTCGCGCAGATGTAGCGGCACCTCGGCCGATTTTATATCGTCCATGGCCGACATGGCCCGTGAAATCGCCGTGTATACGGCATTCGACTTGGGACTTTCCACGGCGAACAAAATGGCCTGTGCAATGTTCAGTTTGGCCTCAGGCCAGCCGTTATTGCGGTAGGCCTCAAGCGCACTCACCGCTTGCACCATCGCCTGCGGGTTCGCCAGACCAATGTCCTCGCTGCTCGCTGCAATGAGGCGGCGAATAAAAGTCATCGGGTCCATGCCGAGCTTCTCTACGGCATACAGGAACCAGAACAGCGCCGCGTCGCTGGAACCGCGAATGCTTTTGTGAAAGGCAGACAGCACGTCATATTGTGTGGACTCGTCTGCCTTGACAATCGGGCGGCGGATGGATTCCTCTGCCACTTCCAGCGTCACATGAATCGTGCCGTCTGCCAGCGGAGGGGTCGTGAGCGCCGCTAGCTCCAGTGCGTTCAATGCACGGCGGATATCGCCGTTCGCCATGGACGCGATGTGGTCCAGTGCAGCTTCATCTACCTGAAGCTGCATATAGCCGAGCCCCTTGTCCGCATCGCTCAAGGCACGGCGCATAGCAGCCAGCGAATGCTCCCGGGTTAGCGCTTCAAGCTGAAATAACGTAGAACGGCTCATTAAAGCGCCGTTGACGTAGTGAAAGGGGTTTTCCGTCGTGGCGCCGATAAACACGATCGTTCCCTTTTCCACCGCAGGCAGCAATGCATCCTGACGCGAACTGTTAAAACGATGGACCTCGTCAAGAAACAGAATAGTCTTTTTGCCATACATCGATTTATTCGTCTGTGCACGGTCAATGACTTCTCTTACATCCTTTACAGATGCTTCTACTGCATTTAGACGGACGAAATCACCTTGCGTGTGTTGAGAAATGATATGTGCCAGTGTCGTTTTGCCGCATCCCGGTGGCCCGTACAGCAATATAGAAGAAATCTGATCGGCCTCTATAGCTCTCCGCAGTAGCTTGCCTGGACCCACAACATGCTCCTGTCCAATATATTCATCCAGCGATGTCGGACGCAGGCGGTCTGCAAGCAACCGATTGTTTGGCGTTGACTCCTGGGAATATGAAAATAAGTCCATTTCATTCACTTCCTTATCATTTATGAACGAACACTTTCTTTTTTTATTGAAAACAAGTTCGCCCATACAGCTAAAAGACATGAAAATTCAATTGATCTACTGTATTAAAACGATTATAAACCGCCTCTTATTCTACCATATCGGTTAACAAGTTGCAGATAGCCTGGTCACGGTATAACTGTAGCCTTACATGTGATTCGACTAAAAAGAAAGAACAGCCTAGGACGAAAAATGAATTTCGTGGCTGTTCTTTGGTTGGCATGACCTTCACGCCTGTACGTAACTTGGAAGTGGACCGTCATGCAATAGCCACAGCTCATGCAGCGCACGGGTACATCCCACATACAACAGCTTGGCATCCCAAGTCCGTTCTCCATAATGATCCTGGTCGGCATCGGCCACAATAACTGCATCAAACTCCAGACCTTTGGACAGATATACAGGCAGTACAGACAAGCCGCCTTCATATTGCTTTTTACCACCATCAATCAAATGGACATCCAACCCCGCACTGGTGAAAACCTCATGCAGCTCTACAGCTTCTTTTAAGGTACGTGTCAGTACGGAAACAGTACGATACTCCTTGGAGGAAAGCTCTTTTAGAGCGGTAAGTAAACTCTGTTCACGCATGGACGAGTCGTAAGACACAGTACGCACCGGATCACCGCTACGAAATACCGGAACCGCTGTAATGCCGCCACGTACTCCCTGCTCCAAAATTGTATTTGCAAATTCTATAATTTCCAAAGTTGATCTATAACTCCGTGTAAGTGCAAAATACCCTGTTTGTTCAGGCACAAATAGTGAACTCATTTCCTCCCATGCATGTACACCACGATATTCATGAATTCCCTGCGATAAATCGCCCAGTATTGTAAAGGAATGCCCTTTTACGAACAAATCCAGGAGGGCGATATGAAAAGGTGAAAAATCCTGCGCTTCATCAATGACCACATGGTCAAAACGTTGAGATGATTCTACCTCATGAATCAGCACGTGAAGATACACCAACGCAGTCAGATCCTCTTCACGGATGATCTGATTTCGCAGGTCTGACTGTGTGGCCTTAAAGATGGGAGCCGGCAAAGAAGCCTTCATTTCCGCAGCGGTCTCTGCAGGTAATCCTTTAGTTGCCTGAAAAAGCTGCTTATAAAGCGTCAGTGCGTCATATTGTGGCCATTTTTTAGCATACGCCTTTTCCCGAGATCCGGCTTTTTTCTTTCGTTCCTTGAGCGCAGCCGCCGAAGGTGACTTTTTCAGTTCCATTTCAATCCAGCGATGGACTCTTGCCAGCACACGCTCCTTCCGCTTCGCGAGCGGATAGGGCTTATATTCCTCATTGAACCAATTCAAAATCTCAGTTCGCGGCAGCACCGCCCCATCCCAAGGTGAAAAGTCGCCCTCAGGCACCGAGATAGGCTCCAGTCGTTCCACAAAATCCTGAAGCAGCTTCATAAAATGAACCGATCCCTTAAATCTACCCGGCGCCTCATCCATAGATTCCGTTCTCAAGCTGCCACTTTCAAACCAATAAGATAACGTTTCGGTAGGATCTGCCAGAGGTAAATCCAGCCCCAGCAAGCCTAACGCCCAGTCTGCAAATGTACTTTGCTGAATATTTCCAACCCCCAGCTCTGGAAGTACATCTGAAATATAATCGAGAAACATGTGGTTTGGTGCGAAAATAACCATTTTGTCCGCCGACACCTGATCCTTGTATTGATACAGCAAAAATGCGAGTCGATGGAGCGCTACGGTCGTCTTGCCACTACCGGCTACCCCTTGAATAACGAGGGCTGCATTTTTAGCCGCGCGGATGATCTGATCCTGCTCCGCTTGAATGGTAGATACGATATCCCGTAAACGGTTATCCTTGTTCTCTCCCAAACGATAAACGAGAAACTCATCAGAAACGGCAGGCTCATCACTTTCACGATTGTACGTATCAGCTACCCGTTCCAGGATTCTTTTCCGAATGACAACGTTGCGTTTCAGATACACCAAGCCCTCGACAGTTCCCTCAGGAGCTTCGTAGGACGCCGTTTCTTCACCACCTGTAAACGAATAAAACAAACTGGCAATCGGTGCACGCCAATCAATCACCAGCGGATATGCTGACGTTTCTTCACGCTCCACCCCGATCTTACCGATATAAAGTGGCTTGCGCTGACCTCTACCGCGCTCGTCAAAATCCATACGCCCAAAATAAGGCTCCTGCGAGCTTTTGGCTAAAGCCTGACGTTTTTCCTCCCGTGCAGATTCCAGTACTTGCTCCGTAAAGTCATGCCCGGTGTACACTGGCGTATTGCGAAGCCGTTCCAATCTCCGATCAATTTCCTCCATAGCAAGCGACAGCCTATGCTGTTCTTCTTGATAGGCACTTTGAAACTTATTCTCCATTTCAGTTACCTCCTAAGAATATCAAGTCTCGATTTCTGCATCTCATCCACTTGCTCCGATACAAAAAAAGGAAAGTAAGCGTAACACATTTGACCACAAAAATCCAACCTTATTTCCTAATACGCCCAATTCCCTACTCTTTCACAAAAGTATGAAGCTTTTCTCCCATCTCCACAAACTGCTTTTGAGCCAACTCGCGGTACACCTGATGGGTTTCTAATAACTCGGCATGGGTTCCTGCACCAGTCACATTGCCTTTGTCCAACACGATAATTTGATCGGAGTGGACCACCGTAGACAATCGGTGTGCAATGACAATCGTCGTGCGTCCTTCCATCAAGTTCGCTAAGGCCTTCTGCACCTCATGCTCGGATGAGCTGTCCAGGCTAGAGGTAGCCTCATCCAGCATGAGGATGTCAGGACTGCGAAGAAGCGCACGCGCAATGGCGATCCGTTGTCGCTGCCCGCCGGACAGCTTCATTCCCCGTTCCCCTACCTCCGTATCGTAGCCTTGAGGTAGATCCATAATAAATGTATCCGCATACGCCATCATGGCAGCTCGTCTGACTTCTTCCAAATCAGCTTCGCGCCCCAAGCCATACGTAATATTATCTCTAACCGTTCCGGTCATCATCGAGCTCTCCTGTGATACATAACCAATCTTCGAGCGCCAGGAGGACAGTGTATATGACGATATCGATTCGTCTCCATAACGAATTTCCCCTGTATCTGGCACATAGAAGCGCTCCAACAATGAAAACAAGGTGGACTTCCCACTCCCGCTCGGTCCCACGAATGCTGTCGTTCGGTTAGCCGGAATGACCAGGTTTGCACGATGAAGAACCTCTTCACCTTCAGTATAGGAAAAAGCGACATCACGAAATACAATATCTCTGCTCTCTTTTGCCGCTTCCTGCTTCAATTCAAGTGGTTCCTCTTCATGGTCTAAAATAGTCTGAATCCGTTCAGTGGCCCCAACCACCTTTTGCAGACGTGAATACAAGGTCGTGAATTGGGCCATCGGTGTAATTACCTGAAACAGTAGCAAAATAAAAGCCACCAAATCACCCGCGGTCAGTACACCCGATGCAACGCGAACACCACCAACACCCAGTATAATAACGAGCACCGCAGTCAGCAAAAAGGTAGAAATGGGACCTACAAGGGCCAATATACGCGACTCCTGCAACCCGAAGCGGAACATACGGTAAATGCGATCCTCCCCGGCCTGTGCCTCTCTGCTTTCCGTTCCGTAGGCCTTCACCAGCCTGATTTCGCCGATAACCTGACTCAGCACAGAGGTCAGATCTGCCATCTCATCCTGTTGTTTTTTGGAGATACGATACATTTTTCTGCCTACCGGAAATAAAATCAGGGCTGTTAGCGGAACAATGGTCAGAATAATGAGCGTCATCACCCAATCCAGATAAAATAACAATGCAATACCACCAATAATGGCAATCACATTAGAGATCAGATTCACGAGATACTCGGTAATTAAGTTCATAATCAGGCTTGTATCATTAGTGACACGACTCATCGTATCTCCTGACCGATTCCGGTCAAAGTATGGAATGGGTAGAGATAAAATTTTATGCCATAAGCGTTTGCGCAAATTAGCCACTATTTTGTGCCCGGCGTAGTTCAACATATAGATCGAAACTGCCGAAGCTACCGCTTGAAGCACAAAAGCGCCAAGCAAACCAATAATGACCATACGGTTCAGTGAAGAAAAGGTTAAGCCATCGATCAACCCTTTAGTCATCATTGGTACGATTAAACCAGCAATCGTCTGAACCAGGGTCAGTATCAGGGCGATGATCAGAATGGCCTTGGGCGGATGCGCACTCGCAATCAGTTTGATAAACCGACCCATACCAGCCTTGTCCGGCCTTTTACCCGGCTTTTCCTTCATCCGATCTTCCTGCTCATCTTGTCGCCCATGTTGTTCTTTTTCCATAAACCATCAACCTCGCTTCCTGTCTGACCATTCTTGTTCAAACAACAACACCCGCGCTCTGCGCGGGTATGAACAGTACAACCTATCTTCGAGTTTACTACACCAGAGAATGAAGCACAAAGTTAGCCACAAACAGTACAGAAATGATATATAATGCGACAGGCACTTCCTTGCCCCGTCCTGCTGCCAGCTTGGCTACGGGATATGCAATAAAACCAAATGCCATCCCGTCTACAATACTGTAAGTAAAGGGCATCATCACCATGATCAGAAATGCAGGAAAGGATTCAGTAAAATCACTGAAATCCATCTCTCGCACATTTTGTACCATTAGGCCTCCGATAATGATTAATACAGGTGCAATGGCACTGTCAGGAATATAAGCCAATAGTGGAATAAAGAAAAATGTCGCTCCGAATAAAATTGCAGTTACCAGCGGGGTCATTCCTGAACGTCCGCCTGCCGCAATACCAGCCGTCGACTCCGCAGCGGCTACCGCGGGACTGCTGCCCAGAATACCAGCAAAAATATTGGTCACAGCCAATACACGCAAGCTATTCTTAAAAGAATCCGGTCTTCCAATCATGTTGGTCTGTGCAGTAATCATTCCAACATTCTCAAACAACACAATCAGTAACAGCAAAAAAACAGCGATCCAGAAGGCTACCGAAGCGATACCTGAAAAGGAAAGCTCCCCAAACAATTGCCCATACTGTCGCACCGTTTCAGAGGTTCGTACCGTGCTTGTTGGTTCTACAGCTCCCAGTACGTATGCAAGCCCAGTTCCTGCCAAAATGCTGATAAGCAAACCGCCCTGAACGTTACGTACAAATAATACAATCGCGAGTAGCAACGTTACACAGGCCGTAATCACCTTGGGATCATTGAAATGACCAATAGCCACAAAAGTCGTTTGATGTGCAATTACGATCCCACTTTTTTGCAGACCGATAAAGGTCAAAAACAGACCAATCCCCACCGTAATTCCATGCTGCAAATTATAGGGAATCGCCTGACTGATCAGCTTGTACAATGATGTAAACGCCACAACGGCAAATATCACTCCTGTGACGGCAACCACCATCAACGCTTCCTGCCAGCTCAGCTTCATGGAATGTACGAGTGTGTAAGTGAAAAAGGCATTAATTCCCATACCTGGTACAACGACCATGGGAGACTTTCCGCCAAAAGCCATCAGCAGACAGCCGATCATCGAGGTCAGCAGCGTCCCGAGCATTGCCCCTTGAAGAGGGATCCCGGCATCTGCCAAAATGGTTGCATTAACCATAATAATATATACAACGGAAAAATAAGAAATGGCACCCGCGGCTAATTCCTTTTTCCAATGATGCTCGGGCTTGAAACCGAGACTTCTGGACCATAGCCCATCCTTCATACCAAAACCCTCCAGCAAGTTGTTCAATCTGTTTGCAGTAAGCTGCTTTTTTCAAAACAAAAAGAGCTGTAGCCTACTGTGACACCAAGAAGTGATGCACAGAACTACAGGTCTTAGGTTGAAACATACTACTGTAAATCTAACGAATGTACTGTCATGCTACATTTCAAGCTTATACACCAGCGTGCTCTAACAGGTCCTTGACAGCTACGCTGACCATAATCAATCCTGCTACCGGAGGTACAAAAGCATTGCTTGCAGGTGGTTGCTTCGCTTTCCGGATTTCAGGTGCGTTGGCAGGTACAATTTTTTTGGTAATTTCTTCACGCGGCTTCATTGGCTCCTCATCAGAGAATACAACCTTGACGCCTTTGGTAATACCTTCTTTGCGCAGCTTGGTGCGGATGACACGGGCAATCGGGTCCATTCTTGTCTTGGAAATATCGGAAACTTGAAAACGGCTTGGGTCCATTTTATTCGCAGCACCCATACTGGAGATCATCGGAATTCCCCGTTTCAAGCATTCTTTAATCAAATGAACTTTGTAAATAATCGTATCCGAAGCATCCAGCACATAATCCAGATCGTACTTGAATAGCTCCTCATATGTTTCTTCCGTATAAAACATGTTCAGTGCAATTGCTTCACATTCAGGATTAATCAGCTTCACACGCTCTACCATCAGATCAGCCTTTTTTTGACCTACTGTTGTCGTCAGCGCATGAATTTGGCGATTAATATTGGTAATATCTACGACATCCTTATCAATCAAAATAATGCGTCCAACACCCGTCCGCGCCAGCGCTTCCACTGCAATCGAACCGACACCGCCGATACCCAATACAGCTACCGTGCTATTTTTCATAACCTCCAGACCTTCCGTCCCGATGGCCAGTTCCGTGCGTGAAAATTGATGCAGCATATGGTAATCCTCCCTCACTGGTTTAAACTCTATGCTTGAACTCCAGCATACAAACCACGAACCCATTATCCATAAAAGGGTAACGGGTTCAAGGCATTTTATAATCTATTTACATGCCAACAGATGGCAACTTGCACTTGCAAAATCCAACGCTTGTTTTAAGCTTTAGGTGCAACAGGCTTCGGAGCAAGACGAATATGAAGCTGATCCAATTGAGCTTGATCCACTTCGGCTGGTGCATCCATAAGCAGGTCTGTCGCGCTGGCCGTTTTCGGGAATGCAATGGTTTCACGCAGATTTGTACGACCTGCAAGCAACATAACAAGACGGTCAAAACCGAAGGCAATACCACCATGTGGAGGCGTACCGTATTCAAATGCATCCAGCAGGTAACCGAATTTATCCTTCACTTCTTCAGGCGGCAGATTGAGCGCTTTGAACATTTTCTCCTGAACTTCACGTTTGAAAATACGCATCGAGCCGCCACCCACTTCGTAGCCATTCAGCACGATGTCGTAGGCCTGAGCACGAACTTGACCTGGATCTGTGTCCAAGAGGGCCAGATCTTCTTCCTTCGGACGAGTGAACGGATGGTGCTCCGCTACATAACGTTTTTGTTCTTCGTCATAGCCCAGAAGCGGGAAGTCTACGACCCAGGCAAATTTGAATTTGTTATCGTCGATGAGCCCCAAATGACGGCCAATTTTCAGACGAAGCGCGCCCAAAACATCAGCAACTACTTTTTTATTATCCGCAGAGAACAGCAACAGGTCGCCTTCTTCGGCTCCCGTACGCTCTTTCAAGGCTTCGATTTCTTCCGGTGTGAAGAATTTAACGATAGGCCCCTTGAATTCGCCTTCTTTCACTTGGATCCAAGCCAAGCCCTTTGCTCCATAACGTGCTGCAAAAGGACCCAGGTCATCAATGTCCTTACGGCTCCACGTGCCACATCCTTTGGCATTAAGGACTTTAACTTCGCCACCCTTTTCAATTACGGAAGCAAATACTTTTACCCCACTGGTTGCCACGATATCATTGACATTTATCAACTCAAGACCAAAACGCAGGTCAGGCTTGTCAGAACCATACTTGTCCATTGCCTCTGCATGTGTAATCCGTTGGAATGGGGTTTCCAGTTCTACCCCAACTGTTTCTTTGAACAATTTCACCATCAGACGCTCCATCATAGGCAGCAAGTCATCCTGTTGCATGAAGGAAGTCTCAATGTCGATCTGCGTAAATTCAGGCTGGCGGTCAGCACGCAAATCTTCATCACGGAAACAACGTGCCACTTGGTAGTAGCGCTCCAGGCCGCCTACCATCAGCAATTGCTTGTACAATTGTGGCGATTGCGGCAAGGCAAAAAATTCGCCTTCATGCACTCGGCTAGGCACCAGATAGTCACGTGCACCCTCTGGGGAGCTTTTCGTTAAAATTGGTGTTTCTACCTCAATGAAATCTTCACCGTCCAGGAAGTCGCGGAATACTTTTGCTGCTTTGGAACGCAGTTTCAACGTCTGATGCATTTCCGGACGACGCAGGTCCAGATAACGGTATTTCAAACGCAGCGACTCGTCTACTTCTACGCCGTCTTCAATGAAGAACGGTGGTGTTTTGGATGCATTCAATACTTCGATTTCAGTGACACGCACTTCAATCTCACCTGTAGGCAGGTTCGTATTGATCGTTTCTGCATCACGTTTGACAACAGTACCAGTAACCTCAAGCACATATTCACTGCGAACACGATCCGCAATTTGCAGTGCTTCACCGGAATAGGCCGGATTAAACACGATTTGTACAATTCCGCTACGGTCACGCAAATCTATAAAAAGTACGCCCCCTAAGTCACGACGGGTCTGTACCCAACCGTTCAATGTAACTGTTTCTCCGATATGCGCATGAGTCAATGCGCCGCATTGATGACTCCTTTTCATAATACACACTCCTGTTAGGTTTAGTAGTTAATGCTATATGACAGCCAGAGGGAAGCTCCCCCTGACTGATGTTACATCATGTTGTTTAGCCTAATTCTTCCACCAGCTGATCCAGCTTAACGGTACGTTGCTCACCGGTTTCCATGTTTTTCAGTGCAATTTCACCTTTAACCAGCTCATCATCACCCAGAATCGCCGTATATCTTGCTTTAAAGCGATCTGCCGATTTCATCTGAGCCTTCATTTTACGCCCCAGATAATCTCGCTCTGCGGAAAATCCAGCTTGACGCAGCTTGAACAGTTGTTTGGTCACTTCCGTTTCTGCCGCCTCACCCAAAGCCACCATATAGATATCCAGCGGCTTGGCTTCGTTCAATTTGACACCCTGATGCTCCAAAATCAGCTGAATTCGCTCAAGCCCAATGCCAAAACCAATCCCTGGCTGATCCGGTCCGCCCAGATCTCCAACCAATCCGTTGTAGCGACCGCCTCCACCAATCGTATCAATAGCACCAATGCCTTCGGCTTTGAATTCGAATGCTGTCAGCGTATAATAATCCAGTCCTCGTACCAGGCGTGGGTTCACTGTATATTCCACACCCATCGCATCCAAATTTTGCTTCACTTTCTCAAAGTGAGTGCTGGATTCCTCATCCAAACTATCCAAAATCGAAGGTGCCCCGCCAAATTTGTCCTGATCATCTTTGCTATCCAGCACACGCAGCGGATTACGCTCGATGCGCGCTTGGCTCTCCTTGGTCAACGTATCCTTAATGGGCATCAGGAAGTCCACCAAATGCTGCCGATAAGCAGCACGGCTGGCAGCATTACCAACGGAGTTGATTTCTACCTGTACTCCTTTCAAGCCTAGCTCTCGGCAGAATTGATACCCGAAAGCAATAACTTCTGCATCCAGCGCCGGGTCCATCGCCCCGAATGCTTCAATGCCAAATTGGTGAAACTGGCGCTGACGCCCAGCTTGTGGACGCTCATACCGGAACATTGGGCCGATATAGTACAGCTTAGTTACATCCGGTTCACCATACAGTTTGTTCTCCACATAAGAGCGGACAACCCCTGCCGTTCCTTCCGGACGCAGCGTCATGCTCCGTTTGCCTTTATCCTCAAAAGTGTACATTTCCTTTTCCACCACATCGGTCGTTTCACCCACGCCCCGAACGAACAAATTCGTTTGTTCGAACATAGGTGTACGAATCTCTCGGTAATTAAAGCGGCGGCTAATCTCACGAGCTTTTTCCTCGACCACTTGCCATTTTTCTACACTGCCTGGCAGCAAGTCCTGTGTTCCCGTCGGTTTTTGAAAGGCCATTTACGTATCCCCCCGTCATTGTATTTCTTATAAAAACAAAAAATCCCTCGCCCTGTTATCATTAACAGGGACGAGGGATTGTCGTTTACAAATCACCCGTGGTACCACCCACATTCCGGAGTTTACCAGACCACTAGCATACAAATGACTCAGTGTCCGTCAGCATTACACTGACTCCGCTCATACGTATAACGCCCGTAACGCGCAGTACGGCTATTATGCAGGATGGTCCGCTGTTTGGCATATGCCATGCGTTACTCAGCAGAGATTCCTCATTGTTCGCCGCCTGTTCTCGGGGAGGTCATTCGTCCGCTCATCAAGGGAATTTTTACAGCCTGGAAATTCCTCTCTGCGCTTGTGGGTTCGGAGTACTTGGTCCCGTCATCAAATCATTTTTCATTATTTTATGATTTTAATGAACTGCTTCGACAAAGTCAAGACATTCCCCCTAGAATCAGACAAATAAGTCTTATAAAAAGAAAATAACCTGCGGAAACGGTCCGCAGGTCTAAAAGATATATCAAAAGGGGGTCATGCTGTTATTATAAACAACGAATATTAAGGAATGATGTTTCGAATATTACAATTGTATTACAGCCACTCTAGTGTGACTAATTTCCTCGTATATCGACATTTTTGTGACATTCGCTCCCTTTTTAATCCAGCTGCGCCACATATGCACGATTGGAACGAAGCTTATAAATGATCTCATCATAATCGGCATCATTCACCTTGGCGGACAATACATACCGTAATTCATCATGATCACCGTTAATATACACATCTGTCGCACGGAGCAAACCTCCGTCATGATTCGTTGTTCCGCTCCGATCCTCATTCAGATCCCTTTGGGCTGCGCTAGAATTAATCTCGTCATTCTTCGCATCGGGTAGAATATTCTCGCCATAAGCCCCTGCGGCTGGAATCGCCGCACCCGCAGAACCTCCTGTACTCACAGAGCCAGTATTGTTATAAGGGACCAACGGAATTAAAACCCTCGTCTCCCGACCGAGCGTCTCATCCAGAGCACCTACTTCCAAATGTTCAGTTCTATAAGCCTGAAGCGAAGCTCTAGCGCCCTCAGCTTCATCTTCTGTGCGAAAATAAGCCTGAATCTGTTTAGCCATATCAAATCCTCCTCGTTTGGGAATTGTACTGGCATAAATCTAGGAAGCATTCACGGTTAAATTACAATGCCTTTAACAACTCACGCACAAAAGCGGGCTCATCCTTAGGAGTCCGAGACGTAATAAAGTTACCGTCCACCACCACCTCTTGATCCTCAAAATGAGCACCCGCATTAATCAAGTCATCTTTCAATGGAGGGTAAGCTGTAATCGTCCGGCCTTGTAACAAATCGGCACTCGCCAAAATTTGCGGCCCGTGACAGATAGCTCCGATCGTTTTTTTGGACTCATTTATTTCAGTTACAAACTTCAGAACATTTGCATCCAAACGCAGATTTTCCGGTGATGATCCACCAGGAATAACAACTGCATCATAGTCACTTGATTTCACATCTGCAATGGCTTTTTCAATAGTGTAGCTTGCTTTGCCTTGCTTACCGTTCACTTTTTCACCTTGTTTTAATCCAATAATATCTGCCTCATGTCCAGCCTTTTTCAGTTCATCATAAGGGACCTTCATTTCGGAATCCTCAAATTGGTCAGCCAACAAAAATGCAATTTTACTCATTATCGTTCAGATCTCCTTTCCGGTTATCCTTAAAGCGAGCTTAAAGTTAGGTTTGTTTGTTTACCACGCTTTGTTATTACCCGCTTGATCTGTGTTTATAACAATTCCAAGCAGTGAAAAAGAAAAAGGAGCCCGTTGGCTCCTCCCTGATGTACTGCTACATAATTATTTTCGATCTCTTTATAACCGCTTGAGACAATACGTCGTTAATGCTGCATTTACAAATGGCTTACCTACGCGGTAGGGCACCGCGTCCTGGCTTGTCCACAGCTGTAGCAACATGCTGTAATAACGCATCAGCATTACGAGTAAGGTTGATTGCCTCCCGCATACTACCAGGATAAAGTAGCACCGCGCTTTGATATCCGTCCATTTTTGGGGTCTGACGCATAGCTTCGTCTCTCCTATCACCCTTAAGGCTTTCCAGATGGCTGCTTACCAACCGGGATGACATTATGGTCCCTCTAAACGGCTATTTTATTCTCTTCTACTCAAGTTCTCAGATCATACCAAGAATGGATACCTACGAACGTTCGCTGTCCAAAATCAACGTCACTGGACCCCAGTTGGTCAAGGAAACATCCATCATAGCTCCAAAAATCCCCGTCTCGACCTCCAGGCCCTTGGCTCGAAGCTGGCTGTTAAAGAAATCATACAGCTTCTCCGCTTCCTCAGGTTTGGCCGCTCCCATAAAGTTGGGCCTTCTCCCTTTACGGCAGTCACCATACAACGTAAATTGGGAGACAGACAAAATGGCCCCACCGACATCCAGAACACTATCGTTCATTTTTCCTTCAGCATCTTCAAATATACGCAATCCCGCTGTTTTATCCGCCAAATAAACGGCATCGGCTGCCGTATCTCCCTGACCAATACCAACCAGCAGCATTAATCCAGTTCCGATTTTACCGACCACCTTTTGATTCACCGTTACCTGAGCGTCTTTACAGCGCTGAATAATGATCTTCATTGCCTATCCGCTGCTCCTTTACTCTTCCCCTTACAAGGTGCTTACAGTCGTACCCCGGCTCTTTCAGCCACCTATGAGTCTTTGTACCCAAGATGTATTACAAAGGCTATATAAACCTGCGTGTATGCTTAACAAGTTTATTGCATAATCCGATGCACGGTGTATACATCCTTCACCCGTTTGATCCGTTCGACAACAGAATGCAAATGATCCGTGTTACGAATAAGAATTGTAATGTGAATCATTACCATTTTATTTTTATCTGTACGTCCTGTCACGGCCGAGAAGCTAGTTTTGTTCTCAGAAATGGCCTGGAGTACCTCGTTCAGCAAACCATTGCGGTCATGCCCTGTAATCTCAATATCGACGCTATAATTGACCTCGGCTGCTTCTTCCCACTCAACTTCAATCACGCGCGCCTGATCTTCGCCCACACCCGAAGGAATATTCGGACAATCGGTACGGTGCACAGATACGCCGCGCCCGCGTGTTACGTAGCCGATGATGTCATCACCCGGTACGGGATTACAACATCGTGCAAAGCGAACGAGTAAATTGTCGACACCTCTGACGCTGACACCGTTGGTCGGTGTTTTTTTCCGTTCACCCTGCGGTTTGTATTCCTTGACCTCGGTCGTCAGTTCAATTAGACGTGCCTCTTCTTGTTCCTTGCGCAACTTCTCTGTCAGACGTGTACAAACCTGCGCTGCGGTTATACCACCAAAGCCAATCGCAGACAGCATATCTTCAGAATCATTAAAAGAGAACTTTTGTGCCACATCTTGAAGTTTGTCCTCGCTCATCCACACGGATGGCTCAATATCACGCTTTCTTAGCTCACGTTCCAGACTGTCGCGGCCTTTTTCTACATTTTCCTCACGCTTTTCTTTCTTGAACCACTGCTTAATTTTACTGCGCGCGTGAGAGGACTGAGCAATTTTAAGCCAGTCCTGACTAGGTCCATAGGAGTGCTTGGACGTCATAATTTCCACGATATCGCCAGTTTTCAGACGATAGTCCAAGGGAACAATTCTTCCATTTACCTTAGAGCCAATCGTTCGATTGCCAACTTCGGTATGGATACGGAAAGCAAAGTCCAGCGGAACCGACCCAGCCGGCAACTCAATGACCTCTCCCTTAGGAGTAAAGACAAACACAAGGTCTGAGAAAAAGTCCATTTTGAGTGATTCCACAAATTCCGATGCATCCTTTGCCTCGTTTTGCAACTCCAAAATTTCTCGGAAAAAGGTGATTTTGTCCTCAAAGTTTGTGTTATTTGCCCCGTTGTTTTCTTTATAGGCCCAATGGGCGGCAATCCCGAATTCAGCGGTGCGATGCATATCCACTGTGCGAATTTGCACTTCTGTAGGCTCTCCGTTGGGACCTACTACGGTCGTATGGAGGGACTGATACATATTAGCCTTAGGCATGGCGATATAATCCTTAAACCGCCCTGGCATCGGTTTCCACAACGTATGGATAATCCCCAATGTGGCATAACAATCTTTAATGTTATCCACAATAATTCGAATCGCCAGCAAATCGTATATTTCGTTGAATTGCTTGTTTTTCGTCGTCATCTTTTTAAACACACTGTAAATATGTTTAGGGCGTCCAGACAAATCAGCCTGAATACCCATCTCTTCCAGCTTCTCTCTGATACGCTGTATGACATTATCAATAAATTGCTCGCGCTCTGCCCGCTTCTTATGCATCAAATTAGCAATGCGATAATACTGCTGAGGATTCAGATAGCGCAAAGCAATGTCTTCCATTTCCCATTTAATCGCTGAAATACCCAATCGGTTTGCAACCGGACAGAAAATTTCCAACGTTTCATAAGCGATTCGACGCTGGCTTTCTTCCGATTGATATTTCAGGGTACGCATGTTGTGCAGACGATCTGCCAGCTTAATGACGATGACACGAATGTCCTGTGCCATGGCAATAAACATTTTTCGATAATTTTCGTTCTGCTGTTCTTCCTTGGAACGGAACTGGATACGCTCCAGCTTCGTCAGACCATCGACAAGCATCGCACATGTATCGCCAAAATGCTCGCGAATCTGCGCCAAAGACACCGTCGTATCCTCCACAACGTCATGTAAAAGAGCGGCGATAATGGAGATGGTATCCATCTGCATATTAACGACGATATCAGCAACCGCAAGCGGATGCAGAATATAAGGTTCACCGGACTTACGAGTCTGGCCGGAATGGGCCTGCTCGGCAAAATCATAGGCGTCCCTGATGCGGATAAGATCTGCTTCTCTGGTATAGGCCCCGGCCTTTTTAAGTAATTGCTCTATCCCCATTCTGCTCTATTCCGTGTCCTTTCTATGCAAAATGGAACCCGCCGATCAATGTCGCGCAAAGGTTCCCTTTTAAAAGTGATTTCCTACAATTATGACGCTTAGCACGCCACACGTCAACTATTACAGGTTTGGCACTGTCGCATTTATTTTGTCACACATGGTTAAGTAAAATCAGGATTGTTGACGAAATGAAACGAATTATATTGAAAAAATTACGAAAAGTAATTAATGTATATAAGAATAATTGAAAGAACTAAGGAGTGAACTGCGTTGCAACGCGAAATTCAAGTTAATGAAAAGCTTCCAGCAGGACCTGGGATCCTGCTCAGCGTACAGCATTTGTTTGCCATGTTTGGCAGCACCGTGCTGGTGCCCAATATTTTTGGCGTCGATCCCGGCATGATTTTGCTCATGAACGGTATCGGAACATTGTTGTACATATGGATCTGCCGTGGCAAAATCCCTGCCTATCTCGGCTCCAGCTTCGCTTTTATCGCTCCTGTCAGTCTTGTGCTTAAAAGTAACCCTGGCAGCAATGGCTATGCAATGGCCCTGGGTGCTTTCATCGTTACAGGTATTATTTTCTGTCTCGTTGCACTGGTAATCAAATACGCCGGGACACGTTGGCTAGACATCGTTTTTCCACCGGCTGTCATGGGATCAATCGTAGCCTTGATTGGTCTGGAACTGGTTCCGGTTGCTGCAGGCATGGCAGGCATTATTAATGCCGATCCTACTAAAGCCTGGACGCCAGATCCCAAAACGATCACCCTTTCCCTCGTTACGCTCGGTGTTACTGTTCTGGGTGCGGTGTTGTTTCGCGGATTTGCCAAAATCATTCATATTCTAATCGGTATCGTGGTGGGCTATGTGCTTGCTTATTTCATGGGTATGGTCAATACGCAGGCTATTGCGGACGCTCCTTTGTTCGCTCATCCCGCAATTACCACTCCAACCTTTAATGCTTCGGCTATGCTGACGATTCTTCCGGTTGCTCTGGTCGTCATCGTAGAGCATATTGGTCACTTGCTAGTGACGAGCAACATCGTCGGACGTGAGTTGTCCAAAGATCCTGGTCTCCACCGCTCTTTGCTGGGTAACGGGATTTCTACCATCATTTCCGGTTTTGTTGGTTCTACACCTAATACGACTTATGGTGAAAATATCGGTGTTATGGCATTAACTAAGGTATACTCTGTATGGGTTATTGGCGGAGCGGCTATTATTGCCATTCTGTTATCCTTCTCGGGTACGTTCTCAGCGATTGTTTCTAATATTCCATCTCCAGTTATGGGTGGCGTATCCTTGCTCTTATTCGGTGTGATCGCTGCCTCTGGTCTTAGAATCTTCGTCGAGCAAAAAGTTGATTTCGCCAAGCCAACCAACATGCTGCTCGCTACCATCGTGCTTGTGGTCGGAATCAGCGGTACTACGCTCACTTGGGGTGCTGTCACCTTGAAAGGTATGGCCCTGGCGACAATCATCGGTATTATTCTGAGTTTGTTCTTCAAGCTGGTTGATGTGCTCGGCTGGTCGAATGATAAAACGCAGGAACCTTTAACTGAAAAAACACCAGATTAATATCTACTTTTCAATTTTAAAACGCCGCTCCATGTTAGTTATGGATGAACACGCTCAGGCTGTATAGACAAGCGTGTAAGTATCCTTCTTACATGGAGCGGCGTCTTTTTATGCACGGCTTTTTTATTTATTGTTAAAATAAGATATCACACACGAAAACGGGATACGACCTGATTAAGCGTATCAGAAACACCTGTAAGTGACTTGGCAGAACTGTCCACATCTTCCAGATCCTTCAACTGCCGTTCGGATCGTTCCGAGGCTTGGCCTGCACGTTCAGCTGAAGCTTTCGCAATATCTGCAAGATAACCAATAGATGCAGCAACTTCTTCTGAGCCTGCCGACATTTCTTCAGAGGCAGATGAGACCTCCTGCACTTCTATCGCCACCTGCTGAATATCTTGATTCATCGCCATAAAACGTTCTTCCACCTCACGTAAAATAGATACGCCTTCATCCATCTCCAGAGCCCCCTGCTGCATTCCTTCCAAAGCGAATTTGGTTTCTTCCTGCATGGATAGGATTCGACTTGTAATTTGCTCCGCAGACTCGCTTACGTTTACGGCCAGCTTTCCAATTTCTGAAGCCACTACAGCGAACCCTCGGCCATGCTCCCCAGCACGAGCGGCTTCAATGGAAGCATTCAGCGACAGCAACTTGGTCTGCCCACTAATATCCTGAATCATTCCAATAATGCTGCCAATTTGAGCGGACCGCTCATTTAACGAGCTTACTACCCTGCCTGCCTCATCCATAGACATTTTCGCTTTATGCATTCCTTGGCTGACCACGTTCAACCGTTCATTTCCTTGTTGTGCCTTATGTTCAATCTCAGTGGTAGCCTCGGATACATGCTGTATAGATTCAGCAATACGCTGTATGCCAACAGCCATTTCTTCCATCGCAGTCGCACTTTCTGCTGCTGCGGTCAACTGAAGCTCTGCCCCTTCCTTTACCTGCGCCAGTTCTCCTGCATTATGGTGCGCATCTTTAGTCGCTCCGGAAATCTCCTGAGATATTTTTAAAGATACACCTGAGATTACACCTGACTCTTCGCTCAAGCGTGATGCCATTCCTCTGGTTGCAACAATCACCTTATTGATCCCATCAGCCATTTGGCCAAATTCATCTTTACGATGATGTGGTAATTCAACGGTATAATCACCAAGTGCCATACGATTGGTCATCTGCCTAATTTTTTTAATCTCTTTGATCATGCCTGAATTGTTAATCAATACCGCTCCTATAATTAGTAAAATACCTATAACACTAACAATCAGCAGAAGTTTAAGCATTTCATTCGCAGAGCGATTCAAATCCGATTCTGGCAGTAATACACCGATTTTCCATCCGGTTTGTGGGAGTGTTTCGTACATTATCCGGTAATCCTCATTATCAATGGGTACGGATAGTTGTCCAGACATACCACTTTGAATAGATTGTGCTGCTTCCGCATTCATCGTGTTTTTTAACGGCTCGCCTGCTTTTAAGGACTGAAGACCGGATGACAGAATGGCTCCATTCTTATCCACTAAGATCGCACTACCTTGAGTACCAAACTTCATTTTTTCAATATACGTCTGGATACTCGTCATGTTTAGGTCGGCTGTAATGACACCTAATAGTTTCCCCTCCCTGTCGTAAAATGCTTTCCCTGCCGTAATCATATTGATGTTCAGCTTGCTATCGTAAAAAGGCTCTGTGAAATTTATATCTTTACCACGTTCCACGGCTTCTGTATACCAAGGCTGCGTTAAATAGTCATATTGCGGATCGTCATATTCAGTCGATTGCTTGACTAGCTCGCCGTCTCTATGCACATATATTGAACGGTAGGTCACTCCTGGGTCATACGCATCTTTAGCAAAATAAATCCCTAACCCGTAAGTCATATCATTTAATGTCAGCTCTTGTTCAAAGAGTCGTCCATAGCCCTCAATGTTCATTTCTGTTCCCAGTTGTTCCGCACTCTTAGTCAGCATCGAAACAAGCAAAGCATGACGATCTACGTTAGCTGCAATATCTGCTTGAACCCTCGACAAGGAATGAGCAGCATTTTGGCTTATTTCCGTATCCAGCTTCTGTTTGGCAAAAAAATAAGACAAAAAGTTGATTAAAATCAGCGTTATAAGTACTAACGGAACCAAGGTAGAAAGTGTCCGTGCTTGTAAACTCTTAAATTGAAATATACCCAATGTATATCCACCTCTGTTTCTTTTTACACTTTTATCGACATTTATTTTATTTTTTTATAACTAATTTCCAATAAAAGCCGTGGTAATTTGTTACAATAAGAAAATCCAATTTAATTACAATCAAAAAATAGTCCGATGGAGCAACTCTTTAGATAAAGAGATGTTCCATCGGACTATTAAGGCAATCCATGTATAAATATTTCCCGGGAAACCCCGGTTTCTAAACACTTAGTACTTAATTAGGGTAAATACATCTACGTCAGGCAGCTTCGCCCGTCCGTTGAGATCAGACAGCTCGATAAGGAAAGCAGCCCCTGCCACATTGCCACCAAGTTGGCGTACCAGGTTCACGGATGTAGCAATGGTTCCGCCTGTAGCAAGCAGATCATCAGCAATCAGAACATTTTGCCCCGGCTCAATCGCATCCTTATGCATAGCCAGAGTATCCTTACCATATTCCAAACCGTATGCTTCCTCAATGGTTTCTCCAGGCAACTTCCCACTTTTACGGATGGGAATAAAACCAACACCCAGCGCATAAGCCAGAGGTGCACCAACAACGAATCCACGTGCTTCCGGACCTGCAATCAAATCAATTTTTAAATCAGATACCAGTTCCTTCATATCGTTGATCGCCTTGCGATACAGTTCACCATTTTTCATTAGGGTCGTAATGTCCTTAAAACTAATCCCTGGTTGTGGAAAATCGGAAATTACCCGAATATATTCTTTGTAGTCCAACTTAGTTCCTCCTACTGTAAACTTCTAATTAGTATATACATTTTACAAAACTACAAGGTAATATCTCAAGACGCACCTTTCATAAGCGACATGATCCAGCTCGTCATCTGGTTGGTGTCCGCATCCAGTAAATACTGCTCCATCTCAGCCATATTGTACAATTCCTGATAGCGCGGAGAAGCAGTTAAATCCCGCTTGGGCGGATTGGATACAAAACGAAATTGACCATCTGTACGAGTCAAAAATTCAAGATCTTCGAAGATGTCCAATACTTTGGATAACATGCGCACTGAACACGAGCACTGCCTGCTAAGAGCAGGTAGCATTGCTTTTTCATCAATTAGCTGTGTTCCCATTCGAGAAAGCACAATGTAAATACGCTTAAACAGCTCCCTATCGGGGCTCACGAGCCGGCCGCCACGCTCACTGATCGAATGAAGAAGAAATACGTTCTCTACATTCTCAAAGGTAGACCATAATGCATGAAACTGCTCGGGCGTATCTGGCGGCTCCAGTACGAACAGCGACTTCACAGAGTGCTGTGTATCTTTTTGACCATCACTAGGAGTAACGCTGCCATCTTTATCGTATAACCATAAGGATTCAGCGCCCACGGAGCTTGATGTCCGAAGCCGGGATGACGGATGGATCAACACCGCAACATCATTCTTTCTTTCCTCTAAGCTTGGATGGAAGATCCTCAGCCCTCGCTCCAGTTCGGCAAGTGGGTCCGATACTCCACGATAATCAAAAATTTGCGGAGCCTGCACACGAATATCCTGCATCATCAGCTGAAGTGAACGTTTACCGTTCCACTCGTTAATTGATAACTCGCCCAACAGATCTATGTCCGTTTGCTGCTGTAAAAAATCAGCCAAATCGCCACGTCGGAAGGCAATCGCATCCAACGATAAACCATTCTGCTCCAATAGTAGCTTCACATGGTTTTTCTCACGTCCCATTTTACGAGCCTCGCGCAATTGAAGCCCCTGTAATATGAATCGTGGAGAAGGATTTCCCATCCCAAAAGGCTGAAGTAATTCCAGTTCTTCAACCACTTGTAAAGACACCTCATCCAGACGACAGACCATATCAGCCTCAGCTATAGGGATAAAATCCTCCGGTGTCAAAATGGAACCTGCATAGCAGTTTAGCCGTTCTTCGAATAATTCCAGATTGTCACGGGACAGCGTCATCCCCGCTGCCGAAGGATGTCCACCAAAATGCTCCATGAGCTCATGGCAATCTGTAAGAGCACTGTATATATCCAATGCAGGAATAGAACGAGCAGAGCCTTTGCACATGCCTGTCTCCGCATCTATGCCCAGAATAATGGTCGGACGATAATACCGATCCAATAGCTTGGATGCCACAATTCCGACGACACCAACATTCCAGCCCTCACCAGCCAAAACAATCACAGATGGAAGCTTGCCTTCATTTAGTTTGGATGCTAATTGCTGCTCGGCTTGCTCCACTATGTGTTCGACCACTTGTTGGCGCTCACGATTGAGCAGATCCAGCGCATGCGCAAGCTGGTCTGCTTCCTCCTCTTTTTCTGTCGTCAGCAGGGAAACTGCTCGTCCCGCATGATCCAGACGCCCGCTCGCATTAATCCGCGGTGCCAATGCAAATGCGATGTTGACCGAAGTCACTGTGGATATCTCCACACCCGCTACATGAAGCAACGCCCGAATCCCTGGGAATGCAGTGTTTCTCATCGATTGAATTCCTCTACGTACTATCGTCCGATTCTCACCATGTAGTGGCATCAAATCAGCTACCGTACCAATAGCGGCGATTTCAAACCATTCCTCGGGTACTTCACTCAACAGCGCCTGAGCCAGCTTCAGGGCAACACCAACGCCTGCAAGGCCTTTAAACGGGTAGGGACAATCCGGTAGCTTCGGATTGATCAAAGTATAAGCCTCGGGAAGCACAGCAGGCGGCTCATGATGGTCAGTCACAATCACATCGATTCCTAAGGAAGTCGCATAAGCAATTTGCTCTACTGCACTAATTCCCGTATCCACTGTAATGACCAGCGTCACTCCCTGCTGATGTGCCCAATCCAGAGCATGGTTATGCAGACCATATCCCTCATTAGAACGATGGGGAATGTAAATATCATAAGATGCCTTCAGAAAACGCATAAGCTGAATCATCAATGATGTACTGGATACACCGTCCGCATCATAATCGCCATAGATTAATATATGCTCGCCGCGCTCCAGAGCCTGGCGAATTCTCGGCACGGCCTCTTTCATGCCAAGAAGCAGAAATGGATCGTGTACATCGTCCACACTTCCGTACAAAAAGCGGTTTGCTTCCCCGGCCGTAGTGACGCCCCGGTTCACTAAAAGCCGGGACAACAATGGTGAAATCCCCAGCTCTTCTGTTAACGGCTGAGCCGCTTCCAGGTTAACCTCCGGGGTCTTCCATCTGTACTGCGAATGAAGCAATCCTATTCACCTTTCTTTCATAGTCGGCCTGCCTTATTGAAGCAAGGACGACGCATCATTATCTGGCAGTTCATAGTTGGATTTATAAGGATACCCGGCTTGGTAAGAAATGAACTGCATTTGTACATGAGTCACCTGTGGAAAACGGGCTAACAGTAAATTTTTGGCTCGATCAGCAATTTCCTGCGCCTCCTGCACCGTAATCCGCGGGTTAACACTTATCGTTACATCCACTGTTATGAAATGACCCGTTTCCTGAGCATGTAAGTGTTCAACCGTTACAATACCATATACCCGTTGAATCGTCTCCATAAAGCGCTGGGAGTCTTCCTCCTGCAAGGGCTGTGCAGGCACCTGGTATGCGGTATTCATTACCATGAGATATCCTTTACGCAACACCAGACAGGCTACCAGCAAAGCTGCAGTTGGATCAAGATATAACAATGCAGGCCACTCCATTGCCTCGCCAGTCATTGCACCGATCATGCCGATCAATGCAATCAGCGATGCATATAGCGAGTACCGTTCATGGTTAGCGTACCGATCCGCTTCCGCTTTATGGCCGTGTTTAATCGAGTAGCGATATTGAAACTGAAACAACGCTTCTCTCAACACCAAAGCAATAAACACGGTAATTAATGCGTACAAACCGGGAGCTTGCGGTTCCGAACTGCTTAATGAACGAATAGCAGAAATAGCTAGTTGAAGTCCGCTCATCAGCACTAAAATAGCCAGCACCACAGATATAACCGTCCGAACTTTTTCACCGTTCCGCAACCGCGCCAGCATTCCGTGATCTGTACCACCCTTGGAAAACAGCATCTCCTGCAAACGGGAAGCACTATCCGCAGCCGTGTGCAGTGCATCCCCCATCAACGCCTTGCTGTTTGCTGCATAACCGACGGTTCCCTTTAGAACAGCCAGCGCGAGATTGCCTACAATTCCGCTCAACGCCGCAGTTTCTAATGATCGGCTGCGTTCGCTATTCACAACGTTTCCCCCTCAATCCTGAACTAACCATTTCCCGATAAAGCTCCAATCCAATATAACCGAATTCTTAAAACCTTAGAAAACCGCGCCCAAGCAGACGCGGCTTTCTCTTTAATTTATACTACTGGTATTTGCGTAACTTAAGACTTTGCAGTTTTGGCCGCTCCACCAGTTGTTGACGTCTTTTGTTTTCCCTTCAAAGCTACCCACAGCGGGCTGGCAATGAAGATGGAAGAGTAAGCACCGAACAGCAAACCGATAACCATCGCAAGCGAGAACATCCGAATGGACTCGCCGCCAAAAATGAATAGGCAGACGGAGGCAATAAACACTGTAAACACAGTTGCGAGTGAACGCGTCATTGTCTGTGCAATACTGTGATCGACGACTTGCTCCAAGTCGGTTCTGGACTTTTTCTTTGCAAATCGCAGATTTTCCCGAATACGGTCAAAAATAACGACGGTGTCATTAATGGAGAAACCGACAATTGTCAGAATAGCCGTAATAAAGGTCAAATCCACCTCAAGCCGGAAAATCGAGAATATACTAATGACGAGAAACGCATCATGCAGCAGCGAAACAATTGCAGCAACCGCAAAACGCCATTCAAACCGGATCGAAATGTAGATAGCAATAGCCACAGAGGCCAGCAAAATCGCCCAGATTGCATTTTGCTCCAGCTCTTGCGCCATTTCCGTATCCACCGTATTGACCTCAAATGATGCCTTCGGATCAAGCTCTTTGTTAAAAGAGGTTTTGAATTCATTCACTTGCTGATCCGTTAATACCTGTGAAAAACGAATGCCGAAACGCTCTTTACCTGGTGTATAATCCACCTCTTTGCCGATCCCGTTCTTGTTCAGCAAAGCTTGAATCTGTTCTTGTGTAACTGTCTTAGTCAAATTAACATCCACGTTGGAACCGGAACGGAAATCAACCCCGTAATTCAAACCAAATATCGATAAGCTCAAAATACCAAGCAATGTGATAATAATCGAGAACGTGTAAAACCACTTGCTCATCTTGACATATTTATAGTCCCAATTAAAGCGCACTGATATCACTCTCCTTCACACCAAAATACTTGGCCTTCTTCACAGCATCTGCTTTAACCAGCAGATTGAGCAAGAAGCGCGAGAAGAAGATATTTGTCAAAATACTCACGACAATATCAACGATG
This sequence comes from Paenibacillus sp. EKM211P, assembly GCF_011066175.1. Taxonomy (NCBI): domain Bacteria; kingdom Bacillati; phylum Bacillota; class Bacilli; order Caryophanales; family Paenibacillaceae; genus Paenibacillus; species Paenibacillus sp. EKM211P. The sequence goes on from NZ_JAAMNS010000002.1 coordinate 655,936, forward strand.
AGCACGAGAGCGAATCCTCGAACGGAGCCTGTACCCAGACCAAACATGACGGCTGCCGCTATAATTGTCGTAATATTGGCATCCATAACAGTACGGAACGATGCCTTACTGCCTGCAATGACAGAAGAACGAATCGTTTTGCCTGACTTGATTTCTTCTTTAATCCGTTCATACGTAATGATATTGGCATCCACCGCCATCCCGATCCCGAGCACGAAGGCTGCGATACCCGGAAGTGTGAGCACGAAACCGCCCAAATAAAAAATCGCAAGCACCAGCCAGGTATGAACGATGAGACAGAAGCTAGCTATCAGTCCCGGTACACGGAACATTGCAATCATAAAGATCAGAATGATGACCGAACCGATCAAACCGGCACGGATCGTCTGATCCAGTGACAACTGACCCAGTGTAGCTCCTACACTCTGAGAATATTTTTCCGTCAGTTTAAGCGGAAGAGCACCCAGGTTGATCGTATCTGCTAGCTTGTTCGCCTCATCACGTGTGTAGCTACCTGTAATCGAAGCACTGCCATCCGTCAATTCACTACGGACTGTAGGTGCAGACAGTAATTCATCATCCAGGAAAATAGCCAACTCTTTATTCATAAGTCGCTTTGTGATTTCTGCAAATTTAGCTTTGTCTTTTACTTTGATACTAATCTCAGGCTTGTTCAGCTGATCATAGCCTACCACTGCACCATTCTCCACAAAATCATTACCGCGGAGCTCAATTTTGCTGTATTGACCCGGCTTTTTAGCATCTGCTGCCGTTGCACTACGGAAGGTTAACTCTGCGGGTTTTTTCAGCATGGAGCGGACTTCCGCCTCATTAGAGACACCAGCAAGCCGCACGCGAATCCGATTGCTCCCCTCAGTTGTTACTTCCGGCTCAGTCGTACCAAGCGCATTAATACGTCTCTCCAAGCTTTGTGCTGTTTGTATCAGAGACTGGCTGGTTACACGCTGCCCGGCTTCCAAAGGCTGGGCTTCATATAAAATTTCAAAGCCTCCCTTTAAATCGAGGCCTAATTTTAAACTTTTTAGTAGGCCCGGGCTTGTCCCGACCATAACACCAGTAGTTATGAGCACGACCACGATGAAACTTAGAATTCTTTTCATTCCGTCCCATGTTCCCCTTTCATTCTCAATATTCCTATTATAGCTACCCCTCAAAAAGCAGTCAATTTGAACGCAAAAAAAGACCCCCTTCTATTCGAAAGTGGAGCCCCGTAATGCGGACATCGTCAAATAGTTCATAAAGCTCGTCGCTTTAAGGGAAAGTATATCGTTAACGAGCTTGTGCAGCGGAGGAATACCCTCCTTTTCATATTTATGGCTGACGCAATTCCACACGTCCTTACTGGTGACATGTTCATAGCCTACGAGAATCAGCTCGTCTGCCTTACTTTGACAGAGTATCTCAATTGCGTCATCCCAATCCTGCTCATCCAGCTCTTCCATACCCACGATGGTCGTTCCTCCTCCCAGCGACTATCGGTTCCGCAGATCAGCAATTAGCGGGGTTATTGACTGCTTTATAGAACATTTCTGTCCTGATCTTGGAAAACCCTTCTTTTCGTCGAAAAATAGCCGTAAATCAACAATATATGCATTCATTTCGCTCGTCAATAGCAGAATTCACCACTCTCCCTCTTGTAGTCTGGATCACCTTCTTTCTAAGCTGAAAAGCTTGTCATGAACATGGACAGGTCCAGCATATCTTCTAAGGAAACACATAGACGCAGAATTTCATTTTGGGGAAGAGGGAGTTGCGATTGAAAAAGCAGACATTCATTCATGGAGCAATTATTTTATTGGCAGCGGGAATCATCAATCGGCTACTGGGTTTTATTCCCCGAATCGCACTCCCGCGTATCATCGGCCCCGAAGGAGTCGGCTTGTACCAGCAGGGGTATCCCTTTTTTATTGTACTAGTGACTCTTATTACTGGGGGCATCCCTCTTGCGGTAGCCAAGCTTGTAGCTGAAGCTGAAACGGCGGGGCAACCCGAGATGTCACGGCGTATTTTGCACACTAGCTTGCGCTTCACCATTACACTCAGCCTGATCGCCATGGCAATCTGTCTTGTGTTTGCACCTTGGATCACAAGCCATCTCCTGACCGACAGCCGTGTGTATTATACATTCGTAAGTATGAGCCCAATGATTGTCATTGTTGCTGTTTCCTCAGCTTATAGGGGCTATTTTCAAGGAAAACAAAATATGATTCCTTCCGCAAGTTCCTCCATTGCGGAAACCGTCATGCGCATTTTTTGCGTCATTTGGTTTGCTTACTTGTTACTTCCTTATGGTGTAGCCTACGCTGCTGCAGGTGCCATGCTCGGTGCTTTGGCGGGTGAATTCATTGGCATGGTTGTGCTGCTGTGGCAATATGCCTGGAACCAGCGAAAAGATCACATTCTTCAACCAAAGGCCCCTTTAACCCCAAAGGTTCATACCGAGCAATTATCCGTTTTGTCACGTCTTATGTCGATATCCGTTCCCGTTACTGCTGGAAGGCTTGTCGGTTCCTTATCTTATTTGCTCGAATCTATCTTATGCATGCGTAGCCTCGCCGTAGCAGGCATTGCAACTGGCGTGGCAACCGCACAATATGGAGCCATGCAAGGCATGGTTATTCCTGTGTTATTACTACCTGGGGCCCTTACCAGTTCGCTGGCTGTTTCACTCGTGCCTTCGTTATCCGAAGCAGCAGCGAAAGGGCATATTACTGCCATTCACAAACGTTTGCATCAATCGCTTCGACTTGCTTTAGTCGCAGGAGCTCCATTTGCCGTAATTATGTATGTATTAGCAGAGCCGCTGTGTCTGCTGCTCTACAATAACGGCGATATTGCAGGCATGCTTAAACTCATGGCCCCCTTTGCACTTTTTATGTACATTCAGGCCCCGCTTCAGGCAGCACTTCAGGCGTTAGATCGCCCTGGAAGTGCCTTATTGAACACCTTTATCGGAGCCATTATCAAAATTGTGCTGATTGTATGGCTTGCTTCTCAGCCTCAGTACGGTATCTACGGAGCTGTCATCGCCATCTGTATTAACAGTGCTATCGTTACCCTCCTACATGGCTTCAGTGTCAGCAGACTGCTTCGCTTTCGTGTACGTTTACTTGACTTCTGGAAAACCGGGATAGGCATGATCATTATGGCGGCAGCGGTATTATATACCTACAGACATTTAACGATTTTCGATCAAATGTGGCTCCAGTTTATTTTTGCCGCAGGCTTGGGAATTATTCTGTACCTTTTCCTGATGACCTTGATCAAAATGATCGACTGGGACAACCTCACACGCATTCCAATCCTGAGAAGATGGTTTAAAGCATAAAAAAGCTTAATCTGAAGATTCTCCATAGACTGGCGGTGTAATATATACATCCCCTCTATGGTTGACCGAGCATAAGAAAACATCCTTAAAATCTTTGTGTCCCTTCGCTTGAATCTGATTTTTAAGCCAAAAACGGTTCATATCCATCCGTTCCAAATTTCGATCCAGCACCTTGCCATCCATAATTAATGGAATCGGCAGTCCCTCATATCTAAACTTTCCACCGATTTGTGGAGAAGGGTGGACTCTATTTTCCTGGTGCTCTTTGCTTATCAAATTATTCTCGCTTTGTTCCTGCTTTATTTTTTCGCGTTTAGCGCCATCGTAAATATCCTTGCTAATCACCGTGAGTTTACCTGTTGTTTCCAGAATGACATATTCAACCTCGTCCAAACTTTCTATATTTTGTTCACGAAGTTGTAACAGCAAGTCATCTAAGTTATAACGCTGCTTCGCCATTTCGTCCTTGTTTAGTTGTCCATTGGAGAACAATACACTGGGCCTACCATCAAATAGTAAGCGCAGACGCCGACTTTTCAGACTGAAATAGGAAATCCCGATTTGCAAAATTAACAGCACTCCTAAAGGAATCAACCCTTCATAAAGTGGACGTTTTATATCCTCCAGGCTGAACACAGCAATTTCCGCAATCATAATGGATATGACGAGATCGAAAACAGACAGTTTTCCGATCTCCCTTTTACCCATCAAGCGCATCACCAGATATACAATAAAATACATGAGCAGCGTCCGAAAAATATGAGCAAATATATCGTGACTCAATAGGTTCGCCTCCTCTCCTGTACTTGCGACAAGACATTAGTCGTTCATTGTACACGTATTCTGACCGTTCCTCACTTGGCTCATACAAAAAACAAAAGGCTAAATTATTGAAATAAAGAGAAAGACTGCTTACGACTTGGTACTAACCCGGGAAGCTTGGCCATAGAATGATAATAGTTCAAACCTTGGTACAGGAGGAATTATCCATGGAGCTCATTCGCCGCTGGTGTTCGTTTCGTCTGGCCCATCCCATTTTATCCGGCTTATTTTATGCCTTTGCATGGATGCTGTTTGGCGCATTGATTCTTTCAATACTTTTGTGGATGACACAGATGCAAGAACAGGATTTATCATTGTATACGTACATCGTCCACGCATTCGCCATGCTATCTGGCGGCTTCGTCGCTGGTAAAAGATCCACGAACAAAGGCTGGTATCAAGGCGGTATTACTGGCATTCTGTATGGACTAATCGTTCTTCTGGTCGGTTTTTTGGCATTGGATGCAGGCATGAACGGTAAAGACCTAATGCACTTAGGAATCGCGTTTGTCATAGGAGCAGGTGGCGGGATGTTTGGCATTAACTTCAGCAAGTAAGTCGACATGTATGCAACACAAAAAAACCGAGCCTCCTCAAAGGCTCGGTTTTTGCATTACAATCGCATATTACGATTTAGAAACAACTTCCTCAGTTGCAGTGTCTTTTGCAATCGCATTACTAATTGCACTGCGGTCAAAGGTCAGCTTTGTCACATCATTCACACGCAAAACAACCACATCGTCCGTAATCTCCACAATTGTACCGTGAAGACCTCCAATTGTAATTACTTTATCTCCCTTTTTCAAAGCTTGAAGCATCGATTGACGCTGCTTTTGTTTTTTCTGATTCGGACGAATCAGCAAGAAATAGAAGATTACAAACATCAGAGCCAGTGGCCAGATCATTTGAAAAAGTCCGCCAGCTCCACCAGGTGCAGTCGCAGCTGTAGCAAAATGAAACACATTAAATCCCCCTTTCGTATACTCTCCCCTAAAACTTAAAAGCCTTTATCATTATCATGAAGACCGTACTGCTCAAAAAATTCATCGCGGAAATCAAGCAGCCTGTCATCCATAATCGCTTGTCTGACATTACGCATCAATTGTATTAAGAAATGCAAGTTATGATACGTTGTCAGTCGGAGCCCGAAGGTTTCATCTGCTTTAATTAAATGTCGCAAGTAAGCACGTGAATAATTGCGACAAGTGTAGCAATCACAAGCCGGATCAAGCGGACCAAAATCGCTTGCATAATTCGCATTCCGAACGACAAGACGTCCTTGACTTGTCATCGTTGTCCCATTGCGAGCAATTCGGGTTGGAAGTACACAGTCGAACATATCCACACCACGAATGGAGCCTTCAATCAAAGCATCCGGCGAACCTACGCCCATCAGATAACGTGGTTTGTTGGTAGGAAGCAGAGGAACCGTATAATCGAGCACTTCATACATCAAATGCTTAGGTTCACCTACACTCAGTCCACCAATAGCATACCCCGGGAAATCCATGGAAGTCAAATCTGCAGCACTTTGCTTACGCAGATCTTCATGCATGCCTCCTTGTACAATGGCGAACAGACCTTGATCGTGAGGACGTGCATGTGCCTCCAAACAACGCTCAGCCCAACGGCTGGTACGTTCCAGTGACTTTTTCACGTATTCATACTCAGCCGGAAACGGTGGACATTCATCGAAGGCCATCATAATATCCGAGCCAAGTGAGTTTTGGACTTCCATCGCCACTTCCGGAGAAAGAAACTTCTTATCTCCATTTAAATGAGAGCGAAAATGAACACCTTCCTCTGAAATTTTACGCATTTCACTTAAGGAAAACACTTGGAATCCGCCGCTGTCTGTTAAAATAGGACGATCCCAATTCATAAACTTGTGCAGTCCGCCCGCTTCACGGACAATATCATGACCAGGACGAAGAAACAGATGGTACGTATTACTCAAAATAATTTGAGCATCCATCGCTTTCAGTTCCTCAGGGCTCATCGTTTTAACAGTTGCTTGAGTTCCCACAGGCATAAAGGTTGGAGTCTCAATAACTCCGTGGGGGGTGTGTACACGCCCCAGACGTGCTCCTGATTGCTTGCAGGTCTTAATATGTTCGTATCTTATTGCTGGTGCCATATTTTCTCTACCATCCTTAATTAATAAATGAACATAGCGTCCCCGAAGCTAAAGAACCGATATTTTTGGTCAATCGCCTCCTGGTAAGCATGCATAATATTCTCTCTGCCAGCTAGTGCGCTGACCAGCATAACCAAGGTGGACTTAGGCAAATGGAAATTCGTAATCATTGCATCCACCACACGGAATTCATAGCCTGGATAAATAAAAATCTGTGTCCAGCCACTGCTGGCCTGTAGCACACCATCTACGAAGTTATTGCCCACCGTCTCCAGCGTTCGGCAACTGGTTGTTCCCACTGCCACGACTCTCCCACCGCGTGCCTTGGTTGCATTGAGTATATCTGCCGTTTCCTGTGACAATGAATAGTATTCTTCATGCATAACATGTTCTTCAATCGTATCCACCGACATCGGTCTGAACGTCCCTAAACCGACATGAAGTGTGATAAAGGCAACCGTAACGCCCTTCTCTTTAATTTGGTCCAGTAATTCTTCTGTAAAATGTAACCCTGCCGTTGGTGCCGCAGCAGAACCTTCGTGCCGAGCATAAACGGTTTGATACCGCTCACGATCATCCAGCTGTTCCTTGATATACGGAGGAAGCGGCATCTGCCCCAAGCGATCCAGAATCTCCTGAAAAATACCATCATATGAAAATGAAAGTACCCTTCCGCCCATATCTCCTTCTTCCTCAATAACCGCCTTCAGCTCATCACCGAAAACAATAACAGCTCCCTTTTTCAGCTTTTTGCCGGGTTTCACCAATGCTTCCCATCGGTCTCCCTCCAGTTGTTTAAGCAGCAGAACCTCGGCCTTAGCCCCAGTGTCTTGCTTGATGCCAAACAAACGTGCAGGAATTACTCTGGTATCATTCAGAACCAGCGTATCCCCTGGCTGAAGATACTGCACAATATCCGAAAATGTATGATGTCCCACTTCGCCGTTGTTTTTGTTTAACGTCAGTAATCTAGAAGCGGTCCGCTCAAGCAAAGGCGTCTGTGCAATTAATGTTTCAGGTAGTTCAAAATCGTAGTCGTTTACGTTCATATATTGGTCAGTCCTTAACTATATCCACATTTTTGTAATAGTGTTGCAAAATTTTCTTGTAATCATACCCCTGCTCTGCCAAACCATTGGCCCCCCATTGTGATAAGCCCAAGCCATGACCATTCCCTTTACCTGTAAAAATAAAGCTTTGCGTTTTGTCGATGACTCGTGCATGGCGATCTTCATTCATGACGACCACCCCGTTACCACTTGAAGTGCTGGTGCCAGATGCAGACAGAATTTGGGTGCCTTGTGTGCCGCTTATATGAGTAGTAGCTCCATCAGCGCCTAATACAGTATAACTGCCGGTACTCGCAATATCAAACAGTGTGCTCGGCAGTCCCCCCATCGCTGAGCGATACATGTCCGGATATTTCACTTTTAAAGGGGTGCCATCTGCTTCAACCTCCAATACTCGCCCTGACGGACCTCGTTTGGTGACATCAAGGTGATTAATAGAGGATGGTACCGTGCCAGTTATTTTTCCTTGCAAGGACTTAGCAATTTGAGCTACTGTAAAGGGGCCTCTAACCCATGCATAGTCTCCGGATTGAGGCACCTTTTCCAAAACAATCATCTCTTCGCCCGGCTGCGCCTTTGCTACGGGTGTAACCGTTGATTGGATTTGGGGAATAGGACGCACATTTGTATTTTCCGCAGTGACGGTGATTTTGTCTAACCCTGCTTCTGTAACTCCCTCCAGCTCCTTAGCATTATCCTCGCGAATATAGCCTGTCTTGCCACTGGAGAGAAGTACGTGATACCACTCTTGTGCTCCTTTTTGTGCCGAAGTATCTCCCGAGCTGTCCACGCTCGCAAACGCTTCACCACCACTATTCCACACCTCGGAAGCATCTGCTGTCACACCGCCCGCATTAGAAGAGAATACAGCTTCGACCACTTTGCCGCCACTCTTAATAACTTCACCAGCTGTTGCATCTACAGCCTCGTTGACATTCGCATGTTCTGAGCTCTTACCGTTGTAAGCTTGGCTTAGGGTGCCATCTACCACATTGCCGATCTGAAACCGATTGCCTTGGGCAAGCGCATAACTGCGAGCAGCTACCGCTTGAGCCTTGAGCGCTTCATCTGGCCATGAAGAATAGACCTCTGCTCCTACTACGGAATACAAATACTGCTCCAAAGGGACTTCATTTACAAGCGCCAGCTGTCCTGACGTCATGCCAATCTCCATGTCGCCGCGATATGTACGCTGTGATCTTTCGACCACTTGGATTCCATTATTACCGCCGTTGACAATTACCTTGCTGTTATTAGAGCCACTTAGCATGTAATGAGACATCGCCTGTGAGCCTGTCGTTACTCCTGCTTCCTGTCTTAGAATCAGACCAGTTTGAGTAGTATTCACTTTGGAAAGGGTGAGTCTGGGCTGCTTGCTCTCCAGTTCTGTTTTCAAGGCCGACAGCTTGCTGTCATTACTTTCTTCTCCAACCCATACAGCGTACTGGCCTCTTGATTGAATTACTGTAAAAGCATCAAAGCCTGCGGCAGCAATAGTCGTGCGAACAAGATTAGCCTCCTGCTCGGTTCCGTAGCTTCCCGTCGACCAATGTTTGTTTCCCTTAACTTCGGCCTGTGCTCCGGTTGCTGAGGAAATCCGCTGCACAGCAGCCTGTGCCGACTGTTCACTAGCATATAATCCTGCATACACTTGATAGACAGAGCTACCGTTTTTTGAACCGATAAAAACAGTAGGTTTATCATTAGTCTTTTGCAGAGCTTGAGCCGCTTTTATCGCAGTCGCTTCATTTCCTTCAAATACCTTCACTCGATAGCTGTCTACACTAAAACGAGCCGTACTGTCCGGCAGTCCCATCCAAGCCTGAAAGCTTCCCCCACTGTTCTGGCCGACACTCAGGCTTCCTGATGATTTCAAAGTTACAGCGGGGACTGTCGCTTTATATTTACTACCTAGATCCGCAAAGATCACTACACGAATATCTTCTTGGGCGGCAGCAGCGTGAACGCCCGAAGACCAAGGTATGCAAGCTGTAGCTAATACCATAATAACTGCTGCTCGTTTGAAGCCGCCTGTCCACGCTCCGAAAGTTTTTTTTCGGTTCAATGTTTCTCCACTCATTTCTAGCTCCCCCAATTCTAGCTGACTAGCACTTTTATTACATGATTTATCGGATCTCGACCTGCGTATTTTCCTTTAAATACATCGGCGGAATAAACCAAATTTTGAACCCGCTCGAATCGGACTTACACACTTCTTACCTCAATTTATCTGTCTATCCATTTCATATCGCCATACTTACGAATAGCATTCAATGATTTTTAAAAGTGCACCATGGTTTTCTAGTCACCGTGGGTCTGTTGGCATTGGAATTCCAAGGTGAGCATATGCCGCCGGAGTCACCGTTCGTCCCCGAGGTGTTCTTTGTAAAAGACCAATTTGTAACAAATAAGGCTCATACACATCCTCAATCGTCTGGCTCTCTTCGCCAATGGTCGCAGCAATGGTGTCCAATCCTACAGGTCCGCCCCGGAATGAATGAATCATAGCCTTAAGCATTTTATGATCAATTTCATCCAGCCCGAGTGGATCTATTTGAAGTCTCCTTAGTGCCTCAGCAGCCAACTCTGAATGAATAATACCGTCTCCGGCCACTTGGGCAAAATCACGTACCCTTTTTAACAGTCGGTTGGCAATCCGCGGTGTTCCCCGTGAACGCAATGCAATTTCCTCCGCCGCGTCCCCGACAATCTCAATTTCCATAATATCCGCATTCCTAGACACGATGTAAGCCAGCTCGTCTGTCGTATAAAACTCTAACCGACTAATAACGCCAAACCGGTCACGTAATGGCGCAGAGAGCAACCCAGCGCGTGTAGTAGCACCTATAAGAGTAAAGGGAGGCAAATCCAAACGCACCGAACGTGCACTCGGACCTTTGCCAATCATAATGTCCAACGCAAAATCTTCCATCGCCGGATACATCACTTCTTCCACTGTACGATGAAGGCGATGAATTTCATCAATGAACAAAACATCCCCCTCTTGCAGGTTGGTCAGCAATGCTGCCAAATCTCCTGGTCTTTCAATTGCAGGGCCTGAAGTCGTACGTAAATTAACCCCCAACTCATTGGCGATAATGTTAGCCAGCGTGGTTTTACCCAATCCAGGCGGTCCGTACAATAATACATGGTCCAATGCTTCTTTACGCATCTTGGCTGCTTCAATATATACTTTCAGATTTTCCTTAACCTGATTTTGCCCGATATATTCATTTAGATAACGGGGGCGAAGGCTTAACTCCGCCGTCTGGTCTTCCATCATCAAATTGGCGGAAATAATCCGGTCATCCATATTCCATCGCTCCTCTTTTTACCAGAATCCTATCCACGGACATCAGCGTCCTATCCGGCAAACAACAGTTGCAAAGCCCGTTTCATCAAAATGTCGGCAGAATCATCAGGTTTCGCATCTTTCTTCATTTTGCTCCATACCTTATCTAACTCAGCATCCGTGTAACCGAGCGCCTTAAGCGCCTCACGCGCCTCACTCCAATACGAACCTTCGCCTTCTTCTACAACAGGCTCCGCAAACAATCCGGTAGCCATTCCCAACGCCCCAATACCGTCCAGCTTGTCTTTCAAATCTAGAATCATGCGTTGTGCCGTCTTTTTACCGATTCCCGGTAATTTGGTGAGAAATGTGATATTCTCCTGGTAAATCGCCGTCACCACATGAGCAGGCGTACCGCCTCCCAAAATCCCAAGTGCCACACGCGGTCCAATACCAGATACATCGATCAGTTTACGGAATAATTGCTGCTCCTCACGGGTTGCAAACCCAAACAGTAAAATAGCATCTTCCCTTACATGATGATGAGTGTAAATAACCACCGGTCCTTCCGTTTTGGCGAACGCGTAAGGATTGGGACAAAATACCCGATACCCTACACCATGCACATCCAAAACGACATATTCATTTTCCAAGTGAGCTACAGAACCACGCAAGAAATCTATCATTTTCGTAATACCTCATTTAATTTTGAATTTAGTCCATAGGAATGCGCATGACAAATAGCCACTGCCAAAGCATCCGCTACATCATCCGGTTTGGGCACAGCCTGGAGCTTTAGAAACATTCTAACCATCTCCTGTACCTGCTTCTTCTCCGCCTTGCCATACCCTACAATAGCCTGCTTTACCTGCATCGGCGTGTATTCCCCTATAGGCAAATTACGTTGTTTGGCAGCTAATACCAGCACTCCACGTGCCTGACTTACGGACATAGCCGTTGTAACGTTGCGATTAAAAAAGAGCTTCTCCAATGCTACCGCATCCGGCTTATACTTATCAATTAATTGCAACATGCCTTCATATACATGAAGCAGCCTGTCTTCTTCGGGGGTGTGTGCCTCCGTCTGGATGCAGCCATACTGCACAGGAACCACCTTACTACCAACCTTGTCTACAAATCCGAAGCCCACAATGGCAATACCCGGATCAATTCCTAGAAAACGCAAAAAAATCTCTCCCCTATCGCTCAAACATGACGTAACTAACCAACAGCCAGCACTATCGTCAATATACATGACCAAATCCCATATAAAGCGAACATATGTGTCGTTCTTTTTATTATAACAAAACTTTGTATCTAATAGAGGAAAAAGTTTAACCATGAGTGAAAACATAAAAAGAGACGCTACAAACCTCACCTCGTGGGCAAAGCCTAACGTCTCCGTACTTGGTGTAATCAATAATGCTGCTTTAATACCCTCTGTGTTCGCTCCACTGCAAAATCACTAAAAGTGGAGATTACACTGTTATACTCATTTATATCCTGTACACGGATTCCCTGCTGAAGTTGTTTATATACCCCTTCCGGCAAGGCCGTCTCCATGGACCCTATATCCAATTGAAAAAAGGTACGAATTACTTTTTCCTTTTTAGGTAGCCCTTCAAACAGTGTAAGCTGCCCATCAGTGCTTAAGCCCATATATGCGCGCTCTTTGCATGACTCTGACAAATCTTCCACTCTGCGCTCCAGCCACACTTCTCCTTTAGTATTAAGCCTTCCCTTCCAATCGGGATGTTGCTTCAGCAAATTTTCCAGCTGCTTTGAACTTAACGTTCCCAAGGAAGTGGTCTCCGTGCCACATACGTAGGTAGTTAACAAACGGGTCTTCCTGCTTATACCGGAAGCACGAATACTTTGCAATAGCTGCATCTGTGGGGAGCGGTCTTCGGTCGGGCTATATGATAACTCCTCCATTTCCACCTCTGCCATAACGGGAGTAGCCAGTGGTTGCGACAGCATAGCCTGCATATGATTCGAAAACAGAACGCCCAAACCTGCCAGTAAACAAGCCGCACTAAAAATAGTACATGCCCACACTGCTCTTCTCCACTGTTTCCAGCGCCGTTTCATCTGTTTTTTCCAACTTAATCGCTTCACAGTAATCCCTTCCGTCCCACTTTTTGTGTTAGTGTGACCTGAAGATTACTTAATTATACAAAAGATAATAACATAAACAAAAAAGCCGCTGCTTCCAGCGACTTTCTTTTGAATCGGGATGACACGATTTGAACATGCGACCCCCTGGTCCCAAACCAGGTGCTCTACCAAGCTGAGCTACATCCCGAAATAGATGCCGGTGAGAGGACTCGAACCTCCACGGTTTCCCTCACGATTTTGAGTCGCGCGCGTCTGCCAATTCCGCCACAC